>NZ_MPZN01000036.1 GCF_002936985.1 Microterricola pindariensis | reverse complement strand
GCTCTCGGCGGCGGCCATGCGCACCAGCATCGGCTGCCCGAGGCGGAGGATGCCGTGCGTCGTCAGCTCGCCAGTGCGGGTGAGGCGTGTGCCCGCCCCGGCCGCAGCCAGCTCGTAGCGGATGCGCGCGTCCAGGCTGCCGGACGCCGTGCGCTGGTGGAACTGCAGCGCACGAGCGGGCGCCTCCTCGACGATCTCGCCGCGCATTCGGCCGACCATGGTCGAGTCCTCGTAGCGCTGCGATGCCTCGTCCTGCGTCGCCTGCGCCGCCGGCGCCCTCGTGCCGCGGTACACCGTGGAGTGCTTGAGCCAGCTCGGGTAGGCGTCGAGCGCGCGCAGGGTCGAGTAGACCCGCTCCGCCGGTGCCTCGATGTCGATGGTGTTCGTGATCCGGACCATGACACCCGTCTTACACCGCCCCGGCCCTCCCCACCAGCCTCCGTCGGGGCGCACAGAGCAGTGGCGTGAAACCGGTTGTGTGACAGGCCGCCCGCGGCGAGGCTCTCGGCGTCGCGCACGGGCCGCGGGGGCGAGCAGCCCGCTCCGTCGAGGAGGACGCGCCCGCTCAGCGGACGAGGAAGAAGCGGATGCAGACATCCCCGCCGTCGTCGCGGGCCATGCCGAGGAACTGGTTCTCCGCGAGCCAGCGGTGGGCGGGGGCGTCGGTCTGGAACACCGGGGCAGTGCGGTAGTAGTAGAGGCGCTCGTCGACCTGCTCCCCTGCCTCCATCCGTGCCTCGAGCTCTGGAGTTGCGCGGTAGTAGCCGCGGTTCAGGATGTCGATGACGGCGCCGTCATCGGCGCGCAGCAGGTAGCGCGCCTCCAGCTGGCAGGTGTTCCCGCGCTCGACCAGCCAGTCTCCCCCGCCGGCCAGCACCTCGCCGTTCAGCCGCGGGCCGCTCACCGTCCCTCCGGTGATGGGCGTGAAGTGCAGTTGCTCGTCGGCGCTGCGCCCGATACGCAGGGCCTCGTCGATGGTGACGCGCACCTCGAAGACGAACTCGAGCTCCGGGTGGGGCAGTGACATCAAGGCTCCTTCGCAATCCTGTTCAGAACCATATCGGCTCGTTCCGGTATTGCTCAGATTCTTGCTATTCAGTGTTGCTATCTACCGGTACTCGTGCTTACTATGTACCGGTAGTCAGCAACACAGAGTAGATAGAAGGTGAGCCCGATGGGCAAGCAGATGACCGAGATGCTCAAGGGCACCCTCGAGGGCATCGTCCTGGCGACGCTGGCAGCACAGCCGGCGTACGGCTACGAGATCACGGCCCGGCTGCGCGATCAGGGGTTCTCCGACATCGTCGAGGGCACCGTGTATGCCCTGCTGATCCGCATCGAGCAGCGCGGCCTCGTCGACGTCGAGAAGGTCCCGTCCGAGAAGGGCCCGCCCCGCAAGGTCTACTCGCTCAACGCACAGGGCGGCGAATACCTCGCCGAGTTCTGGAAGAGCTGGGACTTCTTGGCCGCACGCATCGAACAGCTGCACCGCCACAGCGACAACTCACAGCACGATCACGAAGGAGAATGACCATGGCCGCAAAGTGGATCGAGACCCTCACGGGCTCGCTCGAGCAGAAGAAGCAGTACAAGGCGTACAAGGCGCGCATCGAGGCCCTGCCCGAGCCCTACCGCAGCTCCGCGAAGGCGTTCGAGCGCTACTTCATGTACTACGGCGGCGTCACCGACGGCGACACGCTCGTCACCATGGTCAGCGACTTCGCCGACCTCTGGGAGCGGGCATCCGTCGACGGCACCCCGGTGCGCGAGATCGTCGGCGACGACCCGGTCGGGTTCGCCGAGGACTTCGCCCGCGCCTACGACGGCAAGCAGTGGATCGACAAAGAGCGCAAGCGCCTGACCGATGCCATCGACCAGGCCACCGCGCACCAGGCGTGACCGCGCCGGAGACGGAGAAATGACATGTCCACGAAGCAGATGCCGGAGCCCGCGATCCGGGTTCAGGGCATCGAGAAATCATTCACAGACCTGAGCGTCCTGCAGGGCGTCGACTTCGAGGTGGCAGCGGGCAGCATCTTCGCCCTGCTCGGCTCGAACGGCGCCGGCAAGACCACGCTGGTGCGCATCCTGTCGACGCTCCTGAAGGCGGATGCCGGCAGCGCCACCGTGCACGGCTTCGACGTGGCAGCGCAGCCCGCCGAGGTGCGGGAGTCGATCAGCCTGACCGGCCAGTTCGCCGCCGTCGACGGCATCCTCTCCGGCCGGGAGAACCTCGTGCTGATCGCCCGGCTCCGCCACCTGGAGAACCCGGGCGCGATCGCCGACGACCTGCTCGAGCGCTTCTCGCTCACCGATGCCGGCAAGCGCAAGGCGGCGACGTACTCGGGCGGCATGATGCGCCGGCTCGACATCGCGATGAGCCTGATCGGCGACCCGCCGGTCATCTTCCTCGACGAGCCGACCACCGGCCTCGACCCGCAGGCGCGCATCGAGGTGTGGCAGACCATCCGCCAGCTCGCCGACCGCGGCACGACCGTGCTGCTCACCACGCAGTACCTCGACGAGGCCGAGCAGCTGGCCGACCGCATCGGCATCCTGCACCAGGGCACCATCATCCAGAACGGCACGCTGAGCGAGCTCAAGCGGCTGCTCCCGCCGGCCACCGTCGAGTACGTCGAGAAGCAGCCGTCCCTCGAGGACGTCTTCCTCGCCCTCGTCGGCGACACCGGCAACCCAGAAGAAGCGCCGGAAACGGTGCCGACAGGAAAGGAAAGCTGATGACCACCCAAGTGCTCAGCGACACCGGCACACTGACCGGCCGCTCGCTGCGCCACATCCTCCGCAGCCCCGACACGATCATCACCACGACCGTCACGCCGATCGCGCTGCTGCTGCTGTTCGTCTACGTGCTCGGCGGCGCCATCAACACCGGCTCCAGCGAGTCCTACGTCAACTACATGCTGCCCGGCATCCTGCTCATCACGATCGCCTCGGGCATCGCCTATACCGCCTACCGGCTGTTCCTCGACCTGCAGGGCGGCATCTTCGACCGCTTCCAATCGATGCCGATCGCCCGCTCGAGCGTGCTCTGGGCGCACGTGCTCACCTCGCTGGCCGCGAACCTGGTCTCGGTGGCGGTCGTCATCGGGGTGGCGCTGCTCATGGGGTTCCGCACCGGGGCGTCCGTCGGCGACTGGCTCGCAGTCGCCGGCATCCTGGTGCTGTTCACCCTCGCGCTGACCTGGCTCGCCGTCATCGCCGGGCTCTCGGCGAAGACCGTCGACGGCGCGAGCGCGTTCAGCTACCCGCTGATCTTCCTGCCGTTCATCAGCTCGGCGTTCGTGCCCACCGAGTCGATGCCCGCCCCGGTCGCCTGGTTCGCCGAGAACCAGCCGGTGACCTCCATCGTGAACAGCCTCCGGGCGCTGTTCGCGCAGGAGCCGGTCGGCAGCGACATCTGGGTGGCCCTGGCCTGGCTGGTCGGCATCCTCGTGGTCGCCTACGCCGGCGCGATCGCCATCTACCGGCGCAAGATCAGCTAGACCCCGAGCCCATCACACACCCCGCCGCCCGCGCCGTGCCCCCGCACGTCGCGGGCGTCGTCAGCTGACGTCGTCAGCTGGCGTCCTCCCCCGGCACCGACAGCGACGGCCGGAGGTTCAGCAGGTCGGGGTGGAAGCCCGCGGCCCGCTTGTACTCGGCCGCCACCGCCTCCAGCTCCTCCTGCGAGAGCACGTCGTGGATGTGCGCGAAGCCCTCCGGCGCCCGCTCGAACGCCATCTGCATGACCCGCTCCGGGCCGAGCTTGCGGTTGCTCTCGATCAGCCCGGCGGTGGCGGGCCGGCGCACCTCCTCGTACGCGGCGAGCGCCTCGGCGACGGTCGGCCTCGTCGCGAGCTCGTGGGCGAGGGTGCGGGCGTCCAGGATCGCCTGCGAGGCCCCGTTCGAGCCGATCGGGTACATGGCGTGGGCGGCGTCGCCGACGAGGGTGGAGCGGCCGAACGACCACTGCGGCAGCGGGTCGCGGTCGACCATCGGGTACTCGAGGATCTCCTCGGAGGCCGCGATGAGCGTCGGCACGTCAAGCCAGTCGAAGTCCCAGTCCGCGAACAGCTCGAGGATGGGCGCGGGGTCGACCGCCCGGTTCCAGTCGGCCGTCGCCACGGCGCCCTCCGGGGCCCGACGCTCGGCGATGAAGTTGATCCGCGCCTCGGCGCCCGCCTCGCCCTCGCTCAGCGGGTAGGCCACGAACTTCTGCTGCCCGTCGCCGGCCATGATCATGGTGCGCCCGCCCAGGTAGCCGGGCGCCGACGCTGTGCCACGCCAGAGGGTCAGCCCGTTCCAGATCGGCTCGCCCTCGTTCGGGTAGTGCTGGCGACGCAGGGCCGAATGGATGCCGTCGGCGCCGACGATCAACCCGGCCTCCACGGTCAGCTCCTCGCCGCCGTCGCGCGCGAACCGCGCCGTGTCGGAGTCGACCCCGTGTTCGACGCCCAGCAGGCTGTGGCCGAGCCGCACGGCATCCGCGCCGAGCCGGTCGATGACGGCGTCGAGCAGCAGCATCTGCAGCTCGCCGCGGTGCAGCGAGACCTGCGGCCAGCGGTAGCCGGCGGCGACGCCTCGCGGCTCGCTCCAGATGAGCTGGCCGAAGCGGTTGAAGTAGGAGAGTTCGCGCGTGGCGACGCCGATGGCGGCCACTTGTTCGCCCAGGCCGAGTTCGGTGAGCTCCCGCACGGCGTGGGGAAGCAGGTTGATGCCCACGCCGAGCGGGCGGATCTGGCTCACCCGCTCGTAGATCTCGATGTCGCGGTGTCCGGCGGAGTGCAGGCTGAGCGCTGTGACCAGGCCGCCGATTCCTGCACCGGCAATGACGATCTTCATACTTCTCCTCTTCGAGATTCGTGCAGTTAGTTTTGCAACAAAACTAAAAGCCGTCAACCCCGGTCGGGAGTCCGGTGGGTCAGGCGTGCGCGCCATCCGCGGCCGATACCTGTTCGAGGGCGCCCTGCAGCCGCTCCAGCGCGGGCAGCGCTGCGGCGAGCGCCGCGCGCTCGCCCGGGTCGATCAGCGCCAGCGCCTGCCCCAGGATTGCGCCGCTGGCCTGGTCGAAGCGTCGGAGCAGCTCGAGCGCCGCGTCCGACGCGCGCACCTCGCTGCTGCGCCGGTCATGCTCAGCCGGCGTGCGGGTGATGAGGCCGGCATCCGCCATGGATCCCAGCAGATTGCTGATCGTCGAGGGCTTCAGCTGCAGCCGGGCGGCCAGCTCGCCGGGGCTCAGCGCGGACCCGGCCGGCAGGGCGCGCAGCACCTCGATCTGGGCATCCGGGATGTCGGGGAGCCCGTCGGCCTGCCGCGCCGCGCGCAGCAGCGTGCGCTTGAGCGGTGAGATCACGCGGGTGAGTCGGGATGGGTCGAGGGCGTCCACGGTTCCGAGCTTAGCCAGCAGAGGGCTTCGGGCCTCGGTGCGCGCTTGTCAAGCCCTTTACGCCCCCACGCCAGCTCGCATAGAACTGAGGAATGACGGATTCAGCACTCTCTGTACTCATCATCAACGCAACCTTGAAGCCCTCACCCGAAGCGTCGAGCACGGAGCTCCTGGGAACGCAGCTCCTCGAGCAGTTCGCCCTGCACAATGTGCACGGCGAGATCGCCCGGGCCGTTGACCTCACCCTCGCACCCGGCGTCGAGACAGACATGGGCGGCTCCGATGAGTGGCCCCAACTGCGCGAGAAGATCCTCGCGGCCGACATCGTCGCCTTCTGCTCGCCGACCTGGGTGGGGCAGATGTCGAGCGTGATGCAGCGCATCCTGGAGCGCCTCGACGCCGAACTCTCGGTCACGGATGACGCCGGCCGGCCCATCCTCTTCCACAAGGTCGCGGTCACCGGCGTCGTCGGCAACGAAGACGGGGCGCACAAGATCACCGCCGACCTGCACCAGGCGCTGAACGATGTGGGGTTCACCGTTCCTGCCCAAGGCGGGACGTACTGGAACGGGCGGGCGATGGAGAAAGTCGACTACAAGGATCTCAGCGAGACGCCAGAGGCGGTGCGCTCCGCGAACGCCACCCTCGCCCGCAATGCCGCCCACCTGGCGGGCGCGCTGCGCTCCGCGCCCTACCCGCCCGAAAAGTCAGAGTGAGCGGGTCATGAGCACCCCGGCCAGCGAGACAGCGTTCGGCATCGAAGAGGAATTCATGTTCTTGAGTTCCGACCTTCTCCGGCCCGTGGCCGCTGCGGAGGCTGCCAGACTCGAGCTGTTGCGCGATCCGGCAGTGGCCAGATACGTCGGCGCCGAGTTTCTTGCCTCACAGCTCGAGCACTCCTCCCCGGTGCTCGCCGCGCGGCAGCAGGCGTTCGAGGCGCTGAACGGGTTTCGGGCCCGCCTCCGCCGCGTCACGGAGTCGATGGGGGTGCTCGCTGCAGGAACGGGCGCGCCATTCGACACCGATGAGTGGCCCGCCCCGACCCCCGGGCGGCGCTACGAACGCATCCGCGACGACGTGCGCGCGGTCGCCGATGACCACCAGCTGAATGCCCTGCACGTGCATGTGAACGTGCCGTCCCGCGACGCCGGGGTGCACGCCCTGAACGGCGTTCGCCCGTGGATTCCGGTGCTGCTCGCGCTCGGCGCGAACTCGCCCTTCTGGCATGGCCGCGACACCGGGTTCGCGAGCTGGCGGGCGCTCCTGGCCCGCCGCTGGGCGACATCCGGCTGCCCGCCCCACTTCCTCGATGCGGCGGACTACGACGCACGCGCCGCCCGCATCGTCGACGTGGGCGCCTCGGTCGACCTCGCTTGCATCGCCTGGGATGCGCGGCTGTCCGAGCGCTTCCCCACGCTCGAGATACGGGTGTTCGACGCCCAGCTCGATGCGGAATCGTCCGTGCTGCTGGCCCTCCTCTCGCGTGCCCTCGTCGTCACCAGCCTGAGCGCCGCTCCGCTGCCTCCAGCGCCGAGCGAGCTTCTCGCCGCGGAACTTTGGCTGGCGGCTCGCGACGGCCTGCACGGCCGGCTGGTCAACCCGCTGAGCGGTGAGTTGGATGCCACGGCCGAGGTGGTGCGGGCGCTCCTGGAGCACGTGCAGCCGGCGCTGCAGACGCTCGGCGACGCGGGCTTCGTGGAGGCAGCGCTCGCGCAGCGCCTGCGGGACGGCGCTGGCGCCGACAGTCAACGCGCGGCGTTCCGCGCGGGCGGCGCCCTGCAGCTCTCGGCGCTGCTGCACCACTCGCTGGCCCCGGCGCCGCTCCCCACGCTCTGAGCGCTGCGCCGCCCGGGCCGCGCGGCGCTATGTCGCGGTGCGGAAGTCCACGAGTTTGTGCGTCCCGTCGCAGAACGGCTTGATCGTCGAGACGCCGCAGCGGCAGAGCGCCACTGTGCGGCTGGTGTGCATCGACTGGCCACCCTCTGGGTCGACGATCTCGATCGGCCCCCGCACGAGCAGCGGCCCGTTGGGGCAGGCCACGATGAGCGTCTCCTCGTCCGGCTGCTCGGGGTGCGTCACAGCAGCACCTCCGCGGGCTCACTCTCGGCGTCCCGCACGCGCAGCGAGCTCCGGCCGTCTTGCCACGCCTCGAGAATGTGCTGCCCGGCCCAGCCGTCCACGGCCAGGCAGGCCGCTGCACCGAACAGGATGTCTCCGAGAAGCTCCGGCTCGTCTTCGGCGAGGGCCCCGGCGAGATCCCGCCCGGCGATCTGCTCGTGAATCGCGTCTGCCTCGACATGGATGTCGAAGTACCGCGTGGTCTCCTCGCCGTAGCCCAGCCGGCGGAATCCGTTGGAATTGAGCCGGCTCGGGATGGAGGACGTCATCTCAAAGGCGGCGAGGTGGCCGACGATCGCTCCCCGCAGGCGGCGATTGAGGCCGAACATCGTCATCAGGTTGAGCGAGGCGAGCGTGATGGCCGGCACCTCGTCGAGGTACGCCCCATAACTGTCGTCGAGCCCGACCGAGCGCATGGTGGCGGCGTAGACGGCCGCGTGCACGTTGTTCGGGCGGCCCTGCCCGTACTCATCCGCCTGAATCTCGATGAGCGCCGCCTTGGCACGCCCCGTCAGCCGAGGGATGGCCCAGGAGTGCGGGTCGGCCTCCTTCAGCGTGTACACGGAGCGCTGAATCAGCAGCTCGCGCAGCTGCTCATCCGTGGCCTGCTTGGCCACGTAGCGGGCGAGGCTGGGGCCGCTGTCGGGGCTGGTCATGTCGAAGAGTGCGGCGGCGACATCCTCCTGCACGCTGGCCGGCGTCGGCGGGCAGGCCACCTGCGCACGCAGGGAGGCCTCGAACGCACGCTCGATCTCGAGCCGGGCGCCGACGAGTGCCGGATGCCACTCCCACTCGTCGCCACGCTCGATGACATCCCCATAATGCAGCGAGTAGAGCACGAACAGGCACAGCTGGATGTCTTCGTCGCGAACGAGATCGCTGCTTGCGGCGAGCGCGATGCTCGTCAGCTCGCTCAACTCGCCGAGCAGCGGCTCCGGGTTGGGCGCGTCAGAGGCGAGGAGGTTGAGCACGGCGCGGCTGAGGGGGCCCCGCGGCTGCACGGAGGGGAATGCTCGCTTCGTCGCAGAAATTTCCGATGTGAGTCTTTCCATGAACCCAGTCTTTGCGGGTCACCGAGCAGGCGCAATGGCTTGAGTTCTCGCCGCCAGTGGTCTAGGCGGCTCGGCCCGGTGGGCCCTGCGCCGGCGTGCGGCGGGCCCGCTCAGCCGCCAGCGGCCGGGGGACGCAGCTGCACGCCGCGGGTGAGCTCGCGCAGCGCGCGACGCGCCAGGGCGGCAGGCGCGCCGGGGTCGAGCAGCGGGTCCTCGACCGTCGCGCACTCCTCGATGGCGATGCACATCGCGTCCGTGGCGGCCGCGGCGATCAGCCGCAGAGCGTAGGGGTCGACCCCCGGGCCGGCCAGCGTCGCGATCACCTCGCGCAGCTGCACCTCTGATTCACCGTTGACGCGGTACCAGACCAGACGCAGGGCAGCGTCATCCGCCGCCGCGTGCAGCAGGCCGAGTGTCCAGCGCAGCATCTCGAGGTCGTCATCGCTGTGCGGGGTGAGCACCTCGACGATGGTGCGCTCCAGGGCGTCGATCAGGTCTTCCTGCGGGCTCGCGGCGGCCAGCAGGGTGCGCCAGTGGCCGGCGCCCACCGTCAGCAGCGGCGCGACCGCGTCCTCCTTGGTGCGGAAGTAGCGGTAGAAGGTGCGCACCGCGATCCCGGCCTGCTGGGCGATCTCCTCGGCCGTCACCGCGTCGGCGCCCCGCTCGGCGAACAGGCGGGCGGCGGCCCGCGCGATCTCCAGCTGGGTTGCCGCCTTGCGGCGCTGGGTGAGGCTCGGCGGAGTGGAATCCATGTGAAAGAGCGTACGCCGCCCATGCCACCTGTGCGCATCCTGCATCGCTGGCACGTTGTGCCAAGTTGGCGTAACGTGTAGCAGAACACCCCTGATTGAAAGGTCGCTAGACATGAACCGTTACATCGGACGCCGCGCCATCGTCACCGGCGGTGGCTCGGGCATCGGCCAGGCCACCGTGCTGCGCATGCTCGCAGAGGGCGGCAGCATCGTCGCCGCCGACGTGAGCGAGAGCGGCCTCGCCGACACCGTGGCCAAGGCCGGCGACGCCGCCGAGCGCCTCAGCACGGTCGTCGTCAACATCGCCGACGAGGCATCCGTCAAGGCGGCGGTCGCGACCGCCGTCGAGGCCCTCGGCGGCCTGGACGTGCTCGTGAACGCGGCCGGCATCCTGCGCTCCTCGCACACCCACTCGACCACGCTCGAGGCCTTCCAGCAGGTCATCAACGTGAACCTGGTCGGCACCTTCCTGATGATCCGCGAGGCGATCCCCGCGCTGCTCGACGGCGACGGCTCGGCCGTGGTGAACTTCAGCTCGACCTCGTCGATGTTCGCTCACCCCTACATGGCGGCCTACGCGGCCAGCAAGGGCGGCGTGCAGTCGATGACGCACGCCCTCGCCTCCGAGTACGCCAAGCAGGGCATTCGCTTCAACTCGGTGCAGCCCGGCTCGATCTCCTCCGGCATGACCGACGGCAGCGGCGAGAGCAAGCAGAGCCAGGGCCCCGGCCTGCCGGATGACGCCGACTTCAGCCTGTTCATGAAGCTCACCCCGGCCATCGGCGAGGGCTTCGCCGGCCCCGAGTCGGTCGCGGGCGTTGTCGCCATGCTGGCCAGCTCGGACGGCGCCTTCATCACCGGCACCGAGGTGCGCATCGACGGCGGCACCCACTTCTAGGCCACACACAGTCGAGACGGCCCCTCCGCATGTGCGGAGGGGCCGTTGTTCGTCGCCAGCGCGCGAGCGCCGTCACCGGCCTCAGCCGCAGCAACTCGCGGATGCCGCTGGGGCCGTTCCACAGGAGCCGGATGCGCTGACATCCAGCAGCGGGAGCGTCCCCGCGGCGGTCGGGAGCGCCGTCGAGCAGACTCCGGTGTCCGGGAGGGTCAGCTGCACGAGCCGCGCCGCCTCACTGTTGCCGGCGAGCTCGTCGGCGATGGAGCGCACCTGCTCGTACCCGGTGAGCAGCAGGAAGGTGGGCGCGCGGCCGTAGCTCTTCATGCCGGCGATGTAGAAGTTGGGCTCCGGGTGCGCGAGCTCGTCGACGCCGTGCGGGTAGACGGTGCCGCAGCTGTGCAGGTTCGGGTCGATGAGGGAGGCCAAGCGGGCGGGCGCCTCGACGATCTCATCCAGGTGCAGGCGCACCTCGCGCAGCATGTCCAGGTTGGGGCGGAACCCGGTGGCGTTCACGACGACGTCGGCCTCAATCGCTGTCTCTTCGCGACGGCGGCGCCCGACCGCCTCGACGCGGCCCTCCGCGGTGGGGCGCAGGTCGTCGATCTCGAACCGGTCGATGAGGGTGACTTTGCCCGCACGCACGAGGTCGTGCACCAGGGAGCCGAGTTGGCCGCGGGCCTCGAGCTCGTCGGCATCCGAGCCGTACACCCGCACCGGGCTGACGGAGCGCACCGCCCAGGTGATGCTCGTGCCCGGCGCCTCGTCGGCGAGCTGGGCCAGCTTGAGCAGGGTGTTCGCGGCCGAGTGCCCGGCACCCACGACGAGCGCGTGCTTGCCGGCGAAGCGTGCGCGCTCGGCGCCGAGCACGTCGGGCAGCGCGTGGGCGATGCTCGCCTGCACCTCGGATGCCGCCGGCTGAAGCCCGCTCGAGAGCGGGCCATTGGGGTTGGCATACGTGCCGGACGCATCGATGACGGCGCGCGCCAGCTGCTCAATGGTGCCGCCCGTGGTCTGCACCCGCAGCAGGAATGGCGCCTTCGCCCGGCCGCCCGTGCGCGTGCGGTCCATCCCCTGACGGGACACGGCGACGACGGTGCTGCCGTAGCGGATGCGCGGCGCCAGTTCCGGGGTGGCCGCAAGCGGCAGGAGGTAGTCGTTGACGAGGTCGCGCCCGTAGGGCAGGCGCTTGGCGGAGGGGGCCTCCCAACCTGCCTTGTCCAGCAGGCGTGCCGCGGCCTCGTCGACGAGGTACTCCCACGGCGAGAACAGACGGGTGTGCCCCCACGATGCCACCGCGGCCCCTGCCGTCTCGCCGGCCTCGTAGACCACGACGTCGATGCCGCGCTCCAAGAGCTGGGCGGCGGCGGCCAGGCCGATGGGCCCCGCACCAATGACGGCCACCGGGTGGCCGGCGAGGCGGTCGAAGGAGGGCTTGGTGGCGAGGGGCAGTTCGGCGATGGTCATGCAGGGTCTCCTGGGGAAGCGAGGGCGGGAAGAGGGCGCGTCATCAGATGGTGACGAGCAAGCGGCTGACCGAGTCGAGCGCTCCGGGCACCAGGCGGTAGTAGGCCCAGAGGCCGCGCTTGGAGCGAGTCAGGAAGCCGGCCTCCACCAGAATTTTCAAGTGGTGTGAGACGGTCGGCTGCGACAGCCCAACGGGCTCAGTCAGGTCGCAGACGCAGGCCTCGCCGTCGACGTGAGCGGCGACCATCGAGAGCAGGCGCAGCCGCGTGGGGTCCGCCAAGGCCTTGAGCGTGCTGGCCAGGGCGCCGGCATTCTCCGCACTGATGGACTCGCGGGTCAGCGGTTCACAGCACGCGGTCACATCGGTGGCGGGGAGCAAGTCGGTCAACGTCATGTGAACATCGTCTCAACTACATTGACAAACGTCAATATAGTTATCTACGATTCCAGCAGCCCTCCCAGCCGGGATTCCCGCACAGAAAGCCGCACCCGCCATGCCAGACAAGCCCTCCGTCCTCTTCGTCTGCGTACACAACGCCGGCCGCTCACAGATGGCCGCTGGGTTCCTGAGCGCGCTGTCGGCCGGGCGCATCGACGTGCTTTCCGCCGGCTCGGAGCCGAAGGACGCGATCAACCCCGTCGCGGTCCAGGCGATGGCCGAGCTGGGCATCGACATCGCGGGCAATGCGCCGAAGGTGCTGACGACCGAGGCCGTCCGCGACTCGGACGTCGTCATCACCATGGGCTGCGGCGACGCCTGCCCCATCTTCCCCGGGAAGCGCTACGAGGACTGGGAGCTGGAGGACCCGGCCGGGCAGGGCATCGAGGCCGTGCGCCCGATTCGCGACGACATCCGGGCCCGCGTCGAGGCCCTGATCGCCGAGATCGCCCCAGAGGGAAATGTGGGCTGACGCCTCGCCTTCGCTGCGGACGCGGTGGGCCCCCGGATGTGATCAGCAAACTGGTAGATCTCGCCGGCGCCGCCGATGGGGTGCCTCGTCTCGACCTTTTCAGAGTCGAACAGTCCGATGTACTTTTGCGACGAGTTGACGTGGAGACGCGCAATCGGCCGACCCGGGCAGCGCCCGGGTCGGCCGCTGATCACACGAGCGCGGCCACCGCCGCGGCCGGTGCGGCGATCCGGTACTCGTGCACTCCGTGCGTGACGGTCTCCGCCACCTGCCCGAGCAGCTCGATGTCGGCCGTCACGCCCACCGGCACGACCACGCGCGCGGAGAACGAGTCGCCGTCCACCCGCCAGGAGACCTCGATGCGGCCGTAGGGCGACTCGTGGGCAGCCGAGGCGGAGCTGAGCCTTGCGTCGGGCAGCGGCCGCACGCTGATGCGGCGGAATCCGGGCTCCGTCGAGCGGATGCCGCCGATCGTGGTGTGCATCCAATCGGCCACAGCGCCCAGCGCGTAGTGGTTGAAGGACGTCATCCCGCCGGGGTTCACCGTGCCGTCTGGCATGAGGCTGTCCCAGCGTTCCCAGATCGTGGTTCCCCCCTGCTTGACGGTGTAGAGCCACGAGGGGCACTCGTCCTCGAACAGGAGGTCGTAGGCCGTGGCGACGTGGCCGGTGAGGGTGAGCGCCTCCGAGATCACCGGCGTGCCCGCGAAGCCGGTTGCGATGCGATTGCCCGCCTCCCGCACGAGTTCGGCCAGTCGCTTGCCGGCGAAGCTGCGCTGCTCGGCGCTCGGCAGCAGATCGAACACGATCGCCAGCGAGTAGGCGGTCTGCGCGTCGCTCGTGAGCGCTCCGCTCGGCAACACGTACTCGCCGACGAAGGCCGCGCGCACCGCAGCTGCGAGGTCGAAGTAGTGGGCGGCATCGTCGGCGAGGCCGAGCTCGGCGGCCGTCTCTGCGAGACGCTTCGCGGACTCGGCGAAGTACGCCGTCGCCACCAGGTAGCGATCCGTCGTCGCATCCGCTGGATCGTGCGGGGGTGCGGCGGGGTCGAGCCAGTCGCCCAGCTGGAACCCCTCGTTCCACAGGTGGTCGTCGCCCGCCAGCTTGTCGATCAGGTCGACCCAGCGCTTGGCGCTGCCGTACTGCGTCGCGATGACGCCCCGGTCGGCGAAGCGCTCGAACAAGACCCACGGCGTGAGCACAGCGACGTCGCCCCACACCGCGCCGGGGCGGATCGGCGTCCACTCGGCGCCGCCCGGGATCACCGGCACGTACCACGGCACGGTTCCGTCATCCAGCTGCTCGGCCTCGACGTCGCGCAACCAGGAGCTGAGCAGTCCAGAGCAGTCGTAGAGGAAGGAGGCGGTCGGCGCGAACACCTGGATGTCGCCCGTCCAGCCGAGGCGCTCGTCACGCTGCGGGCAGTCGGTGGGGAGCCCGACGAAGTTGCCGCGCATGCCCCACACCACGTTCTCATGCAGGCGATTGATGAGCGGGTCCGAGGTCTCCAGCCAGCCGGTGCGCTCCATGTCGGAGTGGTAGACCAGCGCTTCGACCATCGACGGGTCGAACTCACCCGGCCAGCCGGTGATCTCGGCGTAGCGGAAGCCGTGGAACGTGAAGCGCGGCTCCCAGATCTCGGTGTCGGCGCCCGCCAGCGTGTAGCGGTCGGTCGCGAGGGCGCCACGGAGCGGCCTGGTGTAGATCTCGCCGTCCTGCATCACCTCGGCGTGGCGCAGCGTGACGGTTGCCCCCCGCTCCCCGGCGACCCGGATGCGGAGGCGGCCGACGAGGTTCTGGCCGAAGTCGAGGACGGTCGCCCCCGACGGCGAGGTCGACACGCTCACCGGGCGCAGCGTCTCGGTGCAGCGCACGGGAGGCCCCTGCGGCGCCACGATCGTCGCCGGGTCGCGCTCGGCGATCGCGACCGGGGTGAAGCCGGCATCGTCGAAGCCGGGCTCCGACCAGCCGGCGCGCTCCTCGCGGGCGTCGTAGTGCTCGCCGAAGTACAGGTTGGAGGCCAGGATCGGTCCGAAGCCCGCCGACCAGTCGGAGTCGGTGGCGACCACTGTGCGCCGGCCGTCGTGATGCGTCACCTCGAGCTGGGCGATCAACGAGATATCGCTGCCGTACAGGTTCGGGTAGCCGCCGTGGAAGCCGATTCGGCCTCGGTACCAGCCGTCGCCGAGCCATGCGCCGATCGCGTTGTCGCCGGCGGTGAGCGCACCGGTCACGTCGTAGCTGCGGTAGGTGAGTCGCTGCCCGTAGACGGTCCAATCGGGCGCGAGCGCATCGCGGCCGATGCGGATGCCGTTGATCTCCACCTCGGCGAGCCCGTGGGCGGTCACGTAGAGCCGCGCCGCGGCGATGTCAGTGGGCAGCGTGAACTCCCGGCGCACGAGCGGAGGCCGCCGCTCGGCCTCTTGGTCTTCCGCCCAGGCCGGGCCGACCGGCACGGCAACCCAGTCGCCCGGCTCGAGCAGGCCGGCCTCAACGGATGCCGGCTCACTCCAGTCGGACCAGCGCTCACTGCCGCTACGCACCCGCACGCGCACACTGGCGCTCTCCCGCGAGCGGAGCGCGGGAAACTCCCACGGCACCAGCACCTGCTCGGCGGAGTCGACGACCTCACCGAGGGTGACCACGCCGGCCCTGGTCGTTTTGAGCTGGTAGCCGGTCTGGGTGAAGGGCGCGGCATCAGCATCGCCGGATTCGATCCGCGTCTTCCAGGAGACCCGAGGCGTGGCGACACCGATCCCGAGCGGCTCTGTGAGCTGTTCGAAGCGTGGCGCTGCCACCACGATGCTGCGGTCGATCGGGTCGGATGTGCGGGGTGTTGACATGGCGAGGCTCGCCTTTCTCCCGGCTCCGTCGTGGAGCCAGGCGTAACAGTTCAGAGTGTGGACGCCGCGGGCGGAATCAGCCCTTGACGGATCCGGCCGTGAGGCCCTTCATCACTCTCTGGTTGAGGGCGAGATAAATGACGAGCGTTCCAAAGACGTTGATGCAGATCGCGGCGAACAGTGGGCCGTATTGCGTTGCCCCGTACTCACCGGTGAAGTTCAGCAATCCGACCTGGATCGTGCGCAACGCCGAGCTGTTCGTGAATGTCAGCGCGATGAGCAGGTCGTTCCAGATGAAGAAGAACTGGACCAGGGCAATCGTGAAGATTCCGTTTCGCACCATGGGGAATCCGATGGTGAAGAAGGAGCGGATGATGCTGGCGCCGTCGAGCGTCGACGCTTCGAAGACCTCACGGGGGATCGAACGGAAGAAGGTCGCCATCATGAAGGTCGTCAGCGGCAGCCCGATGCCGGTGTAGGTGATGATCAATGGCCACAACGAGCCAGACAGCCCGGTCTGGAAGTAGACGGTGAACAGTGGCAGGAGGATCATCTGCCCGGGCACCATGATGCCGACGAGGAATGCGAGGAGGACGCCGTTGCGCCCCTTCCACACCATGACCTCGAGCGCGAACCCGGCGGCCGTGCCCAGGAGGATGATGAGCGCAAGGGCCGGGAACACGGCCAAGACGCTGTTGCTCAGGTACTGCCCCATGTTTCCCGTGGTCCAGGCATCGATGTAGTTCTGCCAGTTGAGCGTCTCCGGCAGTGCGAAGACCGAGCCGTTGACGAACTCATCGTTGGTCTTGAACGAGCTGAGTAGGAGCCAGATCAACGGGTAGACGGTGATCACGAGGATGAACACGACTGCGAGGTTGAGCGGGATCTTCGCGAGCTTGGCGCGGATGCGGCCGGGTCGACGGCTGCCGAGCCGACGACGGCCGGAGGGCGAGAGCGGCGGGACGGTGCGTTCGGCGTGTTCTGCCAGCGTGCTGGTTGTCATCGGCTCAGGCTTTCGTGAGGTCGCGGCGCGAGGAGCGGAAAATGAACACGGTCACAAGCAGGCAGACGATCGTGAGCAGCAGCGCGATCGTGCTGCCGTAGCCGTACTCGCCGTACGAGAAGGACGTCTGGAACATGTACAGGGTGAGCGGGCTGGTGGCGTTGCCTGGCCCGCCGTTCGTGAGGGCGATGATGGTGTCGAACACCTTGAGTGTGCCGTTGATGCTGAAGATGACGGCCGAGAGCAGCACGGGCAGCGAGAGCGGCAGGACGATGTGCCGCACGAGGCCCCACCCTGTTGCGCCGTCGAGCCGGGCCGACTCCAGCGTGTCCTCCGGGATCTCCACGATGCCGGCGTAGAGCAGCACCCCGTAGAAGCCGATGGAGCGCCAGATGTCCATGATCGCGATCACGAGGAAGGCGTTTGCACCGCTGCCGAACCAGTCAACGGACTCACCGCCGAAGGAGTTGATGATGCTGTTCACGACGCCCGTCTGCGGCGCGACCTCGAACAGCTTCTGGAACAGCAGCGCGACGGCGACCGTCGGCAGGACGACGGGGAAGAACACGAGGGTGCGCACGATGTTCGAGGACTTCTTCAGCACGAACACGTAGAGAAGCGACATCAGGTAGCCGATGAAGACCTGCCCGACCGTCACGACGAGCGCGTACTTGAGGGTGAAGAGAACGGCATCCCAGACCTTGGGATCGCCTGCCAGCCGCGTGAAGTTGTCGAAGCCGACGAAGGTGAACCCGATGATGGTGTTGCCCTCGAAGACCGTGTAGCCGAGAGACCACAACACGGGCACGAGCATCACGGCCGTGTAGACGAGGAGGGCGGGACCCAGGAGGATCGCGATCGCCCTCTTGTCTCCGAGGACATGTTTCATGGTTCACTCACTTGTTCCGGACGGCGACGTCCATTGATGATGAAGGCGGGGGTGGCGGCCGGATGCCGGCCGCCACCGCTCTTGCTAGCTATCGAGATCCGCCTGCACGAGCTTCATGAACTCCTCGGCGCTGATCGCACCGGTCACGAGCTGCGCCGCGTTGGTCTGGCTCGTCGTGGTGGCCTTGGTCGAGAACAGCGCCTCGAACCAGAGCACACTCGAGGTGGACTCGCTGATGGTGGTCTGCACGACCTGGGTCAGCGGGTCGACGCCGCTCACCTCGCTGTTGGCCTTGAAGCCGGAGATGGTGCCCTGGTCCTTGAGCGCGGCGCTGCCGTAGTTCTCGGCGATGCAGCCGAGCCAGTCGGCGACCTTGTCGTCGTAGACCTTGGCGCTCATGGTGCTGGGCAGCCCGACGTTGGCCGGGTACTCGTCGATGGACCCCTTGCCGCCCTCGACGGCGGGGAAGGGCATGAAGCCGACGTTGTCGGCGCCGATCTTGTTGCGCTCCGGGTCGTTCAGCGACTCGAGGATCCAGCTGCCCATGTAGAACATGGCGGCCTTGCCGTTGAGGAACTGGGAGGCAGCGGTGTCGTAGTCGATCGATCCGACGCCCTGGCCGAAGTACCCGGCGGCTCCGAGATCTGCGATGGCCTGCGCCGCCGCCACGTACTCGGGGTCGGTGAGCTTGGCATCGCCGTCGGCGACCTTCTGGAGCGCGTCGGCTCCGAGGTCACGGAAGAGGTAGTCGCCGACCAGGCGGGTCAGCGGCCAGCCCTGCTCGCCCGACGCGGAGAACGGGGTGACCCCGGTCTTTGCGATGGCCGCCGAGGCAGCAACCAGCTCGCCCCAGGTGGCGGGGACCTCCACGCCGGCGTCGGCGAAGACCTGCTTGTTGTACCAGATGCCCTCGATGTTGTACTGGTAGGGAAGCACGTTGAACTTGCCGCCGTACAGCGACTTGATGGTGGAGATGGCGGCCGGCTCGATGTCGTCCAGCGCGCCGATCTCGGCGAGCGCCACCTCGAAGTCGACGACGTTGCCCGACTCATCGAGGGTCTTGGTGAGGGCGGGTGCGTTTCCCGCGGCGTACATCGCCGGCAGTGCGTTCTGCCCGGCGAGCAGCTGCAGCTTCTGGTCCAGGTTGGTCTGCGGAACGGTCTCAACCTTGAGCGGCAGTGCGGTGTTCTCCGTTTTGCACTGGTCCTCGCTGAGCGCGGTGATCTGGCCCGGGATCATCGTGTTCTCCGAGTTGATCAGGTAGGTGAACGCGGTCGGGGCTGCCGCGTTGCCCGTGCCGCCGGCGCAGCCGGTGAGTACCAGGGCAAGAGCGCCCGCGCCCGCCAAGATCGGCGCCAGAGCGGCGTTCCGACTCATCTGTCGTGACATTGCAATTCCTCCTTGAATGCAGGCGCCGATGTGGGCCCGGTGCAGTTGATGCGCGTCAATTGATGCGCATCAACTGACGACGATATGTCCACTAGACTCGATTTGCAAGCTGAGCGATGTAACGATTCAATGCCGTGAGCGGCGGAGGGCACCGGCACCAATGCCGGTCGGGAGTGGACGATGACGTCAGTATCAAAAGCGCGGGGCACTCAAACGGGCGATTCCCGGATGATGGACGTCGCGCTGCGCGCCGGGGTCTCGCACGGCACCGTGTCCAACTTCTTCAACCGCCCTCAGCTGCTGAGCGAGGCAACCCGGGAGAAGGTGGCTCAGGCCGTCGCCGATCTGGCGTTCGTGCCCAACGACGCCGCGCGCACTCTCGCCAAGGGCACGGGCAACACGATCGGGGTCGTGCTCGTCGACATCGGCAACTCCTTCTTCGTCGACATCGCCCGCGGCGTCGAGTCCGCAGCCGCCGAGTCCGCGCACAAGCTCCTGCTCGCCAACAGCGACGTCAACGCACAGAAGCAGGACGACTACCTCGAGCTCTTCGACGAGACACGCGTGCGCGGCATCATCCTGGCCCCGCTGGACGGCGAGCAAGACGGTGCGGCGCGCGTGCGCAGCCACGGGCGCCCGGTCGTGTTCGTCAACTGGCCCGGGGAGGATGACGCCTCCTGCGGGGTGATCGTCGACGAGGAGCATGGAGGCTACCTGGCGGCGCGGCACCTGATTGAGCTCGGCAGGACCACACTCCTCTTCGCCGGCGGGCCACTCACCCTGCACGCGGTGGCCGACAGGCTGAATGGCGTCCGCCGGGCGATCGACGAGGCCCCGGGCGTCGCCCTCGAGGTGCTCGAGACGCACAGCCTGACAACCAGGGCCGGCCGGGTCCTCGGCCACGAGCTCGCGATCCGCCCGCCCGCCCGGCAGCCCGACGGGGTGGTCTGCGCGGCGGACTCGCTGGCCATCGGCTGCATCGAGCAGCTCGTCGGGGCCGGCATCCGCGTGCCGGAGGACATCGCCGTGACGGGCTACGACAACAACCACTACGGAGCGGAGAGCGCCGTTCCCGTGACCACCATCGCGCAGCCCGGCCACGAGATGGGCGTGATCGCGGCGGAGCTCCTCGCCGAAGAGGTCGGCGGCCTGCCGGGCCACACCCACCGCACCGTCATCCTCAAGCCGTCGCTCCTCGTGCGAAAGAGCACCGTGGCCAGTGCCGTTCCGGCAATCACCGACGCGCCGGAGACCGCCAGGTGAGGTCACCGCGCCGCATCGGCGATGTCGACGTGTCGCCGATCGCGCTCGGAACGGCCGGGCTCGTCTTCGACACTTCGCACAGCGCCGCCTCTCGGGCTGCGGCGTTCGGCGCGGCGATCGACGCCGGCATCACGGCCTTCGACACCGCGGCGGCGTACTCGGCCGCCGGGGAACCACACTCCGGCGAGCGCATGTTGGGTGACCGGCTCCGGGCTGCCGGCGTCCTGGGGTCGGTCGCAGTGATCACCAAGGGCGGCCACTCCCGCAGAGGCGACTCCTTCCCCATCGACGGGCGCCCGGAGAGCATCCATTCCCACTGCCGCGGGAGCCTTGCCGCCCTCGGAGTCGGCGTGATCGACCTCTACCTGCTGCATTGGCCAGATCCCGAGGTTCCGATCGAGGAGTCGGTCGGCGCGATGCTCGAGCTGCAGCGCAGCGGACTCGTCCGAGACATCGGCGTCTCCAATGTGAGCCTCGAGCAGCTGCACCGGGCGCGCTCCGTTGCGCCGATCGCCGCCGTGGAGAACAAGTTCACGCTCGACGGAACCCAGGGCGAGATCCTCCTCGCCGCCGAGGCCGCGGGCATCGCCTACCTCGGCTACTCCCCGCTGGGAATCGTCCGGGATTGGCCCCTCTTCGTCGCACGGCCAGAGGTCGCGGCGATCGCGGCGCAGCACAGCGCCGACCCGCAGCAACTCGTGATCGCATGGTTGCTCGCGCAGAGCCCCACCTTCATCCCCGTGAGCGGCGCGAGCAAGCCGGCGACGATCACCTCGACCGCGGATGCCGGCGGGCTTGTGCTCTCACCCGGGGAACTCGCCGCGCTCGGGGCCGCACTCAGCCGTCATCCGGCGCGGCCTGACGCCTAGAATCGGCGCATGTCCCGCCTCGTCATCGTGCTGCCGCTTGCCCCGCTCACGGTGGGCGAGAGCTTCGCCGTGCACAGCTGGCCGCTGCACGTGACCGTGCTGCCTCCGTTCCTCACCACGGCGGGGCCGGAGCAGATCGCCCGCGCGGTCGGGGCGGCCTGTGTCGGGCAGCCGGCGATCACCGCCACCGCCGGGGCCGACGAGCTGTTCGGCCGGCGGCACAACGTGCCGGTCACCGTGTTGGAGGAGAACCCCGAGCTGACCGCGCTGCACCGCGCCCTGCGCGCCGCCGTGCGCCCCTTCGCCACCGAGCCGGACGAGCCCGCCTTCACCGGGCCGGGCTACCGCCCGCACGTCACCGTCAAGCAGGACCGCCGGGTGGAGCCCGGCCACCTGCTGACGTTGAGCCAGCTGGCCGTCGTCGACATGGCCCCGCGCGCGCATCCCGCCGGCCGCACCGTGCTGGCCACGCTGGACCTCGGCACACCCGCCCGCCGCTGACCCACCCCGCCCTCGCCTGCTCGCGCAATCGAGAAGCAAGAAAACGCGACCAAACCGGGTAGTTTTGGCGCGTTTTTCTTGCTTGTCGATGCGGCGGATGCCGGGCGACCCGGCATCCGTCTCAACCAAAGGGTTGAGGAGGAGTTCAACCGGCCGCGCGATTCGCGAAAAGGCGCGCGCTGGTGCACTGGAAGCATGTCTGATTCGCGTGTCCGTTCCTCTCTCCCCGAGCGCCTGACGTCCCGCCGCGGCGCGTGGGTCTCACTCACCCTCGTCCTGCTCGCGATCGTGGCCCTGTTCGGGATGCTCAGCGGGGCCGAGGCCCCGGCGGGCGTGTCCGCGTCGCCCGCGAACTCCGAGTCTGCCCAGGTGAAGGCCCTGGCCGATCAGTTCGCCGGCAGCGACGAGGGCTCGGTGCTGATCGTCGCGACCCGCGATGACGGCGGCGCCCTGACGGATGCCGACATGGCGGCGCTGACTGCGCAGGTGCCCGGCATCGACGCCGTCACCGGCCACGAGGCCTCCCGCCCGTTCACGAGCGAGGACGGCCAGGCGGCCGTCATCCAGACCTCGATCACGCTCGGCGAGGACAACACGGCGACCGCCCAGACCGTGAAGGCGCTGCGGGCCGAGCTCGCCGACAACCCGATCGACGGCATCACCGCGCAGGTGACGGGCGGCTCGGCGTTCGGCGCCGATATCGCCGCCTCCTTCGAGGGCGCCGACTTCACCCTGCTGCTCGTGACCATCGGCATCGTCGCCCTGCTGCTGATCCTCACCTACCGCTCCCCCGTGCTGTGGCTGATCCCGCTCACCGTCGTGGCGATCGCCGACCGCGGCGCCAGCCTCGCCACGAACGCCGTCGGCACCGCGCTCGGCCTCGAGTTCGACGCCGGCATCATCAGCGTGCTCGTGTTCGGCGCCGGCACGAACTACGCCCTGCTGCTCATCTCGCGCTACCGCGAGGAGCTGCTGAAGACCGACGACCACCGCCGCGCCCTCGCCGCGGCCTGGCGCGGAACCGCCCCGGCCATCCTCGCCTCGAACGTCACCGTCGTGCTGGCCCTGCTGACCCTCGTCTTCGCCGTCATCCCCGGCACCCGCGGCCTCGGCATCTCCTCGGCCGTCGGCCTGCTGATCGCCCTCGCCGCCGTGCTCTTCGCCCTGCCGCCGCTGCTCGCCGTGTGCGGACGCCGCGTGTTCTGGCCCTTCGTCCCGCGCCCCGGCGCAGCCACCACTGGGCAGAGCCCCGCGGGAACGGGCAGCACCGACACGGGCAGCACCCGCCCGGGCTTCTGGGGCGCGGTCGCCACCCGCGTCGTCACCCGCCCCGTCGTGTCGCTCGTCGCCGGCGGCGCCCTGCTGGCCATCATGGCCACCGGCCTGTTCGGCACCTCGATCGGCCTGAACCAGACCGAGAAGTTCCGGGTCGCCTCCGAGTCCGCCGCCGGCCTCGAGACCCTTTCAGAGCACTTCCCCGCCGGGGAGTCGCAGCCGATGATCGTGATCGCCAACAGCGGGGCGATCGACGAGGTGCGCGCAGCCGCCGACATCCCCGGCGTTGTGCGGGTCACCCCGCTCGGCGAGTCTGAGGACGGCACGCTCGGCAAGCTGATGGTCACCGGCGAGCCCGGCCCTGGCACGCCGGAGAGCCTCGCCCTCGTCGAGGACCTGCGCACGGCCGTGCACGGCGTCGACGGGGCGGACGCCCTCGTCGGCGGAGCCGTGGCCGAGGACCTCGACGCCCGCGCCGGCAACGTGCAGGACCTCCTGCTGATCGCCCCGCTGGTGCTCGCGGTGAGCTTCCTCGTGCTGCTCCTGCTGCTGCGCTCGCTCGTCGCGCCACTGCTGCTGCTCGTCGTCAACGTGTTCAGCGCCGTCGCCGCGATCGGCCTCGGAGCCTGGCTCAGCCGGGTGCTGTTCGGCCAGGACGCGCTCGACCTGCAGGTTCCGCTGCTGTCCTTCCTGTTCCTCGTCGCGCTGGGCATCGATTACACGATCTTCCTGGTGCACCGGGCCCGGAGCGAGGCGGCGCTGCACGGCACCAAGCAGGGCATGGTGCGCGCCGTTGGGCGCACCGGCGGCGTCATCACCAGTGCCGGCATCGTGCTGGCCGGCGTCTTCGCGGCCCTCGGCATGCTGCCTCTGGTCACGCTCGGCCAACTCGGCCTGATCGTCGGGCTCGGCGTGATCGTCGACACCCTGGTGGTGCGCACCGTGATCGTTCCCGCGATCTTCAGCCTGGTCGGCGATCGCATCTGGTGGCCGTCCCGCCCGCCGCAGGCACGCCGCGGTGGCGACGACGCCCCCGCTGACGCACCCAACGGGGGAGAATCGGAGCATGGCACGCACTCCGCTGACGCAGTCCTCACCCGGTAGCGCGGGTGCTCAGGACGCGCAGCGCACGCCGCGCGCCCTGAGCACCACCATCCGCTCGATGCAGATCGGCCTGCACCTGATCACGGCGGCGCTCCTCGTCGTGGCGGCGACGCGGGCCGCCGTCGACGCCGTGCCACTCGCGCCGGTGCTGACCGGGGCACTCGCCTTCGCCGGCTGGTACGCCGGCGGCATCCTGCTGGCCGGCCGCGTGCAGGGCCGCCACGTGGGCGGCTGGTGGCTGGCCGGGCTCGCCCTCATCTGGGTGGGGGCCGTCGCGGCATCCGCCGAGTTCATCTGGCTGGCGTTCCCGCTCTGGCTGCTCGCCGGCTACGTGCTGCGGCTGCGCTGGGCGATCCCGTTCTCCGTCGCGATCTTCGCGGTGGTGACGGTGGCGCCGATCCTGCAGTTCGGCAGCACCAACTACGCCACCGTCATCGGGCCGCTGCTCGGCGGCACCTTCGCGCTCAGCATCTCCCGCGGCTATGTCGAGCTGGTCAACGACCTGCGCGAGCGCCAGCGCCTGGTGGCCTCGCTCGTGCAGGCGCAGCGGGAGATGGCCGCGCTGCAGGAGGAGCTCGCCCAGACCCAGCGCCTCGCCGGCGCCAAGGCCGAGCGCACCCGCATCTCTCGGGACATCCACGACACCATCGCCCAGGGCTTCTCCTCCATCTCCCTGCTGGCCACGGGCGCCCTCGAGAG
Source organism: Microterricola pindariensis (assembly GCF_002936985.1). Taxonomy (GTDB): domain Bacteria; phylum Actinomycetota; class Actinomycetes; order Actinomycetales; family Microbacteriaceae; genus Microterricola; species Microterricola pindariensis. The sequence continues at coordinate 10,761 of NZ_MPZN01000036.1, read as the reverse complement.
CGCACAGAACGAGAACGGGCAGGGCGAGCGGATGCCGCGCACGCTGGCCCAGATCGACGCCATCGCCCGCGACAACCTCGTCGACGTGCGCCGCATCGTCGCCGCCCTGGCGCCGTCCGAGCTCGAGGAGGTCGCCCTGGCCGGGGCGCTCCGGCGCATGCTCGACCGGCTCACCGAGGAGAGCGGGATCGTGACGGAGCTGCGCGTCGACGACGGCCTGCCCGCGCTGCCCACCACCGTGGAGGTCGCCCTGCTGCGCACGGCGCAGTCGGCGCTGGCCAATGTGCGCCAGCACGCCGACGCCAGCCGCGTGGTGGTGAACCTGGCGGATGCCGGCGACTCGGTGCGCCTGGACATCGTCGACGACGGCCGAGGCTTCGACGCCCGCTCCTGGGACGCGGGGGCCGGCACATCCGCGGGCGGCGGCTACGGCCTGCACTCGATGCGGGCCAGACTCCGCGAGCTGGGCGGCGGGCTCGACGTGGAGAGCGCACCGGGCGAGGGCGCAGCGCTCTCGGCCCACGTGCCGCTCGCGCGCGGCCTGAAGGCGGAGGGCTAGGGATGGCGATCACGGTTCTGCTGGTCGATGACCACCCGGTGGTGCGCACCGGCCTGCGCGCGCTGTTCGACAACAGCGACGACGTGCAGGTCGTCGGCGAGGCGGCATCCGGCGAGGAGGCCATCGCCCTGGCCGAGCACCTGCACCCCGACGTCGTGCTCTGCGACCTGCGGCTCGGCGACGGCATCGACGGCGTCGAGACCACCGCGGCGCTGCGCGCCCAGCAGCCGGCGCCGGCCGTCATCATCCTCACCACCTTCGACCGCGACGTGGAGATCCTGCGCGCCATCGAGGCGGGGGCCGCCGGCTACCTGCTCAAAGACGTCTCGCCGGCCACCATCGTCTCCTCGCTCAAGGAGGCCGCCCGCGGCGGCATGGTGCTCGCCCCGGAGATGGCCAAGCGCGTCGTCGACGGCATGCGGCACCCCCGCCCCCGGCTCACCGAGCGCGAGATGGAGGTGCTGCGGCTGCTCGGCACCGGGGCCTCCAACCGCGAGATCGCCCGCGAGCTGTTCGTCACCGAGGCGACCGTGAAGACGCACCTCGTGCACCTGTTCAGCAAGCTCAACGTCGAGAGCCGCGCCAAAGCGGTCTCCGTCGCCCGGGAGACCGGCCTGCTCTGAGTCCGCGCCGGGCCTGAGTCCGCGCCGGGCCCGAGGCCGCGCCGGGCCCGAGGCCGCGCCGAGTCCCTCTAGACTCTGCGCATGTCACAGATCGATTGGTCGGCGGGACGTTGGACGAACCCGCCCGTTTCCGCAGATGTGATCGCCGGCGACCTCCACGTCGCCGCGGTGGAGGGGAGCGACGCCTGGCGCCACACCTCCTACGGTTTCGTGCACGAGAACGAACACGCCCTCCTCGCCCCGTTCCGACCCGGGACCGCCGTGGAGGTGGAGTTCACGGCCGCCTTCTCGGCCCAGTTCGACCAGGCCGGGGTCTTCATCCGGGCCTCGCGCGAGCGGTGGATCAAGGCGGGCGTCGAGTTCGTCGACGGCGTGCCCCAGCTCGGCGCCGTCGTGACCGATCACCGCTCGGACTGGTCCAGCGGCCCCGTCCCGGCGTGGGCCGGCCGCCGCGTCGTCGTGCGGGCGAGTTGGGCGGCTGACGCCATCACCATCAGGGCCGGGGTGGCCGGCGAGGCCCTCCAGCTCGTGCGCGTGGCCCCGTTCGACGCGGCAGACGCCGTCACGGCCGGGCCCTACGTGTGCGCGCCCACACGCTCGGGCCTCGTCGTCCCGTTCCACTCCTGGCGCGCCACCGAGCCGGACGCCTCACTGCACTAGCGGCTCCGGCCGCGCTGGCTCCTAGCCGACGTGCACGGCGGCGGATGCCTCGCCGAACGGCATCAGCTCTTCCTTGCGCCCGCGGATGAAGACGGCGGCGATCACGGCGCCGGCGAGCATCGCGACCGCGGCCGAGGCGAACACGACCGAGTAGCCGGCGGTGAAGGCCGCGAGCGGCGCGGTGGGGTCCAGCTCCGCCTGGGCCGAGGCCGTCGCGGAGTAGAGGGCGGTGAACACCGCGAGCCCGATCGAGCCGCCGATCTGGCTGGCGGAGTTGGCCATGGCGGATGCCGCACCGGCGTCCTCCGGCGCCACACCGATCAGGGCGAGGTTCTGCACCGGCACGAAGAGGTTGGCCATGCCGACGCCGAGGATCACCAGTCCGGGGAGCACCTGCGTGAAGTAGTTGCCGTCCGGGGTGATCCCGCTCAGCCAGAACAGCCCGACGGCGGCGATGAGCGGCCCGGCGATCATCATCGGGCGCGGGCCGATCACGGGCAGCAGCTTGGTGATGAAGGGCACGCAGAACATGATGACGACGGTCATCGGCAGGGAGGCGACCCCGGCGGTGAGTGGCGAGAAGCCGAGCACGATCTGCAGGTGGAAGGCGAGGTAGACGGTGCCGCCGATCATGGCGCTGCCGATCACCGCCTGGATCAGGTAGGCCCCGCCGCGCACGCGATGGAGCACGACGCGCAGCGGCAGCAGCGGCTGCGCCACCCGCGCCTCGATGACGACGAACGCGGCGAGCAGCAGCACGCCGAGGGCGAGGAAGCCGATGGTGTCGACCTGCGCCCAGCCGTGCTCGGCCCGGGTGAAGCCGTAGACGAGGGAGCCGAGGCCCAGGGTCACGGTGACCGCGCCGGCCCAGTCGTAGCGGTTCTCCCCCGGCGCCTTGGACTCGGTGACGAAGAGCAGCCCGCCGACCAGCCCGGCGGCGACGAAGAAGACGTTGACGAGCAGGCACCAGCGCCAGTCGGCGAACTCGGTGAGCACGCCGCCGAGCAGCAGGCCGACCGCTGCGCCGGTTCCGGCGACGGTCCCGAACACGGCGAAGGCGGTGTTGCGCTCCTTGCCGTGGGTGAAGGTCACGGTCAGCAGCGCGAGGGCGGCCGGGGCGAGCAGGGCCGCGAACGCGCCCTGCAGGCCGCGGGCGATGATCAGCTCCATGCCGCTCTGCGCGACGCCGCCGAAGACGGATGCCGCGCCGAAGCCGAGCATGCCGACCATGAACGTGCGCTTGCGCCCCCAGTAGTCGGCGATGCGCCCGCCGAGCAGCAGGAGCGCGCCGAACGCCAGGGCGTAGGCGGTGACCACCCACTGGCGCTGGCCGTCGGAGAGGCCGAGCTCCAGCTGCGCCTGCGGCAGGGCGATGTTCACGATGGTGCCGTCGAGCACGACGACGAGCTGGGTGAGCGAGAGCACAGCCAGCGCCCACCAGCGCTTCGCGTGCTGGGCGTCGACCGTGCGCACGGGCGCGGTCGCGGGCGAGGAAGAACGATACAAGGGGAAACCTCCGGGCTTCGATGAACGAGGGGTGCCGGAGGTTTCAAGCCTCGGACCACGGGCCGCACGAGGGCGGGCACGTGACCACTTCGACCTGAGATGCGGTCGAACAGATGATCGAGTTTACCAGCACGGCTGCCGCGTGGCGGGCCGTGCGGCCCGCACCGGCCGGCCCGCCGTTCACCCGGCCGCCGCAACTGTGCCACATTGAGAGCACACCCCTTGGAAGGAAGCCACAGTGCCGACCACCCATTTCACCGTCACCGGGACGTCGTGGATCACCCCCTCGCTCCGGCGCGTGCACCTGCACAGCGCCGATCTCTCCGCCTTCGCGGAGAGCGCCTTCGCCGACCGCTACGTCAAGCTCGTCTTCCCGAAGCCCGGCGTCCACTACGCCGACCAGGTCGACGTGCGCGCGCTGCGCGGCACCGTCGCCCCCGAGCTGCTGCCCGACGTCCGCACCTACACGGCGCTGTACCCCGACGTCGAGGCCGGCACGATGGCCATCGACTTCGTCGTGCACGGCGATGACGGCATCGCAGGCCCCTGGGCGGCGCGGGCCGAGGTCGGCGACACCCTGATCGCCAACGGGCCGGGCGGCGCCTACCGGCCGAACCCGGAGGCGGACTGGCACCTGCTCGTCGGCGACGAGTCGGCCGTGCCGGCCGTCTCCGCCGCACTGGAGGCACTCCCCCCGGGCGCCGTGGCCCGGGTGGTGGTGCTCGTCGAGTCGGCCGCCCACGAGCCGGAGCTGCCGCTGCCCGCCAACGCGACGGTCACCTTCGTGCACCGCGACGGCGACACCGCGGAGGGCGCGCTCGAGGCCGCGGTGCGCGGCGTGGAGTGGCTGGACGGCCGCGTGCACGCATTCGTGCACGGCGAGGCCGAGGAGGTCATGCGCGGCCTGCGCCCCTACCTGCGCACGGAGCGCGGCCTGGCCCGCGATCAGCTCTCGATCTCTGGCTACTGGCGCCGCGGCCGCACCGAGGACGGCTTCCGCGAGTGGAAGGCCGCCCTCGCCGAGGAGGATGGCGAGCCGCGGGCGCGCGGCGGGCGCCCGCGCGGCGGCCAGTAGGGTCAGAGCATGAGGAGCATGCCGTGACCGCCGAGAGGGTCGTCATCGCGCCGGACTCGTTCAAGGGCACCCTGTCGGCCACGGAGGCCGCGCGCGCCCTCGCCGATGGCTGGGCCTCCGTGCGCCCGGGCGACGAGCTGCAGCTGATGCCGATGGCCGACGGCGGGGAGGGCACGCTCGACGCCTTCGCGATGGCGGTGCCAGGCGGCATCCGCATGCCCATCTCCGTGCAGGGGCCAGACAACCGGCCGGTGCGGGCGGAGTGGCTGCTGCTGCCGGGTGAGAACGGAGGCACCGCGGTGGTCGAGCTCGCGAGCACGAGCGGCCTCACCCTGCTCGACCCGCTGCGCCCGCTCGACGCACACACCCTCGGCTTCGGCCAGGCCATCGCGGCCGCCCTCGACCATGGCGTGCACCGCCTGCTGCTGGCGCTCGGCGGCAGCTCCTCCAGCGACGGCGGGGCCGGGGTGCTCACCGCGCTCGGCGCCTTCTTCACGGATGCCACCGGGCGGCCAATCCGGCTCGGCAACCGCGGCCTCGGCCAGCTGGCGCGGGCCCGGTTGGACACGCTGCGCCCGCTGCCGCCCGGCGGGGCGCAGATCCTCTCCGACGTCGACAACCCGCTGCTCGGGCCGCGCGGCGCGGCCGCCGTGTTCGGCCCGCAGAAGGGCGCGAACCCCGACCAGGTCGAGGGCATTGAGTCCGGCCTGCGCCGGCTGGCCCGGCTGCTGCCCGGCCAGGCCGAGGTGCCGGGCGCGGGCGCGGCGGGCGGCACCGGTTTCGGGCTGCTGCACTGGGGCGCGGCGATCACGCCGGGCGCGGCGGCGGTCGGTCGGGCGATGCGGCTGCCCGATGCCGTGGCCGCGGCATCCGTCGTCATCACCGGCGAGGGGCGCTTCGACAGCCAGTCGGCCGCCGGCAAGGTGCCCGCCTATCTGGCCGGGCTGGCGGCGGATGCCGGCATCCCCGCCCACCTGGCCGCGGGCGCGATCGAGGCGCCGAGCAACGAATTCACCGGCGCCCTCTCGCTCACCGAGCTTGCGGGCTCGCCGAGCGCCGCGATGGCGGACCCGGCCCGCTGGCTGCGCGAATCCGGCCGGCGCCTGGCCCTGTCCTTCACGGATGGGCGGGCCGGCAGGCAGTAGCCTGCGACCATGTACGAAGTCTTGGGTGACATCATCCCGTTCGCGGTGGGCGTCGCCCTCAGCCCGCTCCCCGTCATCGCGGCGCTGCTGCTCGTGATGGCCCCGGTCGGGGCGCGCGGAGGGCTCGCGTTCCTCGCGGCCAGGCTGCTCGCCTTCGTGGCGCTGACCGCCGTTTTCGCCTGGGCCTCCGACCTCGTCGACGACGCCGCCGGGTCGACGGTTCCGGCGGCGATCGCGCGCCTGCTGCTCGGCGGCGCGCTCCTCGTCGGTGCGGTGCTCAAGTGGCGCGGGCGGCCGCGCGGCGACGCGGAAGGGAAGCTGCCCGGCTGGATGACGTCGATCGACGGTATGACGGCCGGCGCGGCCTTCCGCCTCGGGCTCCTGCTGACTGCGGTCAACCCGAAGGAGATCGCCTTCGCCGCCGGGGCCGGCTTCACCATCGGCGGGGCCTTCCTCGGCGCCGGCGAGATGGTGCTCGCCGGCGCCGTGTTCGTGCTGCTGGCCTGCGCGAGCGTCGCGGCGCCGGTGCTCACCGTGGCGATCGGCGGCGCGCGCACCGCGCCGGCGCTGGCCGAGGCGCGCAGCTGGCTGGTGCGCAACAACGCCGCCGTCTTGGCGATCGTGCTGTTGGTGCTCGGCGCCATGCTGATCGGCAGCGGCCTTTCCGGCCTGGGCTGAGCCCTGCCCGCGATCCCAGGCCAGCTACCCCAGGCCACCGGCCCGCTCCGGCCCCACCAGCCGAGCGCGCGCTAGTCTCGAGCTGCGCGCGGACGCCCGCGCCGACACCAGAGGAGACGAGAACGCTGTGATCCAACACACCGTGAGCTTTGCCCTGCGCCACCCCGCCGGGTCCGCCGAGGAACGCGCATTCCTCGCGGACGCCGCCACGACCCTGGCCGCGATTCCCGGCGTCAGCGGGTTCCGGGTCTCCCGGCAGCTGAGCCCGGCCAGCCCGCATCGCTTCCAGTTCTCGATGGACTTCGCCGACGAGCCCGCCTACGCCGCCTACAACGCCCACCCCGCCCACACCGCCTTCGTCGCGACGCGCTGGGTCCCCGAGGTTGAGTCGTTTCAAGAGCTGGATCTCGCGCCACTGCCGTGACCCCCGGGCCAGAAACCCCCTGCCGGAATCCGCAGATCGGGGTTAGCGTGTTTCGCATGGCCGTTTCGACCGACGCGGGCATCGGACCCACAAGGAGGAACCATGAGTTCGCCAAGCGATGACTTCAGCAATGCCCTCTCCGACTCGGTTGACAAGGCCTCGGACAAGGCCGAGGACGCCGTGAACGCCGCCAAGGACAAGGCCGGCGATCTGGCCGGCACCGCCAAGGACAAGGCCGACGACCTGGCCGACACCGCCAAGCGCAAGGCCGACGACCTGGCCGACAGCGCCAAGCGCAAGGCCGACGACGTGTACAACCAGGTCAGGAAGACCGTCGGAGGCGCGGGCGGCAACGACGTGATCGACGACACAGCCGGGTTCCTGCGCCGTCAGATGCGGGACCGCCCGTGGGTCGTCGTCGGGGTGGCGGCACTGGTCGCCTTCGCCATGGGCGTGTCCGTGGCCGGCAAGGGCAAGGACTAGGCGCGAGCCGGGGCGGCCGGATCGCCGGCCCCCGGCAACCGCACCGCGAACACGGCTCCGGCCGCGCTGGACGATGCCGCGATCACGCCGCTGGCGCCTCGTCGTCACAGAGGCCATGCTGCAGCGCGCGCTCGCGAATCGGCGGGACCACGTTCGCGCCACTCGACGCGAGGATGTGCGCCGAAATCCGAATGAAATTTCGATAACACACAGGTGAATCTCAGCTGAATCTCTCGATGATCGCGCGAGCTGAGACGAATCACTCACACCCTGTTCAAACTCCTTCTCCACAACCCATTCCACATGCAGCGCCTCGCAGTTCCCGGGTTTTCGTACCCAATTCCACAGGGTTGTCCACAGGCTGTGGATTGGAGGAAACTACGAAAATTCGAGGATTCCGGCCGAAATCGGCTCGCGCCGGAATTCGGCAGGACCCTATCCAATCTCCGCCGACTCGCCTAGCGTAGAAGTCGCGAAACACGCACAGTGCGAGGAGTTGAGTATCGTGTCCGATCCAGCCGCAGCAGCCGTGACGCCTGCCCCGGGTTTCGCCGCAGCCAACCCGGATTCCCCGACGGAGGCCGAGCAGGTGGCGAGCATCATCGCCCAGACCAGCGCCGATCTCACCGGTCGCCCCGAGGCGGTCGTTGAAGCCGAGCTGGTGGAGCGTTTCAGCAGCGCCGGGCTCGACTTCTCACTCGTCGAGGCTCGCCGCGTGGCGCACGACATCTCCAACGCCCCGCGCCTGCGCGACACTATCGACGACTGAGCCGCCCAGCACGACGGGCCCGCCCCTGCCCCCGGGGGCCGCGCTCCTGTCGACGCGATTTTTCCTCATGTGCTGGATATCGGCCGCCGCAAGGTTCATGCTGGGCGGGTGGGCGAGATCATCTACGGAGCCGGCGAGAGCTACGAGTTCGATGACCGCGCGCTGGCCCATGTCCAGGAGGCGGTCGGGGCGAAGCTGCGTCGGCAGGAGGCCTTCTACCTGAGTTGGCGGCAGTCAGATGGCACGCCGGAGCAGAGGGTGAGCCTCTGGCTCGCGCCATCGATCGCCCTGCAGTTCCACTACTTGGGCAGCCGCACCGCGACACTCAATCCCTCGTGGCTGCGGGCCATGGAGCTGACGGCGACGGGAGATGGGGGGATGTTCGTGCTCGACGAGGAAGACGCGGAGGGCTATCTCAACGCCCGCCGGCGCCCGGAGTCGATCTAGGCGCTCCCGCCGCGCCGCAAAGCCCCGGCTCAGGGGGTCAGCAAGGTCGGCGGGTGGTCGCGGATGTAGTCGTCGGCCTCGTTCTCGGGCAGCACCACCATGCCCCGGTCGCTCATCGCCGTCATCTCCAGTGCCTTCACCCAGACGCGATTCAGCTGCGGAGCCGTCGGGGTGGAGAAGTGGAACTGCAGCGGGATCGCCGGCGACAGCCAGATGCTGACGCGGCCCGAGCCGGCCGACGGCGGAATCACCCAACTCAGGTAGAACGACTCCTGCCGGCGGAGCTTGCCGCCCGCGGCAATCTTGACGTGGGCGAGCGTGCGATCGTCCATCTCGTATTTCGTTCCCGCACCGTACACCAGGGATCCCATGAATACAGCATGGGCCTTGCCACCCGAAAAGGCGAGCCACACCAACGGGCGCCTCAGTCGACCGGCTCGCCCTGTGTTCTGATGAAGTCTTTCTCGGCCGCGGTCAACAGCCACTCCACTTCCGCGATCTCCTGCCCGATGATCTCACCGATCTGGGCCCTCGTCCTGGCACCCAGCGCGGCATCGAGGTCGCTCTGGATCTCATGCTTGCCGTCCGCGTCCAACAGAGGCCACCAGCGTTCGATCGCCACTATTCGCTCGCTCATTTCGCCACCTCCTCCCCCGAATCACGCCCCCCTCCATCAAGGCTGTCACGTCGGCCGCGCGAGCGACAGCCCCTCTGGGCAGCTCGCGCGTGGGGGCTTTTGCTGAAAGGATGCGAGGGAACGTGCCGGGGGCCACGCTCGCCCGTCGTCCCGGCCCTCTCCCACCGAAAGGACCCTTGTGTTCGACTTCTGGTTTGGCCCCATTCCGGGCATCATCGGCGCCGTCGTCTTCGTGCTGATCGTCGCCCTCATCTACAGCAAGACCCTGTACAAGAATGCCGGCCCAGACGAAGCCCTGATCATCACGGGTAAGCGCTCGAAGAAGACCATCGTCGACGGGCAGGCGCGCGAGACATCCGGCCAGCGCATCGTCGTCGGTCAGGGCGTCTTCATCACGCCGTTCTTCCAGAAGGTGCACAAGCTCGAGCTGCGCTCGCGCGCCATCGAGGTGACGGCCCTCGCCCAGGACCGCAACGGTGTCACGATCACCGTCGACGCCGTCGCGATCGTCAAGGTCGGCGAGGAGCACGCCTCGATCTTGGCCGCCGCCCAGCGCTTCCTCGGTCAGGACAAGAACATCGACTCCTTCGCGCAGGAGGTGCTCTCCGGCTCGCTGCGCGCCTCGATCGGCGCCACCGACGTGATGACGATCATCCAGCGCCGCGACGAGCTGGGCGCGACGGTGCTCTCGACCGCCCGCGAGTCGCTGGCCAACCAGGGCCTCGACGTCGACTCCTTCGAGATCAAGGGCATCACCGACGACAACAACTACATCAACGACATCGGTCGCGCCGAGCAAGCCAAGGTGCGCGCCGCCGCCGAGGTGGCCGAGGCCGCCTCGCAGCGGGAGGCCCGCCAGGCCGCCATCGCCGCCGAGCAGGCCGTTGCCGAGGCCGAGGCCACGCTGGCCCTGCGCCGCGCCGCACTCAAGCTCGACACCGACCGCGCCGCCGCCGAGTCCGAGGCGGCCCGCCCGCTGGCCGAGGCCACCGCGCAGCAGAACATCATTCAGCAACAGGAGCTCACCGCGCAGAAGCGCGCCCAGCTGAAGAAGGCCGAGCTGGAGTCCGAGGTGAACGCGGTGGCGGATGCCGAGAGCTACCGGATCCGCGTGACCGCCGAGGCGGAGGCCGCTGCCACCGTCGCATCCGCCAACTCCTCGCGCGATTCTCGTGTAGCCGCGGCCGAGGCCGTGCGCGCGGAGGGCGAGGCGGAGGCCGGGTCCATCCTGGCGCGCGGTAAGGCAGAGGCCGAGGCCACGCGCCTGTCGGCTGAGGCCCTCGCCCAGCAGTCCGACGCGCTGATCCAGCTGCGCATGATCGAGTCGCTGCCGCTGATCGCCCACGAGCTGGCCGCCCCGATGGGCAATATCGACCAGCTCACCGTCATCTCCAACGACGGCGCATCGCAGCTCTCCAAGAACGTGGCGAGCGGCTTCAGCGAGGTCGACGCCGTGCTGAAGTCCACCATGGGCGTCGGCGTGCGCGATCTGCTGAGCTCCGTGGTCAGCGGCACCATCGGCGGCGCGGCGGGCGGCGCCATCACCTCCGGGCGCGGCCGGGCCGAGTCCGTCGGCACGGTCACCGCGCAGAAGCAGGCTCCGGCCGCCCCGGCGCCCGCCCGCGCAGAACCTGAGCTGGTCGCGCCCGAGCTGGTCACACAGCCGCGCACCCCCGCCGCCCCGAAGGCGCCCCCGGCGCAGGCCCCCGCCGCGGCTCCGGCAGCGGCTCCGGCCCCGGTGGCCACGCCGGTTGC
>NZ_MPZN01000035.1 GCF_002936985.1 Microterricola pindariensis | reverse complement strand
TGCAGGCGGGCGGCGAGCCGGTCGTGGCGGATGAAGCCCGGGGCGACGATCAGCCCCGTGATGTCGAGGATGCGGGCCGGGGTTTCGACGGGCTCAACCCACGAGGCCGATTCGACAGGCACGATCGCACTGATCCGGCCGGCGCTGATGTGCACGTCGGCGCGGAAGCGCGCACCGCCGAGTCCGTCGATCACCTCGCCGCCGCGCAGGATCCAGTCGGGCACCATTCCTCGGTTTCTCGGCGCTCGGCCGGTCATTTCCTGTCCATCCACGCCGACACGGTGTGCACATGTTGCAACACCCTGTGCAAGAATGGCTAGTGAGTTCACTCTAGGGGAGATCGCCGTGTCACAGACAATCCACCGTGCGACCGAGATCATCGAGTTGCTCGCCGCCAGCCCGCGCAGCCTGAACGAGGTCGCCACCCACTTCGAGGTGCACCGCACGACCGTGTTCCGCCAGCTGCAGACGCTCGAGCGCGCCGGTTTCGTGATGCACCGGGCCGACGGGCAGTACGCCATCGGCACCCGCATCATCGCGATCGCGCAGCAGGCGCTCGACAACTTCGACCTGCGCCGCGTCGCCCACGAGGAGCTGCGGGCCCTGCAGCGCCGCGTCGGCACGACCGTGCACCTGGCCCAGCTGCTGGAGCGCAGCGTCGTGTACATCGACAAGGTCGAAGGCGATTCCAGTGTGCGCATGTACTCGCGGATCGGCCTTCCGGTGCTGCCGCAGGCCACCGGGGTCGGCAAGGTGATCCTGGCGCAGCTGCCGAGCCAACGCCGCGACGAGCTGCTGGCCGGCACCGAGTGGACGGCGTTCACCCGCACCACGCACACCTCCCGCGCCAGCCTCGACGCCGATCTCGCCACGATCTCCGGCCGCGGGTGGGGCGTCGACGACAGCGAGTTCGAGGACTTCATGAACTGCATCGCCGCCCCCATCGCCAACTCCACCGGCACCGTTCTCGGCGCCCTCTCCATCAGCTCCATCAAGGTCGTCAATGACCTGGACGCGCTCCGGCACCACCTGCCCGACCTGCTCGACACGACCGCTCGCATCAGCGCGCAACTGGGCTAGTCCCGGCCGGATGCCGAGTGCGACGGCATCCGCTCTCATACTGGTACGCACTCAACTCACAGCAAGGAATCCCCATGACCAAGCAGGCCATCACCATCCCGAACGCCCCGAAGCCCGCCGGGCCCTACAGCCACGGTGTCGTCGCCAACGGCTTCCTGTTCACCGCCGGCTTCGGCCCGCAGGACCCGGCCACCGGCGAGGTCGTGCCCGGCGGCGTCGCCGAGCAGACCGCACAGGTGCTGCGCAACATCCAGGCCGTGCTGAACGAGGTCGGCGCCACGATGGACGACGTCGTCAAGACCACCGCGCACCTGCAGCACCTGCACCGCGACTTCGCCGAGTACAACGTGGCGTACGCCGGCTTCTTCAGCGAGCCGTACCCCGTGCGCACCACCGTCGGCAGCGACCTCGCCAACATCCTGGTCGAGATCGACGTCGTCGTCGCACTGCCGACGGCCTAACTGTTCCTCCCCCTTGACGTCGTGTACACGCTCGAGGGGTCACCTGCCTCCGCTGCCGGGGCGCGCCCCGCGGCCCCTGGCCGGCTATCCGTCCGCCCTCGACGCATCGACTACGCGAAAAATGCGCCACCGCCCGCCGCGTGGCGCACTTTTCGCGTAGTCGATCGGCGGCCGGGCTTGCCAACGCCTCCGACGCCCGCTGAGCACTGGCCGGCGCTACAGCGTGAAGTCGACGCCGGTGAGCTGCTCGGACTCGCGCCAGACGCGCTCGGCGATGGCGCGGTCGGTGCTCGTCTTGCTCGGCGCCTGCAGCACGGGTGCGCCCTTGTTCAGGAAGCGTGGGCCCCAGTACTGGCCGCCGCGGGCGGCCGGGTCGGCGATGGCGCGCACGATCGGCCACGCGCCCCGGTTCTTGCCCTGCGTGATCGGCGCCTGCAGGTTGTCCACGAAGCGCTTGAGCGCGCTCGGCTCGTTGACGCCGGGCACGCGTGGGGTGCGCCCGCCGATCGAGTAGCCGGGGTGCGCGACGAGCGCGCTGGCCCGGGCGCCATCCCCGATGCCGGCGGCGCGGGCCGCGGCGCCGAGCCGCCGGTCGAGCTCGAAGCCGAACACCTGCATCGCGATCTTGGACTGCGCGTAGGCGCGCCACGAGTTGTAGCCGCCGGCCAGCTGCAGGTCCTCCAGCGTGGAGTCCATCAGCCGCGAGATCATCGAGCCGAGCGCGACCACGCGCGCGCCCGGCGTGCGCTGGAGCGCGGGCAGCAGCTGCGCGGTCAGCGCGAAGTGGCCGAGGTAGTTCGTCGCGACGACGAGCTCGAGGCCGTCCGCGCTGAACTGCCGGGTGCGCGGCGGGTGCACGATTCCGGCGTTGAGCACGAGGCCGTCGATGCGCTCCACCTCGAGCAGTCGGGCGGATGCCGCGGCCACCGAGTCGAGCGAGGCCACGTCGAGGGCAAGCGTGCTGACCGAGGCGCCGGAGACCCGGGCGCGGATCGCGCGGAGCGCGGCATCCGCCCGGCCCTCGTCGCGGCAGGCCAGCACCACGTGCGCGCCGGCCCGGGCGAGCTGCTCGCTGGCCCAGAAGCCGAGCCCGGCGTTGGCGCCGGTCACGACGATGGTCTTGCCCCGCTGCGCGGGGAGCTCGCTCGGGTTCCAGCCGCCGGGTTGCGTCATTCGGTGTCGGCGGAGCCGTTCGAGCCGGCGATCTCCTCGTGGTGCTGGATCACCTCGGCGACGACGAAGTTGAACCATTTCTCGGCGAAGGCGGGGTCGAGGTGCGACTCCTCGGCGAGGGCGCGCAGCCGCGCGATCTGGCGGCGCTCACGGTCGGGGTCGGTGGGCGGCAGCCCGTGGTCGGCCTTGAGGCGGCCGACGCGCTGGGTGTACTTGAAGCGCTCGGCGAGCATGTGGATGAGCGCGGCGTCGATGTTGTCGATGCTCATGCGGATGCCGTTGAGTTCTTCGCGCGCCTCGCGCTCGTCTGCTGCCATGCATCGACCCTATCGCCCGCGGCATCCGGCCCACGCCGATGTTGCAGCGGGGCGCCGCGTCAGGCGGTGGCGAGGCGCGGGCCGAAGCGCAGCCGGCGCTGGGCGAGCAGGATGCCGAGCAGCACGCAGGCGGCGCCGAGCGGCTCGTGCCAGCCGAAGCGCTCGCCCAGGATGAGCACGCCGAGCAGCACGCCGACGACCGGGGTGACGTAGGTGACCGTCGACGCGTTCGTCGGCCCCCAGGCGCGCAGCACGTTGATGTTCCAGATGTAGGCGAGGCCGGTGCCGAGGGCGCCGAGGGCGAGCAGGCTGAGCACGATCGGCCAGGTCAGGGCGACCGGGTGCCAGGCGATCACCGGCGTGAGCAGGAGCATGATCACGCCGCCGATGCCGATGTTCAGGAACGCGAAGGTGGCGCCGGCGATCGGCCGCTGGCTGAGGAACTTGCGGGTGTAGCCGAAGGTGAAGCCGTAACAGGTGGCCGCGCCGATGCAGGCGAGCTGGCCCCAGAGCGAGCCGGTCAGCGCGGTGTACTGCCAGGGGGCGATGATCACGATCACTCCCAGCACCCCGACCGCGATGCCGGTGACCTGCCCGCGGTCGAGCTTCTCCACCCGGAACGCGAGGGTCGCCATCACGGCCGTCATGATCGGCGTGACCGCGTTGTAGATGCTGGCCAGGCTGGAGGAGACGTACTGCTCAGCCCAGGCGAAGAGCAGGTGCGGCACGACGCAGCCGGTGATCGCGATGACGGTGAAGTGCAGCCAGACGATCTTCTCCCGCGGCAGCACGGGCCCGCCGGCGACCCGCGGCCGGGTGGCGAGCACGATGAGGCCGAGGGTGAGTCCGCCGAGCACCAGCCGCGACCACGCGATCTGGCCGAAGCTGACCCCGTCGAGGGCGACCTTCATGAACAGGAAGCTGGCGCCCCAGATGGTGCCCATCGCGAGGAATTGCAGCGCGATGGAGACCTGGCCGTAGCTGCGGTTCTGGGTGGGTGCGTTGCTCACTCGACGACGTTATCGCGCGGGGCGGGCCCTGTCGCGCGCAGCGGGCGCCGCTCGGGCGCGAAGTCCGAAATGCGCCGAAGAATGGCAGTGGGCGCCGCCCGCCGCGAGTCTGGACTCGCGGCCGACGGCGCCCCCGGAGCGCCTGGCGCCTTAGTGGCTGCTCGCCTTCTCTGCACCGATGCCGGTGAGCGAGCGCACCTCCATCTCGCTCTGCTTGGCCGGGTCCTCTGTCTTCTTGTCGAGCACCGTGCCGAGCCAGCCGAGCAGGAACGCCAGCGGAATCGAGACGATGCCGGGGTTGGCCAGCGGGAAGACCGCGAAGTCGGCGCCCTTGATCATGGCCGACTCCGAGCCGGACACGACCGGCGAGAGGGCGATCAGCACGATCGCCGAGATGAGCCCGCCGTACATGCTCCAGAGCGCGCCCTGCGTGGTGAAGCGCTTCCAGAACAGCGAGTAGACGATCGTGGGCAGGTTGGCGGATGCCGCGACGGCGAAGGCCAGGGCGACGAGGAAGGCGATGTTCTGCCCGTTCGCGCCGATGCCGCCGACGATGGCGACGACGCCGATGATGACGACGGTGCGCCGGGCGACCTTCATCTCGGAGCCGGGGGCCGGGTTGCCCTTCTTGACGACGCTGGCGTAGATGTCGTGGGCGAAGGAGGCGGCCGCCGTGATGGTGAGGCCGGCGACGACCGCGAGGATCGTCGCGAACGCGATCGCCGAGATCAGGCCGAGCAGCAGCGGGCCGCCGAGCTCGAAGGCCAGCAGTGGCGCGGCCGAGTTCGCCCCGCCCGGTGCGGCTGCGATGACATCCGCGCCGATGAGGGCGGCGGCGCCGTAGCCGAGCACGAGCGTGAACAGGTAGAAGATGCCGATCAGCCAGATCGCCCAGACGACCGACTTGCGGGCCTCCTTGGCGGTGGGCACCGTGTAAAAGCGCATCAGCACGTGCGGCAGCGCCGCGGTGCCGAGCACCAGGGCGAGGCCGAGCGACATGAAGTCGACCTTGGCGATGTCGCTGACGCCGTACTTGAGGCCCGGCTCGAGGATCGCCGGGTTGCCGGCCGTCGCCACCGCGCTGTCGAGCAGGGTGGAGAGGTTGAAGCCGTTGAGGGCGAGCACCCAGATGGTCATCACGGCGGCGCCGGCGATGAGCAGGAACGCCTTGATGATCTGGACCCAGGTGGTGCCCTTCATGCCGCCGACGAGCACGTAGACGATCATCAGCGCGCCGACGACGGTGATGACAATCGACTGCCCGACGGCGTCGTCGATGCCGAGCAGCAGCGACACCAGGCCGCCGGCGCCGGCCATCTGGGCGAGCAGGTAGAAGAAGCAGACGACGAGGGTGGTAATGGCGGCGGCGATGCGCACCGGGCGCTGCTTGAGCCGGAAGGAGAGCACGTCCGCCATCGTGAACTTGCCGGTGTTGCGCAGCAGTTCGGCGACGAGCAGCAGGGCGACGAGCCAGGCCACGAGGAAGCCTATCGAGTAGAGGAAGCCGTCGTAGCCGGTCATGGCGATGGCGCCGACGATGCCGAGGAAGGACGCGGCCGAGAGGTAGTCGCCGGCGATGGCCGCGCCGTTCTGGCCGCCGGTGAAGGAGCGCCCGGCCGCGTAGTAGTCGGCGGCCGTCTTGTTGTTCCGGCTGGCGCGGAACACGATGATCATGGTGATGGCGACGAAGGCCGCGAAGATCAGGATGTTGATGACGGGGTCGCCGGGGTGCGAGCCGGTCTCGAGGTGCAGGTTCATGAGGTGCAGGTTCACAGGGACTCCTCGGCGGTCGGGGCGGATGCCGCGTGGCGGGGCGCCGCGGCCGACGCCGCGATGGCCGCCTCGGCCTCGTCGCGGATCTCGCTGGCGATGGGGTCGAGCTCGCGGTTGGCGAAGGTGACGTACCAGGTGGTCACGGCGAAGGTCGTGACGATCTGGGCCAGGCCGAGCAGCAGGCCGACGTTGACGCTGCCGAAGACCGGCGTCGCCATGAGCGCTGGCGCATATGCCGCGAGCAGCACATAGGCCAGGTACCAGGCCAGGCAAGCGATCAGGACGGGGAACACGAAGCGGCGGTGCCTGCTGCGCAGCTTCTGGAATCGAGGTGTCTCTTGAATCGCGGCGAAGTCGACGGCATCGGTGCCCGTCGCCTCGGCGGTGTGCAGGGCGTCGTTGCCCATGGCGCTTCTCCTCAACTGGATGTCGACCGGCGGCATCGGTGCGCGCGCGGTCCGATCACTCTGCCAAAGCGGGTGCGCCCGGCATCCGCCCCGGCCCGCACGCAGCGCCGAGCGGTCGCCCCGCTGCGCCGAACGGATGCCGCGGCCGCCCGTCGCCTACTCTGGGCAGATGCCTGAGTCGTTGTCGCTCACCGTTGCCGCCGCCGGCGTCGTGACGCTCGTCGTGCTCGGCGTCCTGTTCATCGGCTTCCGGCTGCTGCGCGGCGGCCGGGACCTGGCCACCGACGCCGAGCGGGCCACCTTCACCACGCTGCACCTGGCCTCCCTCGCCGGGAAGCACCTGCGCAACGGGCTCGAGCCGGCCGGGGCGGGCAAGGCCGCCAGACACCTGCGCACGCTGCTCGGCGCCGAGGCGCTGGCGCTCACCGATGCGCACTCCGTCGTGGCCTGGGCGGGTGCGAGCTCGGAGGGAGTCGGCGTGGCCACGGGGTCGATCGCCACGATCGACGCCAGCGTGCCGGGCCTCGATTCCGCGGCCCGCGAGCACCCGCACGTCGAGGTGATGCGCCTCGCCGCCGAGGTCTTCGCCAGCGGGCAGACCCGCGTGCTGCGGGCGGAGCGCGGCACCGCGGGCGCGGTGGGCGGCCGGCACGGCACGGCGGCGCTGGACGCCGTCGTCGCGCCGATCCGGGCCGGCACCCGCATCCTCGGCGTCGTCGCGGCCTTCACCCCGCGCGCCCGGCCCGGGCTGGTGCGCGCCACCAACGAGGTGGCCGATTGGGTGGCCGCCCAGGTCGAGCTGGCCGAGCTGGACCGCTCGCGTCGGCTGCTCGTCGAGGCGGAGGTGCGGGCCCTCCGCGCCCAGATCAGCCCGCACTTCATCTACAACTCGCTGAACGCCATTGCCAGCTTCATCAACACCGACCCGGCCCGCGCCCGCGAGCTCGTGCTGGAGTTCGCCGACTACACCCGGTACTCCTTCCGTCGGCACGGCGACTTCACCACGATCGCCGAGGAGCTCGGCAGCATCCACCGCTACCTGACGCTGGAGCAGGCCCGCTTCGGCGAACGCCTGCGGGTGTCGCTGCAGATCGCGCCGGAGGTGCTCAGCACCGTCATCCCGTTCCTCAGCCTGCAGCCGCTGGTCGAGAACTCGGTGCGGCACGGGCTCGAGGGCACCGAGCAGGGGGGCCAGATCAGCATCCTCGGGCGCGACCTCGGCGCCGTCGCCGAGATCACCATCGAGGACGACGGCGTCGGCATCGACCCGGAGCGGCTGCGCACCGTGCTCGCCGGGCAGAACGACGGCGAGCACGTCGGGCTGCGCAACGTGGACCAGCGGCTGCGCCAGGTCTACGGCGACGAGTTCGGCCTCGTGATCGAGACGGCGGTCGGGGCCGGCACGCTCATCACCATGCGGGTGCCCAAGTCCCAGCCCGGGCACGACGCGGCGAGCCGCGCGGGAGATGCGAGACTGGGGCGATGATCTCCGTGCTCATCGCCGATGACGAGCTGCCGGCCCTCGAAGAGCTCGCCTTCCTGCTCGGCAAGGACGCGCGCATCGGGGCCGTCCACCGCGCCTCCAGCGGGGCGGGCGTGCTCCGGCTGCTCGAGCAGGAGCAGGTCGACGGCATCTTCCTCGATATCCACATGCCCGGCCTCAGCGGCCTCGATGTCGCCCGCTCGCTCGCCCAGCTGCCGAAGGCCCCGCCCGTCGTGTTCGTCACCGCCGACGAGGACCACGCGCTCAAGGCGTTCGAGCTGGCCGCCGTCGACTACCTGCTGAAGCCCGTGCGCTCCGACCGACTCGTGCGCGCCGTCAGCCGCATCGTCGACACGTTGGCCGGCAGCCACGGCGGCCAGGCCAGCGCCCCGGTCGAGCGGCCGGAGATGATCGCGGTCACCCTCGGCGGGGTCACCCGCATGATCGACCGCGCCGAGGTGCGCTTCGTGCAGGCGCAGGGGGACTACGCCCGGCTGCACACCGAGGAGGCCAGCTACCTGGTGCGCGTGCCGCTGGCCGATCTGGAGGTGCAGTGGGCGGATGCCGGCTTCATCCGCATCCACCGCGGCTACCTCGTCGCCATGGCGCACGTGACCAGGCTGAAGCTCGGGCAGAGCAGCCCGGCCGTCACCGTCGGCGGCGCCGAGATCCCGGTGAGCCGGCGGCACCTGCCGCGGCTGCGCGAGCGCCTCGAGGCCAACAGGGTGAAGCCGAGCGCGCCGTGAGCGCCCCGTGAGCGCCGTCCCGGGCAGCCACGTCTCGGGCAGCCCCGTCCCGGACGGCCCCGTCCCCGGCAGCGCGCCGGCCACCGACCAGCGCCCGCAGCGGGTGCGGGTGACGGCGCCTGGATCGCGCGCGGCCCCCGGCACGGGCCCGGCCGGCATCCGCGGCGACCCCGCAGCGGGCAGCGGCGCCGACGCGCCCTCGCAGGTCGCCGAGGTGTACGTGCGCTCGCTGATCCGCTCCCAGCTGCGGCTGGCGCTCGTGGTCGCCTTCGGGTTCCTGGTCTCGCTGGCGGCGTTCGCGCTCGTGCTGCGGCTCACCCCGGAGCTCGAGGCGGAGCGCTGGTTCGGCGTTCCCGTCGCCTGGCTGCTGCTCGCCTTCGGCGTCTATCCGATGATCGGGCTGAGCGCCTGGCTCTACGTCTGGGCGGCCGGCCGCAACGAGGCGCGCTACACCGCCCTCGCCGAGGAGGGCCCGTGAACCAGGCCGTCGGCTACATCGCGGTGTCCACCGTCGTGCTGGCCACCGCGTTCATCGGCTTCTACGGCCTGCGCATCTCCCGCACCACGAGCGACTTCTTCGTGGCGTCCCGCACGGTGCGGCCCTGGTGGAACGCGTCGGCCATCGGCGGCGAGTACCTCTCCGCCGCGTCGTTCCTCGGCATCGCCGGGCTCATCCTGCTCAGCGGCCAGGACGCGCTGTGGTTTCCGATCGGCTACACCGCGGGCTACCTCATGCTCCTGCTGTTCGTCGCCGCGCCGCTCCGCCGCTCCGGCGCGTACACGGTGCCGGATTTCGTCGGGGCGCGGGTGGAGTCGGCATCCGCACGCCGCGTCACCAGCCTGCTCGTGATCGTCGTCGGCTGCCTCTACATCGTGCCGCAGCTGCACGGCGCGGCCCTCACCGTCAGCATCAGCACCGGCCTGCCCGCCTGGGTGGGCGCCGTCGCGGTTGCCGCCGTCGTCTGCCTCGTTGTGGTGACGGGCGGAATGCGCTCGATCACCTTCGTGCAGGCGTTCCAGTTCTGGCTCAAGCTCACCGCCATCGCGGTGCCGGTCGTGTTCCTCCTGATCGTCGTCGCCCGCGAGGGCATGACGGGGGCAGAGCTCGGTGCCCAACTCGGCGACGGGCTGCTCGGCGGCACCGAACCGGCCAGTGCCTACCGCACCGTGTCGCTGCTGGTGGCGCTGCTGTTCGGAACGCTCGGCCTGCCGCACGTGCTCGTGCGCTTCTACACGAACCCCGACGGGGCCTCCGCCCGCCGCACCACGCTGATCGTGCTCGGCCTGCTCGCCGTCTTCTACGTGTTCCCGACCGTGCTCGGCTTCCTCGGCCGCGCTTTCATGCCGGAGCTGGCGGCGGGCGGGCAGGCGGATGCCGTCGTGCTGCTGCTGCCCGGCGTGATCGCCCCCGGCCTGCTCGGCGAGCTGCTCACCGCCCTGCTCATCGCCGGCGGCTTCGCCGCCTTCCTCTCCACGACCTCCGGGCTCGTCGTCTCGCTGGCCGGCGTGATCAGCCAGGAGCTGTTCGGCGGCAGCGTGCGCGGCTTCCGCTGGGCGGCCGTGCTGGCCTCGCTCGTGCCGCTCACCGTCGCGCTCCTGAGCGGCAGCTCGGCGATCGCCGGCGCGGTCGGCCTCGTGTTCGCGTTCACTGCCTCGACGATCTGCCCGGCCCTGCTGCTCGGCATCTGGTGGCGCGGGCTCACCGCGCCAGGCGCGATCGCCGGCATGCTCACCGGCGCCGCTCTCTGCGGCGGCGCGATGATGCTCGGCCCGGCGCTCGCGCCGCTGCTCGCCGGCGCCGTGCCGTTCGTCGGTGAGTTGCTCGCGCAGCCCGCCGCCTGGACGGTGCCGCTCGCGTTCGGCGTGACCATCGCCGTGTCGCTGGCGACGGCGTCGGGCCGCCCGCTCGGCGTGAGCCGGGTGCTGGCCCGCCTGCACACCCCGGAGCGGCATCGGCACCTGCCGGGCGCGTAGCGGCGAGGGGCGCCCGCCCGGACAGCGCCCGCCCGGGTTCTGGCCGCCCAGTACGCTGGAGCGATGCTCGCTCTGGTCGTCGTCTCTGTTCTGGTCGGCGCCTTCGCCCAACGCATCACCGGGATGGGCTTCGCACTCGTGGTCTCCCCCGCGCTCGTCATCATCCTCGGCCCCTTCGACGGCGTGCTCATCGTCAACCTCTGCGGGGTGCTCTCCTCGCTGCTGATCATCCCCCGCGTCTGGCGGCACATCGAGTGGCGCACCCTGGCCTGGCTGGCGGTGCCCGCCCTGCTGGCGATCGTGCCCGGCTCGCTGCTGGCCGCAAACCTCGCCGGGCCGCAGCTGCAGATCGGCGTCGGCGTGCTCGTGATCGCCGCGCTCACCGTGTCGCTCGTCGTCACCCGCACCGCGCAGACCGTGCCCCGCCGGCCGGCGGCGATCGTCGCCGGGGCGGCATCCGGGTTCATGAACACGGCGGCCGGCGTAGGCGGCCCGGCCCTCAGCGTCTACGCGGTGCTGACCCGCTGGCCGCAGGCGCAGTTCGCGGCGACGCTGCAGCCGTACTTCGTCCTGATCGGCTCGACGTCGCTGCTCACCAAGTTCGCGTTCTCCGGCGGCACCCTTCCGGCGCTGGATGCCGCGAGCTGGGTGTTCGTCGTCGTCGCCCTCGTCGCCGGCCTCGGGCTCGGCGAGCTGCTGCACACCCGCATCAGCCACCATGCGGCCCGCGTCGCCGTGATCTGGATCGCCTACGCGGGCGGTGCCGTCGCCCTCATCGACGGCACGCTCAAACTGCTGCCCTGACGGGGCCCCGCCCCGCCCCGCCCCGCGCATCGAGAAGCAAGAAAACGCGCCAAAACTCCGCATTTGGAGCATTTTCTTGCTTTTCGATGCGCGGGCACGCGGCGCGTACGGGGTGGCGTACCGGCGTTAACGGCGGATGCCGGCGCCGCCCGCGTGAACGGGAGGCACCGGCATCCGGTGAAGCAGAGCCGAGCGACTAGTCGATCAGGTCGTGGCGCACGATGATCTCGTCGCGGCCGGGGCCGACGCCGATCACCGAGATGCGCGAGCCGCTGATGGCCTCGATCGCGAGCACGTAGTCCTGCGCGTTCTTCGGCAGGTCTTCGAATGTGCGCGCACCCGTGATGTCCTCGGTCCAGCCGGGGAACTCCTCGTAGATCGGGGTGGCGTGGTGGAAGTCGGACTGCGAGACCGGCACTTCCTCGTGGCGCACGCCGTCGACGTCGTAGGCGACGCAGACCGGGATGGTCGGGAGGCCGGTGAGCACGTCGAGCTTGGTGAGCACGAAGTCGGTGACACCGTTGATGCGCGCCGTGTAGCGGGCGATCGGGGCGTCGTACCAGCCACAGCGGCGCGGGCGGCCGGTGGTGGTGCCGAACTCGAAGCCGTTGGCGCGCAGGAACTCGCCGGACTCGTCGAACAGCTCGGTCGGGAACGGGCCGGCGCCCACGCGGGTCGTGTACGCCTTGACGACGGCGATGACGCGGTCGATCTTGTTCGGCGCGATGCCGGAGCCCGTGACGGCGCCGCCCGAGGTCGCGTTCGACGAGGTGACGAACGGGTAGGTGCCGTGGTCGACATCCAGCATCGTCGCCTGGCCGCCCTCGAACAGCACGGTCTTGCCGTCTTCGAGCGCCTTGTGCAGCGTGAGCGCGGTGTCGTCGACCATCGGGCGCAGGCGCTCGGCGTAGCTGAGCAGCTCGTCGACGATCTCGTCGACGGAGATGGCGCGGCGGTTGTAGACCTTGACCAGCAGGTGGTTCTTCTGGTCGAGGGCTCCCTCGACCTTCTGGCGCAGGATGTTCTCGTCGAAGAGGTCCTGGATGCGGATGCCGACGCGGTTGATCTTGTCGGCGTAGCTCGGGCCGATGCCGCGCCCGGTGGTGCCGATCTGGCGCTTGCCGAGGAAGCGCTCGGTGACCTTGTCGAGCGTGCGGTGGTACTGGGTGATGACGTGCGCGTTCGCGCTCACCTTGAGCTTGGAGACGTCGACGCCGCGCGACTCGAGGGCGTCGAGCTCCTCGAACAGCACCTCGATGTCGACAACGACGCCGTTGGAGATGACGGGCGTGACGTTCGGGGTCAGGATGCCGGAGGGCAGCAGGTGCAGCGCGTACTTCTCGGTGCCGACGACCACCGTGTGGCCGGCGTTGTTGCCGCCGTTGAACTTGACCACGTAGTCGACACGGGAACCGAGCAGGTCGGTCGCCTTGCCCTTGCCCTCGTCGCCCCATTGGGCGCCGATCAAAACGATTGCTGGCATGTGTTGCTAGTCCTCTCCTCGGATGACAAAGGCTTCAGTGGGCGGCTGCGTCGCCGCGAGCATCTCGGGTGTGATCACCGGCAAGAGCTGGGTGGTGGTGTACTTCATCTCGATCCGCTCCACGGCCTCCGGGTCGAGCCCCTGCAGGAAGTCGCCGAGCCGGTCGGCCTCATCGTGCGCGCCGATCGCGCTGGCCGCGCGCCGCAGGGCGTAGGCGGCGCGCAGGGCGCCGCGGTTGGCGCGGTGCTGCCAGGACGCGCGGTCGCCGGGGCGCCAGCCCGCGGCGTCCAAGGCCTCGAGGCCGCGCGCGTGGGCGACGACCGCATAGGCGTAGGCGTCGACGAGGCGGCCGTCGGCGTGGGCGATGTCAGAGAGCTCGGCCCAGACGAGTGGGGACTCCGGATGCCGGAGCGCGAGGTCTGCGACCTCGTCACGATTCGCTGAAGCGAGCGCCTCGCGCACAGCGGGCACGTCGGGCAGTTCAGTCTCGGCAGAGCCGAGCGAGTCGTCGCCAGTCACACTCCACCTTATCGCGCCCAGCTCCAACACCCGGTTAAGGAGTCTCGGATGGACGGGGCGGGCTACATCCACTTCTTGCGTTTGAAGGTGATGTAGAGCCCCGCGGCGAACGCGATCATGGCGCCGACCGCGAGCGGGTAGCCGAGGGCCCAGTGCAGCTCAGGCATGTTGTCGAAGTTCATGCCGTAGACGGCGGCGATCAGGGTCGGCGCGAACAGGATGGCGGCCCAGCCCGAGATCTTCTTCATGTCCTCGTTCTGCCGCTGGGAGACCAGCGTCGCGTTCACGTTCAAGATCTGCGAGAGGGAATCGCGCAGCTCCGAGACGCGCCCATCGACCAACGTCAGGTGGTCGGCCACATCCTGCAGGTACGTCTGCAGCGCCTCGGGGATCCCGTAGCGGTCGAAGCCCTTCCGCAGCGCCGCCACCACATCCACCAGCGAGGAGGTCGCGTGCCGCAGGTCGATGACCTCCTGGCTCAGCCGGTAGATGCGCTCGGCGACGGCGGCGTCGCCACTGAACACCTGCCGCTCGATCTGCTCCCGGTCGATCGCGAGGCCGCGCAGCACCGGGGTGTAGCCGTCGACGATCACGTCCAGCAGCCGGTAGACGACCGCCTCCGGCCCGAGCCCCAGCAGCTCGGAGTCGTCGAGCAGCGTGTGATCGGCGGTCTCGGCGTTGCGCGGCAGCGTGGCGTCATCCGAGCCGTCGACCCATCGGCCGTCCTGGCAGAGCACCGCCACCGAGTTCGGGCGCACGAGCACGTGGAACTCGGAGAAGTCGACCTCTTCCGCCTCATCCACGTAGCGCGCCGACCGCACCACGAGGAAGAGCACATCGCCGTAGCGCTCCAGTTTGGGACGCTGGCCGGCGACCTGCAGGTCTTCGACGAGCACCGGGTGCAGCCCCCAGGCGTCGGCCAGTTCCGCGATGTCGGCGACCGTTGGGTCGGGGAACAGGCAGAGCGCGATGCGGCCGGGCTCCTCCTGGGAGAACCGCAGCGCGTCAGCGATCGAGGTGTGCGGCGGCGCGCTGGTCAACCGGCCGTCCACGACGTAGGTGGTGCGGCGCGTCGTGCCCGGGGCGGCGGGGGTGGCGCCGACGCTCCCGCGCCGGAACAGCCCGCCGCGCCGCGGAGTCGATCCGTCGTGCTGTCGTTGTGGCATGGCGTGCTTTCTGCTGATCGGCCAAGGAGGTCACCGCAAGCCTACGGTCCGAAGCCCGTGGCGGGCCCCCTGGGCCGCGCTCCGCATGGCGAGCGCGGCGTGCCGTCATCCGTTCGCCAGAGAATGCTCACGATGAGCGCGATCCTGAACCATTTGTGGCGGATGGATGCCGCGGCGGGCGATTTCACGGGGGTTGGCTTCGGTCGCTGGCGCTCCCTCGAGCCACCGTGGAAGAGGGAGGCCACCCACGAGCAGACGTGGGAGAGGGAGGGCGCCCGCGCGGGGTTCGCGTTAGCGAGGCGCGAAGGCCCCGCTCAGCGAGGCGAGGATCGCGTCGGCGACCTCGTCGCGACCGCGCTCCGGCTCGAACACGAGCCACTCCAGCCCCGACATCAGCACGGCGCCGAACACACTGGCCGCCATGATCGTGCTCGTTCCGGATGCCGGGGCGCCGGCATCCGCGCCCTGCGCGCCAGACGGCTGCGCGCCAGACAGCTGCGCGCCAGACAGCTGCGCGCCGGGCTCGCTCGCCGGGGAGTTGGCCTCGGCGATGGCCTCGGCGAAGACGGCGAGCGCCTCGTGCCGCAGCGCGAACAGGGTCTTCTGCCAGGCCCGATCGGTGCGGAAGATCTCGCTCGCCATCAGCTTGGCCAGCGAGGCGTTTGCGGCGATCCGGTCGAGCAGTGCCCCCACCAGCGCCTCGATGGCCTCCCAGCCGACGAGGGTGCCGCGGGCGGCCCGCAGGTTCTCGGCGAGCGCGCCGACGCCCTCCTCGAGGAGCGCCTCGAACAGCTGGTCCTTCGAGCTGAAGTTGTAGTACAGGCTGCCCTTGGCGACGCCGGCGCGCTCGGCGACGTCATCCATGGTGGTGCCGGTGATGCCCCTGGTCGCCGCCAGCTCGAGGGCCGCGTCGAGAATGGCGCGTTTCGTTCCGCTGGAGCGACCCATGGGGCATCATCCGTTCTGTGTGGCTGGGGTGGGCTAGATCGACAGCTCGGGGTGCAGCTTGGCGATGGTGAACATGCGCTGCTTGCCTGCACTCCACGCGCTGACTGCGAGCGAGCCGACGAGGATGCCAGCGAGCACGAGCACCGAGATCCACAGTCTAGAGTCCACGCCGCCGGTGATCAGCTCGCGCAGTCCGCTGACCACGTAGGAGGCCGGCATCCAGGGGTGCAGCGCCTGGAAGAACGCCGGTGTCGTCTCGACCGGGTAGGTGCCACCGGAGGAGGTCAGCATCAGCATCAGCAGGACCAGGCTCACCACGCGGCCGGCCGCCGTGCCGAGCAGGATGATGAACATCTGCTGCAGCGCGAGGAAGGCGAGCGTGACCAGGAACATGAAGGCCGAGGTGGCCAACCAGTACTGCGGCTGCAGACCGATGCCGTAGACGAGCACCAGCACCATGATCACGACCTGGCCGGCACCGATCGCCACGGCGGGCAGGAAGCCCGTCATGACGGCGCGGATGCCGCTGGCTCCGGCCGCGAGGGCACGCGTCGGCAGGGCCCGCAGGATCAGCCAGGTGATGAGCGCGCCGACGAAGGTGGCCAGGGCGATGAAGAACGGGGCGAAGCCCTCGCCGAAGCCCTCCGACTTGTTCTGCCAGCTCTCATCGAGCGCGACGGGCTCGGCGAGCACGCCGGCCTTCGCATCGACGTCGGCCGAGCTCATCGCGGGGATGGCGTCGCCGCCCTCGCCGAGCTTCTGCGCCAGTTCCTGGCTGCCGTCGGCGAGCAGGCCCGCGCCCTCCTCGAGAGCGGTGCCGCCCTCGACGAGCTGGCCGCTGCCGTCGACGAGGGTGCCTGTTCCGGCGCTCAGCGTGGCGGCGCCGTCGGCGAGTGTCGATGCGCCGGATGCCGCGGTGGAGACACCGTCGGCCAGCTGCGCGGCCCCGGCCGACAGCTGAGCTGCGCCGTCGGCGAGTTGGGCGGCGCCGGGGGCGCCCGCGCCGAGCTGGCTGGAGAGCTCTCCGACGCCGGCCGTGAACTGGGCGCTCAAACCGGCGTAGCCCTGCACCTGGGCGGCTGCACCCGCGCTCTGGCTGCCCAGTTCGGTCGCACCGGCCTGCAGCTTCTGCAGGCTGGGCAGGAACGCGCTGGCCGGGGTGCCGGCCGGGGCGGCCTGCATGGCGGCGACGAGCTCGTCGATGCCGCCGGAGACCTGGCCGGCGCCGGCGGCGAGTGCCGCCGTGCCCCCGGCGATGGTGTCGGCGCCAGCAGTGAGCTGCTGCGACTTGTCGGCGAGAGTTGCCGCACCGTCGGCCGCCGCCTGCATGCCGCCGGCGAGGGAGTTGGCGCCGGCGACGAGGTCGCCAGACTTCGCGGCGAGGGTGCCGGCCCCGCTGTTGAGGGTGGCCAGGCCGCCGGAGAGGCTCGCGGCCCCCTCGGAGAGGCGGGCCGCGCCATCATCCAGCGACACCGCGCCATCGGCCAGCGAGCCCAGCCCGACGATGAGGGTGCCCGCGCCGTCACGGGCGGTGCTCAGGCCGTCGGCCAGCGTCGTGGCGCCGTCGGCGGCGCTGCGGATGCCGTCACCGGCGTCGTTCAGGCCGACGAGCACGGCGTTGGCCGCCTGCTCGCCGATCTCGGCGCCCACGGCGGAGCGCAGCTGCGCCATCGCCGAGGTGCCGAGCGTCGAGGCGAGGAAGCTGTTCGCGTCGTTGTAGTTCACGTCGACAACGGCCGCGGTGGGGGTGTCTGTGCCGACCGAGATGGCGTTGGCCGAGAAGTCGGCCGGGATGGTGACCGAGAAGTAGTAGTCGCCGGCGGCGACGCCGGTCTGGGCGTCCGCGGCATCCGTCACCTGCCAGCTGAGGTCTCCGCCGTCGAGCAGGTTGTCGACAACATCGTTGCCGGCGGTGATGCGCTCGCCGTCGTTGACGGCTCCGACATCTTCGTTGACGAGCGCGACGGGCAGGTTCTTCAGCTCGTCGGTGGGGGCCCAGAACGCCCAGAGGTAGAGGGCGCCGTAGATCAGCGGGATGAACAGCAGCACGGCGACGGCGATCTTCGGCATCACTCCCTTGCGGAAGCGCTTCAGTTCTGTGCCGGGAGAGAGAACGGCGAGCATCAGGCGAGCTCCTTCGTGAGTTCAGAGAGGCCGTCGACGTCGGCGGGAGTGCTTGCTGGCTGCGCGGCGCGCGGGCCGGCCGGCGCGTTGGCGGCCTGCTGGAGCACCTGGGGCGCGAGGCCCAGCTGCTGCCAGATCACGGTGTCCGGGGCGGCGACGGATGCCACCACGGCCGTTGCCGGCCGCCCCGCCGCACCGCGGCCGAGCGCGTCCAGGCGCGCCCAGAGCACAGAACGGGCTGAGGGCGACTGCAGCTGCTCGACCTGGTCGAAGAACAGAATGCGCGGGCCGCTCATCAGGGCGAGGGCGGTGCGGAACAGCGCGGTCTGCGTCTCGTCGAGGTCCCAGACGAGGGTGGCCGCCGTCGGGAGCGGGGTGGCACCGGGCTCCCCCGGTGCGCCGAAGACAGGCAGGCAGACACGGCGCACGGTGGCGTCATCCGCCCGGGGAATGTTGCGCCACCAGGGCGAGAGCCAGGCCTGGCGCTCGCGGATGGCGGCGCCGATCGTGACCGATTCCTCGAGCGTGTCGATGTCGTGGAATCCGGCGATGGCCGTCTCCTTCTGCACGGCACGCGCCTTGCGGGGCAGCTCGCGCCCGAGAACGGTGAGGCTGCCGGAGCTCGCCTTCATGCGCCCGGCGAGGGTGAGCAGCAGGCTGGTGCGCCCACTGCCGGCCTGGCCGCTGATGACGGTGAGGCCGTCACCGATCTCGGCGCTGAACGGTCCGTAGACCCGGCCGCGGCCCGCGTTGAGGGCGAGTTCTTCCGCCCGCACTATCGACTGCACGTCGATCCTTCCGATTGTTCGTGATGCCAGAACCTTTTGTACTGACTAGTCAGTTTAGACACGGGAGGCACCGTGATGCAAACGCGCTCGGCCACGAAGCCCCTGTGCGGCGCGGCACCCGCTGCCTAGGATTGAGCGCACCGAGGAGGACACATGCTCGTCACACTCGACATGGTCAGCAAGGGGCGCGCTGGTGCGGCGCTCCCCCCGCTCAGCGCCCGATACCGCACCGGCTCGGCCACGCTCGTCGCGGCGGAGACCGAGCGCCGCCCCGCCGTCCTGGCGCTCATCGCGAGCGGCCGGATGCGCCCGGATGCCGGCGTCGTGCGCGTCGACGGCGCAGTCGACGACGGCCTGCTCCGCCGCCGGGTGGCGGTGATCGACGCCCCGGCGGTGAACGACCCCGTCGGCGAGGTCACGCTCTCTGCCGTGGTCGCGGAGGAGCTGATGTTTGCCGGGCGGCCGTCCCACCCGCTCGCCACCTCGCGCATGCTGGCGACGCTCGAGGCCGGCGAGTGGGGCAGGCAGGCGATCGCAGACGTGCCCCCGCGTATGCGCATCCACGTGCTGACCGAGCTCGCCGTGCTGCGGGCGGGCGTGCAGGGCCTGGTCCTGACGGCGCCGGACCGGCACGGCGGCGATCCGCAGGACTGGTGGCGGATCGCGCAGGGTCTCGCCGGGCGCGGGCTCGCCGTGCTCGTGGTGTGCGGCACGGCCGCGAAGGGCGTCATCGACGCAGCGGAGGCCGCGCAGGAGCTGGCCGCGGCGGGCGATTTCGAGGACAGCGCGCGGGATGGGGCGCTGTCATGAAGATCCCACAGATGGTCGCGACCGAGTTTCGCCGCCTCACCCGCAGCCCGATGGCCATCCTGGCCCTGCTCGCCCTCGGCATCGTGCCGCTGCTCTACGGCGGGCTCTACCTCTGGGCCAATCAGAACCCGTACGGCAAGCTCAACGAGATCCCGGTCGCGCTCGTCGTCGAGGACACGGGCGCGGAGGGCCCGAGCGGCTTCACCAACTACGGCGAGCAGATCGCGGACGAGCTCCTCAAGGACGGCACGTTCGCCTGGCACGAGGTGTCTGCGGCCGAGGCCCAGGCCGGCGTCGACGACTCGTCCTTCGACTTCAGCGTGACCATCCCGGCCGACTTCTCCGAACAGCTGGTGAGCTCCTCCGGCAGCGAGCCGCAACAGGCCACTGTGATCCTCACCACCAACGACGCCAACGGATACCTCGCCTCCACGATCGGCGAGACGGCGAGCAAGGAGATCCAGCGGCAGATCGTCGCCACGGTCAACAAGCAGGCGGCGACCCAGTTCCTGGGTGCGCTCGCCACCATCCGGTCCAGCCTCGTCACGGCCGTCGACGGCGCCGGCAAGCTGGTGGCCGGCGCCGCGGAGGCGCAGGCGGGCGCGACGGCCCTGGCCAGCGGCACGGAGCAGCTCGCGGCGGGCTCTGCCACGCTCCGCGACGGGCTCGGCACCCTCGCCGGCGGCGCGGCCGCGCTGCCCGACGCCGCATCGCGGCTCGCCACCGGCGCCGGCCAGGTCGCGGCCGGCAACGCCGAGATCGCCCGCATTGGCGACGAGATCGGCGGCGTGACGCAGGGAGTCGTCGACGATCTGCCCGCCGTGCGCGCCGACATCGCCGCCCGGCTCAGCGCCGCCGGCCTGAGCGAGGCGGAGGTGGCCGCCGCCCTGGCGGCGCTCGACCAGGTCGGCGCGCGCATCGGCGACGGCAATGCGCGCGTTCAGGATGCCGTCGGCAAGCTCGACCTGCTGGCATCCGGCAGCGCAGAGCTCGCCGCCGGCACCAGCGAGCTGGCCGAGCAGGCGCCCGCGCTGGCGCAGGGCGCGCAGGCGGCCGCGAACGGCTCAGCGGCGCTGGCGGATGGCGCCGCCCAGGCCGCGAGCGGTTCCGCGGCGCTGAGCGCCGGTCTCGGCACCCTGCACGGCGGGCTGGAGACGTTGGCCGGCGGGCTGAGCGGGGGCGTTGAGCAGATCCCGGAGAGCACGGAGCAGAGCCGGCAGAACCAGGCGCAGACGATCGCCGACCCGGTCGCGATCGACACCAGCCAGGTGGCCGCCGCCGGCACGTACGGAGCCGGCCTCGCGCCATTCTTCATCGCTCTGGCCGCCTGGATCGGCATCTACGCGCTGTTCCTGATCGTGAAGCCGGTGTCGAACCGGGCGATCACCGCCCTGCACTCGCCGATCAAGATCGCCGTCGCCGGCTGGCTGACCCCTGCCCTCATCGGCACCCTGCAGATGGCGGGTCTGTTCTTCGTCGTCGCCGTCGCCCTCGGCTTCAACTTCTCGAACCCGCTCGCCAGCTACGGCATCATGGCGCTGTCCTCCATGGTGTTCACCGCGATCATCCTCGCGCTCAACGTCTGGCTCGGCAGCGTCGGCCAGTTCATCGGCCTCGTGATGATGGTGCTCCAGCTGGTGACCGCCGGCGGCACCTTCCCCTGGCAGACGCTGCCAGGGCCGCTCGCGGGGCTGCACCACGTGTTCCCGATGAGCTACACGGTCGACGCCATCCGACAGCTCATGTACGGCGGGGACGTGAGCCGGGCCTGGGCCGACCTGGGCGTGCTCGCGACGTGGGGTGCGATCGCCTTCGTCCTGGCGGCGCTGGGCGTCGCCAGGATGACGCACTTCCGCACGCTGCGTGACCTGGAGCCGAGCCTGATCGGCTAGTGGGGCGGCTCAGCCGGCATCCGGGCCATCGAAGAGGCGCTGCGCCGCGGCGACGACGAGTGCCTCTTCCCGCGAGCTCACGCCGAGCTTGCGGTACAGGCTGCGCAGCTGCGACTTGACGGTGTTCACCGAGACGAAGAGCGCCTCGGCGATTTCGGCGGTGCTGCTGGTGGCGACGAGTTCGCGCAGGACGACACGCTCGCGCTCGGAGAGGCTGAGCGCGCGGATGCGGCGCAGCACCGCCGGCACTGCCTGGCCGAGCACCCGGATCGCCTGTGCGGAGCCGCCCGCGTCGGCCAGGGCGCGCAGATCGCGGAGGTCTTCGACGGGGATCAGGGCCAGCGGGGTCATCAGGCCCAAGCCCTCCAGGGTCGCCGCGAGGCTCTCCAGTGCGTCGCGCGCCTCATCGCGGCGGCCGAGCCGGAGCCGGACGGCGCAGGTGAGCGCGGTGAGCTCCGCCCGCAGGCGCGGCGTCATCGGCAGCGGCGCCGCCTCCGCCAGCACGGCGAGGGCGAGATCCGGCGCTTCGCGCACGAGCTCCAGCCGGGCACGGGCCACCAGCACGGCCGGGCCGGGCCGCTTGGCGGTCGGCAGATCGGCCTCCGCCGCACGGAGGTTGCCGGCCGCGAGGTGCAGCGTGCTCGCGGCGATGTCGAGGTCGGCCCGGCCGCGGACGTCGAGGTCGGTGCGGCCGCGCCGCCGGTGCCGTGCCATATTCAGGCGGTCGAGCCCGGCGACCGCACCGGAATAGAGGTCGAGCCTGGCCTGCGCCCCGGCGAAGAGCCCCCAGTGCTCGATCGTGCCGATGTGCTCGTCGATGGCGTTGAGATGCGCCCGCGCTGCCTCGAACTCGAGCGCCTCGATCGCCAGCAGCGCCTGGGCGAGCTGGAAGAGCGAGCCGACGTAGCCGTCGGCCCAGCCCCGCGGCCAGGTCCGCGCCCGGCCCTCTGCGACGATGACGGCCGCCTCAGCCATCTCGCCGATGAGCGCGTGCGTACCGGCCTGCGCCGACAGCACACGCAGGCTGTGCGGGGAGTCCAGCGGAGCCGGGCAGAGCCTGAATGCGGCGAGTGCGGCATCCGGTTCGTCGCCGTAGAGCAGCGAGAGGCCGCACTGGGTCGTGACGGTGGTGCTGAGGAGGCCGAGCTGCTCGCGCTCCTCCTCGCCGAGCGCGCTGAAGCCGTCGAGCGCGCTCGCTGCGACCCGCGCGGCACGCCCGCTCTGCGCGGTGACTCGCAGCGCGGAGCTCACCATGGTGTCCAGCACGATGGCCTCCGTCACGCCCAGGCCGGGGCGCACCGCCTTCGCGCCGAGGATCGCGAGGTCGAAGTACTCGAGCGCGCGCGGGCGCAGCCGGGCGACCTCGTTGTACGAGACGGCGAGCAGCATCGCCAGCAGTGGAAACTGGCGCATCGTCTGCAGAGGCACGGGCGCGAGCACCGCGCGCACCTCCGCCCTGTAGTCGACGAGCAGGCCGTCGAAGCGGCGCGCGGCGGCGGCACTGGCCAGCTCGTACTCGCCGGTCTGCGCGGCCAGCAGGAAGGCGGCCTCGATCCCGTCGTGCGCGAGCAGCCACCCGATGGCCAGCCGACCGGCCGCCTCTGCCTCGCCGCGGGCAGCGAGCTCGCGGCGCAGGATGACGCGCACCAGCGGGGTGAAGTGGAATACCCGCGCGGACGGATCGCCGCCCCAGCTGCCCAGGCCGAGAGATTCCGCCCGGTCGAGCAACCCGGCGGCATCCGCACCGGGACCGGCGATGGTCTCGGCGAGGGTCTCGGCGAGGGTCTCGGCGAGGCCGAGCGGGAGCTCCTCGACGAGCGAGGACTGGCGGGCGAGGGCCAGCAGTCCGCTGTCCTCCGCGCCGAGATCGAGAACAGCCCGGTCGGCCGCGTCCGCGATGGCGAGCAGGTGCCGAGTCAGCTCCACGGCGCTCGGGCGCTCCGGCCAGCTCGGCGCGCCGAGCG
Organism: Microterricola pindariensis; assembly: GCF_002936985.1. Taxonomy (GTDB): domain Bacteria; phylum Actinomycetota; class Actinomycetes; order Actinomycetales; family Microbacteriaceae; genus Microterricola; species Microterricola pindariensis. The sequence goes on along the minus strand of NZ_MPZN01000035.1, from coordinate 12,315 downwards.
CGGCCCGCGTGGCGCGCGGATGGCCCCCGCTGGCGGCGCGCACGAGCCCCACCGTCACGTCGTCGGCGGGGAGGCCGGCGGCGGCGAGCAGCTCGGCCGTCTCGGCGGTGGTGAAGGCCAGCTCCGCGCCGTCGACGACGACGGTGTCCACGGCCATGCGCATGGCGGGCGATTCGAGCAGGCCGCGCTCGCGGGTGGCGGCGCCGACGACGAGCATCGGCACGACGGCGAGAACCGAGACGAGTTCTGTGACCGTCTGCGGGGCGAGGTGCTCCGCGCCGTCCAGCGCGAGGACGATGGGCTGGTCGAGCCCGCGCAGGCCGGCCTGGATCAGCGGCACGCGCCCGCGCGAGGCGGGCAGTTCGGCGGTGTCACGCCACGCCTCGCCGACGGCCTTGCCTGCGGCATCCGGAACACCCTGCAGCACGGCGCGCCAGAACGGTTCCGGGTCGGACAGCGTCGCATCGAGATCCAGCCAGATCACGGTTGCCCGCTGTTGCCTGGCCCAGTCGGCCAGCAGCGTGCTCTTGCCGCTGCCGCCGCTGCCGCGGATCACGACGAGGGCGGCGCGCCTGTTCAGCCTGCGCAGCAACCGCGGCCTGCTCAGCAGGTGACGCTCGGGGAACGGCACGGCCTGGACGGTGGTGCTGCTGCTGAGCATTCGGGCTGGTCTCGTTCCTCGCTTTAGCTAGAAACTATCACCCAACGAAGCGGGCGCCGGGGCAATGCCCCGGCGCCCGCTACTGGCTCGTCGACTACTCGGTTGCTCGGCCGTTCACGCGACGGCGTCGGCCGACGAACAGCAGCACACCACCCAGGCCGAAGATCAACAGCGCCGTGCCGGCGATTGCGGCCGCCTGCACACCCGTGCTGCTCAGCCCGTCGGCGGGCGGAGCGGTAAAGGTGTTCGTCACCGTCACCGTTGCCGAACCGACGGCGCCGGCCGCGATCACGAAGCTGGCGGTTGGGCCGTCGGTGACCTCGTCGCCGACCGTCACGGTCGTCTTCGTCGCGTTTCCGGTGTCGGTTTCGGTGACGGTGCACTCCACACCGGCCGGCAGCGTGTCATCCGTGACCGTCAGGTCCTTGCTGCCGCCGATCTCGTGCACGGCGTCGCGCACAATCAGCCCGGGTGCCGGGTACTGCTCGTTGACGAGCACACAGGACAGCGCGACGGGGAAGCTGCGCTTCACGGTGTCTGCCGCGGTGCCGTCGACGACCTTGCGCAGCGTGACGGATGCCGCGGCGAACTCGTTCACGACCGACACCGTGTTCGCGCCGCCCACGGCGAGCAGTGGGTCGAGCGCGAGGCTGAGCCCGGTGACGGCCGTCTTCGCCGCGCCCTGCTCGGACACGATCGTGGTGCCGAGGGCACCTCGGGTGTCCGTCTCGGTGATCTCGCAGTCGGCGCCCTCCGGCAGCTGCGTCCAGCTGACGCTCTCGCCGGCGGCGAGCTTCTGCAGGCGCGGTTCCGCGGCCGAGACGCTGTTGCCGTCGAGGGTGCAGGAGAGCGCGAGCTCGAACTCGCCGTGGTCGAACGGCTCCCCGTCGGCGCCCAGGATCGCGGACTCCACCGTCTTCGTCGCGGTGACCGCGGCGAAGTTGAAGGTGTTCTCCACGACCAGCTCCGGCTGCGGCTGATCAGCCGCGTCCAGCACGCTGGCGTCGGTCGCCACGGTGAAGGTGTACCCGTCCGCGGCGTCCCCGACGAGGGTCGTGCCGACCGCGTCGGTGATCCGGCTTGCGCCGGCCCCGCCGTTGCCGGTCTCGCTGAGCGCGCACTCCGCGCCGGTCGGCAGACCGGTGAAGAGAGCCGACGGCGCGGCCGCGCTCACGGTGCGCGCGCTGCCCCCGGCAACCGCAATCGCCTGGCCGTTCAGCGTGCAGCTGAGCTCGAGGGTGAAGTCCCCGGTGCCGAACGCGGCGGCCGCGTCACCGACGATGGCCTTGGTGACCGCGAGCGAGCCGCTCAGGTACCAGTTGCTCACGGTGACGAGCGTGCTGCCGGCGTTCGGGATCGTGACCAGCCCAACGGTGAGGTCGGAGCCGTCGTTCGGCTCAATCACCACGGAGTCGGCGCCCTGCAGGCCCTGCTCCACGATGGAGCACTCGGTGCCGACGATGAGTTCGCCCAGGCTCGCGCTGAAGCCGTTGCCGGCGTTCAGGGCAAGCATCGTCGTCACCGGGTCCTCGCCGGCGAGGGTGCAGACCACGGCGATGTCGAACGTCTTGTCGGTGCCCACTGTCGCGGCGCCACCTTCAAGGCGCTTCTGCACGACCAGAGCCGAGGAGTCGAACAGGTTGGTGAAGCCGACCGTGTTCTGCAGTTCGCCACTCGCGTCGGCGGTCAGCTCCGGGATCTCCACGGTGCTGGTCGCCTGGTCGACGACCGGCGGGAGTGTCGCGTCCACGACGGTCACGCTGCTCACGGTGCTGTCCGCGCCGCGGGCGTCGGTCTCGGTCACGGTGCACTCCGAGCGGGCCGGGAGCCCGGTGAAGTCGCGGTGCTGCCCCGCGTTGAGGGTGAACGAGGTCAGCGGCAGCACCTCCGTGCCCTCAAAGGTGCACTGGGCGCTGAAGCCGAAGCGGGTCGGCAGGCTGCTGACCGTCGATCCGGTCTGCACCGTCTTCTCGACGCGCAGGCCGGCCAGCTCGTAGACGTTGTCGACGGCGATCTCTGCGGCGTCGCTCGTGCTGCTGACGGTCACGGATGCCGGGGTGGCCGTCCACGACGTCTGGCCGGCGTCGGACTCGTCGATGGAGCAGACGCTGCCGAGCGGCAGGTCTCCGATCGAGGCGGGCACGCCCGGCTCGAGGGTGACCGCTCCGCCATCCGGCAGGGTCAGCGCGGCGCCCTGCCAGCTGCAGCTGACGGTCGCGTCGAACGTGGCCGGGGCGAAGGAGGACCCCGCACCGCTCACGGTCTTGGTGATCTCCAGCGAGCCGTTCTCGAAGGTGTTGGTGATTTCCACCTCCACGGGCGAGTTGCTGTCACCCACCGTGACGACGCCGCCGTTCGGGCTGATCGTCGAGCTCTGCGCGTGGCCGAGACCGGTCTCGCTCACGGTGCACTCCGCGCCGGTCGGGAGGCCGTCGTAGGCGACGGCGTCCGCCACGGTCAGGGCGCGCTCAGCTCCACCGGGGATGGCGATGGGCTGGCTGACGCCATTCACATCCCTGGTGCAGGAGAGCTCGATCGTGTACTCGTCGTCGATGGCCGGGGCCAGCGAGGCGGCAGGTGCGCCGGCCAGCAGCTTGACGACGTTCACGGTGCCCGTGGTGAAGGTGTTCGTCACCGTCACCGCCGTGGGTACGCTGGCGTTCGCGCCGACGGTGAAGCTGCTCGGCGAGAAGGCGGTGCCATTGGCTCCGCCCTTGTCCGGCTCGGTGACGGTGCAGTTTGCTCCGGTCGGCAGGCCGGCCACGTTCCACACCGGGGCGGTCTTGGTCAGCACCTTCGTGCCGTCGAACACCGTCTGCGGGTTGGCCGAGGCGAGCGTGCAGCTGAGGCCGACGGTGAAGGACTCGTTGCCCCACGCGGTGGACCCGTTGCCTGCGAACGCCTTGGTGATGGTGGCAGCGCCGACGGTGAATACATTTTTCATGACGAGTGCGCTGGTGAAATCACCCTGTGCGTCATCCGCCGTCAGGGTGAAGGAGGACGTCGGGCCGGTGCCCGCAACCGGCGCGGAGCCGGCCTGGGTGAACACCGAACTGGTCGAGGATGCGCCGCCGCGGCCGGTCTCGGTGACGGAACACGTGGCCCCGGCGGGCAGAGCGGTGAACTCCTTGACCCCGTCAATGCCGAGGGAGAACGTCTCGTTCAGCACGGTGTTGCCGAGGAACTGGCAGCTGGCGCGGAAGTTGTACGGCCCGGAGTAGACGATTCCCTCGCCATCCTGGTTCAGCGCACCGCCGGAATCGACGGTCTTGGTCACCGAGAACCCGGCGTACTCGTAGCTGTTGGTGACCTCGATCAGGTTGTGCTCAGGCGCGTCCTCGAACGGGTGGTGCACGTCGGCGCGGTCGCCGAACCCGCGCAGCGCCTCAATGCTGCCGGAGCGCCCGTTGGCACCCGCGGGGTCGTAGCTGGCCGTTGCGCCCTGGCTGGGGAGCTCTCCGGCCGTGCAAGTCGAGAACAGCGGAAGGTTGGTGCCCGCGCCGTAGTACAGCACGGTTCCATTGGCGGCGACGGTCGCGGTGGACCGGTTGACGCCGCCCGCGCCGACGAGGGTGACCGGGGTCACACCGGAGACGCACTGCAGGCCGACGTCGTAGCCGCTCGGCAGGGGCGCCGTCCAGCCCGCAGGCGTGTCAATGTTCTTCTTCAGCGCGATCACGCCGGTGGGGGCGGCCACGCCGGCCCGGACGGGTTCGACCGGGCCCTGGTAGATCTCGACACCGGCGTCGGTGCCGCGCGAACCGGCGGCAACCGTGTTCCAGGCGATGGGCAGACCGCTCGCGACCGCGGCATCCGACACCCACGGGGTGCGGGTCTCGAAGGTCAGCGACGCGGCTCCACCCGGAGCCAAGCCGGCGCCGGTCGCGAAGCTGATCACGAACTTCACGGCCTTGGCCGCGGCGAGCTCAGACTCGGCGGTGTTGGCGTCGAACGGTGTCCAGACGCGCGTGCTGACGTCGCGGTAGCAGGCGTCGTTCGTCGGGATGTCGCCGACGCGGGCGGTGTACTCGATGTCCTTGCCGTTGCAGGCACGCGCCGGCGTGACGTTCGTGTAGAACGAGCTGACCGTGGCGCCCGGAGCATTGCTCGCGACGTTGCCGAGCAGCGTGGGAGACCACGCGGAGCCTCGCTTCGGAGCGGTCACAACGCCGGTGTCGTTCACTGCCGGAAGCACGTCAATGGCGACGATGGAATCGCTGGCCATGTTGCCGCGGTTCGTGAAGGTCATGCGCCAGGACTCGACGCCGCCGGGTCGGGTGATCGGCACACAGCTGTTCGTGTAGTACCCACCGCCGGCGTTCGGCGTGGCGCAGGCGGCCGCAGAGCCCGATGCCGACGTGCTCAGCACGCCGAGGTCGTCGTAGTTGACGTCGCCGGGCTGCGCGTCCGGAACACCGGCTGCCACGCCCTTGACGGCCTTGGCCACACCGATCGGGGCCGACGCCGCCGGGTTGACCGTCGTCAACGCCTCACAGGAGGCGACGTTCGTCGTGTCCGTGCGGGGACGGTTGTTCAGCGTCGACTCGCACCGCTCGAAGACACGATCGCTGGTCGCGGTGATGGAGTTCTCGACGGGGGTACTCGGCACGAGGCCGAGGCGGAACATCAGCGCGGCCTGGATGACGATCTTGTCGCCCGGCTTGAAGACGAAGGACGCCGGGACGGTGATCGCGACCGCTCCACTGCTCTCGTCGAGGGACGCGGAGAAGCCGGTGTTGGGCAGCGCACCAGTGGCTTGGTTGGAGAGTGTGAACTTGAAGACCGGGTCGGCGCCCGTCATCGGAACGAGGAGCGCGCCCCCACCGTCGACGGCGATCTGGTCGGCGAGCTTCAGCCCGGTGATGTTCCAGTCGCCGGTGTTCGTGATCGTCATGGCGTACGGGATGCTGAAGTCCGGCGGGTACTGCTGGGAGACCGCGCCTCCGGCGCCGTTGCCCGGCGCCTTCTCCACCTTGATGCGGTTGACACGGTGCTGGAGCACCGTGTTGGCCGAGTCAGCGGCGTCGCCGGTCCAGAGGGTTGCCGGCGCCTGCGGCGTCCCCCACGAGCCGTCTCCGTGCACGTCGAGCACGTTGCTGGTCGTGCCCTGGACCGTCTCGCCCGGGGCGGCGCTCAGACCGACACCGATCCGGGTGGTCGGCGCAAGGTAGCTGTCGACTTCGCCGCCAGGGCCGACGCGCAAGTTCTCCAGGCGCGTCGCATTGACCTTGATGACGACCTGCGGGTTTCGCGGGCGCTCCCAGTTGCTCGAGGCGTTGTCGCGGCGCACCTCAAAGCGCACACCGCGCACGTCGGCGGCTGTGATGCCGTCCGGCAGCTTCGGGGTGATGGTGCCGTTCGTGGCGGCGTCCTCCCAGTTGCCCCTGACCCAGCACGCGCTGAGATCGGTGTCGGACTCGCAGGTGTGCGTCAGCACCGAGCCGACCAGGGAAGCTTCGACGCCGACCAGCACCGAGGTGCGCAGCTGACGCACGCCGGTCGGCAGCGACACCTGGGGCAGAGACGCCAGCTCGAACGCGTTCCAGAAGGTCGGCGTGGTGTCGGAGATCGTGAGCTTGGTGGTGCGCACGTTGCCGGTCGGCTGCCCGGTGAGGGTCAGCTGGTACCCGGTGCGGGGTTGGTCCTCGAAGCGGGTGGCGGGGGCGAGCGTCTTGTCCGCCAGCACGCCGTAGGTGGCGGCAACGAACCCGACGGTGGCTTCGGAGGTGCCCTCTGCCTCGTCAATTGTGTGCCCACCCGGGCGGCTGGCATCGGTGTGGGCCACATTCCGGGCCTGGTTGCCGACGGCGACCGCGGTGCCTGGGCTGTCACGCTGGAACTCTCGCATCTGGAAGGTGAGCTCCAGCGTGCTCGATGCGCCAGACACGATCGTGGCCCTGGTCGGGTCAGAGTGCGCGACACTGACGCCGATCACATCCGCCAGCGCAGTGGCTGTCAGGGCCTGGGCCTGGGCGATCGTGTAATCGGTGGTGGCGCCGCCCACCCTGGTCAGCGTGACCGTCGATGTCGTCGCGGCGTCCGGCACGGTGATGCGGCCGATCGCGTACAGGTTGAGCCAGTTGTATGCGGTCGGGGCGGCCTGCGCGGCAGCAGGGTCCGAGACGCTCAGGGTGTCTACCTTGACTCCCTGCTGGGTCGTGTTCGTCGCAACGATGGTTGCGGTCACCAGTGGGTACTTGCCGGCGTCGGTCCCGGCCGGCGGGACCGGCAGCTCGTTCTGGTCGAACGTCTTCGTGATCTCGACGTTGACCGGGGTGTCGCGAATCGTGATCGTGTCATCGGCGTTCTGGGACACGTTGTGCGCACCCTGCCCGCTGAGGTTCACCGTGTTCTTCACGAGGCCGCGCACGCCGGTGTTGTAGGTGTCGGTGTGGATGTCGCCGACGACTGGCCCGCCGCTGCGCTTCTTCTGGCGGATCTGGAAGGTGAGGTCGAGTCCGCGTTCGTGGTTGTACGACGCGGCGACTCCACTGTCGACAGGGGGCGCGACCTCCGAAGTGCGCTTGGAACCCTCGGCGTAGGTCAGGCGCACGGCCAGAGTCGAGGCGCGCTCGGCAGCTGTCAGCACGTAACCGGGGAATGCGCCGTCGCAGGCGGCGGAAGGGGTGCAAACCTGTCCGGTGATGTCGTCCCAGGTGTCGGAGGCGTCGTTGAACAGCTCGACGCGCTCAACCTTGTCGTAGGCGATCAGCGGGTCGAGCGCAGGGGTGATCGGCTCGATCTTGGCCAGGTCGAAGGCGTCGTAGACGGAGGCCTGGATGTTGCCGAAAGCGGCGCCGGGGGTTGGGTCGTCCACAACGGTGACCGTGGTGAAGGGCAGCCCCTCGGTTGACCAGCTGAGGCGCGCGGTGCGCTGCTCATCGCTGAACGCATACACCTCGTCGCTCAGCCAGCGCTTCTCGATCAGGTCGGGACCGACACCGGCACCGTCCAGCGGTTTGAGGCTGATCGTGTCGTCGGCCTCTGCCTTGTTGTCGGCCGGTGTGGTGTCGTTCGGGTTGCTGACCGCGGCGGACACCCGGTTCGCCACAACAAGCGGATCGGCGGCCTTGGCCGCGTCGGCGACGCTGCCGCTCCCGTCGCGGAACTCGTCGCGCGTCTGCACGCTCAGGTAAGGCGCGGCCGTGAACCCGGGCGGCAGGAGTTTGCCGTCCTTGCCGGTGTAGACGAACTGCACGCCCTGGATGGTGTCTTTGAGCGCGTTCGGCACGGTGAAGTCCCAATTTGCGCTGCCCTCGATCAGGCCGGCGCCCGCAAAAGTCTGCCAGTCGGAGCCGTCCCAATACTTCACCGTGAGGTTGGCGTTGCTGGGCACGCCGGCGGTGACCCGCGCAAGGTTGAAGGTGTTCCAGAACTCGCTCGGAGTGGCGGTGTCGGCGGGGTCGGTGATGGTGAGGTGCTCGGAGCCGACGGTGGACGCATTCGACCCGGCGTCGTTGACGGCGCCGACGATGGAGACGGAACTCACCGCGCCGGGCGCGGCCCACAGCTCCTCGCGCGCGATGTTCTTCTCGACGCTGGTCGAGACGCGCGCCGGCTGGCGTGTGAGGTCGTCCTGCGCGTCGTCGATGCCGGTTTTGCCATGGACGTCGGTGACGGTGGCGGTCGTCTCATTGGTATTGGTGACGTCGTCCGCGCCAGGGACCGGCTGCGCGGTCACGGTGAACGAGATGTCGGTGGTCGCGTTGGCCTGGATCGGTCCGGTGAAGCGCACGGTGAAGCCGACTACAGTCTTCCCCGCCGGTGCGGCGGGGAGCGTGTCAACACCGGCCGCGGCGATGGTCTCGAAGGTTCCGTCCGCGTAGTCGTACTCGACGCTCGCAGCATCGGCGTTGGCCGGCCACTCGAGGTCGTCCGTGAAGCCACCGAAATCGAGACCCTGGGCGGCGAGGTCTGCAGCGCCAGGCGACGGCTCCGCGATGACGAGCTCGGTCACCGCGCGATTGCCATTCGTCGCGGTGATCAGCGCGGTGGTCGACTCGCCGGCGAGCAGGGCGTCCTTCGTGAACACCTTGGTGACGCCCACCTGCGGGCCGGTGTTGCTGACGACGACGTCGGCCGGGGCGGTCTTCGGCGGGGTCGCGGTGGCCCCGAGCGTGACGTGCGACGCGGCGGTGTTGGGGATCGTCACCGACTGATCCTGCGGGATCGTGCTCACGGTGCTGTTGGTGACCGTGTTGATGACGATTGCGGCCTGGCCGTCCGCCGGGCTCGGCGGCAGCTGGCCGCCGTTCTTGCTGAACGTGAACCGGAGGCCCTTGACATCGGTCAACGGATCGATGGCCGGGATGCCGGTGGTGTCGGCGGGGATCGGGCCGGTCGCATAGGCCTCAACCCAGTCGCCGAGGGCGTCGCGGTACTCGATTTTCACCCGGTCCGCGCCGGTCGGCGCCGTGATCGAGCCGATCCCGGAGAAGTCGAGGTATCCGCCCAGCGGGCTCGTCGACCCGTCGGCCGGGTCCTGGATGACGAGGGTATCGACCGCGCGGTTCGAGGCGTTGCCGCCGCCGACGGTGTATACGACGGGCTGATCTGCAACAGCCGGAACCGTTGCCCCGGCTACCTGCTTGTTGTCGACCGACTTGGCGACGCTCGAGTCCAGAACCACGGGCACTTCGAGCGTGATGCTAGCCGGGCTCTCAACTGCCTCCGCGTTCGAGGCTGTCGCGTGAGCGACGTTGACGAGTTCGGTGCCGTCGAGGTCACCGCTGACGTTGGCAGGAACCTTCACGTACACGGCGATGGAGTACGTTTCGCCGCCCAGGATGCCCGTCCCGCTCTCGCCCTTGGCGGTGAAGTCAACGGTGAAGGACGTGCCGTCCAGCGTGACCGTGGGAGCCGAGACTCCCTGCACCCGGACCGGGTCCGGCACGCCATCGTCGAAGACCAGCGGTGCGGGCAGGGCGTCGGTGAGTTGCGCGTCGGTGCAGACGTCGGCGCTCACAACGTTGCAGCGGAGCTCGATCGTGTAGCTGAAGGTCTCGCCGGGGGCGTACGGGGAGGTGTTCGGCGCGGTCACCGTCTTGGTGAGGGCGAGCTCCGACTCGATCTCGGCCGCGTGCGACTGGCCACCGTCAACTCCGCCGACGACGAGCCCTCCCGCCAGCAGCGCCACAACCGAGAGGAACGCGGCCGCCACGGAGAAGAGGCGCGTCTGCCCGAGGTACCGTCGACGCGGTGCGCGGTGGGCAGGCGCGCTGGAGCGCAAACGTGGAACAGGCATGGATATCCCCCTGGGCTGCGGATCGGGCGTGCAGCCCGGTCGCGCGACATTCTCGTCACCGAGAACTTCGGGCACGTGCGTCTAGGGCGGGCTACGCTTCCAGAATCCCAGTCCGAGTGGCTGTACCCCAAACTGTCCCCCGTAGTGAGGACCGATTTCACCCCGAAAATCACCCTTTGCACCCCGAACTGGGGGCGCTTTGTCCCTAACCGAGGCGCGGGCCTACTGCGTGGAGAAGTCCACGTGCTGCATCACCCAGGAGTGCATCGTCACGGCCGCGGCCGCGCTGGCGTTGATCGAGCGGGTGGAGCCGAACTGGGTGATCTCGACGACCGCGTCGGCGGCGGCGATCGCCTCGGGCGAGAGGCCGGGCCCCTCCTGGCCGAACAGCATGAGGCAGCGCTCGGGCCAGGTGAACGTCTCGATCTTCACGCAGCCGGGAACGTTGTCGATCGCGATGATCGGCAGCCCCTCCGCGCGCGCCCACTCGACGAGCTCGTCGACGGTGGAGTGGTGCAGCACGTGCTGATAGCGGTCGGTGACCATGGCGCCGCGCTTGTTCCAGCGCCGCCGGCCGACGATGTGCACGGTGTCGGCGGCGAAGGCGTTGGCGCTGCGCACGATCGAGCCGATGTTCATGTCGTGCTGCCAGTTCTCGATGGCGACGTGGAACGGATGCCGGTGCTCGTCGAGGTCGGCCACGATGGCCTCCATGCGCCAGTACCGGTAGCGGTCGATCACATTGCGGGTGTCACCGTGCGCGAGCAGCTCGGGGTCGTAGTAGTCCTCGTCCGGCCACTCCTCGCGGCCGCCGGGCCACGGCCCGACGCCCCAGGTGCTGAGTTCGACGGTCGGGGTCGGCGCGATGACCTCCGCGCCCCGGCCTTCATCACCGTCGGCCGCGGCATCCTGCGTCTGCTCATTCACCACACAAGGCTACTTCCCCCGCGCCCCCTCCCGGTTGCCGCAAATCAGGGGTGCGGTGCGCGCGGACCCCCGATGTGTGGCAACCGGGAGGCAGGCGCGAGGGCTTTTAGGCGTGCCTAAAAGTTGCTATGTTTTAGGCATGCCTAAAACACTCAACGACGAGCAGGCGCGGGGAGCGGGAACCGCCACGAGCCCCGCCGCGAGCCCTGCCCAGCGCCGTGCCGCGCGCCTCGGCCGCGGCGGTCAGCACCGGATTCTCTGGCTGCTCGGCCCCGCCCTCGTGGCCGGCGTCGCCTACCTCGACCCGGGCAACGTCGCCAGCAACATGACCGCCGGTGCCGAGTACGGCTACCTGCTCGTCTGGGTGGTCGTCGCCGGCAATGTGATGGCCTGGCTGATCCAGTACCTCTCGGCCAAACTCGGCATCGTCACGGGCAAGAGCCTGCCCGAGCTGCTCGGTTCCCGCATCCGCAACCGGCACGCCCGCCGCAGCTACTGGCTGCAGGCCGAGCTCGTGGCGATGGCCACCGACCTGGCCGAGATCATCGGCGGCGCCGTCGCGCTCAACCTGCTGTTCAACCTGCCGCTGATCTGGGGCGGCGTCATCACCGGCACCGTGTCGATGGTGATGCTCGCCGTGCAGACCCGACGCGGCCCCCGCGTGTTCGAGCGCGTCATCATCAGCCTGCTCGCCATCATCGCCATCGGCTTCACCGCCGGCGTCTTCATCGCGCCACCGTCACCCGAGGGGGTGCTGGGCGGGCTGGTCCCCCGCTTTGAGGGAACCAACTCGGTGCTGCTGGCCGCGTCCATCCTCGGCGCGACGATCATGCCGCACGCGATCTATGCCCACTCGGCGCTCGCCCGCGACCGTTTCGAGGTGCGGGCATCCGGGCTCACCACGAAGCGCCTGCTGACCGCCACCCGCTGGGACGTCTCGATCGCGATGGTCATCGCGGGCAGCGTCAACCTCGCCATCCTGCTGCTCGCCGCCGCGAACCTGCAGGGCGTCGCCGGCACCGACAGCCTCGAGGGCGCCTATGCGGCGCTGCACGACTCGATGGGCGCCGTCGTCGCCACCCTGTTCGCTGTCGGGCTGCTCGCCTCCGGGCTGGCCTCCACCTCGGTCGGCGCGTACGCCGGCGCCGAGATCATGCACGGCCTGCTGCACGTGCGGGTGCCGCTCGTGGCCCGCCGGCTCGTGACGCTGATCCCGGCGCTGCTGATCCTCGGCAGCGGTTTCGACCCGACCCAGGCGCTCGTGCTGAGCCAGGTGGTGCTCTCCTTCGGCATCCCGTTCGCCCTGGTGCCGCTGGTCTGGCTGACGGCGAAGGCCGGCGTGCTCGGCGCGTACCGCAACCGCTGGGTGACGACCTCGGCGGGCGCCGTGGCGTCCGTTCTGCTCATCACGCTCAACGTCACCCTGCTCGTGCTGCTGTTCGGCGGATAGTCTGGGGTCGATGCCTGCCACGACCCCCGCCAT
>NZ_MPZN01000034.1 GCF_002936985.1 Microterricola pindariensis | reverse complement strand
CCAGCTCGATCACGGATTCGGACAGCGACTGCTCGGGCACGATCAGCGCGCATGCCTTGCGCTCCCAGGCGTAGCGGAGCGCCGAGGAGATCATCCACCCGCCGAGCGCGACCCCTTGGCTGAGCAGGACGACGGTGTCCGGGCCGATCGAGGCGATCTCCTCGATGTCGGTGATGAGCGCGAGGTCGCGCACCGGGCTCGCGCCCGAGGCGACGTAACGCGCGGTGAGGTCGTGGAGCTCGCGGGAATCGATCAGGTGGCGCAGCTCAACGGTGCCGTTCGATGGGCGGCTCACGGGCGTTTCTCCCATCGTCGGCGAAGCAGCGCGTGGTGCGCGGCGGGGCCAGCCAACTCGATTCCTGCTGGCGTGTACCACTGCTCGGCGGCCGGCAGCACGACGATGTCGAGAATGTTGCCCACCCACAGGTCGTCAAGCCCCGCGACGCTGGCATCCTCGGGGCGCAGCATCGTGATGATGTCGGGCAGTACTGCCTCGACGGCGCCGTCGACGAGCACCATCAGCAGCTCGTTCTGAATCTCGATCTGAACGATCTTCCCCTGCGACTCCTCGATGAGGAAGACGCTCGACGGGCGATCCGGCTGGCCCGGCGGCGCCGGCCGGGAGAGCCCCTCGACGTTGCTCACCCGGGCACGGATGATGCGCTGCACGCCCTGCGTGCGGCGCAGTTGCTCGTGCTTGTGGTGCGTGGGGAGGCCTGACTCGAGGATCTCGCCGATGCGAATGAGGCGGGAGACGCTGCCGATCACCCCGCTCGCGCCCAGCGTTCCTGCGCTCATCGGGTACAGGGCCGCGGCCGCCCAGCCGCCGAACTCCCCCGCGAGGGCACGCACGAGGCGCTCGGCCCTGGCCGGCTTGTCGACGTCGAGGATCGCCGTTTCCCCGGTCGGCCCGGTCACGGCGACGGGCCCGGCGGTCAGCCCAGCGAGGGTGAACAGCGACTGGTGCAGGAGGGGGAAGACCCGGCCCATGGGGTCGGCGTCGACGATCGGGAGCCCGACCTGCATGCCGGTCAGGATGGGCACGAGCGAGTTGACGTTCGCCGCGGCCAGCGGCATGAGCCCCGCAATCGGGCGGCCGACGGCCTGCTCGAGCAAGCGGAGGCTCGTGGCGAACTCGTCGCCGGAGGGGCGCAGCTCCGAGAGCGAGAGCCCGTTGTTGACGAAGCCGACCGCAACGATGAGCGCGTCTTCCTCGAACTCATCGACGCCGCGCAGCTCCGGCTCTATCCCGTGGGCGTGCATGTGGGCGAGGGTGCGCTCGGCTTGGTCGGTGCACCATCCCGGGTCGGCCGCGCAGGCCAGGAAGAGTGCGCCCGTGCGCAGGCGGGCGATCTCGGGGCTAGAGAGCCACATCGTACTCCCCCACCCTCAGCATGCTGCCCACCGTCTGACCCGCCAGTGCGCGCACCCGCACCGAGACCACGCGCGGGTTCTCGTACGCCGTCGCTGCGACCCCGGACTCGATGATTCTCACCTCGGATGGCGCCGCGCCAAACGCGACCAGCCTCGCGGTTGCCCGCGCCTCCGCCGCGGCCAGGGCCTGATCCATCTCCACGGCGCTGCCGACGGTCACCACCTGGGTGACCCAGTCGGCAAGGGGCGCACAGGCAGCCCCGAGCGCGCGCAGATCCACGTCTGCCCTGCGGGCGGCCCGCAGCCAGAGGTGGGGAACGAGGCGGGATGCGCCCTCTGCGGCGACGACCGTGGGCGGCTTGGCTTGCCCGCCCACGAGGAACTCGGTCACGGGCAGCACCTTCGCCGACTGCGTCGCGAGCGTGTCCTCACCGCGGCGTTGACGCTGCGGAACGACGGCCGGCACCCCGGCCAGGATCTCGCCGTGAAAGGACCTCGGCCCGTCGGCGACGATGACGGCGCCGTCCTCGAGGTTGCTCAGTGCGGCGGCACCGATGAGCTCGCTGGCCTGGCCGGCGTACATGGAGTGCACCGGGGTGCTCGACAGGCGCGAGAGCGGCATCCGCCCGCCATCATTCGTGGTCACGTACAGCCGCGCGTCCGGCACCTGCGCCTCGGCTGCCAGCGCGAGCGAGGTGGCGAGCGATTCTGCGAAGGGCACGAGCGCACTGTTGAGCACCGCCGTGCGCTCCCTGACCGCAAACGAGCTGTTCGAGAACGAGTGCGAGTAGGCGACCGACTGCGGCTCGGCGTGCTCCATGAGGATCCGGCCGGCTGCGAGCTCGTGCGCGGTGTTGACGAGTGCGCCGACGCTCGTGACGACGTACCGACCACCCCGCGCGGCTGCCGCGGCGAAATCTCGGAGCGCCTCCACGTCCAGCGGGACGATCTCCTCGCCCAGGGTCGTGTGACCACCGGCGATGTGAACCGCGGTGAGGACGTCTGCATGCGCCCGGCCGTTTCCGAGCTCGTGTTGCGGGTCGATGGGCGGGCGCGGCGCGATGCGCACGACGCTGACGGGGGTCGTCTCCTCCCGCCGGAGCACCGCGCTCACATCGAAACAGATGGAGGAGATCTCCTCGTCCTGCACGAAGCCGGAGTCGGAGGCATAACGGCGGAGGCCGCGGAAGAGCGCATCCGCCGCCTCGGCATCACCCGAGTCGACGAAGTGCATGCCGTAGTTGCCGTCGTCGCGCACGAAGACGCCGACGACTCGATCGCTGGAGATCCGCACACCAATTCTCACTGGCTTCCTCGTTTCTCCGCGCTGACCCCACGACCCTACTACCCGCGCGGCACCGCTCGAGGACAGTGACGCCTGACCGCCCGGCAGACGTAAAAAAAGATTGACATCATGTTGATCATTCTTTACCTTGGACGTGTAAAGAGTTTTTGACATCCCTGGAAGGAGCGGCCGTGTCCTACGAAGAACGAGGCACCTGGGTATATCTCGTCGTCTCAGCCGGCGTGTACGCGATCTACCTCGCGGTCGTGCTTGCTCAGGCGGCCGACCCACTCACGGACACGGCCTATCAAGCGCCGTTGCTGTGGTCGATCGGCGCGGCCATTGTGGCGGCCATCATCGTGCGTATGGTCGTCGAGATCGGCGCGGGCGCCAGGCGCGGCCGAGGTTCCACTGACCCGTTCAGGGCCGACGACCGGGATCGCGAGATCGACCGGCTCGGCACGCTGCGCACCTGGTGGGTGCTGATTGCGGCCGCCATCCTCGCCCTGCTGATGGCGCTCGCCGAGTGGCCCCATTTCTGGATCGCGAACGTCATCTACCTCGGGTTCGTCGCGCAGGCCGTTTCCAGCGCGGTCGTCAAGCTCGTCGCCTACCGCCGGGGGCTTTGACGTGGTCAAGCCGACCCGTGTGACCAACCGCATCCGTGCACTGCGTTTCGAGCGCGGCGAGCTCACGCAGGCGCAGCTCGCCGACGCGCTGGGCGTGACGAGGCAGACCGTGATCGCGATCGAACAGGGACGCTACTCGCCGTCGCTCGAGGTGGCTTTCCAGATCGCCCGGTTCTTCGGGGTGCACCTGGAGGACGTGTTTCAGTACCCAGAGGAGGAGTCATGAAAGCCGCCGTCTACCGCCGCTTCGGCGGACCCGAAGTGGTCGCGGAGGAGGAGCGTGCCCGCCCAGAGCCGACAGGAGACGAGGTGCTCGTGCGCGTGCTCGCCGCCACGGTGAGCGCCGCGGGTGCCGCGGCGCGGGCGGGCTCGCCCTGGTTCGCTCGTCTCGCATTCGGCCCGATCCGCCCGCGCGCGCAGGTGCTCGGCAGCGCCTTCGCCGGACGCGTGGCGGGGCTCGGCCCGGACGCGCGGCGCTTCGCCGTTGGCGACCTCGTGTTCGGCGCGACAAATGCGGCGATGGGCGCGCACGCCGAGTACATCGTGGTGAGCGAGGCCTCGCCCATCGCGCCGACGCCCGCGGCCGTCGAGCCGGCGCGCGCGGCCGCCCTCGTGGATGCGACCGCGATGTCGTTCCTGCGCGAGACCGCGGACCTGCAGCCGGGCCAGCGGCTGCTCGTCAACGGCGCATCGGGCGCGGTCGGCAGCGCGGCGGTGCAGCTCGCCAAGCATTGGGGCGCCCGCGTCACCGGGACGAGCAGCGCGCACAACGTCGACTTCGTGCGGTCGCTCGGCGCCGACAATGCGCTCGACTACGCCGACACCGCCGCGGTGCTCGCCGCGGGCCCCTACGACGTGGTGTTCGACGCATCCGGGAAGCTCGGCTACCGCCGGGCCCGGCGCGCGCTCGCCGCGGAAGGCCTGTACATGACGACTGTGCCCTCCTTCGCGATCCTCGCCCAGTCGCTGTGGACGCGGCTGTTCGGCCGGCGCCGCGCGGTGATCGCGTTCACCGGCCTCCGCCCGGACGCCCGCGTGGCGGCCGATCTCCGCGAGACCGCCGAGCTCGCCGCGCTCGGGGCGCTCGACGCGCCCGTCGACGCGAGTTACCCGCTGAAGCGCGTCGCCGATGCCTACCGGCACGTCGCGCGCGGCAAGCGCGGCCACGTCGTGCTCACCCTCGACGAGTAGCGCTCCCCCGCGCCGGGCTCGTCGCAGGCGGGAGCGTCTCGAGTGGGAACCGACCTGGCCGCCGAATCCACAGACGCGACTGCCGGGTGACTATATCTACTTTAAGCAGGATAAAGTAGATATAACCCAGCTCCCGTCGACGTTAGGAACAGCTCATGGCCCACTACGTCGATGTGCTCTGGAATCCCGCGGACACCGCACATCTGGGCCGCAAGGATCGCGCGGCCGGCCAGTACAGGGCCTTCGTCCCCGATGAGCTCGGTGAGCAGCTGCCCGCATTGGGGCCCGAAGCCCAGCGGGCAGCCGAGGACGCGCTGGCCGTGCTCGCCCGTGCCGACGAGCGCATCGGCGAACGAGGCGGCTACCTCAATCACCTGCTCGTGCGTTCCGAGAGCATCTCCTCTTCCTGGATCGAGGGCAACAGCGTCACCCCCAAGAAGCTCGCCATCGCGGAACTTCTTCAGCGCGGCACCCGCGTCGCGGTGGATGTCGTGGCGAACGTTCGCGCCACAGAGGAGGCGATAACCGAGCTCGGCGACCGCCGGCGCGCTGTCACAACCGCGGACATCGAACGCTTGCAGCACCTCATCGAGCCGCGGCTCGCGCCCGGCCTCCGCACCGAGCAGAACTGGGTGGGCGGGCCCGGCTGGAGCCCGCTGCGCGCGGACTTCGTCCCGCCGCCAGCGTCCGAAGTCGGCAGGCTTGTCGACGACCTCGCCCGGTTCGTCACCGCCACCACCGGCAACCCGGTCGTGCGGGCGGCGATCGCCCACGCCCAGTTCGAGACGATCCACCCGTTCATCGACGGCAACGGCCGCACCGGACGGGCGCTCATCCACACGGTGCTCCGCCGCGCCGACGCGCTGCGGAACACCCTGATCCCGATCAGCACGGTGTTCGCCGGCGCCACAGACCGCTACATCGCCGGGCTCACGGCCTACCGCGAGATCCCCTCCCGCCTCGACGAGTGGGTCATCGCGTTCGCCGAGGCCGCCGAGCTGGCCGCAGGCAACGCCGTCAGGCTGTCCTCGGACATCGCCGCCCTCGACGCAGCGCTACACGAGGAGCTGATCCGATTTCGCCAGGCGCAGGGCATCAAGCCGGCCACACCTCGCAGCGATGCCGTGGTGCTCCGCATCCTGGATGCACTGGCCACCGACCCGGTGCTCACCATCGAGACGGCGGCCGCACGGCAGGCGGTGTCGACGGGGGCCGCGCACCGCGCCCTGGTGCAGCTCGCCGACGCGGGCATCCTCAGCCGCACCAAGGACCACAAGGGTAAGCTGATCTGCTGGACGGCCGACCGGCACCTCGCGCTGGTGAGCCTCACGGAGCGCAGCAACCGCGTCGGTGCCGGCGACACCGGGGCCGGTCACCCGCGTCTCGGCCCGCCGGCGCCGCCGATCGAGCAGGTGGGCGCGCTGAGGCCGTAGACGGCGCCTCAGTGCGGTGAAACCCCGAGCGACGCACGCAACCGTTGGGACTGCTGCAGCCGCGCTTGACCCTGCCCCGCCCCGCAGCGTGCTTACTGTTGCGCACTGAGGATCAGGCACAAATGGATGTCGGTGTGAACCGCAGTGAGTGCTCGATCGCGGTGGCGTCGTCGACGCCTGGAGTCTCGACGCGTGCGGACTTCGGGAGGCTCACGCACGAGGTGGTGAATCGAGGTGTACGCACCAAGAGAGCCCGAACGCCTCGCACGCCGAGAGATCGCGCGGATCCGCCGGCCACCCAGGACGGAAATCCGACGCACAAGCGGCGAATATGTTGTGACCGGGCTTGCGCGTGTCGATACGCAGCACAATAAAAAACCCGGATCCAATTAGTCTCTGGGAATTTAGAACGAAACGTGAACCCGAGTCCGGCGGGCCCCGGCCGGGGACTCCCCCACGAGCCGCAATCTCCCGGTCGGCCCCGAGTTGTCTCCACCTGGCTAGGGGTTTGCTCGAACCGACGTGCCGGCCCCTCGACGCGGCACCAAACGCCTACACCAACCTGTCGTCGGAGACAGCGAGCTCATCTACTGCACGTTCGACCTTCCGCGAGTCAGGGCCAGTCCCTTTCCATGACCGCGATGCAACGCCAGCCGCCCGGCCGACTGTTGACGAGGCGTGTCGGCCGGGCTGCGTGAGTCCCGCTCGGGTCTCAGCGCACGGCTAACGACGGCGTGCCGTCACGACCAGTTCGCTTGCACCATAGCTGTTGTCGTCGGCGTTCAGAGTGAGCCCCGGCGCCACCAGCTCGTCGATGCGGTCGAGCACCTCTGTGGACAACGTCACGTCGGCCGCCGGAAGTTGCGAGGCGAGCTGTTCCATCGTGCGCGGGCCGATGATGGCCGAGGTAATGCCCGGGTGGTTGATCACGAACGCGATTGCGAGCTCGATCAGGGTGATTCCCGCCTCATCGGCTACTCGGGCCAGCGCGTCGACGACCTCCAGCTTCTGCTGATTCGCGATACTCGCCATGTCGAAGCGGGCAGCGGGGCGCGCGGCCGACGTCGGCGAGGGGGCCGCATTCTTGCGCCACTTGCCCGAGAGCCATCCGCCGGCCAACGGGCTATAGCTGAGTGTTCCCATGCCGTGGCGCTGCGTCGTCGGGAGCACGTCCTGCTCGATGCCGCGCACGAGGATCGAGTAGGGCGGCTGCTCCGTCACGAATCGAGAGAGATTCCGGTCGCGAGAAACCACCTGCGCTTCGACGATCTGGCTTGCCGAGTACGACGACGAACCGATGTAGCGGACCTTGCCCTGGCGCACGAGATCGCTGAGCGCGCCCAGTGTCTCCTCGACGTCGGTCGTCGCGATCGGGCGATGCACTTGGTAGAGGTCAATGTAATCGGTTCCGAGGCGCTGCAGCGAATTCTCGACCTCACGCATGATCCATCTGCGGGAGCCGCCGCCCTGGTTCGGGCCATCCCCCATGGGCATGAAGAACTTGGTCGCCAGCACGACGTCATCGCGTCGAGCTTTCAGCGCCTTCCCGACAATCTCCTCCGATTCGCCGCTCGAGTAGACGTCGGCGGTATCGACGAAGTTGATTCCGGCGTCCAGAGCATGATGAATGATCCGAATCGAGTCGTCGACGTCGTTGTTGCCCCACGCACCGAACATCATCGTGCCGAGGCACAGCGGGCTGACCTCCACACCGGTGCGCCCCAAGAGACGATATTCCATGTTCTACTCCTCGCTGATGCGCGCCTCGGCTCTCGCCAAGATGCGACTTGTGGTCTGAGTTTTCTGTGGACAGGGCGTCGAGGTCCCGGCGCACGCGTTCTGGCTCGGGCTCGACGGGCATGTTCTTCTGGTCTCGGATGCCGTCGACACCGCCGATCGGATCCTTGTAGAGGGCTCCGAAGACCGGCTCGAGATGCGTCTGGGCTGGCCCATGTTCAGCGACAAGCTCGAACATCACGTGCTCGGCCGCCGACGAGGCGAGCCTGTCCGCGAGCACGCGAGCGATCTGATGGCGCGCGATGATGCCGCTGGCGCGGATGAGCCGCTCGCTGCGCCGCTTCTCGTCGTGTGTGTTGCCGCGTCGGGTCATCCTGATCGCGGTCATCTGGGCGATCCGCACAGGACGCCCACCGAGCACCTGCAGCACGTTCTTCACCGCGCCGTAGTCAACGGCTGCTGCGACGAGGTCGCGACCAACGCTGCCGGTGGCGCCGACGACGGGCACGGCATGGGCCCTAGTTCGGGGTGAGTCATGCTCAGTCTCCTTCACACAATCTCGTTGGGCGGGTCACCACGTTGAGGCGATGCTGCGCGCGCCCAGCCACCGCCCGTCGCGTATGACGAAGTAGATGCGCAGCTGGAGCCGCCAGGAGCTGTGAGCGCCCCAGATCGTCGCTTCGGTGAGTGATCTGGCCGTGAGCACAGGCGTCTCGTGCTCGAAAGTGACGAGGGTTTCGACGGTGTCCACCACGTCATAGTGCATTCGGTCAGCGTCAATGTCGGCGAGCCACTCAGCCTTCGACTGTACGTAGCCGGTCATATGTGTGAGGGTGAAGCCCTCGTCGAGAAGGTCGTCGAGCGCGTTTGTGTCGCCGAGAACCATCGCCTCAGTCTGCAGCTCATAGTTCGTGCGTGCGGCCGCGGCAGTTGCTTTTCGCGCTCCGTCGGTCGGGGAATCTGGCATGGTTCAACGCTAGAACGGACTCGGCACCAGAGGGAGGGCGTGTTACTACCCCTCTCGCTGCCCCATCTGTGCTCTGTCTTCACCGGAGGATGCCGGCGTTCGCCGGTCCTGTGGATGTCTGTGGCGGTGCGTAGCATTGCAGGCACACCGAGCAAGACGGAGGAGCGATATGGAACCCACATCAGTGCCTGAGAGGGCTGCCGCTCGTGCCGAGGAGCTCCCCGGTGCCGAACTGACGCACCCGTTCGGCGAAGGCTGGGAAGTCTGGAAGGTCCGCGGCAAAGTTTTCATGTTGCACACCGTGCTCGCCGGAGAGGGGATCGTGATCCTGAAAGCAACGCCCGACGACGGGCGGGCGCTTCGCGAGGCCCACCCGGACATCACGCCGGGCTACCACATGAACAAGAAGCACTGGATCACGGTCCACCCCGGCGGGAACATCGACCCCCAACTCGTGGATGAACTGGTCACCGAGTCGTACCTCCTGGTAGTCGAAACCCTCCCGAAGCGGCTCCGCCCGGTCGACCCCGCCACCTACGGCCGGCACCCATGAGGATCACCGTGATCCTCGTGTCGGATGAAGCAGCCCGGGCGCATACCCACGACGTCCAGAAAAACGACCTTCACAGAAGGGGAGGAAGGCAGGGATGAGCGCGAACGAGCCGGCCTCACTGTTCGAGATCGACGACGAAAGCCGCCCCCTCGCCGATCGGATGCGCCCCGACAAGCTCGAGGACATCGTCGGCCAAGAACAACTCCTCGGCCCCGACGCGCCGCTGGGGCGCATGGTCAGCCAGGGAAAGCTCGTCTCCGCCATCCTGTGGGGGCCGCCTGGATGCGGCAAAACCACCATCGCCAGGCTCCTGGCCGAACGAACTGGCTTGACGTTCGAACCACTCTCGGCCACGTTCTCAGGGGTGGCTGATCTGCGCAAAGTGTTCTCCGCTGCCGCCAAGCGCCGTGAGATCGGGCAGGGCACCCTGCTTTTCGTCGATGAGATCCACCGTTTCAACCGCGCGCAGCAAGACTCGTTCCTCCCGTATGTCGAAGACGGCACGATCGTGCTCATCGGAGCGACGACCGAGAACCCGAGCTTCGAACTCAACGGCGCCCTCCTCTCACGCTGTCAGGTTTTCGTCCTCCAACGCCTCGACGCTGCAGCCCTGCGCATTCTCATCGCGCGCGCCGAGAAGCTCACCGGGCGCACTCTGCCGCTCGATGCCTCGGCGGTCGACGCCTTGATCGCGATGGCGGACGGCGACGGCCGCTACCTCCTGAACCTTGCCGAGCAGCTCCTGGCCCTGCCCCCGGGGCAGCGACCGCTTGATACCGTCGCACTCGCCACGATGGTGCAGAAACGCGCCCCGCTGTACGACAAGTCGCAGGAGGGGCACTACAACCTGATCTCCGCCCTCCACAAGGCGATGCGCGGTTCCGACCCCGACGCGGCGTTGTACTGGTTGGCCCGAATGCTCGATGGCGGTGAGGATCCGCTCTTCATTGCACGGCGGCTTGTGCGGTTCGCGAATGAGGACATCGGCATCGCCGACCCGCAGGCCGTGCACCAAGCACTCGCCGCGTGGGACGTCTACGAACGTCTCGGGTCGCCGGAAGGCGAGCTCGCGATCGCGCAGGCGGTGGTCTACCTCGCGACAGCCCCCAAATCGATCGCGGTGTATCGGGGAATGAACCGCGCGATGCGCGCCGCGAAACAGTCGGGGTCGCTGATGCCGCCTGCTCACATCCTCAACGCACCCACCAAGCTCATGAAACAGCTCGGGTACGGCAAGGACTACCAATACGACCCCGACACCGCCGACGGGTTTTCCGGCCAGTCCTACTTTCCAGACGAGATGGCAGGGGAACGCTTCTACGAACCCACTCGAAACGGGTATGAGAAGGCGATCGCCGAGCGACTCGCCTACTGGGAACGCTTGCGAGCCGACGCCCGAGCGAACCGCGACGGAACCGAACGAGGGCCGCGCTCAGACTGAATCCTCGATCGCCCTCAGATTGGCAAGAGCGCCTGAACCTGGCCCCTGATCTCGGCGACGATATCGTCGACTGTGGCCTGGGAGTTGAAGGTCGATGCCAGGCTGAGGAACATGATCGCCGAGACGACGTGCGCGAGCGCAGCCGCCCGCCCGGGCTCCACGCGCCTGTCACGCCGCAGCACAGCAGCAATCGCCTCTTCAGTCTGAATCGTGAGCGCGAGAGCGTCCCGATGGTGTGGCTCCTCGGGATCTCCAAAGACAATCTCACGCAGGTAGCTGCGACCGTTCTCAATCTGGGTGCGGTTGCACTCCACCACCGGGCGCACGATCGACATGACGGCCTCAAGCGGATCCGAGAGCGCCTCGGCCGCGGACGCCCCCTCCTCAAGCGCTTTCGCGTAGCCGGCGTTCTGCACGAGGAGAAGCAACTCCCCCTTGCTCTTCGCGTAGACGAACACTGTGCCGGCACCGACATCAGCCTTGTCGGCGATCTCTTGGGTGGTGACGTCGTCAACGCCGCGCTCGGCGAAGAGCTCGCGAGCGGCGGTCGTGATGCGGTCGAGCTTCTCCTGCTTGTTGCGCTCGCGTCGACCGATCGGCTGAGAGGCAACAGACATGGCACACCCTTCGAAATTGACTCTGACCCAACTGAATTCTGGGCTGAGTGGCTCCGCGCAGGCCCGGATGCGCCTCGGCTCATTCTCCCACGGGCCGGGAATGCCAGCGCCTCCTTCCTGGGCGGCGCAGCACCGCTCAGGGGTTGTGAATCACGACTTTGCCGCGGATGCCGCCCGTGGCCAGCATCTGCAGGGCGTGAGGAGTCTCGTCGAAAGAAAACACCCGGCCCACGATCGGGCGAAGGGCACCGGCGTCGA
Source organism: Microterricola pindariensis (assembly GCF_002936985.1). Taxonomy (GTDB): domain Bacteria; phylum Actinomycetota; class Actinomycetes; order Actinomycetales; family Microbacteriaceae; genus Microterricola; species Microterricola pindariensis. The sequence continues at coordinate 23,994 of NZ_MPZN01000034.1, read as the reverse complement.
CGAGTTTCGTGATCTGGCGCAGCTGCTCGCCGCTGGCGTGCATGAACAGGAATTCGTATGTGACGCCGAGGTTCTTCGCCTGTCTGCGGATCTTGCGGCTGAGTGCAGCGATGGCCAGACGGAGCACCGGGTTCAGTCCGGACTCCCGGGCGAACGACAGATCAGGAGGACCCGAGATGCCAATGGCTTTGCCGCCGGGTCGCAGCACCCGCAGCGACTTCTCGAGGTTCTCCCCGCCCAGACTGTCCAACACGAGATCGTAGCCGCTGAGCTCGTGCTCGAAGTCCTGACTGCGATAGTCAATGACGGTATCGGCTCCGAGTTCGCGCACGAAGTCCGCGTTGGCGGCGCTCGCTGTCGCGGCGACGCTCGCGCCGAGGTGCTTAGCAAGCTGGATCGCGACCCCACCGACCCCACCGGCGCCCGCGTGGATGAGCACCTTCTGCCCCGGCTTCACCGCTCCGCGCTCCACGAGGACCTGCCATGCGGTGAGTGCCACCAGCGGCAGCGATCCAGCCTCGTCCATGCTGATCGACCTCGGCTTCAGCGCGAGCTCGGAATCGGGAATGGCGATGCGCTCGGCGAACGTGCCGATGTGCTTCTTGCCAGGTCGGGCGTACACCTCGTCACCTGCTCTGAACTCGCTCACCTTGTCGCCCACGCGAATCACGGTGCCGGCGACGTCGTGACCGAGTGTGAGCGGCAGTGTGTAGGGCAGGATCTGCTTGAACTCACCCAGGCGAATCTTCTCATCCAGCTGATTCAGCCCAGCGGCCTGCACGCGCACCAGCACATCGTGCTCCCCTACAGAGGGCTCGGCGATGTCCGCAAGATGCAGCGGACCCTTGTACTCGCTGATGACAAAGGCTTTCATGATGCTGGTGTTCCTCCTGGTGCGTAACCGGTGGCCTCAGTAGCGGGACGCGACGCGCGGCGCGCAGGCCTCAGAGTCGGAGGTAGCGACCTCCACATTCTTTCTTGAGTCTACTCAATTTTGAGCGCACTCAATAAACGGGATGCGGATTTCGGCTCCTTGCCGGTGCCACGTCCCTGACGAAGTCGGATGCCAGTTCAGCTGGCTAGGGTTGATTGTGTGCAAGCCGCCGCACCGTGAGCGCCTACAGGAGCAACCAATGCCCACTCTTCCCCAGCCGATACGTGTCGACATTGATATGTGGATCTGCATACGGAACGATGCGGCGCTTCCCAAAGCCTCGATTCAGCGGGTGCACACCCCGGAGGGCGACCGCTATCTCCTTTACAAGTGGGACGTCGACCCGGGCAAGCGTGTACTGAGAGGCATCCACGAGTCTTTGGAGAACGCCAACGCTTTGGTGCTCTTCGATCAACCGCAGAATGCCGCGCCCGGCGCCTCTCCGGCGGACGTGAGTCGACCGCCGCTCAGCGAATCTGAACGGAAGACCCTTGCCGCCATGCGCGGCGCAGGCGCGCTCATCAAACCAGCAACGCAAGAAGCGACGAGGGGTCTGGCCTAACAATAGGCTTGCCGCGATTCCTAGTGTCGCCGTCCTGTCCTCGTCCGGCAGGTCCGCCGCGAAGGCAACACCAATCGGGCTCGCATCATCAGTCACGCAGTAGAGATCGGCAACCCGCAAGCCGGCGTGTGACTCCGCGGAGAAGACCCGGTAGAGCGTATAGATCATGGCCCCGCCGGATAGCGCCTCGCAGCGCTGCTGAAACACCCAACCCGTCGAGGCGACACCAGCTCCGACAAGTTCGTCTATCTTGTCCGACACCTCTTGGAGGCTCTCTTGGACGTCCATGCCGCGCTTTCCAATATCCTTGAGCGCCGTCGTCCGCTGCTCCGATCCCTTCATGACCATTGCACCGCCGGAGCCCTCCGCAACTAGCAGCCATGCAGCGGTCACTGCGCATTCGAGAATCATTCGGACGACAGGGACGACCTCGGCACCCGTGGTGGCGTCATCAAGAATCATCAAGGCACGCGCCATCCGCACAGCGTGGTGCGCATGCGCATGAATCGCTACCGAGCGGGCAGGGCCCAAACCACCCCGGAAATCCCCGCCCGCGCCATCGTCTTTCTCCCGCAGCTTGCACAACGAGTCGATGATGTCGCGGATGGCTGTGTGATCGAGTTGATTCGATGCGGGCGCGAAGGGTTCGGGGTCTGCAGACGTGCTTGCACCCTGCCAGCTCTCGCCCCTCGACCTCGGACTGGGACACACCGAGCGTTGCGTGGGGCGGGAGGGCGACTCCCTCCCACAGCGCTGCTTCTACCGAAGCCGGCACACCCAGCGCCCCAAGCAATCACTTACACCCCACGATACGAGTGAGTAGAACGAGAGATTTGCACCCTGCGATCGTGATCGACCCGCATGGAGCCTGCGACGCGCGTACCGATACGGCGACCCCACTTTGCGTAGGTGCGGGATGTGAGGTCGGATGCGGCATCCAACCAAATCATCGGCGTATTTGTTTGTGCGCAGATTCGAGTGGTCTCGACATTGAGCGTTCGCGCGTGCCTGCCTGTTAGCCGGCGCGCGAACGGGGTCAGGGGCCGTGCCAAGTGAAGGCTGGCGGCGCTCGTCACGAACACTGATGATGCATCCGTGGATTTCAAGGCATGCACCAGCCCTGTCATGTTGCGCCGCCAACTACGGCGACTGGTGAGGCAAAATGCGTCGGTTGTGGCAAGCATGAGCACGATGGAGTCATAGCCTTCAACGTCAATATCGCTGAGGCATTTGCGAGTCGAGCGAGCCGACGCAGCGGGCTGTGCCGCGACAGTCACCACAACTCCGCCCTCGATGTGTCTGGAAAGGTGCCTGGCCAGATGTCCGGCGATTCCCAGCTGGTGGGTCCGCACTCCGAAACCGGCCGCAGGGCCATCACCAATTATGAGGATGCGGGCGGGGTCGGTTCCGGCGATCTTGATCTCGGATGGCCCCGTCGGGTAGCGCCATTCGTGCTGCTCCTGCGTCTTCGCTTTGAACCAGCCCCAAAAAAGCGGACCGAGCACCGTGTGTTGGCACTGCCGCAAACGACCTGAAACCGACTGGCATAGCCGACGTTTGGACGTGTGCACTAGTGTTCGACGACTCTCGGAGGCGATGGGGGAACACCCGTATCCCTCACGATGTGGTCTCTCGCGCTGTTGGCGACTGGCCAATCGATGGCTTCTCAAAGTGGTGGTCCTGCTTCCTCGGGCAGTCACACGGGACGCGAATCCTCCGATTTGAGCGCGTTAAGACAAAAATCTGGGTGTGTTTCGTGTAGTTGTGATTCCTCATTGCTTCCATCTCTCAAGCAAGTTCGCCGCGCGTGACCGGGGCCAGCGTCGGTACATCGTGTGCGTGAAGCGGTCTTGGCGACAGCCCGGCGGGCCCATCGGCGAGATTCAGAGTGCGGTCAAGATCGACGGCACAACCGCCGGTGCTGATGACGGTGCCGAAGTTGGGCGCGCGGTGCGTCGCGTGCGATTGCGGCGCTCGACGGTCCGAGCTGGACGTTTTGCGGATGGGCCGCTCTCCTGGCCAGCCCACAGATACATGCAGATGTCGCCCTGCTTGCTGTCCCTACCGCTCCGAATTCCGCTCCCGCCCCTGCATCGCTGGGTGGGAGCCCGCTCTAGCTCGACCTCCAGAGGTGTCGAAGCGCGCTCCGGAGACGGTGCCACTGGTGGGCTGCTGGCTGGTCCGCCTCACGTCTCGGCTCTGCGCTGGAGGCCAAGACGGACCAATCGCACTCATCGCAAATGCGAATGAAGCGGTGTACCGAAAGGCCCACTCCAAAGAACTCGTTGTCTGCAAGGCGAGTCCGTGCGTGACAATTAGGACACTGGATCATCGCCTCTGTCCTGTTTTTTCGTGTTGGCAACTGGAATCGCTCCTGGCGCTGGGGGGTATCAGGGTTCAGACCGGGCCGACGCAGTCCTCCGTGATGCGTGTCGCAACGGTGTCTTTCCGCATGCGGGGACGCTGTGCCCGATAGTCGGCCAGCGCAGAAGAGCGCCCGATCTGCCATGCAACGGCGCCTTGTCGGGGCCGGAGCGTGTTCATTCCAAAGCTAGAGGCCCGCAGGTGCGCGCGAAATCCGGAAAGCGCGGTGGGAGGGATCCCATTAACGCGAGTCGGAGGGGTAGAGAGCCAACGGAGCTTTCTCTACGTCAGACTCAAGGTATGTCTTTGAGGTCTGTTGAGGTGTTCGGTCGCCATCGCGTCGTCTCTTCCCGAGACCTCGATGTGGCGCGCCAGGCGTTGAGCGAGGTGTACCTGCCAATGGACTTCCCCTCAGCGTCCGCTTCTACGTCACTAGACATGTCCCTGAACGTCGTCAAGGTTGGACGTGTGACTGCCGGCTACTTGCAGTTCGGGGATGCCATGCGAGTTCGAACCGCTGAAGCCGCAAACTACCACGTCGACATACCCGTGGCGGGCAGGGCAAGGATGCAAGCTGGCCGCCGGTACCCCGTGTATGGGACCCGAAAGACGGCCGCAGTTTTCGCACCCGGGCTTCCCGTCGATCTCGACTGCGACAACGACTTCGCCCAGATCGCTCTCATGCTCCCAAAGGCTGGACTGCAGGCCGAGTTGGAGAGCCTTCTTGGACACAACCTCAGGACACCGCTGGAGTTTTCGACGGCCCTGGACCTGGCCTCTGCTCCCGGAGGTACGGTGTTGCAGGCACTCGAACTAGTCGATTCCGCGTCGGACCAAGATGACGGCATGCTCCAGCATCCACTCGCTGCGCACCGCCTTGAACAAGTGTTGATGCTCAGTCTGCTGCTCGCCCAACCGCACAACTACTCCGAACATCTTCACGCCACGCCGCCCCTCGCGGGGACACGTTCGGTGTCTGAGTCGGTGGAGATGATGCGTGCCCGTCCGGCCCACGCGTGGACTGCGGCTGAGCTCGCCTCCGCTTCTTCCACAAGCGTGCGCAGCCTGCAAGAGAACTTCCGCCGTTCACTAGGCACGTCCCCAATGCGGTACCTTCGCGATTTCCGGCTCGAGCGTGTGCACGAAGAGCTCCTAGCCGCTGAGCCCGGTGCCGTCACTGTGACGGAAGTGGCAGCACGTTGGGGATTCGTGCATCACGGCCGCTTCGCTGCCGCATACCGGCAGAGGTTCGCCGAACGCCCATCCGACACCATGAGGAGATGAGTCATCACTGTTGTCGGCTTCGTCGTCGGCCCCACGCTTGGGCACATCGCCCTCGTGCACCTTCGCGGCCCTCCGCACCCAGCGACGAATAATTGCCGCAGGCGAAGATGAGATGCCCCCACCTCAGATTGCTCCTGCCACTTTGGACAAGCGTCAGGTGTCAGCGCATCGCCCGAGGTGTCGGACGCAAAGAGCGCGGTCGCAGATCCGAGCGAATCCTTCGAACGCTGCCGGCCTGCAGTTGGGACTATCGACTTCGCCTCGGATATTCCGAAGGCGCCGCCCTGGACCGGAGTCTAGCGCGGAGTCCCATGCTCACCGACGGCACTTTGGGCCAATTACGGCAACAGAAACCCTGATCAGATCAATTTTACAGTCGGGCGGACGGGACTTGAACCCGTGACCGGCGGATTATGAGCGCGTCCTGGCCCTTCGGCCGTGGCAAACCGCTTTGAACCGCGTCGCTCCCCCACACGCCGCCTTGCCCATACTTTTCGAGGCAGACGGAGACTGTCCAGAGCCCAGCTCGGCGCACCTCGGGGCACCGCAGCAACCCGGCGGCGGAGCGCGGTTAGACGGGATTTGGCCGGGTTCCTTCAGTAGCAAGCGTCAGCACTGAGGTCGCGCACCGCCGGGCCGCGCCCAGAGCCTGCGCTATCGCAGGCGAGCTGAACACGGCCCGGTATGGACTAGCCACCTCTAGTCGCGCATCTGAGATGCTGGCGCTACTTAAACCTCGGCCCAGCACCCTCCCCCGCGGCCGGTACCGCGTTCCCCGCGATCAGCGCTGAAACAGACGCAGGCAGCTTAAGGAGCAGCAGTTCAGCGCGGGAGAACGGAATCACATCTTGATTGTTCGCGAAGACATCAATGAGCACCGGCGTGTAGGTGGGGTCTGACGCGACCAGCCGAAGCACCTCAAGCAGCCGCTCGCGAACAAAGAAGCGGTTGTGACTCGACCCCAGTCGCAGAAGGCGAACGATGATGACGCGTCGAACCTCGATGTCGTCGCCCGCGACGAAGGCATCGCGAAGGAATCTCGCAATTGTGTCCGTGAAAGACCACGGGTGTCGACCGGCCGCGAACCTATCGAAGGCGAGGATCGCAGCGCGAAAGGCGTCAGGTTCAAGTGTTGCGAGCTGCTCAAGCACAGGCGCAGGAATGAAGACCACTTCCTGCAGGTTGACGATTGGATCTCCGGAGTGGAGCATGAGCAGCTGCGCCAGCTCAGCCACCTTCGTCGAATCGCCAGCGTTGACGAGCTCCGCAAGCTCACGCACCGAGCCAGTGCTCTCCGGCCCCTTGGGCTCGTCGCGCGTGATTGCCTGGAACTGTCGCGACATGTCGATTGCCGACGCGTGGCGTTTGTCGGATGAAACCTGCATGGCAGTGGTGAGGAAATACCGGTACCTGCCGGGGATCAGGTCCATGTCGACGCCAAGGAAAGCGACCTTGCCCGTGAGCATCTCGTAGAAGAGCCTGCCGAGTGCGTAGATATCCGCACGAGCATCAGCAGAGTGCCCGTCAGCAAGCTGCTCTGGCGCCGAGTAGGCAAAAGTGCCCATCCCGAAATTGGTCTTGGTGAGCTTGGTACTCTCCGAGTCCCAACGGCGTCCGAGCCCAAAATCACTCAGTCGTGGCTCTCCATCAAGAATGAGCACGTTCGCGGGCTTGATGTCGCGGTGCAATACCTGCTCGGAATGAGCGTAGACAACTGCGTCCAATATCTTCCGGAACAGCTCGACTGCTTGGTCTTCAGGTATTCCGTCAGGGTGCGCTCCGATCAATTCGCTGAGAGAGCTTTCCGCTAGCGGCATTACGAAGTATGGATCGGCATCCGAGAAATCGGCCGCGAGAATAGGCATGATTCCGGGATGCCGGAGCGTTGACTGGCAAGAAATCTCTCGCTCAAATCGCCTCATTTGCTCATCGGTAGGTTCGCTCCCCTCCGAAGTGCGAATGTACTTGAGCGCTACCTCCGTCCCCTCAACATCGCGGCCACGCCAAACACAGCCTTGCCCACCCTGCTCGATCTGTACGTCTCTTATGTATGTTGCCATGTTCAACATGCTGGCAGCTGAGGACCGACGGGCATCGCCAGTTGAGCCCGATACCTGGCCCCAGAAAGGGGCAAGGGTGCAATCCAACTTCGGTAATCTCAGACGCTTGCCCCCAAAGCGGGGTCAGATACGCTCTCAGCATGGACCTCGAGGAGATCGGCACTCCAAATTGTGAGAAATGCTTGCTCCCGCTGGAGTTGCGTGGGAGCCCTGCGAGACCCTTTTGGCAGTGCCCCGAATGCGGTCTAGCCCGCTTCGTCTAGCACTGCGTCGCCTCAGCCCGCTGGGTGGGGATTCAGGCCAAAGCCATCTAAGGGCACACCTCCGACCCGTGAGACCGTAGGTGGCCACCTCCGCACCGCCCTGTGACGTTTGCGCTGCACTAGCCCGACATCCCGGAGCGCGGCTCGGCTCGGGCAGGCCCCCTGAGTACCAGTAGTTTGCGCCGTCCAATGCACTCGTCCAACCTCGTTGAAACCGACCGGCGTACCGCTCGCCAGCGCCGCGACAACCGAACGCGGTAGCCTTAATTCAGTTGAGAATCTCTCACCTATTTTTAAGGAGGCAAATATGGGCGAACGCGGACCTGCAGCCGCAGGACTCGTCGAGCTTCGCACGTCCGTGACGCCTGAGATCGACCGTGCGCTTGCGCACATGGTTCAGCTCTCGGGTGTTTCGAAATCAACGCTGGTGCGCGAGGCGCTCGCACTTCACCTCGTCCTGATGGGCGCGATGGCCCCGGCTGCCGGCGACAACATTCACCCGATGCGCACCGGGGGCCGTGGGCTCGCTGCGCTCAGAAATAAGGAGAACCACTAATGGACATCAAGATCCCGCCGCTGTCGGCGTACCCCGCTGGCATCGGTCCGAACATCGCAAAGCAGGTCCAGTCGGCGCGTGAACTCTACCGAGCACGCATTGAGGCCGTGCGCGCCGAGCTGCGCGCATCGGAGGAGGCCTTCGCAGACGGATTCGCACGTGCTGACGTCGCATCCAACGCACGCGACCGCGTCGCAGCCCTCGCAAAGACCAACCGCCAGGCAACCCGCCGCGGCTAACGAAAGGACATGACTATGAGCCTCGCAACACAGCCCAACCCGCACGAAGTCCGCGTGCTCGCACGCGTGCAGAAGTACGACAACCGCGCGGTTGAAGATCAGACGATCAGAGAGGTGGACGAAGCGGTCTTTGAGCGTGTCCGCACCCATGAGCGAGAGCTCGTGGAGATCGCTCATGAGTTCTTGACCGACAAGAAGGTTCATGTCGAAGCCACGCATGACATCGTCACCAGCATGCGTGATGAAGTTCGCGTGCCGCTTACAAAGGGCGCTCTCCCGACGGCGGCAATGGCGGATCGCTACGAACAGCTCCGCGGGTATGCCGAACTCGCAATCAGCGAACTCGAGCGCGCCGACGAAGAGGCTGCGTGGCTGGCCGGCCGGGCTAACGACCCGTACGCCGCGTACATCGCACTCATGGAGAAGTGGCCGACTGTTCGACCGCTTCTGGTCTACTAACGAACAACACCCCAGCGCAGGAGACGCGCTGGGGTGTGGCCCAACCGGAAGGCAAAACATTGACTACGTTCAACCTTAACTCGCCGGGCACCCTGCCCGCCTACTGGGATGCGTCAGCAACGCTCCCGTTTCAGCAAGTGGAGATACCCTCCCCGTTGCATTCACCTACCCGCTGGCTGTCACCGACCGAGCGGGCGACCGTGAAGATCAGCGCTCCGACACCTGACGAAGTGCGTCCCGGCTTCTCGATCCTGCACGAGGCGGCGGTACGTCTGAGCACGTTCCAGACCCGCGGAATCCTGCCTTACGCATCTGGTCACTGGGTGGCTGATGCGCTCCAGCGTGTGTTCTGGTCAAGCCACCCCGGTCGCCACGCACGCCGGGGTTGGTCGCTCCTCGCAGTCCTCGATGAATCCGAGCTGGGCGTTGAAATCTGGATCAGCGGCGAGACCCTGGACCCCGCTGGTCCGTTCCGCAGAATGCGCCTCCGCGCACGAATTGCAGAACTCGAAACTGCACCTTTTCGTCGTCCGCGATAGCGCTCCGAGCGGCACCGAGGCGAGATCAGGTAGCCTTGAACTGTACCGAGCGCAACCGAGCTGGTTCATGAACCATCATGACTCGAATGTGTGCAGAAGTACCCACAACTGAATAGCGAAAGAGGAAGGACCTCGCAGTGACGACCACCCGATAGGGAGGTTGGAGCCGCAGAGGTCTTTTTTGTTGCCCCTGACGGTTCCGGCCTCGCGCCAACCGTAAGGAGCACGAAAATGAAGACCCCCAAGAAGAAGCAGCCGACGACCCACCGTTGGTACGACTATGCCGAAGCCGCCGCCTATCTCGGAATGTCGGAGCGCCAGCTGCGTCGCCTCACGCCGTCCGGCCAGATCGGGTTCACTCGTCTTGGCGGGCTGCGCGTGTTCTTCTCGCAGGCGCAGCTGGACGAGTACATCGCCGCCTGCACCGTAGCCCCGCGCCGCTAGAACGGCGACGGTGCTTTGAATACTCAAGAACTCCCGCCGAACCTCGCTCACTTCCTGGATCGGGTAGACAGTACTGCGGCTGCGCTTAACAAGAGAACGATTCTCTCCCGTGGCGTCGGGCTCCAGCACACCGTTACTTGCCCGGCGCACGACGACAATCGACCTTCCCTTTCGGTGGGCTGGGAGGGCGGGAGGATCCTTCTCCATTGCCAGACTGGCTGCACCAACGAGGACGTTCTCTCGGCCCTCGATCTGACTTGGTCGTCGCTGGAACAGAAACGTACAGAGGTCGCGATCTATCCCTACGAGGATGAAAACGGCACAACCCTGTATGAAGTCGTTCGCTACGATCCCAAGGACTTTCGGCAGCGTCGGCCCGATCCCCAGAATCCGCGCAAGAGCATCTGGAACCTCAGCGGGATCAGGCCTGTGCCGTTCAATCTGCCCCAGCTGACCGAAGCGTTGGCCACTGGAGAGGACGTCTACATCGTGGAAGGCGAGAAAGACGTTCTGGCGCTTTGGGGTGCAGAGGGAGCAATCGCCACGTGCAATCACGGCGGTGCAGGCAAATGGACGGATTCGCACTCGGAGTATTTCCGGGGTAGCGCAAGTCGTGTCGTCATCATTGCTGATCGTGATGCAGCTGGCTACAAGCACGCCCTGAACGTCCACAATTCTCTGCGCAATGTTGCAGGGGTCAAGGCGCACTTGGCACTCTCTTCGGTGGGGAAGGACGCCGCCGATCACGTTAAAGATCACAGCCTCAATTCTTTGATGGAATCGTCGCCCTCAGACATTGAAACGCTTCGCTCCGCCAGTGAAGAAATCGCGAAGAACGCCGCGTTCGAGAAGGCGGGTTCTTCCGGAAGCTCGCAGAATTCTTCGGTGCCCGACAGGTTGATCCTTCGCGCGGCCTCAACTATTCGTTCACGTCGGCAGAAGTTTCTCTGGAAGAACAGGATCCCGCTCGGCGCGTTGTCCTTGTTCGCAGGTCGTGGAGGCGTCGGGAAATCCTCGTTCGCCATCTGGCTTGCTGTTGAGGCCCAGAATGGGCGACTCGAAGGCGACCTTCTTGGCGAGTCCGTCTCAGTCCTTTACGTCAGCGTCGAAGACAACTGGGAGACGCAGATGATCCCTCGGCTTTCTGCAGCTGGCGCCAAGATGGATACGTTCTACAAGGTCGCCATCGGGTATAGCACCGACGAGTCCACCGGCGAGAGGATTCCGAGCCTTCCTGAGCACTCACATTTGATCTTGCAGGCGATTGAGGAATCAGGCGCGAAGCTCGTGATCCTTGACCCGATCACCTCAACCATTCAGGGCGACGACCACAAGCGCGATGTCGTCCGGGCGGTGCTCGACCCTCTCACTCAGATCGCTGGAGAGACCGATGCGGTCATCGTCGGCATCATGCACTTCAACAAGGGAGTCGGAAACGCCTCAGACAAGCTCTCCGGCTCTCATGCGTATCGAGATGCTGCGAGGTCCGTGTTCTTGTTTGCTCGCGACGAGGACGAAGACCATGTCGTGATGTCCCAGGACAAAGGCAACTATGCGGAAGTCGGCGACTTGTCTCTCGCCTACCGCCTAATGGACACCGCTGTGAACTTCGATGACGGGGACGTCGGCCACGTTGCCCGCGTCGAGATCATCGGTGACACCAATGTGTCGGTTGCTCAGATCATCAACCGGCCGCAGGGCGAGCACAACGAGGCCACAGCGTGGATCTCACGTTTCATGACTGAGAACGGAGGACGAGTTCCTTCCGCTGAGGTGATCGCGTCTGGCAAGGAGGCGGGATTCTCCGAGTCAGCGCTCAAACGTGCCCGTGATCGCGTTCGGCCGAAGATTGTAAGCAGAAAGATCGGTATGGGCGGTTGGGTCTGGGTTTACGAAGAAATCGCCCTTCCCGAAGAAATCCCCGCAATCACTGAAGAACCCGACTTTTCGCACACAGAGTCCTTCGCGATTTCTTCGGGCGAGCGCACGTTCAAACGCCCGTTTAGGGCAGACCGGTTTCCTACTTGAGCGACACTCAGCCGTCGCCTTGACAGCACACCCTGAATCAAGGCAGCCAAGCCGCGTTCTGCCGAAGTACCGAACAGGAGAGTTGAGATGGAAAACCTGATACACACGAAGACCCTATGCAAGGCCCGAAGGCGGAACGGAACGCCGTGTGGGAACCCTCCGATGAACGGCAGCACGGTCTGCCGGATGCACGGCGGAGCAGCCCCGCAGGTACGGCGGCGCGCGCAGCAGCGGCTAGACGAAGCCAGCGACATTGCGGTGCTTCACATCCTGAAGATCATGCGCGATGACTCGGTGCCGGCCAACGTGCGGCTTGCCGCTGCCAAGGATGTGCTCGACCGTTCCAGCATCGTGGGCAAGCAGCACCTGTCCGTTGAGGTGGAGGTGAAGCCGTGGGAGGAGCACATGAGCGAGGTCATCGTGCAGTACAGCTCCACCCACGACCCGAACATTGAAGATGCGGTAATCGTGGACGAACCGGCCGCGATCGAGGCCGCGCACGACGAACGCACCCGGCAGAACGAACGCACCCGCGCACTGCGGAAACGCCGTGGCGTGCCCACCGCTCTTCCGTCTGAGCAGTCTCTGCCTTCCTCTTCGGCTGCAACGCCCCGTCGGGCGCGCCCGGTGGCCGCCGATCAGGACGCTCCGGCGTGGTTTGACCCCGAACCGAAGGCCGGTCTGCGTCGGCAGAACCCGGCTCGCTGACAGGCAGGCCCAGGGATGGCACATACGCGCGAGAAGTAGCCGAGTCGGTAAGCGGGTCTGAGCTTGCGATTCCTACGGCCTTACGCGGAGGTTTCTGGGGGCGAGTAGTGAAAATCCTGAGAGTAGGGTTCGCTTCCCTCTCAGGCGTAAGGCGCTTACGGACGTTTCCGCCTCAGACATCGGAAGAAGGAACACATGAACGTCATTGGATATGTCAGAGTCTCGACCGAGGATCAGGAGCGCTCGGGCCTTGGGGTTGAAGCGCAGACTGCGGCCATCCTGTCCGAGTGCGAGCGCCGAGGCTGGTCGGTAGAAGTACTCAGCGATCTGGGCGCCAGTGGCAAGCACGTGAACCCTCAGCTGCGACGCGCGGTTGACCTTCTCGGCAGCGGCCAGTTTGACGGGCTGGTCGTCTCGAAGCTCGACCGCCTCGCGCGCTCTGTACGCCACGCATCAGCGATCATTGACGACGCGCAGCGGCAGGGATGGAACCTCATCGTGATCGACAACGCCATTGACCTCACCACGGCAGGCGGCCGCGCGATGGCAAACATGTTCATCACCTTCGCCGAGTACGAACGCGAATTGATCTCGTCGCGCACGAAGGACGCACTCGCAGCGCGGAAAGCACGCGGCTTAGACAACGGACGGAAGACTGCAATCCCCGCAGGGCTGCTGCGCCGGATTGTCCTGTCTCGCGACGCGGGGGCCAGCTTCGGACGCATCGCCCGCGAACTGACCACGGAGGGATTCCTCTCCCCGACGGGACTGCCGGACTGGCACGAGTCCACCATCCGTCGCGCGTACACGACGGCCAAGCGCAAGGAGCAGGTGGCGTAATGGCTCATATCCGCGAAGTGAAACGCGCTAGCAGGGTCGCATATGAAGTGCACTGGCGGCAGGGCACGACCAAGAAACAGCGCACCTTCTCCGTCAAACGACAGGCGGAACGGCACGCGCTCAAGGTCGAGTCAGAAATCGCCCAGGGAAACAGCACTGAGCCTCTGGTGAAGAACTCCAAGACGTTCAAGGAGGTAGCGGAGGCGAGCCTCGCCGCGAGCAAGGGCAAGCTCAAGCCGCGCACCTACGACGGCTACGTGCAGATGTACGCGCGGCATGTGTACCCCGAATTCGGAAGCCGCCGCATCGGCAGCATCACCAGCGCGGACATTGAAAAGTGGGTAGCTAAGTTGGCCGCGACACCGACCGCGCGCGCAAAGACGCCGCTCCACCCGAGCACGATCAAGCACGCATTCGTCGCCACGAACAAGGTGTTCCGCTATGCGATCAAGCACCGGCTCATCAGCCACAACCCGGCGACGGGAACCGATCTGCCGAGCGTGCAACTCGCGCAGAGCTTCAATCCGGTGTTCCTCTCCCCCGATGAGATTGAGGCGCTGGCAGCTGAGCTGGACGCCAACGCGCCGGATGGCCTGTTCGTACGGCTCGCCGCGTTCACCGGGCTACGCAGCGGAGAGATTCAGGCGTTGCAGATTCGGGACGTGAATCTGCTTCGGCGACAGCTTGAAGTGCGACGCACGCTTTTCCGCACGAAGGACGGCATGACGGAGGGCACACCGAAGTCCGAGAAGTCCACCCGCTCCGTTCCGTTGCGCCGTGAACTCGTCGCGCTGCTCACTGCGTATCTCGCAGCGCATCCCAACGCCGGTGACCCCACCGCACCCCTGTGGCCGGGCAGGAACTACGGCGGCTATGGCGCATGGCGCGGAGGGTTGGACTGGACCAAGCGCATGGACTACGACAGCTTCTATCGTCAGCGTTTCCGCCCCGCAGCCAAGAAAATCGGTCAGCCTGACCTGCGGTTTCATGACCTCCGCCACACCGCAGCGTCCCTGTTCGCAGCTTCAGGGATGCCGCTTGCGCGGGTAGCCCGAATTCTTGGACACGCCGATACCGCAACGACGTACAGGGTGTATCTGCATTTTTTCCCCGACGACTTCGCGGCCGACATGGACAGGCTTGACGCCTACCTCACGCCGATGAACAACAAAGGCACTCCGCCGGTGAAGTCAACCACTGTCACGATCTATGCTGATGGGGCTTGAGAAAGCTGACTTTCAAGTTCTATTTTCGAGACGCCCTCTTTCTCAAGCAGAGGATTCAGGAATTCAGTGATTCCTTGCATGATGATGATCAGATCGTCGGTTGCGATGCGAAGGTCATTTCCGTCCAGTTTCCTGTCGACTGGGACGAAGACAAATTTCAGCGCCGGATCAACAATCGCGAACTGAGTGAATCGAGGATCAGGGACATCTGCCATGCGACGCGTCGTGTCCACCGTGCACGAGTAGACCGACGCTATTTCGAGCGTGTGGTCGTGCTTGTCTCGATTGCTAAGTTCCGCCAATCGAGCTGACCACGCGACATTACGGAATGGCTGTACATCCGCCACCGCGGCCTTCTCCTCGTTGGTGAGTCCCCGAAGGTCGGAGCGTCTGCGGTTCGGCCACGAATCTGCGGTCTTGCAGAACGGGAACATCGTGCCGCTCGGTCGTTCGCCACGCCCGCGCCATGCAAGTTGATAAACCGCTGAATCAAGCGCTGCACGAAAGTGGAATACCGCCTCACTCGCCAAGGCTGAAGCCTCCGGGCGTGTGTTGAAAAACTCGTCGGAGAGCTCCCCGATTTCTAGGTCCGTTTGTCCATCCCAGGTTCCGACCTGCGGATAACCCGTCCACGACGAGGCAGTCTTTGCGAGCAGTGTTTGAAGTTCATGAAAGCGTCGTGCCCCCTGCATAAACCTTGAAGCTGCCCACCAGAGGGTTGGACTCTCAGCTCCGCCCCCCGGAAGGATCTGGAGGTCGAATCGTTCAATCTGATCAACTGCCATCATTCCCCCAAACTCCTGCCGTGCCAGATTGAACAGACTCTACCTTGGACGGGTTTCGGACGGGATTGAGCTGGCCTCGATTCGAGTTGCCGGCTCTCCTTCCCAGTGTTTACTTGGTAGGGCGGACGGGACTTGAACCCGTGACCGGCGGATTATGAGTCCGATGCTCTAACCAGCTGAGCTACCGCCCCGTGCGCCTGCCGCCATCCGGCCAGAAGATCAGTCTTCTGCGGATGCGGCGGAGGCGACGTTGGTGACCGGATCGGTCACCGGCTCCCCACGATACAGGCTCTCGAAGGTGCTGATCGTCCGCTGGATGTCGTGCACGACGATGCGCTCGAGCGACTCCTGCTTCATGGCGGTGAGCTCATCCGGGGCCATCTCGAGCACGGCGCGGAGCTTCGCGGCGAGGTCGGCCGGGTTGCTCGGCTCGAACAGGAAACCGTTGTGGCCGTCGGCGACGAGGTGCGGCAGCGCCATCGCGTTGGCGGCGACGATCGGCAGCCCAGAGGCCATGGCTTCCATGGTCGCGATGCTCTGCAGCTCGGCGATCGACGGCATGGCGAAGACGGTGGCCGCCGTGTACTCGGCGCGCAGCTCCTCCTCGGTGACGTAGCCGCGGAAGACGACGCGGTCGGCGAGGCCCAGGCCGTCGGCCAGGTGCTGCAGGTTGCGCATCTGGTCGCCGCCGCCGACGATGTGCAGCCTGGTGTCCAGCTCTGGCGGGAGCAGGCTGATCGCCTTGAGCAGCACGTCGATCTGCTTCTCACCGGTGACACGTCCGACGAAGAGCACCGTGTTGCCGGTGCGCGGCTCGAAGTTCGGGGTGTACTCGTGGGCGTCGATACCGCACGAGATCGCGTGCACGTTCTCGAGCCCGGTGTACTGCTCGAGGAACTGGGCGGCCCTGGCGGTCGGCGTCGTGACGGACTCCGCGCGGCCGAAGGTGCGCTTGGCGGCCTTCCAGGCCAGGCCGATGGCCCATTCCTGCCAGGCCTTGGGCAGCAGCGTGAACTCGAGCAGGTTCTCGGGCATGAAGTGGTTGGTTCCGACGATGCGGATGCCGCGCTTCTCGGCCTCGATGGTGAGGCCGCGCCCGACGATGATGTGCGACTGGAAGTGCACGACATCCGGCTTGACCAGGTCGAGCACCCGGGCGCTGTTCTGCCGGATCCGCCACGGCAGCGCGAAGCGCAGCCAGTCGTGCGGATACCAGCGCCAGCTGTACAGCCGGTGCGCCATCATCTTCTGGCCCTCGTGCACCTCTTCCCAGCTGCCGTGCTTGCGGGAGGCGGCCGGAGCCATGATGTGCACCTCGTGGCCGCGGGCGACGAGGCCGGCGGCAAGCCGCTCGGCGAAGCGTGCGGCACCGTTCACATCGGGGGCGAAGGTGTCGGCGCCGATCAGCACACGCAATGGCTTCTGCGCGGACTGCGCGCCGTCCGCGGGGGCGGCGGGAGACGAGCCTGGCGTTTCAGTCAAGTGGAAGGTTCCCTCACGGTGATGGGCCGGGAAATGTCGTCCGGCGAAAAGTCAATGGGCCGCGGTGAAGCGGGATTGGTGCCCCCAGTCTAAACCGGGTCGGCTGTGACCCTACCAAATAGTGCCCGGAGCGTCGCAACTGGGCATGTGTTCAGGATTTGGTCTGCGGGTGGTGCTTGGCCAGCAGGAAGACGCCCCAGATCGCGATCGCCCCGGCGACCACGAAGCCGATGTTGGCCCAGAACGGGGCCTGTGAGGCCTCGTCCAGCACGAAGATGCCGATCGCGACCGCCACCAGGGGGTCGACGACGGTGAGGCCGGCGATGACCAGGTCTGGCGGGCCGGACGAGTACGCGTTCTGCACGAAGTAGGCGCCGAGGGCGGCCGCGGCGAGCAGCGCGACCACGCACACGAGGGTGAGCCACTCGAAGTTCTGGTGCTGGATCCGGTTGATGATCACCTTGGCGAGGGTGGCGACGAAGCCGTACAGGACGCCGGCGCCGAGGATGTAGAACAGCGCCTTGAACCGGTTGCGCAGCGTCGCGAACGCCACGACGAAGGCGACGAGCACGATGGCGAGGATCACCAGAATCGTCACCAGGTCCTCATCCGTCACCGGCTTGTCGACCGCGGTGAACGCGGCGATCGTCACGAACAGGGCGACGCCGCCGACGCACATGCAGATGGCGATGATGGAGGCCCGGTTCAGCGCCACCCTGCTGATGCGCGCGTTGACGATGGCCGTCAGCACCAGAGCGACCGCGCCGAGCGGCTGCACGACGATGATCGGGGCCAGCGAGAGGCTGGAGAGCTGCAGAACGACGGCGAAGCCCAGCATGAGCGTGCCGATGACCCAGGAGGGGCGAGCGAGCAGCAGCATGAGCTGCTGGATGTTCAGCCCGCTCCCACCGGTCTCCTGCGTGTTGCGCTCGACCTTGACGACGCCCCGGTGCTGGAACTGCGCGCCAAGCGAGAGGAAGACAGCCCCGATGAGCGCCAGCACGATACCGAAGACGACCTTCGGGTCTTGCGGGATCAGTTCCTCGGCGAGGTCAACGATTTCGAAGGGCACCCCACGACACTAACGTGAACGGCCCGATATTCTGTGAACATGGCCGTTCTTCCCATCCGGATCTCCGGAGACCCCGTGCTGCACTCCCCCGCAGCCCCCGTGACCGTTTTCGACGACGAGCTGCGCACCCTCGTCGCCGACATGTTCGAGACGATGGATGCCGCCCCCGGCGTCGGCCTCGCCGGGCCACAGGTGGGTGTGCCGCTGCGCCTGTTCACCTTCACCTGGGTCGAGGACGACGGCACGAAGTGGCGCGACGTCGCGATCAACCCCGAGCTCTGGCTGAGCCCGCTCACCGTCGGCCCCACCGACGAGGACGAGGAGTCGGAGGGCTGCCTGTCCTTCCCCGGCGAGCGTTTCCCGCTGCGCCGCGCCGAGCGCGCCATCCTGCGCGCGACGAACCTCGAGGGCGAGCGGTACGAGATCGTCGCGGAGGGCTGGCTGGCCCGCATCTTCCAGCACGAGTACGACCACCTGGATGGCCTGCTCTACGTCGACCGCGTCGAGGAGGGCTACCAGCGCCTGATCGGCAAGATCACCCGCAAGCGCGGCTGGGGCGTTCCCGGCAACTCCTGGATGCCCGGCGTCGACGACCTCGACGACTAGGGCGCGGCGCGCTCAGAGGAGGGCGCGGATGCCGGCCGCCACCAGCGCTGCGGCGATCACCACGACGATGAACGGCGCCCGCAGGGCGAGCAGCCCCGCGGCCACGATCACGGCCGGCACCCGCGCGTCGAGCACGACCTCCTGCCCGTGCGCGAACGTCTGCACGCCGATCAGGGCTGCCAGCAGCGCGACGGTGAGCAGCTCGGCGATCCTGGAGACCGCCGGGTTCTGCAGCACCCGCGGCGGCACCAGGTAGCCCGCCATCTTCATCGCCACACAGGCGATGGAGGCGGCGATCACGATCTGCCACATGGTCATGCCCGCTCCTCCCGCCCGAGCCAGTTGAAGGCGCCGACGATGACGGCGACGAGCGCGGCGACAAGCACCGGCAGCCCGGGCATGAGCACGGGCGTCAGCATGGTGGCGACCAGCGCCGCGGCAACGGCGACGGCGCTGGCCTGCACGCGCTTCAGGCGCGGCCAGAGCAGGGCGAGGAAGGCGGCGGCGGCCGCCGCGTCCAGGCCGTAGACGCGCGGGTCGCCGAGGGCGTCGCCGATCAGGGCGCCGATCAGGGTGGTCAGGTTCCAGCCGACGAAGATGACGGCCGCGGTCACCCAGAAGCCGACCCGGCGCAGGTGCGCGGTCGGCTGGGCGAGGGCGACGGCCGTCGACTCGTCGATCGTGCCCCAGGCCGCGGCGAGCCTCGTCCACCAGCGGCCGCCCAACACGGAGGCCATCCGCATGCCGTAGATCGCGTTGCGGCTGCCGAGCAGCGCGGCGCTGGCGATCGCGGTGGGCCCGGCCGCGACACCGCCGGAGGCGAGCACGCCGACGAGGGCGTACTGCGAGCCGCCGGTGAACATGACGAGGCTGAGGAAGCAGGCCTGCCAGACGTCGAGGCCGGCGGCGACGGCCAGCGCGCCGAAGGAGATGCCGTAGGCCGCCGTCGCGATCCCGACCGCCCAGGCCTCGCGCACGACGACGGCACGCGCGGCGCGCTCATCGAGGGCTTCTGCCTGAGCTGTGGTCATCGAGACAGATTAACGCTGTGCACCCCGTTGTGGAAGCGCAGAGCCGGGAAGATGACGGAGACGGAGAAACCGACGCCGGGAACGGTGCGGGCCTGGAACACTCCGCCGTACAGTTCGGCGCGCTGCTTCATCTGGGTGAGCCCCGCGCCGGTGAGGTTCGCGGTGAGCGCGTGCAGGTCGTCGTCGATCGTGTACGCCGTGTCGCGGTTGATGCCGTCGGCGTCGAGGCCGGCGCGCCGGGCCTTGGCACGGATGCCGTCATCGTCCACGAGCAGCTGCAGGCCGTCGCGGGTCCAGCTGAAGCTGACCTTGGCCTCGGTGCCGGTGCCGCCGTGGGTGAGCGCATTGGCCAGCGCGCCCTGCAGGATGCGGAAGATGGCCAGCTCCGCGCCGGGCTTCAGCTCGTAGCGCTCCCCCGACTCGTCGAAGACGATGGTGAGCCCGGCGTCCCGCATCACGCGGAACAGGTCGCGGGCAGACTGCAGGCCGGGCTGGCGCGAGGAGACGGACTCGCCCTCGCGGGCCACGGTGAGCACGCGGCGCATGTCGCCGACGGCCTCGCGGCCGGACTCGACGAGGGCGCTGACGACGCGGGAGGCCGAGCTCGGGTCGCTCTCGACCGTGTACTTGGCGCCCTCGGCCTGGGTGATCAGCCTGGACACGTTGAGCACGGCGACATCCTGCAGCTCCCGCACGATGCCGAGCCGACCGGTCTGCTCGGCCAGCGAGAGCTCCAGGTCGATGCGGGTGCGCTCGGCGCTGATCCAGTCGCGGTCGGTGCGGCGCAGCCGTCGTGCGGCGCGCAGCCAGAGCCAGAGCAGTACCGCCAGGACGAGGAGCAGAACCCCGGCCGCGATGATCAGTACCGTCGGCGCCGATTCGCCCTGTAGCCATTCGGCCATGTGTGTTGCCTCCGCTTTCGTGCGGGCAGAACGCCGTGCTGCCCGCACTCGACTTTAGCGGCTGCGGGCTACTCCGGCGGCCGGTTCGCGCGCAACACCTCCAGCCGGGCCCGGTACTCGGTCTCGTCGATGTCGCCGCGGGCGAAGCGCTCGGAGAGCGTCTGCTCTGCGGCCTGACTGCCCGCCCAGCCGCGTGGGCCGTGCGGCCCGTAGCCGCGGCCGGCCGCGCGCCAGCGCCGCCCGAAGATGGCGAAGAGCACGACGAACAGGAGGATCCAGAAGAACGGGATGAAGAAGAAGAACCAGCCGGGGAACCCCCAGCCCGCGCCGGGGTAGACGACGTGCAGGGCGGGCGAGGTGAGCAGGGCGGTGATCATGAGACTCCAATCAGCGGCGGTGGCGCGGCCGTATCCGGCCACAACCCCAGCCTCGCCGCGTCGGCGGCCCCGCACATCCGCCCGCCGGCGTCACCTCGGCTACTCCCCCGGGGGTAGCCGACCTGCGGGGCGGCGCTAGTTCCAGCCGGGGCGCACCAGCCCGGTCTCGTACGCCGTCACGACGAGGTGCACCCTGTCCCGGGCGCCGAGCTTGCTCATCATTCGCGACACGTGGGTCTTCGCCGTCAGCGGGCTGAGCACGAGCTCCGCGGCGATCTCGTCGTTGCTGAGCCCGCGGCCGACGAGGGCGAGCACCTCGCGCTCCCGCTCGGTCAGCAGCGCCAGCTGGTCCGAGTGCGGGGCCTCTTTGAGGCCGGATGCCATCCGCGCCAGCAGCCGGCGGGTGACCCCCGGCGAGAGCAGCGCATCGCCGGCGGCCACCACGCGCACCGCGCGGATGAGCTCGACGGGCTCGGTGTCCTTGACCAGGAAGCCGCTGGCCCCGGCCCGGATAGCCTCGGCCACGTAGTCGTCGAGTTCGAAGGTGGTGACCACCACCACGTGGGTGTGGGCGAGGCTCGGGTCGGCCGTGATCTCGCCCGTGGCCCACAGGCCGTCGCCGTCCGGCATCCGGATGTCCATCAGCACCACGTCGGGCCGGGTGCGGCGCACCCCGTCGAGGGCCGCACGGCCGCTCGCCGCCTCCCCGACGACCTCGAAGTCGGCCTCGGACTCCAGCAGCGCACGGAACCCGCCCCGCACGAGCGCCTGGTCGTCGGCGAGGAAGATCCGGGTCACGACTCCGCCCCCGGTGTGGCCGGGAGCCGTAACACGACCCGGAAGCCGCCGCCCGGCTGCCAGCCCGCCTCGAGCGTGCCGCCGACGAGGGCGGCCCGCTCGCGCATGCCGAGCAGCCCGCGCCCCTCCACGAGCGTTGCGTCGGCCGGGGTTGCCCCGTCATCCCGAACCGTGACGGTGCAGATTCCGCCGTCGAGCGCGAAGTCGACGCCGGCGCGCCTCGACGTGGAGTGCCTGCTCACATTGGTCAACGCCTCCTGCACGACGCGGTAGACAGTGAGCTCGGCCAGCTGGGGCAGGCCCTCCGGCGCCGTCCCCGTGACCTCGACCGACAGGCCGTCGACCGCGAAGGAGTCGAGCAGGGCGCGCAGGCGCTCCAGCTGGGGTTGCGGGGTGCGCCGCTCGGACTCCGGCTCGTCGACGGCGCCGCGCAGGAAGCCGAGCACGCCGCGCACCTCCTCGAGTGCCGCCTTGCTGGTCTGCTTAATATTCGCCAGGGCCTCTGCCGCCTTCTCCGGCTGCTCGTCTATCAGGTGCAGGCCGACGCCGGCCTGCACGTTGATCGAGGAGAGGGAGTGGGCCAGCACGTCGTGCAGCTCGCGGGCGATGCGCACCCGTTCGCGCTCCGCCTCGCCCTGGCGGCGACGGGCTGCCTCCGCCCGGTACTCGAGGAAGCGCTCGCGCCGGTTGCGGGCCGCCTCGCCGATGCCGACGAGCACGCTGAGCACCAGGAGCACGACGAGCGGGCGCACCAGCTCGCGCGGGCTCGGCGCGACAACGAAACCCAGCACGAGGGCCAGCAGCAGCGCCCCGCCCACGGTCGCCCAGACCCACACCCTGGCACCCTGTGCGGTCGCGCCGACCACGGCGAAGGCCAGTGGCAGGGCCACGATCACGGGCAGCGTGGTGAGCGCGACGGCCGGCAGCGTGAGCAGCGCGATCAGGACGAGCGTGGACCCCGGGTGGCGGCGGAGCCAGAGCAGTGCGACGGAGGAGAGCATCGCGGCCGCCACCGCGGCGATGTCGCCGGGCCGGCCGCCTCCGGTCAGCGCAAACAGCCCGACGATCAGTTGCACCAGCAGCGCGATGACCACCGGAATCCAGCGCAGGCTCCGCGGCGGGCCGCCCCAGGCGTTGACCCGTGCGTTCTCGACCTCTGCCCGCATCATGGAGAAAGCGTAGCGAGGCTTCCTGCGCGACGGAGCAAAAACACCGGGGCACAAAAAAGGCCACCAGGGGTGGAGCCCGTGGTGGCCTTTCGCTCCCCGACTTGGACTCGAACCAAGAACCTGTCGGTTAACAGCCGACTGCTCTGCCAATTGAGCTATCGAGGATTAGGGAGGTGCTGCACTGCTTGTGTTTCTGTTGCTGCGGTGTTGATCGCTGCGTAGCTACTTTAGCAAAGGATTCGGATCTACCAAATCCGGCGCACCCGGGTGTGTCGCGCCGCCCGGGCCGCCACGCCGCTCAGTAGCCGCGTTCGGGGTCGACGATGCCCACAAATCGGGCGTCGCCGAGGAATGCCCGCACGTTCAGCCGAATCCGCTCGGCCAGCAACGGCGCCGTCATCGTCGGTGTGTCGGCCATGTGCGGCGTGACGATCACATTGGGCGCGCTCCACAACGGATGCCCGTCCGGCAATGGCTCAGGCGAGGTGACGTCGACGGCCGCACCGGCGATGGTGCCCCGGTGCAGCGCGTGCACGAGGGCGTCCGTCTCGACGAGCCCGCCGCGGGCCACGTTCACGAAATATGCCGTCTCGGGCATGAGCGCGAACTCGCGCGCCCCGAACAGGCCGCGGGTGGAGCCGGTGAGCGCGGCGGCGACGACGACGAGGTCGGCCTCCGGCAGCACGTCGTGGAGCGCCTCGTTGGACACCGTGACGTCCGCCCCCGGCAGCGGCTCGGCGCTGCGGCGCACCACGGTGACGTGGGCGCGGAAGGCCTGCAGCAGCCGGAGCAGCTCGATGGCGATGCCGCCCGCCCCGACGATGACGACCCGCAGGCCGTAGAGCGAGACGCCGTCCGGCCGGTCGTCCCACGAGGTGGCCCGGATCCGGCGCGGCAGGAAGCGGGCCAGGGCGAGGCTGAGCGCCAGCGCGTGCTCGGCGACGGGCTGCGCGTAGGCGCCCTTGGCGCTGGTCCAGAGCAGGCCGTCCCTGTGCTCGCTGCGCATCACCTCGGCGAAGGCGTCGACACCGGCCCAGGGCAGCTGCACCCAGCCGATCTGCGGGTTCGCCCGCAGCACCCCGGCCAGCTCCCCCGCCCGCCGGTAGTCGAGCCAGACCACGCCGCGGGTGTCGGCCGAGAGTGGCGCGACGGTGCCTCCGCCGGATTCGACGGCGGCCACGAAGACGGGGTCCGGTTCGGGCAGCACGGCGATCGGGCCGGGCGCCGGGCGCGCGGAGGCGGCGATGACGGTCGCGGGTTCGGCGA
>NZ_MPZN01000033.1 GCF_002936985.1 Microterricola pindariensis | reverse complement strand
CGACGCCGGAGGAGTCGAACAGGTCGAGCATCTTGCCGCGCGCCAGCACGTGCTGCTCCAACGGCACCGGCCGCTCCTCGGAGACGATGACGTCGGTGTCGCCGCGGACGGCCTGCAGCCAGTCGCCGAACTCCTCGGCGTTGGAGACGGTGGCGCTCAGCGCCACCAGCCGGACCTCGCTGGGCAGGTGGATGATGACCTCCTCCCAGACGGCTCCGCGGAAGCGGTCGGCGAGGTAGTGCACCTCGTCCATGACGACGAAGGCGAGGTCGGCGAGCAGGTCGGAGTCGGCGTAGAGCATGTTGCGCAGCACCTCGGTGGTCATCACGACGATGCGCGCGCCCGAGTTGATGTTGGTGTCACCGGTGAGCAGGCCGACGTTCTCCGGCCCGTAGTCGGCGACGAACTCCTGGAACTTCTGGTTGCTGAGCGCCTTCATCGGCGCGGTGTAGAACACCTTCGCCGACGGGTCCTGCATGGCCTGGTAAACGGCGAACTCGGCCACGATCGTCTTGCCCGCGCCGGTGGGCGCGGCCACCAGCACGCTTCGTCCGGCCTCCAGCGAGGCACAGGCCGCCCGCTGGAACGGGTCGAGGTCGAAGCGCTGCAGTTCTCTGAACGCCTGGACGAGTGGGGTCTGGCGGTTGCTGCGGGAGGCCGCGTACCGCTCGGCCGGGGAGAGTGTGCTCACAGGCTCAGCCTAGATCGGCGTACTGGGCCTCGAGTGCACGCGCCCGCCTGGCGGCGCGCCAGTCGTGCAGGGCGGCGACCCCGTAGGCGGCGAAATAGAGCACGACCATCGGGATGGCCAGCAGGAACATCGAGACGACGTCGGCTGCGGGCGTCGCGACCGCCGTGAACAGGCAGATGACGAGGATGGCGATGCGCCAGGACTTGATGATGGATGCCGCGCTCAGCACGCCGGCGAAGTTCATCAGCACCATGAACACCGGCAGCACGAAGGCGATGCCGATGGCGAGCATCAGCTTGAGCACGAAGTTGAAGTAGGCGTTGGCCTCGAAGTAGGTGACCGTGTCGACTGGGGCGAAGCTCGCCATCAGGTTGACGATGTTCGGCAGCACGAACCAGCCGGCCGCGCACCCGGCGAAGAACAGCGGGACGGCGGTGAAGAAGAAGCCGAAGGTGTAGCGCTTCTCCGTCTTGGTGAGGCCGGGGGTCAGGAACGCGAAGACCTGGTACAGCCAGATCGGGCTCGAGAGAATCAGGCCGGAGTAGATCGCCACCTGCAGGCGCAGGTCGAACGCCGAGGTGATGTTCGGGTAGTTGATCTCCGCCCGGCGGCTCTCGGCGAGGGCCGTCACCGGTCCGCGCAGCTGCTCCCAGATCCACTCAGAGAACACCCAGCCGACGATCGCCCCGAGGAGGATGCCGATGGCCGCGAGGAAGAGCCGCTTGCGCAGCTCCAACAGGTGAGCGCCAAGCGGCATCTTGCCTTCGCGGCTGCGGCGCGTGTCGCGTTCGGTCACTCGTTACGGCTTGGGCGTCGCGTCGCCGTCGGTGCTGGCCGGGGTGGCCTCGCCCGCGGCGTCCTTGGCGGCATCCGGCTTGATCTCGGACTTCAGGATCTTCATCGACTGGCCGAGGCTGCGGGCCAGCGCGGGGAGCTTGGGTGCGCCGAAGAGAAGCAAGACAATAACGAGGATGACGATTGCGTGCCATCCGGTGAGTCCATTAAGCATGAGGTGGAGTCCAATTCTCGGTCGAGCGTACGAGTAGTTTACCCCGCGCAAGCCGGGCATCGCGGCGTTGCTGCCTGTGCAGGATCCGCGCGTTGCGATTGCCCTCCACGATGAGGGCGAGCTCGGCCTGGTCGCGGAACACAGCGGAGGGGGTGCGGTCAGGCGCCAGCTCGTCCAGCTGGGCGTCCAGGATGCTGAGCGCGTCGCCGAGCTCGCCGAGCTCGTGGGCGGCCGCGACGGTCTTGCGGAACAGGGTGACGCCGAAGTAGGCGAGCATGCCGACGAGGGCCAGCACGAGCCCGCCCCAGATCAACCACCAACTCCACCACGGCATGTCAGGCCCCAGCCCCTGCGTCATCCGCGGCGTACTGGGCGGCGCCGGCGGCGGCCCACTCGGCGACGAGGGCGCGCGCCTCGGCCGGTGCGAGCACCTCGACCAGCCCGGGCAGGCCGCTGACCAGGCGCTTGAGACCGTGGAAGTGGGTGACCCGGATGGTGAGCCGCACCTTGTCGCCGTGGCGGACGGTGCGCGCGCCCGGGGTCACGTAGTCGCTGATCAGCGGGAGGGCGTCGGCCGGCAGCTCGAGCTGCACGCGCAGGTCGTCCGCCGACACGTCGAACAGGCGGCTGGGCACGGCGACCTCGTCGCCGTGCGTCGCGATCGGCCGGTCGGTGCCGCGCAGGGCGCTGATCCGGTCCAGCCGGAAGGTGCGGACGGCGTGGCGCAGGTGGCACCAGCCGCGCAGGTACCAGTCCTGGTCGATCGACTCGATCAGGAGCGGGTCGACGACGCGGGACTCCCGCTCGCCGCGGGCGTTCAGGTAGTCGAACTCGACCTGCGTCTCGCCGCTGATGGCGGCCCGGAGCGTCGCGATCTCCTCGGCGCTGGCCTCCCCCGCCGTTGCGGTTTCCGCGACGGCCAGCTGGCTGGGCGCCGCGGACGCGCCGCGGGTGAGCTTGGCCATCAGGGTGGCGATGGCCTCCCGGTTGTCGTGCTCCGGCAGGGCGGCCAGGTACTGCAGGCCGGCGATGAGGGCGGCCGCCTCGCGGGCCGAGAAGCGGGGGGTGTCGTCGATGGCGACCTGGTGGGTGACCACGATCGTGTCGCGCTCGAGGTAGGCGTCCCAGTCGATGTCGAACAGGTCGCCGTGCTGGTACTGCTTGGTCTCCCCCGGCACACCGGAGACGGCGATCAGGGAGACCGCGTCGCGGATCAGCTCGGGGGTGACGGCGAAGTGCGCTGCGGCATCCGCGACGCTCACCCGGCGCTGGTCGAGCAGGTAGGGCACGAGGGCGAGCAGCAGGGCGAGCTTGTCCTGGGCGCGGAACGGCTGGGCGCTCATGCGTTGCCTCCATCCTGGTGCGTCCCGCTCACCTGGAGCAGGCGGGAGCGCACGGCCGCGCGGAGCTCCGCCGGCGCGTGCACGAGCACCTCCGGGCCGAAGCCGGCCAGCTCGTCGGCGAGGATGTCGAGGTCGGTGAAGTGCAGCTCGTAGCGGCCGGAATCGGTGGGGCTGACGCCGGAACGCTTGAGCAGGCGCAGTCCCGCGTCGCTGCCGGCGACGATGCCGAGCACGGCGACGTTGCCCTGCCAGACCCGCTGCAACTCGGCGAGGGAGCGCTCGGCGGCACCGGCGGCCGGGGCGTCGAACGTCTCGCCGGGCAGCGGCTTCACCGGCCCGACGATGCGGGAGAGCAGGAAGGTGCGCGGGGCGCGCGCCCGCTTGTCGAAGCCGCTCAGGTGCCAGCGGCTCTCGTGCACGACGAGGGCGTGGGGGTCGACGGTGCGCAGCAGCGGCTTCTTCTGGCCGGGCTTCAGGTAGAGGAAGCTCACCCGCTGCCGGCGGTCCAGCGCGAGCTTGAGCGGGCCGAAGGCGGCCTCGCGCACGCGTAGGCGCGGCGCGTAGCCAATGACGGCGTCATCCGTCTCGATGCCCAGCGAGCGCAGCTTGGTGATGGCCCGCCGGGAGTCCTCTGACAGCGACCCGTCGCGCCACACCGCGGCGGCCAGGCCGAGCAGGGCGTTCTCGGCGGCGGAGAACGTGACGTCGGCCGGTAGCTCGTAGAGCGCCCGCGGGATGCGGTAGCGGGCGCTCTGGCTGTCGCCCGGCCGGTCGGGGGCGTCGATGGTCTCGAGCGGGATGCCGAGCTCGCGGATGTCGTCCTTGTCGCGCTCGAACTGCCGGTCGAGACTGGCGTTGTCGCCGCCCAGCACGTAGCGCTGGCGGTAGCCCTGCACGGTGGAGAGGATCTCGGCCTTGCCGAGACCCTGCTCGCTCGCCAGGAGGGCGAGGACCAGGCTGAACAGCCGCTCCTCGACCGAGACCGCTACCACGCCCCCTGCCTCCATGTGACTAGACGATGCCGAGGATGTCGACGACGAAGACGAGCGTCGCGTTCGGCGGGACACTGCCGTTGCCCTGCTCGCCGTAGGCGAGCTCGGGCGGGATGACGGCGATGATCTGCGAGCCGACCTGCTGGCCGACGAGCGCCTCGGCGAAGCCGGGGATGACGCCGTTCTGCACGGTGGCCGAGCCGGGGGCCGCGGCGAAGCGGGCCGGGGCGCCGCGGGTCCAGCTGGAGTCGAAGACGGTCTTCGTGTCCCAGAGCACTCCGGTGTAGTGGACGACGATCTGGTCGCCCTCCTGCACGGTGGCGCCGTCGCCCTGCTTCAGCACGGCAACCTCGAGGCCGGTCGGCGCGTCGGCGGACGGGATGGTCACGCCGGGAACGCCGTCGGCGTCCAGGACGACGGACGGCAGGCCGTCGACGGCGGCCTGCGGGGTGCCGTTCGCCTGGGGCAGGAAGGCGCGGTTGACGTCGATGACGAACACGAGCGAGTCCTCGGGTGCGACGCCCAGCTGCGGGCTGCCCGCCTCGCCGAAGGCATCGGCCGGCGGGATCACCAGGGTGATCTGCGAGCCCTCCGTCGCACAGAGCAGGCCCTGCTGCATGCCGGCCATGAGCTGGCCCTCGGTCAGCGAGAACGACAGGTCGGAGGAGCCGTCGTATGCCGACTTCTCGATGAGCTCGCCGCTGGTGCCGTTGTACACGCTCCAGTCGAGCACGACCTGCTGGCCCTCGACGGTGCCGGGGCCCTCGCCTTCCCGCACGACGGTGCGCTCGGTGTGCTCCGCCTTCAGCGGCGTCGGGAACTCGACGCGCGGCGCGGTGCCGGCCTCGCCGGTGACCTCCACGATCGACGAGGACGAGCCGGACGGCACGGGGCTCTCGCAGCCGGGGCCGGTGCTCGGGGCGCAGGCGGTCAGGCCCACGGTGAGCAGGCCGGCGGTGATGAGCAGTGCGGGAAGCTTGCGCACGAGTCCTCGTTTCGATGCAGGGGAAGTCAGGTTTCGGATGGCGCGGGCCTGGTGGCCCCGGCCAGTTTACTCAGTGTCTGTTTACTCAGTGTCTGTTGCGGGCTCGGCGTCGTCGTCGGTGCGGGCCTTGGCGAGCTCGGCACCGGCCGTTGCGGCGCGGACGCGCTTGCGCAGGCTCTTCGCACTGACGCTGCGCTCGCCGAGGCTGCCCGGTGTCCACAGCTCGACGTCCTCATCGCTGAAGTCGCTCTTGGACGGGCGGCGCTTGAGCTCGGGCAGCTCGGCGCCGGGGGCGAGGCGGCGGGCGGTGAGCAGGAAGCCTGTGTGGCCGATCATGCGGTGGTCCGGGCGCACGGCCAGGCCCTCGACGTGCCAGCCGCGCACCATCGTCTCGCTGGAGTCCGGGTTGGTGTAGTCGCCGGTGGCGCGGATCGCCTCGGCCACGCGGGAGAGCTGGGTGACGGTGGCGACGTAGCAGAGCAGCACGCCGCCGGGCTTGAGCGCGGTCGAGACGGCCGGCAGGCACTCCCAGGGGGCGAGCATGTCGAGCACGACGCGGTCGACGCTGCCCGGCTCCGTGACCTCGGGCAGGGCATCCGAGAGGTCGCCGAGGGTGATCGACCAGTTCTCCGGGTCGTAGCCGAAGAAGGTGGCCGCGTTGCCGCGGGCGACGTCGGCGAAGTCCTCGCGGCGCTCGAAGGACTTGAGCGTGCCGGCCGGGCCGATGGCGCGCAGCAGCCAGAGCGAGAGCGCCCCGGAGCCGACGCCGGCCTCGACGACGGTTGCGCCGGGGAAGATGTCGGCCAGGCCGATGATCGCCTGGGCGTCCTTGGGGTAGATGATGGCGGCGCCCCGGGGCATCGCCATGACGAAGTCGTTCAGCAGCGGGCGCAGCACCAGGTGCTCGATGCCGACGTTGTTCGCGATGACGGAGCCGTCGGGCTGACCGATGATGTCGTCGTGGGCGAGGAGGCCGCGGTGGCTGTGGAAGACCTTGCCCGGCTCGAGCATGAAGGTGTTCAGCTTGCCCTTGGGGCCGGTGAGCTGCACCCGGTCGCCGGCGCGGAACGGCCCGCTGTTCTGCGGGCGGCCGTACTGCGGGCGGGAGTCTGCGGACTGGTCAGTCATGGGGTCACCACTTCTTGGTTCTGTGAGGTCTCGACAAACACGGTGGCGATGTCGGAAAGTGTGCGGCCGGCCAGGCTCGGCCACAGCGTGTAGCCGGGGTGCTCTGGCAGTTCGACGATGTGCGGGACGGCGATGGTGACGGCGCCGGATGCCGCCGCGGCGGCGACCCCGGGGACGGAGTCCTCGAAGGCGACGCAGTGCTCGATGGGCACGCCCAGTTTGCTGGCCGCCAGCAGGTAGGCCTCCGGGTGCGGCTTCGGGTTCTCGACGTGATCGCCGGCCACGATCAGCCGGAACACCGGGAAGCCGATCAGATCGACGATCTGCTTGGCCATCGACGACATCGACATCGTGACCAGGGCGGTCGGCACGCCCCGCTCGCTGAGCTCGGCGAGCAGTGCGCGGGCGCCGGGGCGCCACGGCACGCCGTCGGTCTTGAGCAGCTCCTGCACGCGGTCGGTGAGTCGCTGGATGATCTCGTCGATGCTGAGCGCCACGCCGGCCTCCTGCAGGATGGCGGCGGACACGCTCAGGCCGTTGCCGACCATCTGGAGCCCGTCCTCGTGCGTCCAGCTGCCGCCGAAGCTTCCGACGAGCTCTTCCTCGGCTTGCATCCAGTACGGCTCAGTGTCGACGATGGTGCCATCCATGTCCCAGAGAACAGCGGCAGGAGAGTCAGTAGTCACAGGGATCAAGTCTAGAGGAGCGGAGCCGGGCATATCCTTAGCACGATGGGCTGCACGGGCCCGTCGCAGAAAGAGCGGAGACGTTTCGGTGACGACGAGCAGCAGAATGCTGAGTGGACGCATCCTGGTGGTGGCGTTCGAGGGATGGAACGACGCCGGCGAGGCGGCATCCGGCGCGGTGCGCTCGCTGCAGGAAGAGCTCGAGCTCACCGAGATCTTCTCCGTCGACCCCGAGGTCTACTTCGACTACCAGTTCAACCGGCCGACGATCGGCATCGACGACGACGGCAAGCGCACCCTGACCTGGCCGAGCACCGTCATGTACGGCCCGAGCGCCCCCGGCGAGCCGAGCGAGTCACTCGCGGCGGATGCCGAGATGCAGGTGAGCGGCGCCAACGACTCCAACATCTACCTGTTGCTCGGCACCGAGCCGTCCCGCACGTGGAAGGGTTTCACGAGCGAGGTCATCGACGCGGCGCTCGCCGCCGATATCGGGGGGATCGTGTTCCTCGGCGCCATGCTCGCCGACGTGCCGCACACGCGGCCCATCTCGATCTTCACCTCGAGCGACAACGCGCAGGTGCGCGCGGAGCTCGACATCGAGCGCAGCAACTACGAGGGGCCGATCGGTATCCTCAGCGTCATCGCCGACGCCGCCGAGCGGGTCGGCATCCCGACGCTGTCCATCTGGGCGTCGGTGCCGCACTACGTGCACCACTCGCCGTCGCCGAAGGCGATGCTGGCGCTGATCGACAAGCTGGAGGAGCTGACCGACGTCACGATCCCCCGCGGCGACCTCGTCAGCGAGGCGGCCGTCTGGGAGGCCAACATCGATGAGCTCGCCAGCGAGGACGAGGACATGGCGTCCTACATCGCCCAGCTGGAGCAGGCGCGCGACACGGTGGACTCCCCCGAGGCCAGCGGCGAGGCGATCGCCCAGGAGTTCGAGCGCTACCTGCGCAAGACCAACCCGGACGGCAAGGACGGCAAAGACGGCAAGGCCGGCGGGCCCCGCTAGCCCGCCTCGATCGAATCGAGGATCGCCTGCACCCCGGCGCGGTAGACGACCAGGGTGTCCATCTCGAGGAGGTCGCCCCGCAGCCGGACGAGTCGCGGGAACGGGGCGAGGGATTCCGCGTCCAGCATCCCGATCCACGGCACCGACGAGCCGGGGGCGCTCTCCCGGCTCAGCTCAAGGGCCATGCCCGCGGCGAAGGCGAGCGTGTGCCCGGCGTAGGCCCCGTAGGCGTCGATGAGCCGCTGGCCGGACAGGCCAGCCTGTTCCAGCGCCTCGAAGATGAAGTCGAGCGAGGCGAGCTCGCCGATGCCGCGGCCGTCGACGAGCGGGGAGAGCTGGCCGATCGCGGGGGCTTCGAGGAAGGTCTCCGCGAGCGCATCGGAGTACCGGGCGAGCCGCAGCCGCCAGGACGGCTCGCTGCGGTCGACGCGGGACAGCGCCTCGCCGTACAGCCGGTCGACGGCGGCCCGATGCAGCTCGTCCTTGTCGCGGAAGTGGCGGTAGATCGCGGCAGCGGTGACGCCGAGCGCCGAGGCGAGCATGCGAATGCTCACCTCGGCGCGCGGCGTCTCCCGGGCGAGGGCGAGGAGCGCGTCGACGATGCCGTCCTGCGTGAGCAATCGGGTTCGCGACCCGGCCGTTCTCGTTGTTGCCACGTCGATTCTCCTCGCCCTGCCGGCTCAGCCTGTCTACACGGAGCGCTGGCCGTATGCCGGCCGGTGCGCCTCCTCCTGGTACCAGTCGCCGCGGCCTGCCTCGATGGCCGCTCCGACGTCGAACACGATCTCCTCAGCGTAGGGGGCGCCGACCACTTGCACGCCGATCGGCACGTCATCGGCGGACCGGCCGACGGGGACGGCGAGCACGGGGTTGCGGTTGGCGATGTTGAACGGGGTCGTCATGGCGCCCGAGATGTAGCACTCGTTGGCGACGCCGTTGATGGTGATGCCGTCGATGTAGTACTCGTCGGCGAGGAAGGCGGGCACACCGGCGACGGGGCAGACGAGCGCGTCGTACTCGGCGAAGACCTTCGCGAGCGCCTCGTGCACCTGCACCTCGCGCTCGAGGCCGCCGAGCACGCCGTACTGGTTGAAGTACTTGGTGGCCAGCTCCATGGCCTGCAGCGTGTACGGCTCGAGCTGGTCCATGACGCCCATCTCGGTGATCTCGGCGATCCAGGGCACGAAGATCGTGCCGAAGTGAGCCCAGGCCGTCTGCATGACGAACTCGTGGTCGATCGGCACGGTGATCTCGGTGACGGTCGCGCCGGCGGCCTCGAGCCAGGCGCGGCTGGCGGCGACGGCATCCCGCACGTCGTCCTGCACGCCGTAGTCGCCGAGGGTGAGCGCGAGGGCGATCCGCTTGCCGGTGAGGTCGGCGTTCGGCACGATGGTCGGGGCGCCGGGCAGACTCACCGGGTCGTCCGGGTGCTGGCCGGAGATGACGTTCTGCAGCAGCGCGACGTCGGCCACGGTGCGGGCCATCGGGCCGTCGGTGCAGTAGCGGTCGAGGTTCGTCGGGGCGAGGGCGGGGTTGCGGCCGTAGGGCGGCTTGTAGCCGACGACGCCGTT
Source organism: Microterricola pindariensis (assembly GCF_002936985.1). Classification (GTDB taxonomy): domain Bacteria; phylum Actinomycetota; class Actinomycetes; order Actinomycetales; family Microbacteriaceae; genus Microterricola; species Microterricola pindariensis. The sequence goes on along the minus strand of NZ_MPZN01000033.1, from coordinate 26,216 downwards.
GAACGAGGCGGGGATGCGGGTCGAGCCGCCGATGTCCGAGCCGGTGCCGAGCGGGGCGTAGCCCGCCGCGAGCGAGGCGCCCGTTCCGCCGGAGGAGCCGCCGACGGCGAACTTCGGGTTCCACGGGTTGCGGGTGATGCCCCAGAGCTTGCCGCGGGTGTAGCCGGCGATGCAGAACTCGGGCGTCGTCGCACGGATGAGCGGGATGCCGCCGGCCTCGGCGATGCGCGTGATGATCGGGTGCGTCGCCTCGGCGATGTTGTCCTTGAACAACGGGCTGCCGTTGGTCTCCGGGAGGCCCTCGATGGACTGCTCCTCCTTGAGCACGACGGGCAGGCCCTCGAGCGGGCGGGCGGTGCCGTCCGCGTAGCGGCGCTCGGCCTCGGCGAGGGCCTCGTCGATGGCCAGGCGCTCCCCCGTCGTCGCGTTGATCGTGCCCTCGGTGGCGTTGATGTGCTCGATCAGCTCTGCCGCATAGGCGGTGGGCGTCAGGCTGCCATCCCGGAAGCGGGAGAGGACCTCCGTCGCAGAGAGGTAGGCGTGGGGCGTCGTCATCGTTGACTCCTGTTCGTGGGCGCGCCCGGGCATCGGGCATGACGCGAGCTTAGGAAGCCGCGTGACCTTAAGTCAACACTGTTCACTTACCTGGTCGCATTCGGTGCGCCGGCCGGATGCCCCCGGCAACGGAACAGGCCGGCCGCCCCGCAGAGCGGGGCCGGCCGGCCTGATAGATGTGCGGTGCTACGCGGCGATGACTCCCGTGGCCAGCAGGCCGAACAGCGCGAAGCCGAGCGCGATCCGGTAGATCACGAACGGCAGGAAGCTGCGCTTGGAGATGTAGCTCATGAAGAACGCGATCACGACGAGGCCGACACCGAAGGCGATGACCGTGGCCACGAGCGTCTCGAGCGGCCCGAACACCTCGGGCAGGCATCCGCTCGCCCCGGCGACGCAGGGGTCGGTGATCGAGTTGTACACCTGGTAGAGGCCGCTGCCGAAGACGGCGGGGATGGCCAGCAGGAAGGCGTAGCGGGCGGCCGCGGCGCGCTCGTAGCCGAGGAACAGGCCCATGGTGATCGTTCCGCCGGAGCGCGAGACGCCGGGGACGAGGGCCAGGGCCTGCGCGAAGCCGAACGCGACGCCGTGCGGATAGGTCAGCTGGTCGAGCTTGCGCCGCTTGGCGCCGACGTAGTCTGCGACGCCGAGCAGGATGCCGAAGACGATCAGCATGGTCGCGGTGATCCAGAGATTGCGCAGCGTCGTCTCGATCTGGTCCTTGAAGACGAGCCCGAGGATCGCGATCGGCAGCGAGCCGATGATGATCAGCCAGCCCATGCGGGCGTCCGGGTCGTTGCGCGGCAGCTTGCCGACCAGGGACTGCGCCCAGCGGCTGATGATGCGCACGATGTCACGCCAGAAGAAGATGACGACGGCGAGCTCGGTGCCGATCTGGGTGATCGCGGTGAACCGGGCGCCGGGGTCCTCACCGGTGCCGAGTAACGACCCCACGATGCTGAGGTGGGCGCTGGAGGAGATCGGCAGGAACTCGGTGAGTCCCTGGACCAGGCCCAGGATGATGGCGTTGATGAAATCCATGTACTGCAGTCTCCGCGTTAGTAAGTGGTGAGCAGATCTCGGAGAACCTGCCTGCCAAAGACTAATGCGTCCAGCGGAACGCGCTCGTCGACTCCGTGGAACATCGCGGGGAAGTCCATGCTCTCTGGCAGTCGCAGCGGGGCGAAGCCGTAGCCGGTGATGCCGAGCAGGCTGAGCGCCTTGTTGTCGGTGCCGCCGGAGAGCAGGTAGGGCAGAACCGGGGCGCCCGGGTCGTGCCGCTGCAGCGTGCCGGTGACCGCATCGACGAGGGAGCCGCTGAACGGCGTCTCCAGCCCGATGTCGCGGTGCATGATGACGACCTCGATGTCGGGGCCGACGAGCCCGCGCACCTCGGCCAGCACGGCCTCCTCCTCACCGGGCAGGGTGCGGATGTCGATGAGGGCCTCGGCCGTGTCCGGGATGACGTTGTGCTTGTATCCGGCCTGCAACAGGGTCGGGTTCGTCGTGGTGCGGAGCGACGCCAGCAGGAAGCCGGAGGCCGAGCCGGTGGCCAGCGCGAGCTCGTCCGGCCCGACCCGCTGCGGGTCGGCATCCAGGATTCGGGCGATCTCGGCGAGCATGTGGCTGGTGGTGTCGGTGAGCTTGATCGGCCATTCGCGCCGGCCGAGGGTGGCGACGGCCTCCGCCAGCTTGGTGACGGCGTTGTTGTGGATCAACCGCGAGCCGTGCGCCGCCTGGCCGCGGGCAACGAGCTTGATCCAGACCAGGGCCTTCTCGCCCGTCTGCAGCAGGTAGGAGCGCTTGTCGCCGATCGTGATGGAGTAGCCGCCCACCTCGCTGATGGCCTCGGTGGCCCCTGCGAAGAGCTCGGGGTGGTTTCTGACCAGGTGGTGCGAGCCCTGGACTCCCCCGGCCTCCTCATCGGCGAAGAAGGCGACGACCAAGTCACGCTCCGGCTGCTGCCCCTGGCCGAGGATGTCCTGCAGCGCGGTGACGATCATGGCATCCATGTTCTTCATGTCGACGGCGCCACGACCCCAGAGCATGCCGTCTTTGACCACGCCACCGAAGGGGTCGACGGACCAATTGGCCGGATCGGCCGGGACCACGTCGAGGTGGCCGTGAACGACGAGGGCCGGCTTCTCGGAGTTGCGCCCCCGCACCCGTGCGACGACGCTGGTGCGCCCGGGGTCGGCGTCGAAGAGCTGCGGCTTCAGGCCGAGCGCGCGCAGGTGCTCCGCCATGTACTCGGCGGCCTCTGTCTCGCTGTTCGCCCTGCCCTCGCCGTAGTTCGAGGTGTCGAAGCGGATGAGATCACGCGCAATGACGGCAGTGGCGTCGAGCTCAGAAATATTGTCTGCAGGAGAATCACCGGGTTGGGGCATGGATTCACGCTACCCGACCGCTCGCGCACTCGGCGTGTCGTGCGCCCGGTGTCGCGAACGCTCAAAACCCTCTCGGAATCCGTGCTAATCTCGTCTTCGGCCGCTGAGAGATCAGCAGCCAGAAACAACACTGCGCGGGTGGCGGAATTGGCAGACGCGCTAGCTTGAGGTGCTAGTGCCCTAACGGGCGTGGGGGTTCAAGTCCCCCTTCGCGCACAGTGTGAAGCTCGGTTTCTTTCGAGCTTGGTGCGAGAAAAGGCCGTACGACCGAGGTTTGGTTGTGCGGCCTTTTTTCATGCCCTTCTCGGCGACTGCTCGCCCGTTGCCGGCAGGCATCCGCATTGCGATAGTTGAACATGGCCATCTCGCCGCGATCGCCCACCGCGGGAGACCTCCGTGGGTGTTTGGCGGAGTCACCGCGAGTCGTTTCGACGCGCTCAGGACCGGTTGAGTGTGCCGAGCGCGGGAACGGCGAGCCGGTGCTCGCCATCCACGGCACCCCCGGGGGCTGGGACCAGGGGCTCGTGGCGGGCGAGTATCTGCGCCTGAACGGTTTTCGGATCATCGCGCCGAGCAGGCCCGGATACCTGGGAACCCCGCTCTCGACGGGGCGCACCTTCGCCGAACAGGGTGATGCCCTGGCGGCGCTGCTCGACGCGCTCGAGATCGACCGCATCATCGCGTTCGCCGTTTCGGGCGGCGAAACTCGCGGCGATTCCCGGGCGGACGGCGCTGCTGGAGGCGACGTTTCGCGCGTCGCTCGGCTCGGCGCGACGACGGCAGGGCATGAAGAACGACTTCACCCCATTCACGCCCGCCCCGCTGCGGCGCGTGTCGTGCCCGACGCTGATCGTGCACGGGCGCTCGGACACGGCGGCGCCGCCGTCCAACGCCGAATTCGCCCACGAGCACATCGCCGGCTCCGCGCTCTACTGGATGGATGGGTCCCACCTCGCCTTCGGTCTCGAGGCCGCCGACACGGCGCCGGCGTATGTGCTGGGCTGGCTGCGCGATGAGCACTGACCAAGACACGCCCGGCATGGTTGCACGGTGCGGCTCATGCCAGAGTTACGTGCTAATCTCTCCTACGTGCCGCTGAGAGATCAGCTGCAGAAACACATGCGCGGGTGGCGGAATTGGCAGACGCGCTAGCTTGAGGTGCTAGTGCCCTAACGGGCGTGGGGGTTCAAGTCCCCCTTCGCGCACACTGTGTTGAGACAGTCTGTTTCGTAGGAAATAGAGCAGAAAAGGGCCGGATCGAAAGATCCGGCCCTTTTCTTTTGCCGTTTTGTCTCTGGCCCGCTGGTTGAGCTTGTCGAAACCTAGTAGCCCGGAATCACGAGCACCAGCTTGCAGCGCGGGCAGCGGTGGCAGGATTCGAGGCCCTCAGCGGTGTCGACGCCATCCGCGTGCATTTCTGTGCCGCAGGCCGGGCACGGCGGGCCAGTGAAGAGGTCGTCGAAGTCGTTCACACCCCCAGTGTGCGCCATCTGACGGGCGGATGCCGCCAGCAGCGCTGCTCAGCTCGACTCAGTACCATGCAGCGCATGGTCATCAAACTGGAGAACGTCGGCATCGCCGTGCGCGACCTTGACGCAGCGATCGCCTTCTTCACCGATCTCGGGCTCACCGTCGCGGGGCGCGACACGGTCAGCGGCGAGTGGACAGACACGGCCGTCGGGCTGGACGGCAACCACGCCAACATCGCACTGCTGCAGACACCAGACGGACAGGGGCGTGTGGAGCTCTTCGAGTACATCCACCCTGCTGCGATCGAGACGGAGCCCACTCTCCCGAACGAGATCGGCATGCACCGCGTGGCGTTCTCCGTCGACGACATCGACCAGGCGCTGGCGATTGCCGCGCGCCACGGCTGCCACCCACTGCGTGGGGTGGCGACATATCGGGACGTGTACAAATTGACGTACCTCCGCGGCCCCAGCGGAATCCTCGTGATGCTCGCCGAAGAGCTGAAGAAGGGCTGAGCGCCCGCTCTAGCTCCCGCTCGAGCGCCCGTCGAGCTCCTGGAACAGCGTGATCTGCAGCCCTGCGGGCGCGGACAGCCGGGAATTCAGCGACCGCCACGGGGTTTCCCGCGGCGGGGCGATGAGGGTGGCGCCGCCACTCACCAGGTTCTCGGTCGCGGCGGCGGAGTCGTCGACCTCGAACGCGACCCGCATCCGTGCGCTCCGCGTGCCGTCGGCCTCGACGGCGTCGATCATGCGGACCTGGGCCGGGTTGGACAGCTCCAGCGTGGCTCGGCCCACATCGAAGATCGTGACCTTGGCGCCGTCGCCACCGTCGAACACGGCCTCCTCGGTGAGGCCGAGCACGTCGCGGTAGAAGGCGACCGCGGTCTCGTAGTCCTCGGCCTCGACGACGAGGCGAAGCTGGCGCACGGCAGGGGTTGCTCTCTGTTCAGCAGTCATGCTCGAACCCTAGGGCTCGGCGCTGCCGCGCGGATGCTTTCCTCCCTGGCGGCTCGAGGGGGCTCGTGACCGTCGCCTCCCCACGTCGGCTGGAGCGAGGAACGAGCGAAGGCCCGGAGCCAACCCGCAACGCTCACCCCCGCCGACCTCCCCGCAAGGTCACGATCAGGTAACAGAACCCGAGCATCACTCAGAAAAGGCCTGTTTTGGGCCTGTTTTCGGCTTGGAGTGTCAGTGGTCGGTGAGACGCTTCAAGCATGGAAACGCAGCCGATGCAGGCCCCCAGGACCGGGTTCGACCCGGTGCTGGACGCGGACCTAGCCGAGCTGAGTTCGGGGGCTTCCGCGGAGTGCGCGCTGCAGGCCGAGCGCTACCGGCGGATCGATTCCGCCGTTCGCCGGGCGATCTCCATCGCCGACCCGCTCGGCGGCCGACCCTCCCTGGACGAGCAGTTCGCGAGGCGCAGCATCACCGCCGAGCTGGCCCTGGTCCTCCGGGTGCACGAGCGGACCATGGTCGGCCTCATCTACGAGGCCGGGCAGCTCTGCGGGACCTTCACCAACACCCTGGCCGAACTCTCCGCCGGGGCCATCACCGTGCGGCACGCGCGCGAGATCCTCGCCGCGGCCGTCTTCCTGCCGCCGGCCCTGCATGCCCGGTTCGAGCGGGAGGCGCTTGGCAAGGCCCGCACCATGAACGTGTCCGCGTTCCACCGGGCCGTGGCCCGGCTCCGCGACCGGCTGCACCCGGACGCCCTCGCCGAGCGCGCGGCCCGGTCGAGGGCGGACCGGCGGCTGGTGTTCGAGCCGGACGCCGATGGGATGGCCTGGCTGCACCTCTACCTGGAGGCGGAGAAGGCGCTGGCCATCAGCACCCGGGTGGGCGATCTTGCCACGGAGGCGCAGAAGGAGGCCGCCGAGGCCGGCGAGCTGGGGGCAGACGTGGTGGCAGCGAATGAGGCCGCAGGCGAGACGGCGGACGGCATCCTCGGCTCGGGCACCCACGCCCAGCTCGAGGCGGACATAGCCGCCGAGCTCCTCCTCGGCCTCCCAGCCCAGAGCACCCACGACCGCCAGACCCACATCCCGACGTTGGCGTTCTTTCGCCCGGAGGTGTTCGTCGCCGTCCCGAAGATCACGATCGGTATCGACACGCTGATCGGCACCTCGGAGGAGCCGGCCGAGCTGCACGGCTACGGCCCGATCGACGCCGACACCGCCCGGCGACTCGTCGCCCAGGCGCCCACGCTGTACCGCATCCTCACCGACCCGCTCGACGGCACCCCGCTGCAGCTCGACCCCACCCAGTACCGGCTGTCCGCGTCGATGCGGCGCTGGATCCTCTACCGCGACGAGACGTGCCGCTTCCCCGGCTGCACGCGGAAGGCGGAGCGCTCCGAGACCGACCACACCCGGGCCTTCGAGAACGGCGGGCTGACCGTCGAGGCGAACCTGGCGGTGTTGTGCAAGAAGCATCACCGGCTCAAGCACAACTCCCGCTGGCGGGTCCAGCAGACCGGCAACGGGAACCTCAGATGGAACTCGCCGAGCGGCCGCGAGTACACGACCAGCCCGTCCCGCATGCAACACGCACCACCGGCCGGCCCAGCGACCGGCCCACCGGAGCCATCCCGGTCGCAGGTTTCGGCAGGCTCAACCAGGGGGAACGAGCCACCCTTCTGAAACCGCGGAGGTGCTCCGGGTTCGGTCGCACGCTCCCTCACGCCGACGTGGGGAGAGGTGCCGAGAGGCGCGCGTGGAATCAATGAGCGGACGTGATCGCTACGATCGCCGTGTGAGCTACGTCGACCTGAGCAACCGCTTCGTCTCCGATCACTTCCCCGGCGCCGCCATCGCGGTGATCGGCGGGAGCACCGCGCGCGGCACGCGAACCGCGACGAGCGACATCGACCTGCTCCTCGTCGGCGAGGCGCTCTTCGCCGACGAGCGCTCAAGCCTGGCCGGCAGCTATGCGTTCGATGGCGAGATCTTCGAGGTTTTCGCATACACACCCGAGGCATTCGACGAGTGGAACCGCAGAGACATCGAGCAGCATCGGCCGGTGCTCCTGCACATGCTGCTCGAAGGTGCCGAGGTGCGGGGCGGGCGTGAGCTGGCCGAGCTCCGCGCGCACTGGCGCGACGTTCTCGGGAACGGGCCCTCGGCATCCGCACAGGAGCTGGCCGCACGGCGTTACGTGATCACCGATCTGCTCGACGACCTCCGTGACGCATCCGACCCGCTGGAGCGGCACGCCATCGCCTTTACCCTGTTCGAGAGGGCAGCCGAACTGCTGCTCCTCTCCAACCAACGCTGGCTCGGAACCGGCAAATACCTGCCGCGGCGGCTGCGCGAGTGGGACGCCGCGCGGGCCGACGCTTTGGCCACTCCGCTGCTGCGCGGTGATCTCGCCGCGTTCGCCGACCGGGTCGACCGCGAACTGCACAGTGCCGGCGGGCGGGTGCAGGCCGGCTTCATCCGCTGAGCGCCGATTGACTTTATAGAACATAAGTTCGACACTTAAGTGTGTCCATGCTCGCCGAGAATCTCCAGACGATCGAGACCACCGGCGCGAACGCCCGGGTGCTCGAGCTGCAGGCGCGCATCCGCAGCATGCAGGCGACGACGCTCGACAGCAAGGCCCTGCCAACACTGCCGGCATTGGCATCCATTCTGCCCGGCGGCGCACTGCGCCAGGGCTCGGTGTACTCACTGGCCGGCTCGACGACACTGGCCATGGCCCTGCTGGCCGCGCCGTCCGCCGCCGGCTCCTGGTGCGGAGTGGTCGGCGCACCCGACTTCGGCATCGAGGCCGCCGCACGCTTCGGCATCGAGCTGGAGCGGCTCGTGCTGGCGCCCTCCCCCGGCGATCAGTGGCTCACCGTCACCGCGGCCCTCGCCGATGTGCTCACGGTCGTCGTCACGCGCCCGCCGCGCCGGGTCGGCGACGCGGATGCCGCCCGCCTCAGCGCCCGGCTGCGGCAGCGCGGCGCCACCCTCCTCGTGCTCGGCGACTGGCCCGGCAGCGACGCGACCCTGCGGCTCGACGGCGGCGACTGGCAGGGACTCGGCGACGGGCACGGCCACCTGTCCGGCCGCGAGGCGACCGTGACCGCGACGGGCCGGCTTGGCTTCGACCGCCCGCGGACCGCCCGGCTCTGGCTGCCCGACGCGCACTCGGCGTTCCGCGCCGCAGGGTCCGCCGCCGCGACGGGCCCCATGCCGGCCGGCGTCATCCCGCTGCGACGCGCCGCCGGTTTCGACGGATTGACTTAATCGAACAAAGATTCGAGACTTGAATGATGCAGGGATCGGAGAAACTGGGACGCACCATCGTGCTCTGGCTCCCCGACTGGCCGGTCACGGCGGCCCGCCAGCTCAGCGAACCTGACGAAGCCGGCGAGCCAGACGAGGCCACCGACCCCGCCGCGCCGCTGGCGCTGATCGAGCACGGCCTGGTCTTCGCCTGCTCCGCCGCCGCACGCTCTGCCGGGGTGCAGCGGGGCCTGAAGCTCCGCGAGGCGCAGTCGCGCTGCCCGGATCTGCTCACCCTGCCCTACGACCCCGCCCAGGACGCCCGCGCCTTCGAGCCGGTGCTGGCCGCGCTGGAGCAACTCGTCCCCGGCGTGCAGCTGATGCGTCCGGGCACCGTCGCGATCCGGGCCCGCGGCCCCGTGCGCTTCTACGGCGGCGAGGAGCAGGCGGCCGCCGCGCTGCTCGACGGGCTCACCGTGCAGGGCGCAACGACGGAGGGCCTGCTCGGCGAGCCCGGGGTGCGCGCCGGCCTCGCCGACGGGCCGTTCGCCGCCGAACAGGCCGCCCGCGCCACCACCGCCGAGCGCCCCGTGCGGATCATCGCGGACGGCGCCTCCGCCGCCTTCCTCGCGCCGTTCCCCATCGGCATCCTCGTCGACGCCCGGATGGGCACCCTGCTGCGCCGGCTCGGCGTCAGCACCCTCGGCGAGTTCGCGGCGCTGCCCGCCGTCGACGTGCACCGCCGCTTCGGTGCCATCGGGGCCGAGGCACACGCCCTGGCCGGGGCCGCCGACGGCCGCGTCGTGGTGGCCAGGACCGTGCCGAAAGACTTCGACGCGGTGATCGAGTTCGAGCCGCCGCTGGACATCGTGGAACAGGTCGCCTTCGGCATCCGCGCCGCCGCCGACGAGTTCGTGGACGCCCTGACCCGCTCCCGGCTGGTCTGCACGGCGATCCGGGTGCAGCTGGTCACCGAGCGCGGCGCGGTCTCCGAGCGCAGCTGGCTGCACCCGCGCTGGTTCACGGCGGCGGATGTCGTGGACCGGGTGCGCTGGCAGCTGCAGGGCGGCGCATCGATCGGCTCGGGACTGCGCTCCGGCGTCACCCGGGTGCGGATCACCCCGGAGCGCACAGACTCGACCGGCAACCACGAGCAGGGCCTGTGGGGCACCGGGCCGGACGAGCGCATCCACCACGGGCTCACCCGGGTGCAGAGCATGCTCGGCCACGAGGGCGTCGGAACGGCCGTCATCGCCGGCGGCCGGATGCTCGCCGAGCGCACCGTCTTCGTGCCGTGGGGCGACGCCCCGCCGCCCGCCGCTCCCGGCTCGGCTGGGGCTCCCTGGCCGGGCAGCCTGCCCCAGCTGGCGCCGGCGAGCGTCTTCGGCGGCCGGCGGAGCGTCACGGTGCTGGACGAGCACGGCGACGGCGTCGACGTCGACGCCCGCGGCATGCTGAGCGGCGCCCCGGCGAGCCTCGGCATCGGCGACGCCACCCCGCGGGGCGTGCGCGCCTGGGCCGGGCCGTGGCCCGTCGTCGAGCGCTGGTGGGATGCGGCATCCGCCCGCCGGCTCTACCGCTTCCAGGTGGTGGATGCCGCCGGCATGGCCTGGCTGCTGGCCTACGAGATCAACGACGCCGCGATCGACAGCGGCACCGACGCCCTCTGGTGGGCGGAAGCCAGGTACGACTAGTGGGCTGGAGCAACCCGCCCAGGTCCTGGTCCGAGATGGAGCGCACCCTCTCGGACAAGCCGGCGCGCCCGGAGAGCCGTCCGGAGAGCCCGCTCTCCCGCAAGCGCGAGCCGTACCGGCCGAAGACCATCGAGACCGAGCACGCCGGCGAGGTGGTGCCCTACGCCGAGCTGCACGTGCACTCGCACTACAGCTTCCTCGACGGCGCCAGCTCGCCCGAGCAACTGCTCGAGGAGGCCAAACGACTGGGCCTGTCCGGCATCGCGCTCACCGACCACGACGGCTTCTACGGCGTGGTGCGGCTGGCCGAGACGGCCGAGAGCTACCCGGAGGTGAAGACGATCTTCGGCGCCGAGCTCTCCCTGGGCCTCGGCAGCCCGCAGAACGGCATCGCAGACCCGGAGGGCAGCCACCTGCTCGTGCTGGCCCGGGGCGAGGCCGGCTACCACCGGCTGGCCGCCGCCCTCACCGATGGCCAGCTGGCCGGGGCGGAGAAGGGCCGCCCGCTCTACGACCTCGAGCAGCTGGGCGAGCAGGCCGGCGGGCAGTGGCTGATCCTGACCGGATGCCGGAAGGGCCGCGTGCGGCAGGCGCTGGCCGCCGCGCCGACACCGGCGGAGGGCGCAGAGGCCGCGGCCGCCGAGCTCGCCGAACTGGTGCGCCTGTTCGGGCACGACAACGTCGCCGTCGAGCTGTTCGACCACGGCCATCCGCTGGACAGCACCGTCAACGACGTGCTCGCCGCCCTCGCGCGAGACGCCGGCCTGCCCGTCGTGGCGACGAACGTCGTGCACTACGCGACCCCGTCGGAGCACCGGCTGGCCTCGGCCGTCTCCGCGGTGCGGGCCCGGCGGAGCCTGGACGAGATGGACGGCTGGCTGCCGGCATCCGACGGGGCACACCTGCGCTCCGGGGCCGAGATGGCGGCCCGGTTCGCCCGCTTCCCCGGGGCCATCGAGCAGACGGTGGTCTACGCCGAGGAGCTCGCCTTCACGCTGCGGAGCGCCCGGCCCGGGCTGCCCAAGCAGGACGTGCCCGACGGCCACACGCCGATGAGCTGGCTGCGCGAGCTGGTCTGGCAGGGCGCCGCCCGCAAGTACCCGGGCATGACCCCGGCCATGCGCACCCGCATCGAGCGCGAGCTGGAGGTGATCGAGCTGAAGGACTTCCCCGGCTACTTCCTCATCGTCTACGACATTGTGCGGGAGGCGCGCAGTCGCGGCATCCTCTGCCAGGGCCGTGGCTCGGCGGCGAACTCGGCCGTCTGCTACCTGCTCGACATCACCGCCGTCGACTCGATCTTCTACGACCTGCCGTTCGAGCGCTTCCTCTCCAGCATCCGCGATGAGGAGCCGGACATCGACGTCGACTTCGACTCCGACCGGCGCGAGGAGATCATCCAGTACGTCTACGCCAAGTACGGCAGGCACAACGCGGCGCAGGTGGCGAACGTGATCAGCTACCGGCCGAAGGTGGCGGTGCGCGACATGGCCAAGGCGCTCGGCTACAGCCCCGGCCAGCAGGACGCCTGGTCGCGGCAGATGGAGCGCTGGGGCAGCACGGTCAAGGCCAGCGACCCGGAGGCCGAGATTCCGGATGCCGTCGCCGAGCTCGCCACGCAGCTGCTGACCTTCCCGCGCCACCTCGGCATCCACTCCGGCGGCATGGTGCTCACCGACCGGCCCGTCGGCGAGGTGTGCCCGATCGAGCACGCCCGCAAGGAGAACCGCACGGTGCTGCAGTGGGACAAGGACGACTGCGCCTGGATGGGCCTGGTCAAGTTCGACCTGCTCGGCCTCGGCATGCTCGCCGCCCTGCAGTACGCCTTCGACATGGCGCGTGACGTGCTCGGCGAGGAGTGGAGCCTGGACACCATGCCGAAGGAGGAGGCCGGCGTCTACGACATGCTCTGCCGGGCCGACTCGATCGGCGTGTTCCAGGTGGAGAGCCGCGCGCAGATGGGCACGCTCCCGCGGCTGAAGCCGCGCCGCTTCTACGACCTCGTCGTGGAGATCGCCCTGATCCGGCCCGGGCCCGTGCAGGGCGGCGCCGTGCACCCCTACATCCGGCGGAAGACCGGCAAGGAGCCAATCACCTACCTGCACCCGAAGCTGAAGCCGGTGCTGGAACGCACCTGCGGCATCCCGATCTTCCAGGAGCAGCTGATGCAGATGGCCGTCGCGGTCGGCAACTGCACGGCTGAGGACGCCGACCTGCTGCGCCGGGCCATGGGCTCCAAGCGCGGCGTCGAGAAGATCGGCAAGCTCAAGGCGAAGCTGTACGCCGGCATGGCCGAGAACGGCATCGACCTGGCGACATCCGACCTCATCTACGCCAAGATCGAGGCCTTCGCGAACTTCGGCTTCGCCGAGAGCCACTCCCTGAGCTTCGCCCTGCTGGTCTACGCCAGCTCCTGGATCAAGCTGCACTACCCCGGCGTGTTCCTCGCCGCGCTGCTGCGCGCCCAGCCGATGGGCTTCTACTCGCCGCAGTCCCTCACGGCGGATGCCCGGCGCCACGGTGTGCAGGTGCTGCGCCCGGACATCCTGCGCTCCGGCGTGCACGCGGTGCTGGAGGAGCTGGACGGGCCGCGAACCGCCGGCATGGACAGCTGCCTCGACAAGCTGCAGCCGCCCGTGCCGGAGGGCTTCGAACGCGCGCAGCCGAACGAGACGGCTTCCCACCGCCGCGACGGCGGCTACGCGGTGCGGCTCGGCCTGGCCGACGTCTCCGGCATCGGCGAGGGGCTGGCCGAGCGCATCGTCGCCGAGCGGGAGGCGGCCGGCCCGTACCGCAGCATGGCCGACGTGTCCCGCCGGGTGGGCCTGGACACCGCGCAGCTGGAGGCGCTCGCGGCGGCCGGGGCGTTCTCGGCGCTCGGGATGGAGCGGCGGGAGGCGCTGTGGAGCGCCGGCGACGCCGCCCAGGACAAGGCGCAGTACCTGGCGGGCTCCGTCGTGGTGTTGCAGCCGCCGCTGCTGCCGATCCTCAGCGCCTCAGAGCAGGTGGTGTACGACCTCTGGGCGACCGGCATCTCCCCGGACGACCACCCGGTGCGGCACGTGCGCGCGGCGCTGGAGAGGCGCGGCGCGCTGCCGGTCGCGAGTTTGGAGACGTGGGAGTCCGGCCGCCGGATCGAGGTCGGCGGCGTCGTCACGCACCGGCAGCGGCCGGGCACGGCCGGCGGCATCACCTTCCTCAACATCGAGGACGAGACGGGCACCCTCAACGTGATCGCGAGCGTCGGGGTGTGGGACCGCTACCGCCGGATCGCCCGGGAGTCCCCCGCGCTCATCGTGCGCGGCATCCTGGAGCGCACGGAGGAGGGCGTGGTGAACCTGCTCGCCGACCGCTTCGAGGCGCTCGGGGTGAGCGCGGCGCAGCGCTCCCGCGACTTCCGCTGACGCCCCTCACACCCACCTCGAGCGGATGACGCCCGCTCATCCGGCTTGATGTCGGGCGGGAAAATTCGACTGCGTCAGCCGAGGAGTGTCGACCAGGCGACATCGATCACGCAGAGACCATCGTCGGTTTCGCGGTAAAAGACATCGCCGGGATGCTTGTCGCCGGGAGCCACCCCCTCCGGAAGGCCCTCCAGGTTGATGCTCCACTGCGGATCGAGTGGAACTTGTTCATCCCAGTAGCCGGCAACGAACCATTCCGGCTCGCCTGCGGAGCGGCCTTCCCAATCTTTTGCGGTGCCGAGGTCGGCTTCGGCGTCTTCGCAGACGAGATCGGATGTTCCGCCAGAAGCCAGATCTTTGATGAGGTTCTCGGTAGTTTGGATAACCTGAGCGCCGTCGTTCCCCCAAACTAGCGCGTCGACGGAACACCCGCTCACGGCCACTGCGCACACAGTTGCGAATCCGGCAAGAGCGAGAGCGCGAAGAGGCTTCATGCCTTGAGGCTACAAGAAGGCCCGTACACGCTTCCGCGTCGAGCGGCGACCCCCAGAGCCCCCGTGATTCCTGATATGTGCCCGCACCGCGTTCCCCTTGCGAGAATCTCAGCTAGGCGTCAATCCGACAGGGGTCACGCCATTTTGTGCCCGCGGACCGTCCGGCTTGCGGTCCGAGGTTCCGACACCTCGAGTCCCATCCAGCCCGCCAGGTCGTCGATCTGGGCGCGCACGGCCGCCATGACTTCGCTCGTGAACGGCACGTCCTCGTGGATTGCGTTGACGGCCAGTACGCCGCTCTTGCGGTTCGCGACGGCGTCGAGCTTTCCGATCAGGCGATCCTCATGCAGGATCGGTAGCGCGAAGTAGCCCCAGCGCCGCGCTTCCGTCGGCTTGTACATTTCCAGAATGTACTGGAAATCGAATAGGTCCTCCGATCGGATCCGGTCATGGATGAGGCGGTCGAACGGCGACAACAGTGCCGTACGGCCGACGAAGGGTTTGCCCACGGCATCCGGGTCTACCCGCCACTCAAGCTTGCTCCCCGCGACACGAGCGGGCTCTCCGGCGTCACCGACCAGCGCAGCTCGGGCGATGCCGAGCGCTCGCAGCCGACGTTCGTCGCGAATACGCTTTGCCTCGGGCTCGGGAATGATGTCGACGCCCGCCGGGTAGACCCGTTCGGCCAGGTCCCAGGTGCGCTGTCGGCCGATCCGCCCGCTGGTCGCGACTTCGCCTCTTGCTGTCAGCACCTCCAGCATTTTGGTGACATTCCGGTTGTTGGTCCACCCCGACGACGGCCACGGAACGACGCTCGTGTCGGGCACCTCACGGGAAAGCAACGGTCCGGCATCCCGCAACCGATCGAGCACGTCGTGGCGGAACGACCTGTTCGCCTGCAGCCAGTCGACCGTTGCGCCTTCGGGCGGCCAGGCCGACATCGCGGCGAGATGCAGTCCGAGGTCAGAGGTCGAACGGACCATGGCGATCGGGGGGTTGATCGGATCATCCTGCGCCTTGTGCTCGAACATCGTCCGGTCGCGCTCAATTGCCTGCTGCAGGTGTGCCGGCTGGTACGACGACCCGAGCCGGGACCAGGCAATCAGGTCGGCACTCGGCGCGACGGCCGCGGTCGGATCTAGCTGCAGGAAGGTCAGCTGTCTCACGAGGTCGAGTAGGTCTGTCGGTCGGTCGGCATCGAGTCGCTGGGCGCGGATGGCGATCCGGCGGGCCTCGTTCCGTTCGAGCCGCAGCGCAGTCATCCTGTCACCATACTCGCCTGGCACATGGTGACGAAGGCTCGGATCGGCTGGGTACAGGTCCCCACGTGATTCGCGTCCAGTGACTACTCGCAATATATGGATGGCAAGCGGACGGTTGTTGTCGGCGAGGATGGCACATCGATCGGGCTGATCAGTGCAGGTTCGGGTGACCCGTTGCTCTTGATCCATGGAGGCATGGGTCGCGCGGAGCATTGGGACCCACTGTGGACCGCGCTGAGTTCGCGATTTCGGGTGACTGCACTCGTCGCCCGCGGGGAGTGCGGCCGCAACGCTTCCACGTGAAGCACGCGCTCTCGAGACGATTGACTTCGCCGGCGCTCGCACGATCAGGGCACCCACACTTCTGCTTCTGGGAAGCACCAGCCTGCCCTGGGCCGGATCGATCACCCGACAGCTTGAGTCGCTGATACCGCACGCCACGGGCGTCGAGCTTTCCGGCCAAGGCCACAAGGGAATCGACGCTGCACCTGATCTCGTACTTGCCGAGCTCTTCGCCTTCTTCGACCAGCCGACAACGCCGACTTGATCTGTGAGTGGGACGGGACAGACACCCTCCCTGAAGGGCTCCATTTGCCGGAGGAACGAGAGCGAGTACCCTCTCCGGCCATGTACTCGAGCCTCGACGGCACCTACCCACCGCGCAGTTCAGTGGCACGCCGAGCGGTTGCTCACAGCGATCGAGCGGGCGCGGCATCCTGGAGCGCACCGAGGAGGGCATCATCAACCTGCTCGCCGACCGCTTCGAGGCGCTCGGGGTGAGCGCGGCGCAGCGGTCCCGCGACTTCCGCTAGCGCTGCATCCGTTAGCCTCGATGAGTGATGAACGACCGATACGGCTCCGATGTCCTGGCCGGCGACTGGCGCAAGGCCGGCCGCCCGGTGATCCCCGAATGCGAGGCCGTGAAAGACCTCGTGATCGAGGAGGTCGCGACCGGCTTCTGCGGCGCCGTGGTGCGCATCGAGAAGAACATCGTCACGCTCGAGGACTACTTCGGCAAGCTGCGCCTGTTCCCGCTCGGCCCCGGATTCCTGCTCGACGGCAAGCCGGTCGTGCTGGTGCCGCCGAAGAAGGCAGCACCGGCCGGGCGCGGGCGCACGGCATCCGGCTCCTTCGCGGTGGAGAACGCCGCCGCCCGGGTCGCCCTGCCCAGCCGCATCTTCGTCGAGGGCCGGCACGACGCCGAGCTGGTCGAGAAGGTGTGGGGCGCCGACCTCCGGATCGAGGGCGTCGTGGTCGAGTATCTGGAGGGCGTCGACGACCTCGACGCGATCATCCGCGACTTCAAGCCGGGCCCCGGCCGCAAGGTCGGCGTGCTCGTCGACCACCTCGTGAAGGGCTCCAAGGAGAGTCGCATCGCGGATGCCGTCGCCGCCGGTCCGTACGGCAAGCACGTGCTCGTCGTCGGCCACCCCTACGTGGACGTCTGGCAGTCGGTGAAGCCGGAGCGGCTCGGCATCAAGGAGTGGCCGACAATCCCGCGCAACGTGGAGTGGAAGAAGGGCATCTGCGCCAGCTTCGGCTGGCCGCACGCCGAGCAGGCCGACATCGCCCGCGCCTGGCAGCGCATCCTCGGCCAGGTGCGCACCTTCGCCGACCTGGAGCCGGCCCTGCTCGGCCGGGTCGAGGAGCTGATCGACTTCGTCACCAGCCCGTAGGGCCGGTGGCTTCGGTCGCTGGCGCTCCCTCGAGCCACCGGGGCGCGCGCCGCTTCCCACGCCGGCTGAGCGAGGAACGAGCGAAGCCCTGACAGCCCGCACGAGGCCGCAGAAAAAACAGGAGCAGAGCGACGCGGGCGCCGCATACGGGGCCGGGAACGCTGTGGTCCTGCGTTTCCGCGCCGTACTGGGCGCTAGCCGATCGTGGTGCCGAAGGCGAGGCCGAGCACGTAGGTGACGGCGGCCGCGCCCAGGCCGATGCCGAGCTGGCGGAGCGCTCGTCGGAAGGGCGGGGCGCCGGAGAGCAGGCCGACGACGGCGCCCGTCACGAGCAGCGCAATGCCCACCAGCACGACCGCCACCGCGACGGCGACGATGCCCTGCAGGCCGAAGATGTACGGCAGCACCGGGATGATGGCGCCGGAGGCGAAGAAGCAGAAGCTGGAGAGCGCGGCGCCCCAGCCGGTGCCGATGGCCTCGTGCTCGTCGATCGCGCTGACCGGGCCCGTCATCGGGGAGCCCTGGGCGTGGATGCGGGTGATGACCCGGGCGGCGTGCCGCACCGCCTCGCCCTCCTCCATGCCGCGGGCGCGGTAGACGAGGGCGAGCTCGTTCGCGTTCACGTCGAGGTCTGGCAGCACCTTGTCGGCATCCG
This sequence comes from Microterricola pindariensis, assembly GCF_002936985.1. GTDB lineage: Bacteria > Actinomycetota > Actinomycetes > Actinomycetales > Microbacteriaceae > Microterricola > Microterricola pindariensis. Next base: position 8,406 of record NZ_MPZN01000033.1, on the reverse strand, counting down.
GGTCTGGGTTGGAGGCCTCCAGCAGCTCGCGCTGGGAGCGGACGGAGACGTACTCCCCCGCGCCCATCGAGAGGGCGCCGGCGAGCAGGCCGGCGATGCCGCTGAACAGCACGACGCTGTGGGCGACGCCGGTCGCCCCGATCCCGAGCACGAGGGCGAGGTTGGAGACCAGGCCGTCGTTGGCGCCGAAGACGGCGGCGCGGAACGTTCCGGAGAGCCGCATCCGACCGCGGGCGGCGAGCCCGCGCACGACCTCCTCGTGGATGCGCTCATCGGCGGCCATCGCGGCGGAGGCGTGCGGGTCGCTCGCGTACGGGGAGGCGCTCTCCGCGCGCTGGGCGAGGGCGAGGACGAAGATCGAGCCGAAGTTGCGGGCGAGCAGGCCCAGCGCCCGGGTGCGGATGTCGGCGCGGTGCGGCCGCCCGGCCTCCTCGCCGAGCAGCTCGCGCCAGTGCGCCTCGTGGCGGCCCTCCGCGTCGGCCAGCGCGAGCAGGATCTCTCGTTCCTCGCCGGTGCGGCGGGCGGCGAGCTCGCGGTACACGGCCGCCTCCGCCCGCTCGTTGGCGAGATACTGCCGCCAGCGCCGCAGCTCGGCACCGCTCGGCTGGGGCGCGCCGACGTTCGCGCGGGCAGACGGGGTGTCTTCGTTGAATTGAGACATGGGGGTGGAACTCCTGATGGCCTGGCGCTGGTGCGGGAACGATGTGGTCGCGCGACCCTGAGCGTCCGCTGTACACGCTACCGATCCGGATGCCGCCGAGCCCCCGATTCGCCGCGATTGACAGCATTTCGGGCCCCCGAACACCGCCGGATTCAGCGCCGGATCTCGACCAGGACCACCCACGCCGAGACGACGGCGGAGAGGATGGAGAGCAGGATCCCGGCCGCGATCCAGTACGTGCCCGCGGCATCGCCGAGCAACAGGAGCACCCCGCCGACACAGAGCGCGGCGCTCGGCAGCACCCCGAAGCTGCCCTTCACGATCGACTCGCCGAGCCCGCGGTGCTCCCGGGCTCCGGGCTGCCGGGTGCGCACCAGCCGCCACAGCGACTCGAGGGCGAGGCCCAGCGCGATGCCGCCGGCCAGAAGGACCAGCCAGCCGAAGCCGCCGGCCGAGAGACCGGGAATCAGCGCGGCCAGCGCGATGATCGTGGAGGCGACGAGGAGCGCGATGGCGACGCCCGCCCGCGAGGCCATGCCCGGGATGGCGATCATCTCCGTGACGCTCACCGAGGCGGCGACGATGATGAGGCCGCCGAGGGCGGCGCACGCCCCGGCGGCGGCGACGAAGAACCCGGACCACTCGGCCAGCATGGCTCGATGCTACGCGCGGCAGACCGCGTCGGGATAGACGCGGAGGAATAGGCTCGCCGCATGGCCGAATGGGCAGAGGTCGCCGACGGCGTCTGGCAGGCGCGCTACCAGCCGCTGGACGTGTCCGTCTGCCTGGTGCGGGGCACGGCCGGACTGCTGCTGGTCGACACCCGCTGCGGCCCGGAGGAGGCGGCCGAGATCGTGGCGGACGCCGCGCGGCTGCAGCAGGGCGACATCCGCTGGGTGGTGAACACCCACGCCCACTACGACCACACCTTCGGCAACCAGCTGTTCGCCCCGACGGCGACGATCTACGGCCACCACCGCGTCGCGGCGCACTTCCGCGACTACGAGGCCGCGGAGCTGGCCGACCGGCCGGATGTCGTGCTCACCCCGCCCCAGGTGCGCGTCGACGGGCTGCTCGAACTGGACCTCGGCGGGCGCACGGTGCGGCTGATCACCCTGCCGCCGGGGCACACGGACACCGACTTGGTCGTGCACGTGCCGGATGCCGGCTGCTGGATCGTCGGCGACGTGATCGAGGAGTCCGGGCCGCCGCAGGCCGGCCCGGACGCGTTCCCGCAGGGCTGGCCGCGGGCGCTCCGCACCCTGGCCGACAGGATCGGCCCGGACGAGCTCGTCGTGCCGGGGCACGGCCGGGTCGTGGACCGCGCGTTCGTGCTGGCCCAGGCGGCGGAGCTGGAGCGGCCGACTACTCCTTGACCAGCTCGTGCCAGCCGTCGCCGTCGGCGTGCTCGAAGATGAGGTTCGTCTCGGTGTGCGCGACGGCCGGGTGCCCGGTCAGGTGGGTGAGCACGAAGTCGCGTAGCTCGGAGGCGTCGTGGGCGGCCACGTGCAGCAGGTAGTCGTCGGCGCCGGCCATGTGGAACAGGCCGATCACGCCGGGCAGGTGCGGGGCGGAATCCCGGAAGGAGTCGATCTCGCCGCGGGCGTGCTTGACGAGGCGCACCGAGATGAGCGCCTGCAGTGAGGCGCCGAGCGCGGCCAGGTCGATGTCGACCCGGAATCCGCGGATGTAGCCGAGCGCCTGCAGGCGGCGCAGCCGCAGCGACACTGTCGACTCGGCGACTCCGACCTCTGCGGCCAGCGCGGCCCCGGAGGCCCTGGCGTTGGCCGAGAGTGCGCGCAACAGCGCACGGTCGACGCGATCGAGATCGGCCTTCTTCGAATCCACGGGGCAGTCCTGCTTTCTTTGTGAAGAACCTTTCAAGAATAGCAGCACTCTCGACAGGATCCTTGACGCCCTTGAGGTGCTTTGACAGCTTCAACTACGTTCGAGGCATGGAGCCACTGATGTCTCACAACGATTCCCCCGGCCACCGCCTCGAGACGATCGCCGTGCACGGCGGGATGGACGGGGTGCGCGAGTCCGGCTCGCACGTGCCCACCATCGACCTGTCGACGACGAACCCGTTGACGGATGTCGAGAGCGGCGGTGACAGCTACGAGAACCTCGCCACGGGCGGCGACCTCGAACCCGGCGCCTCCGCCGTCTACCAACGGCTCTGGCAGCCGGGCGTCGCCCGCTTCGAGGAGAGCCTGGCCGCGCTGGAACGAACGGACGGCGCCGTCGCCTTCGCAACCGGCATGGCGGCGCTCGCCGCCTGCCTGCTGGCGACCGCCGCGGCCGGCCGGCCGCACATCGTCGCCGTGCGCCCGCTGTACGGCGGGACGGACCACGTGCTGGCCACCGGCCTGCTCGGCACCACGGTGACCTGGGTGCAGCCGGACGGCATCTCGGCGGCGATCACCCCGGAGACCGGCCTCGTCGTGATCGAGACGCCGGCCAACCCGACGCTGGAACTGCTCGACATCGCCGCCGTGTGCGCGGCCGCCGGTGAGGTGCCCGTGCTCGTCGACAACACCTTCGCCACCCCGGTGCTGCAGCAGCCGGCCCTGCACGGCGCCACGCTGGTGCTGCACAGCGCCACCAAGTACCTCGGCGGACACGGCGACGTGATGGGCGGCGTGGTCGCCACCAGCACCGAGTGGGTGACCAGGCTCCGCCAGGTGCGGGCCCTGACCGGCGGCCTGCTGAACCCCTTCGCTGGCTACCTGCTGCACCGCGGCATCCGCACCCTGCCCGTGCGGGTGCGCGCGCAGCAGCAGACGGCGATGCAGCTCGCCGCTCTGCTGGACGGGCACCCGGCGCTGAACCGGGTGCACTACCCCGCGCTGCCCGGCCAGGACCCCCAGGGCCTGCTCGGCCGCCAGCTGCACGGCCCCGGCTCGCTGATCGCGATCGAGCTGGCCGGCGGCTACGACGCGGCCGCCCGGTTCACCGAGTCCTGCCGGCTGATCACGCACGCCGTCTCACTCGGCGGCGTCGACTCGCTGGTGCAGCACCCGGCGTCGCTGACGCACCGCCCGGTGGAGGCCAGCGCGAAGCCGAACGCGGCCGTCGTGCGCCTGAGCATCGGCCTCGAGCACGTCGACGACCTGGCGGCCGACATCCTGGCCGCCCTGGACGCCGTCCTCGTGGGCGACGCCCTAGTGGGTGCTGCCGAGCCGCTTGCGGAGCAGCTGAATGCGTGACTGCAGCTGGGTGACGCTGGCCTGAGCGACGGCGGGACCGCCGCAGATCCGGCGCAGCTCTGAGTGCACCTGGCCATGCGCCTCACCCGTCATCTTGGCCCACATGCCGACCAGGCTGTTGAGCAGCGTGCGCTGCTCCTTGAGCGTGCGGTAGAGGGCCTGCGGCGTCTCGGCGGCGATCTCCTCGGCCGGGCGGTTCTTCTGCCGCTCGGCCTGGCGCCTGGCCTGCTTGGCCTGGCGCTGGCGCAACAGGTCGCTCACCTGCTCCGGCTCCAGCAGGCCGGGGATGCCGATGAAGTCGAACTCCTCGTCGCTGCCGGGCTCGGCCAGCGTGCCGAACTCGTGGCCGTCGAAGAGCACCCGGTCGAAGGTGGCGGCCGAGCCGATGGCCTGGAAGCTGAACTCGCTGGTCAGCGCCTCCGACGCCTTGTCGTCCTTGTTCGCCGCGGCGACCATGGCATCTTCCGGGTTGTAGATGTCACCGTCCTCCTCGGTGCTGATCCGGTCCAGCGCGTGGTCGCGCTCCAGCTCCATCTGCGAGCCGAGTGCCATCAGCTGCGGCACATTGGGCAGGAAGACGGATGCCGTCTCACCGCGGCGGCGGGCGCGCACGAAGCGGCCGATCGCCTGGGCGAAGAACAGCGGGGTCGAGGAGGAGGTGGCGTAGACGCCGACGGCGAGGCGGGGCACGTCGACGCCCTCCGACACCATGCGCACGGCGACCATCCAGCGGCTGGTGCCGGCGGAGAAGGTGTCGATGTTGTCCGACGCCTCCTTGTCGTCGGAGAGCACGAGGGTGACCGGCTGCCCGGTGATCTCCTCGAGGACGACGGCATACGCCTTGGCCGCGAAGTGGTCGGTGGCCAGCACCAGCCCGCCGGCATCCGGGATGCCCTGACGCACCTCGCTGAGGCGCTTGTCGGCGGCCTGCAGCACGGAGGGGATCCACTCGCCGGCCGGGTCGAGCGCGGTGCGCCAGGCCTGGGAGGTGATGTCCTTGGTGTTGTCCTCGCCGAGCTTGGCCTCCATCTCGTCGCCGGTCTTGGTGCGCCAGCGCATGTGGCCGGCGTAGACCATGAACAGGACGGGACGCACGACGCCGTCTTCGAGGGCGCGGCCGTAGCCGTAGTTGTAGTCGGTGATGGAGGTGCGGATGCCCTGGTTGTCCGGCGCGTACTCGACGAACGGGATCGGCGCGGTGTCGGAGCGGAACGGGGTCCCGGTCAGCGACAGGCGCTTGGTGGCGTTGCCGAAGGCCTCGCGGATGGCGTCGCCCCAGCTCAGCGCGTCGCCGCCGTGGTGCACCTCGTCGAGGATCACCAGGGTGCGGTTGCTCAGGGTGATGTCACGGTAGAGCGAGGCGCGCACGGCGACCGCCGCGTAGGTGACCGCGATGCCGTGGTAGTGCTTGCCGAAGCGGCCGTGCGCGTTCTTGAACTCGGGGTCGAGCCGGATGCCGACGCGGGCCGCCGCCTCCGCCCACTGCTTCTTCAGGTGCTCGGTCGGGGCGACGACGATGATCGTGTCGACCTCGCGGCGGCCGCGGAGCTCCGCGGCGAGGCGCAGGGCGAACGTCGTCTTGCCTGCGCCCGGCGTTGCCGCGGCGAGGAAGTCGCGGGGCATGGTGTCGAAGTACTTTTCCAGTGCCTCGGCCTGCCAAGCTCGCAGCTTACTGGCGGTACCCCAGGCGGCACGTTCAGGGAACGACGGCGAGAGGTTCTCTGCGGCCGAGGTTCCCGGATGGGGGTGGGGGCCGAGCGGAGTATTCATCTGGCCCCAGTTTAGCCGCTCCCCGATTACATTGGTGTCATGGCTGAAGACACCGCTAAGCACACCGGACTGTGGTTTCGGCTCTCGAGGCGCCGCGAGCAGGCGAAGCCACAGGGCGACGCGCCCGATGCGGGAGCCCCGTGGCCGGTGCACCCGTGGCAGCGCTACGTCGCCGTCGGTGACTCCTTCACCGAGGGCATCGGCGACCCGGAGCCGAGCGTCCCCGGCGGGTTCCGCGGCTGGGCCGACCGTGTCGCCGAGGTGCTGAGCGACGGCACCGACGACTTCGCGTACGCCAACCTGGCGGTGCGCGGCAAGCTGATCCAGCAGATCCTGGACGAGCAGGTCGACCACGCGCTCGCGCTCAAGCCGGACCTCATCACGATCTCCGGCGGCGGCAACGACGTCATCCGGCCCGGCAGCGACCCGGATGCCGTCTCCGCGCTGGTCGAGCAGGCGATCGCCCGGCTCAGCCGCGACCACGCGACGGTCGTGCTGTTCACGGCGACGGATGTCGGCTTCTCCCCCGTGTTCCGCGGCATCCGCGGCAAGGTCGCCATCTACAACGAGAACCTGCGCGCCATCGCCGCGAAGTACGACTGCATCATCGCCGACCAATGGCCGTTGAAGGAGATCCAGGACACCCGCTACTGGGCGCCGGACCGGCTGCACATGAACGCGCTCGGCCACCACGAGATCGCCCGGCTGGTGTTGGCGGCGCTGAACGTGCCGAACGACTTGAAGCCCTCCCAGCCGGAGCCGGCCCCGGCCCTGAGCTGGCGGGAGGCCAGGGGCGAGGACCTCAGCTGGGCCCGCGAATACCTCGTGCCGTGGGTGCTGCGCCGGGTGCGGCACCAGTCCTCCGGCGACACCGTGACCGCCAAGCGGCCGGATGCCGGCCCGTTCCAGTCGGAGCGGCCAGAAGGCAACTAGCGCGGGTTGGCGAGCTTCCAGCCGACGCCGGGGTCGCCGAGCCGGCCGTGCAGGGTGATCGGCACGGTGGCGCTGCGCCCGCCGGAGCTGAAGGTCACGCTGCCGAGGTTGGTGCCGTCGGCGGCCAGTGAGACGTCCGGCAGGATGAGCGCGGTCTCCACCGGTGTGTCCGACCAGACCAGCATCGAGGCGGATGTCGCGCTCTCCGCGGTGGCGGTGTCGCCCCACACGGTCGAGTAGCTGGCCCACTGCTGCCCGGCCTCGGTGAGCGAGACGGTGTGGAAGCCGGCGAAGGTCGAGTCCAGCAGGCCGGCGACGGCGTCGTTCAGCTCGGAGTGGGTGTCCGCCCCGAGCGTGGCGCCGACCAGCGTCACCTGCTGCCCGTCGATCTCGGAAACGGCGGTGTAGAGCAGGCAGGCGCCCGCCTCATCCGTCGTGCCCGTCTTCATGCCCGTGACGCCGTGCGTTCCGAGCAGCTTGTTGGTGTTGACGACGGTGCCGATGGTTGGCAGCTCGGCGGATTTCATGGCGACGATCTCGGCGAGGGCGGGCTGGGCCAGGGCCAGCTTGCCGATCTCGACCAGGTTGGCCGGGCTGCTGACGCTGCCGGCGGAGAGCCCGCTGGCGTCGACGACGTGCGTGTCGGTGAGGCCGTGCTCGGCCAGCCAGGCGTTCGCGGCGGCCAGGTACGCGTCCATCGAGCCGTAGGCCCAGATGGCGAGGGACTGGGCGTAGTTGTTGGCAGAGGGCAGCAGCACGGCGGTCAGCGTCTGCCTCTGGCTGAGCGTCATGCCGGCAGAGACCGGGGCCGAGGAGCCGTCCTCGGCGATCGTCTCCCAGTAGATGTCGATGTCGGCCTCGGTGTACGCGATGTCCGGGCCGGCCTCGCCGGCGCCGAGCGGGTGCTTGTCGAGCACGACGAGCGCCGTGATCATCTTGGTGATGCTGGCGATCGGGCCCGTGGACTGGTCGCCGGCGGTCGCGAGCAGGCCGGGCGTGCCGACGGCGCCGATGGCCGTGCGGCCGAAGTCGGGCCAGGCCACCGGGCTCGCCGGCTGGGTGAGCGCGGGCACCTCTGCCAGGGTCGCGCTGGTGGCCGGCAGCGGGGCGGCGATGGCGTTCACGCTGTAGATCAGGCCGGAGAGCAGGGCGATCAGCACCACTCCGATCACGCTGAAGACAACGAGCCGACGACGTCGGTACACCTGGCGTCGAGTAAGAGTCACGGAACGAGCTTAAGCGACTTCGGCTGCGCGCACGCGCAGGGCGTAGAGCGCGACGGCGCTCGCCGCGGCCACGTTCAGCGAGTCCACGCCGTGCAGCATCGGGATCGTCACCGTCGTGTCGGCGGCGGAGAGGGCGGCACGGCTCAGGCCGTCGCCCTCCGAGCCCAGCACGATCGCCAGCTTCTCCGGCGGGTTCTTCTCGAACTCCTCCAAGCTGACGGCGTCGTCGGAGAGCGCGAGCGCGGCGATGTGGAAGCCGAGCGAGTGCAGCAGCGGCGTCGCCTCGTCCCACTCCGGCAGCCGGGTCCACGGCACCTGCAGCACGGTGCCCATGCTCACCCTGACGCTCCGGCGGTACAGCGGGTCGGCGCAGCGCGGCGTGATGAGCACGGCATCCGCCCCGAGGCCGGCCACCGCGCGGAAGATGGCGCCGATGTTGGTGTGGTCGACGATGTCCTCGAGGATGACGATGCGCCGCGCGTCGCGGATGAGCTCCTCGACCGGGGCCAGCGCCGGGCGGTGCATCGCGGCCAGGGCACCCCGGTGCATGTTGTAGCCGGTCAGCTGCTCCAGCACGGCGGGCTCGCCGACGTAGACGGGAACATCC
>NZ_MPZN01000032.1 GCF_002936985.1 Microterricola pindariensis | reverse complement strand
CGGACCAGCTCGACGCCGTCCGGCAGCCGGTCGACGGTGAGGTCGGGCACGAGCGCGACGCCCATGCCGGCGGCGACCATCTCGAGCTGCACGCCGAAGTCCAGGGACTCGGCGACGACCCGTGGACGGAAGCCGGCCAGGCCGCAGGCCCGCTCGACCATGTCGGCGCAGGTGAAGCCGGCGGCGGGGACCACCCAGGGGTGTGCGGCGTAGTCCTCCAGCCGCGTCGAGGCCGGTGCGGCATCCGGACCCCCCGAGCGGCGCACCGCGAGCCAGACGGGCTCCCTGCCGATGGTGCGGGTCGTCACCCCGCGCGGCAGCTCGCGCGGCACATTCGAGTAGGAGTGGATGAGGGCGAGGTCGACAGCGCCCGTGTTCAGCGCGGCGAGTGCCTCGTCGGGCTCGTCCGTGCGGATGCGGAGGTCGAGCGCCGAATCCCCCTCGGCGATCAGCCGGCGGCAGGCGTCGGCGAGGATCGTGCGGGCGGCGGAGGGGAACGCGCTCAGCGTGTAGCGGCCGACGGTGCCGCTGCGCAGGGCGTCCAACTCCAGCTCGGCGAGCGTGATCCGGTCCAGGATCTCGTGCCCGTGCACCGCCAGCGCCCGGCCGGCCGCGGTGAGGGCGACGCGGCGGCCCTGGCGCTCGGTCAGCTGCATGCCGAGCTCGCGCTCGAGCGCGCTCAGCTGCATCGACACGCCGGGGGCGGTCAGGGTGAGTTCCTCCGCGACGGCCGCGATGGTGCCGAGGCGCTCGAGGGCGGAGAGCATCCGGAGCTTGCGGACGTCGAGCACGGCACGCCTTCCATAAGGATTGCTGAGGTATTCAGTCAGAACAATTCAATTGTGCTGCCGTGTTCAGTTTGCCAGCATGGGGCCATGAAGGTCAACGCCCCCGGGGGTCATCGCGCACTGCTCGCCGGTCTGCTCGTCGTCGTGCTCTGGGCGAGCGCCTTCCCGGCGATCCGGGTGGCCGCGCCGGAGCTCGGCGTGATCGGGCTGTCCTTCGCCCGCCTGCTGGTCGCCACGCTCGCCCTGCTCGTGTTCGCCGCGCTCGCCCGGGCCCGGATGCCGCGCGCCCGCGACCTCGGCTGGCTCGCCGCCTGCGGCTTCTTCGGGATGACGGCGTACCAGCTGCTGCTCAACTGGGGCGAGCTGCACGTCCCGGCCGGCACGGCGAGCATCATCGTCGCGGCGGCGCCCCTCGTCTCCGTCGCGGTCGCCCGGCTGCTCTTCAGCGAGCGGATCGGCGCGGTGACGATCGTGGGCAGCGCCATCGCGCTCGCCGGGGTCGCCTTCGTCTGCCTGGCCCGGGCGGGCGTCTCGCTCTCGGCATCCGTCTGGATCGTGGTCGCCGCCATGGTGGTGCAGGGCGTCTACCACCCGTTGCAGCGGCCGTTGCTGCGGCGGTACACGAGCGTGGAGGTCGCCTGTTACGCCATGGTGGCGGGAACCGTCATGACGCTGCCGTTCGTGCCGCTCGGCTGGGAGGAGATGCTCGGCGCGGGGGCCGGGCCGTGGCTGGCCGCCGTGTACCTCGGCCTGCTGCCCTCCGCGCTCGGCTTCGTGCTCTGGGCGTACGCCGTCGCCCGCATGCCGGTGGCGGTCTCGACCTCGCTGCTCTACCTGGTGCCGCCCGTCGCGGTGCTGATCGCGTGGGTGTGGCTCGGCGAGCTGCCGATCCCCGCCGAGCTGCTGGGCGGCGCCGTCGTCATCCTGGGTGTGCTGATCATCGCCCGGGCGCCGAGGGCGGCCCCGAGGCCGGCCGCCACAGCCGCGGCCGCTAGCGGGTCGACAACGAGTACTCGCCCCCGGCGCAGCCCGTGACGATCCAGCCGCCGGGCACCGCGGTCGCCTCGACATCCGTGACGCCTGTCGCCTCGACCGTGGGCTCGGCCGTGCCCGGAACCCAGACGCGCAGGCCGCAGCTGCGCGCGTCGGTGCTGCCGGCCAGCTGGACGGCAGCACCGTCGGCCTCGAGCGCGGTGAGCCTGCCGGGCGCGTGCTGCGGGTAGGCCCGGCTCAGGATCTCGAGCAGGTCCGCCTTGGGCGGCGCATCCCCGCCGGTCACGCAGTCCTGCATCATCAGGGCGTTGCCGAACTCCTGGATGCCGTTCTGCGGGTCGCCGCAGGCCTGCTTCCACACCCAGTAGGCGCTGCCGAGCAGGTGCGCGTCCTCGGCATCCGCATAACGGGTCAGCCGGGCCAGCACGTCGGCGTCCTCGCCCCAGTAGCCGTACTCGCCCGACCAGAGCGGGGCGTCGTACTCGGCGGCGACGCGCTGGGCGAGGCCGAACTGGCGCTCCAGGCCGACGATCGGGGGGATGCCGAGGCTGCGGTCCATGGTGATCGACTCGGCGTACAGGTGCGGGGAGAAGACGATGTTGCGGTCGGTCGTGAAGCCGGCGGTCGGGCCGGTGTCGAAGCCGAGCCCTGACCAGAAGATGCTCGGCTCGACGAACACGATCTGCGGGGCGCCGGCCGCGCGGATCTGCTCGATCGCCTTCCCGTAGAAGGCGCCGAGCATGTGCGAGGTCGTCACGGGCGCCGTCTCGCCGAACCCCGGCTCGTTGAGCAGGTCGAAGCCGGCCACCATCGGCTCGTCGCGGAACTCCGCGGCCAGCTTGCCCCACGTCTCGGCGAGGGCGCTCTGCACGCCGTCGGTGTCGAAATAGAAGTTCTGGAACGCCCGGTTGCCGGCGGGGGAGATGTCGCGGCCGGTGAACTGGCAGCGCGGTGCGGCATCCGTGATCGTTGCCCACTCCGGTGCGCCGTCATAGCCCCACATGGTCTCGGTGCCCGGCCGGCACGCGGTGCCCTCTGCGGTGGCGCCGTTCCACCAGCCGTCCTGGTGCATGTCGAGCACGGTGTAGATGCCGTTGTCGGCCGCCCAGCGCACCGCGTCCCTGATCTGCGCCAGGTACGCGGGGTCGAGGGTGCCGCGCTCGGGCTCGAGAGCCGACCAGGAGATGTTCAAGCGGGACACGGTGAAGCCGTACTCCGCCATCCCCGCGAAGTCGGCCTCCGTCAGCGGCGTGGTCGCCGGCACCTCGGGGCGCGGTTGGTAGAAGTCGACGAGATTGTTCACGTTCACCCCGCGCAGCAAGACCTGGTTGCCGGCTCCGTCGGTGATGGCGGATGCCTCGGCACGCAGCATCCCGGCCGGCGGTGTCGCCTCGGCGCTCGCCGCAGACGCCGCACCCGTGCTCGGCAGGACCAGCGATGCGGCCAGCGCGAGCACAGCGACCGAGGCGGCGGCGACCAGCGGGACACGGGCCGAGTTCGCCGCGCCGACCCGGTCGGTGACGACGGCGCCGATGCCCACCGCCCACCCGACGCAGGCGCCGAAGGCGAGCCCGTCGGCGACCGCGATGTAGGCGACCATCAGCGGCCACATGTCGCCGGCGAAGCCGCCGTCCGCGATCAGCCCGATCGTGGCCTGCACGACGCCGACCAGCCCGCCGGCGAGGAGCGCGGCCAGCCAGCCGCCCAGCACGCCGGGCACCCGCGTGCGCATCCAGCGCAGGCAGAGGGCCGTGGCGGCGGCGATGAGCAGCATGGCGACGATCACCGAGAGAATGCCACGGTCGGGGCGCGCCGCGGGGATGCCGGGGGCGTACACGGCACCGGTCCACCACAGCCCGGCCAGCAGCGGGGCGAGCGCGGCGAACAGGATGGCGGGCGGCCAGACCATGCCGGACGCGAAGGAGCGGAGCTCGCGCGGGCCGCCGAAGAGACGGGTGAGTGCGGCGACGATGAGCGCCGCGGGGATCGCCTTGCCGACCACGAAGCCGGCCGCGTAGCCGGCGGCGGCCAGGTCCCCGGTCATGACGAGTGTCGTGGCGGCCTGGGCCAGGAGCACCGCCAGCACGATGCCGGCGGTGTGCGTCCAGAAGCGCTCACCGGCGCGCGCGGTGGCCCACCAGAGCACGCCGAGCAGCACCGGCACGAACACCAGGTATGGCGCGAACGTCCACGCGCCGGCGGCGAGCGAGGGGAGCGCCCCCGACCAGCCCACCAGCGCGAGCAGACCCGTCGGATCGGCGGCGGCCTGGAACACCACCAGCGCCAGCATGGTTGACAGGGCAACGACGGGACGTCGGACCGATTTCATGACACTCCATCGTGACAAGCTTCAGGTGGCGGGACAGCCCGTTCAGCATCAGCCACACGCTCGCGCGTGTCAAATCCAAGCGGTGCTCGGGTTTATCGGGCGGATGCCCGTGGGGTCAGACCCCGTACTCCTCACGCACCGTCTCGCGCAGCTGCTCGCTGCACGCGGCCACGGTGGCGCGCCAATCCGTGATGGCACCGTCCTTCGCGCGGTCGGAGACCGACTTGAGCACGCGGATCGGCACGCCGAACTGATGGGCCACCCAGATGTACGCGTACGTCTCCATGTCGACAAGCCCGGCGCCGAGCGGGAGGATGACGCCGACGGCCTCCTCGTCGTCGACGAAGTGGTCGCCGGTCGCGATCGTGATGCCCTCGCGGCCGGTCTCGACGCGGGCCGGCAGGGACACGTGCTGCCCGACGATCCCGTCGACATCGGTGACGTCGTGCTGGATGGCGGCATCCACGTCGTACACCCTGGACGTGAGGAGGGGGTTGATCGCGCCCGCGGTGCCGACCACGAGGATCTCGTCGTAGTCGCCGGCGTCCAGCGCACGAGTCAGCGCGAAAGTCGCCTGCAGCTTGCCCGGGCCGGTGACCAAGCGGTCGAAGCCCGGGAGCTCGGCGGGGAATGCGGTCAGTTCGGCCTCGAGGGCGGCAACAAGAAGTTTCACGCTTCCATTGTCGCCTGACTGAGCGAAGGGCCACCGCGAAAGCGTTTCAGAGGGGTGCCCCCGGCAGGATTCGAACCTGCGACCAGGAGATGAGAAGCACCGCGAAAGCGTTTCAGAGGGGTGCCCCCGGCAGGATTCGAACCTGCGACCAAGAGATGAGAAGCACCGCGGGTAGGTGGTGTCGGTGGTGCCCCCGGCAGGATTCGAACCTGCGACCAAGAGATGAGAAGCACCGCGAAAGCGTTTCAGAGGGGTGCCCCCGGCAGGATTCGAACCTGCGACAAAGAGATGAGAAGCACCGCGGGTAGGTGGTGTCGGTGGTGCCCCCGGCAGGATTCGAACCTGCGACCAAGAGATGAGAAGCACCGCGAAAGCGTTTCAGAGGGGTGCCCCCGGCAGGATTCGAACCTGCGACAAAGAGATGAGAAGCACCGCGGGTAGGTGGTGTCGATGGTGCCCCCGGCAGGATTCGAACCTGCGACCAAGAGATGAGAAGCACCGCGAAAGCGTTTCAGAGGGGTGCCCCCGGCAGGATTCGAACCTGCGACCAAGAGATTAGAAGGCTCCTGCTCTATCCCCTGAGCTACGGAGGCGCACCATGACTACGATACCGCAGCGGCCTCGGCGCAATTGCAAGCGGGGGAGGGCGTCGGTTCGCCTCGGTAGACTCAAGCCCATGACGAATGCGAGCGACCGTCTGGTCTGGATCGACTGTGAAATGACGGGCCTCGATCTCGAGGTCGACGAACTGGTAGAGATTGCGGTGGTGATCACCGACTACGACCTGAAGGCCGTGGACGAGGGTTTCAGCATCGTGATCAAGCCCGACGACTCCGCGATGGAGTCGATGAACGATTTCGTGCGCAACATGCACACCACGTCGGGGTTGATTGAGGAGATTCCGCAGGGTGTAAGCGTCGCGGAGGCCGAGTATCAGGTGCTGGAGTACGTGCTCAAGCACGTTCCCACCGAGCAGAAGGCCCCGCTGGCCGGCAACACCATCGGCACCGACCGGGCGTTCTTGGCCAAATTCATGCCGCGCCTGGACGGACACCTGCACTACCGCAACGTCGACGTCTCCTCGATCAAGGAGCTTTCGCGCCGTTGGTTCCCCCGGGTGTACTTCAACGCGCCGAAAAAGGACGGTGGACACCGGGCTTTGGCAGATATTTTGGAATCAATTCGAGAGCTGGAATATTACCGACGCGCCGTGTTTGTCGCGGATCCTGGGCCCACGACGGAGCAGGTGCAGGCGGTGTCGGCGAGCGTTGTGTCCGATTTCGCTCCGCGGATGTAATACACTCATTGAGTTGCCTTCTTCGAGTTCGCGAGAAGCAGGCGCATGGTGGGTATAGCTCAGCTGGTAGAGCGCCTGGTTGTGGTCCAGGAGGTCGCGGGTTCAAGCCCCGTTACTCACCCCAAGTTGTTTCAGAAGGGCATCCGATGCCAGTCGAGATGAGCGAAGAGGACTTCGAAGCCCTCGTCGCAGATGAACTCGATCTGCTCCCGGATGACATGATGGCCGGCCTTGAGAACGTGCAGTTCTCGGTCGAGGATCGCGCAGAAGACGGCTCGATGAGCCTGTTCGGCCTGTACCACGGCATCGCTTTGACGCACCGTGGAAACTACGGATTCGGCGAGCTGCCGGACCTCATCACGATCTACCGTGACGCCCACCTCGCCCACTGCAACGACATCGACGAGTTGCGCGACCAGATCCACGTGACTTTGGTGCACGAGATCGGCCACTTCTACGGCATGGACGACGAGCAGCTGCACGAGCTCGGCTGGGGTTAGGCACCGGATGCCGGACCTCACGCTGCGCGGCGGAGTCGGTGCCCGCATCGACACCGAGATCGAGATCAAGCGCTCGCGCTTCCTCTGTCGGCTGGTCCGCGTCGAGGATGAGGCGGCCGCGCGCGCCGAGATCGACGCGGCCCGCCGCGAGGAGTGGAACGCCAGGCACCACTGCTCGGCGTTCGTGCTCGGCCCGGCATCCGCCCCCGACCAGGTGCGCCGTTCGAACGATGACGGCGAGCCGTCCGGCACGGCGGGCCGCCCCATGCTGGAGGCGCTCAGCGGCCGCGAGTTCATCGACACCGTCGCAGTGGTCAGTCGGTACTTCGGCGGCGTCCTGCTGGGCGCTGGCGGCCTCGTGCGCGCCTATTCGGATGCCGTGCTCTCCGCCGTCGACGCGGCCCACGCACAGGACGCCGTGGTCGCGCGTGAGCGGCGAGAGCTCTACACGCTGGCACTCGCGCACGCCGACGCCGGCCGGATCGAAGCCGAGCTGCGCCAGCGGGGCGTGAACATTCTCGGAACCGAATATGGCAGCCGCGCCGTCGTGAGGCTGAGTGGCCCGGACGAGGCCGCGCTGCGCGCCATCGTCGCGGGTGTCACCGCCGGTGGGGGCGTACTCGAGTCCGCCGGGTACGAACTGATCGACGTCGAACTCTAGCCCGCCTCATCCTCGGCGCGGCCGAACCCGGGGCTCCGGGGATTCGGGGGCTGCGCTGCTCCGTCGGCGCGGCCCAGTCCGGCCGGAGCACACGACCATTCCGCCCAGCAGCCCTACGCTTCCTCCGCCACGGCCTCCTCGTCCGCCGGGCGGGCCGTGTAGTCGCGGGAGCGCTTGCGCAGCGCGAGACCGGTGAGCGGGAACAGCAGCACCGAGAACATCCCGGCGGCGACGAGTGCGGCCGCCGTGCCGGAGTCCAGGGCACCCGTGTCGATGCCGATCGCAGTGACGGCGACGATGATCGGCAGGCCGGTCGCCCCGAACAGCAGCAACGCCCCACGATCGGCGGGGGTGCTGCCGCGCGGGGCGGCGAGCGTGCTCGGCAGGCCGCGGATGACGAGCAGCGCCAGCACGAAGATCGGCAGCAGCAGAAGCGCCTGCGGATCACCGATGAGGCCGTCCAGATCGAAGGTGACCCCCGTGTTGATGAAGAAGATCGGCACCAGGAAGCCGAAGCCGATCGCCTCGATCTTGGCCTCGACCAGTGTGGCGTCCGCTTCCGGCGCCCCGGTGAGCAACACCCGGTAGAGCACCCCGGCCGCGAACGCGCCGAGCAGCATGTCGATGCCGAGCGCCACGCTCAGCCCCACGAGTGAGACGAGCACCAAGATCACGAGGCGCACCGCGAACTGGCCGCTGGTGTGCAGCGTCGCGGTGATGAGGGCGTGCATGCTCCGGCCGGCGCCGATCGCCGCCAGCCAGATCGCGGCCCCCGTGATGAGCGCGAAACCGATGAGCACGATGGTGGCGTGCAGGGGAGTGGTTCCGGAGAGGAACAGCGTGATCGCGAGCAAGGGGCCGAACTCGCCGACGGCCCCGACCGCGGTCGTCGCGATCCCGAACGGGGTGCGCAGCTCACCGGCATCCCGCAGCACAGGCATGATCGTGCCGAGCGCCGTCGACGTCAGCGCGATGCCGATGAACACGCCCGCACCGACGGTGGGCGAGAACAGGATGCCGGCGGTGACGCCGACGGCGAGCGAGAGCAGCCAGCCGAGCCCAGCCCGCATCAGGGAACGGCCGGCGATGCGGGCGAAGTCGATCTCGTTGCCCGCGAGGAAGAACAGCATGGCCAGGCCGAAGTCGGCCAGCGTTTCGGTGAAGGGGCCCGGCTGCACCCAGCCGAGCAGCGACGGCCCGAGCACGATCCCGAGGACGATCTCGAACACCACCAGGGGGATCTTGACGAATCGCCCGAGGCCCCGACCGAGCAGGGGTGCGGCGACGGCGATCGCGGCAATCAGGATCAGCGAGGGGATTGAGATGTCCATTCGGCTCCTGCCTGCAGCGCTCGCGCAGCGCGTTCTGCAGGCGATGATAGCGAAGCGCGGCTTCCGTGCGCAGCCCCGCGCGGCTCGCGCGGTAGATTCGACGCATGCACGCGCTTCAGTCTCAGATCATCGCCGAGCTCCACGTGAGCCCGAGCATCGACGCCGCCGCCGAGATCCGCCGGCGCATCGACTTCCTCACCGCGTATCTGCGCCGCACCGGCGCGCGCGGTCTGGTGCTCGGCATCAGCGGCGGTCAGGACTCCTCGCTCGCCGGCCGGCTGTGCCAGCTGGCCGTGGACGAGATGGCCGCGGATGGCGGGGACGCCCCGGTGTTCGTCGCCATGCGCCTGCCCTACGGCGTGCAGCGCGACGAGGACGACGCCCAACTGGCGCTGGAGTTCATCCAGCCGGCGCAGACCGTCACCTTCAACATCAAGGCGGGCGTCGACGGTATCCAGGACGAGTACGCCCGCGCCCTCGGCGAGCCGATCAGCGACTTCAACAAGGGCAACGTCAAGGCGCGCATGCGCATGATCGCGCAGTACGCGATCGCCGGAGGGCACGGCTACCTGGTGGTCGGCACCGACCACGCCGCCGAGGCCGTCACCGGCTTCTTCACGAAGTACGGCGACGGCGGCACCGACCTGCTGCCGCTGGCCGGGCTGACCAAGCGGCAAGGGCGTGCGCTGCTCGAGCACCTCGGCGCGGCGGAGAGGCTCTACCTCAAGCCGCCGACGGCCGACCTGCTCGATGAGACCCCCGGCCAGACCGACGAGGCCAACCTCGGGCTCAGCTACACCGAGATCGATGACTATCTCGAGGGCAAGCAGGTGTCGGATGCCGCGGCGGCCGCGATCGAGGGTCGCTACCTGGCCAGCGAGCACAAGCGCCGCACGCCGGCATCCCTGTTCGACGAATGGTGGCGCTAGAGCCCCAGTGCGCCCGCGCGGGCGCGGCTACGCCTCGGGCGTTGCCGCTGACGACTGCGCCGGCGGGAACAGCGCTGGCGCGGCCTGCGTCGGAGCTGCGTGCGTCGGAGCTGCCTGAGTCGGAGCTACTTGGGTCGGTGAGGCGTGCGCCGGTGCGGCCTGAGCCAGCGGGAACAGAGACGCGCTCTGCTGCGCGGGCATCGGCTCGGCCGCGGCGGGCTGGCGCAGCGCGTCCACGTCGGCGAGCAGCTTCTGGGTGTCGACGGGCTCGTTCGGCACCGGCGGCTGGGCGAACAGGGGCGAGTTGTACTGTGCCCGGTGCTGTTGGGCGACCCAGGCGTCCTGGTCGGCGAGCAGCGTGCGATCGCTCTCGGTGGTGGCGCTCTTCCACTGCTCGAGGTCGCTGGCGAAGGCCTTGCGGGCGCGGCTCGGCTTGGCCTGCCATTCGATCAGACGGTCGCGGAAGTCGGTGACCGCCGGCTCCGACTGGTAGCCGAAGGTGGCCGACGCGCGCTTGAGCTCGTGCAAGCGGTGCGCCGCCCAGTCTGCTGCGATGCCCGAACCGCGGATCGGCAGCATCCGCACCTGGATGTCAGCCTGGCCGACGGCCCGGTCTGAGAGCACCTGCTCCTGCGGGGTGAGCGAGTTCCACACCGAGGCCTCGACCGACGCGTCGACGAGAGCGGCGATCGCGGCGATCTTGATCTCGGTGTTGCGCTGGGCGATGACCCGCTTCATCGCGCCGCGGGCGATCCAGGCGGCGAGGAGGCCGGAGGCGAGGAGAGCGATCGCGATGACGGCGGCGGTGAAAAGCACCGGTTGCGCGTCCGCGGAGAAGAACCAGTCAGAGAAATCTGTCAACCACTGCATGTGCGGCACTCTACCGGCGTGCGGCGGGGCCGCGGGGGAGTCGTCCCGGCGCGCCTCAACTCGGGCTCCGGATGCGTCGATTTCGAGCGGGGTCGGTCACCGGAAGCAGTCGGCGGCGGCCACTGCGGTGCCGAAATCGCCGAGTGTGCTGTGCCTGACGCCGTCGGAGTGCAGGGCGCGTGCGGTGAAGCGTGGCTCGGCGCCGGCATCCTGTGAACACAACTCGATCTGCCCGAGGATGGTGCCGCGCACGGATGCGACGCGCCAGAGGCCCCCGCGCACCGGGAGGAACTCCAGGCCGGCGACGCTGACGCCCAACGGTGTCGCGGGCGGACGAATCAGTGTGCTGTTGATGTTGTATGCCATGGTGCCCTTTCGCCTTCTGCCGTCGCTGTGCCGCGTCTGCGGTGTGATTCACACGGTAGACGGCAGCACCGACACGGCTATCTGGCGTGCGGTGCGGGGGCCAGGAGCGCAGCGGCGGCCAGCTCGGGGTCGACGATCTTCTCGGCCCGCGCGGTCTGCGCCAGCACGATGCCGGCCGCCACGATCCCGACGCCGATCAGCTGCGCCAGGCCCAGCGCCTCGCCGAGCCAGAGCCAGGCAACGGCGAATGCGAACAGCACCTCGGCGGAGGAGGTGATGCCCGCCGCGGTGGCCGTCAGGTGCTTGAGCGCTAGGAAGGAGAGCAGGAACGCCACGAAGCTGCCGACGACGGCGGTGACCGCGAGCGGCATCCACACGGGAAGCACCACGGCCGCGAGCGCACCGCCCAAGGAGACGGGGGAGCTCAGCAGCGTGACATCCAGCTCCCACCACCCGCTGAAGGCGAGCCAGAACAGGGTCGCGAAGCCCATGGCCCAGAATGCCACGGCCAGCGGGGAGCTGGCGGTCAGCTGTCGTTCCCCGACGAGGAAGTAGACGGTGAGGCTGGCGGCGGCCGCCAGGGCGAACAGCACGCCGGGCACGGACACGGTGCCGCTGCCGATCTGTGCCACCAGGGTCAGCCCGACCAGCACGAGGGCGATCGCCAGCCAGAGGCGCGCCTTCACCCGCTCCTTGAACACGACCCGGGCGATCACAGCCACGGCGACGACGGCGAGGTATTCCAGCAGGAGGGTCAGCCCGACGGGGAGCATCGTCAGCGCCACGGCATAGAACCACTGCAGCAGTGCGACGCCCACGACGCCGAGGTAGGCCAGAACGCCCAGCTGGCGCCATCCGATGCGGAACGCCGAGCGATCGCTGATGAGCAGCCAGACGCCGGCGATCACCGTCACCGTGAGCACGCGCACGAAGGTGAGCTGGGCCGGGGTGACCCCCGCCTCCAGCACAACCTTGGCGAGGGACCCGTTCGCTCCGAACAGCAAGGCTGCGACGAGCGCGTAGAGGTAGCCCACCGCGTTTAGCGCAGGCCGGTGCCGTGCACGGCGAACGGCTCGATCGCCGCGATCTCCTCGGGGGTGAGAGGTGCGGCATCCAGTGCCGCCACGTTCTGCTCCAGCTGGGTGACGCTGCTCGCGCCGATCAGCGCGCTGGTCACGCCGGGCTGGCGCAGCACCCAGCTGAGCGCCAGCTGAGCCAGCGACTGGCCACGGCCGGCCGCGATCTCGTTCAAAGCGCGGGCGCGCTCCAGGTAGACCGGGCTGATCTGCTCGGGATTGAGGAACCGGCTGGTCGCGGCGCGCGAGTCGGTGGGGATCGCGCCATCCAGGTACCTGTTGGTCGCCAGCCCCTGCGCGAGAGGCGAGAACACGATGCAGCCGGCGCCCACCTCCTCCAGAACGGGGAACAGCCCGTCCTCGACGTGGCGGTTGAAGATCGAGTAGCTCGGCTGGTGGATGAGCAGGGGCACCTTGTGGGCGGCGAGGGCGGCCGCGGCGGCCCGGGTCTGTTCCGGGCTGTAGTTGGAGACGCCGACGTAGAGGGACTTGCCCTGCTGGACGGCGGTCGCGAGCGCCCCCATGGTCTCTTCGATTGGGGTGTTCGGGTCGGGGCGGTGCGAGTAGAAGATATCGACGTAGTCCAGGCCCAGCCGTCCGAGGCTCTGGTCGAGCGAGGAGAGCAGGGTCTTGCGGGAGCCCCATTCGCCGTAGGGGCCAGGCGCCATGTCGTAACCGGCCTTGCTGGAGATGATCATCTCGTCGCGGTGGCCGCGGAAGTCCTCGGCGAAGATCCGGCCGAAGTTCGTCTCGGCCGCGCCGGGGGGAGGGCCGTAGTTGTTGGCGAGGTCGAAGTGGGTGATGCCGAGGTCGAAGGCCCGGCGCAGCACGGCACGCTGGGTCTCGATGGGGCGCTCGTGGCCGAAGTTGTGCCACAGCCCGAGCGAGATGGCCGGCAGCAGGAGGCCGCTCCGCCCGGATCGGTTGTACCGCATCGTGTCATACCGGTTGTCTGCTGCGACATAGCTCATGGCATCACTCTAGGGGCAGGGAACCCGCCGTCTGCACCCCGCGTCACCCCTGTTGTGCACAGCCGGTCCCGGCGGGGCCGCAGTGCACAGATTGCACGTGCCCGGCTGCCTGGGCGCGCCGCCGGCGCACACTCATTGCATGTGGTCACGGCCCGGATGACGGGCACGAGCGCCGGAGCCGTGGCCACAGCCCGCGCAGCGGCGACGGGCGGAACACGAACCGAGAGGACGATTCCCATGCGTGAAACCAATGACATCATCACCGTGCTGGGTGTGATCGGAAACGACCCGGAGGAGAAGGTCACGTCGAGCGGCGTGCCTCTGATCAAGTTCCGGATGGCGTCCACCCAGCGCAAGTACGACAAGAACACGAACACCTGGTCCGACGGCAACACCAACTGGTACACGGTGAGCGCGTTCCGCGGCCTGGCGAAGAACGCCATGGCGAGCCTGCACCGGGGCGATCCCGTCGTCGTGACCGGGCGGCTGCACCTGCGTGCCTGGGACACCGGCGAGCGGCGCGGCACGTCCATTGACCTGGAGGCAGACGTGATCGGGCTGGACCTGCAGTGGGGGACGGCAAGCTTCCGGCGCACGACCCGGGCCCTGCCCCTGGACCAGGCGCAGCCGAGTACCGGAAACAGCGACGGCCCCACCGCCGGCGAGCCGACAGAGCCCCCGGCTGAGCACTGGTCCGTTCCGGGGGCGGAGCGCGTGAGCGAATTGGAGGCCACCCCGTTCTAGCCGGTGTCGGCTCGCCCATAGACTCGTTCGCAGAAGTGAACCCGTCAGAGAGGCGAGAGATGTCGAGCGAGAGTTCCGCCACCAGCCGAGCGATGCCGCGGATGCCGCGGGTGTTGCTCGCGACACTGGCAGCGTCCACGATGCTCGCGCTCGCCGCATGCTCCTCACCCGCGCCGGCCACTCCGGCGCCGACGCAGACGGCCGCTCCGGCGCCGAGCGCGACGGAGGTGCCGGTCGAGCCGCTCGTCCTGCTGCCGGACGGCACCGCCCAGGAGAACCTCGCCTACTTCGACTCGATCGCGGCCGCGGTGCTTGCCGCCAACCCCTCGGCGGGCGGGGAGTCGTTCATCAACGCCCTGGTCGTCGGTGGCTTCAACAAGGCCGACATGGAGGTCGGCTTCGACCGGACCTCCGTCGACCTGGCCGCCGACTCCGTGCCGTGGGCCGTTCGGTTCAACGGCGAGTGCCTGCTCGGCCAGTTCGGTCCGTCCAGCGGCGGCTACCAGAGTGCGGTCACGGCGATGCTCTCCACGGGCAGCTGTCTGATCGGCGCCACCCGGGCCATCGACTGGTAGCAATCGGGCTGGCCAGACCATAGACCGGCGCGGCTCGCGGGACTAGCGTGAAATCCATGCGAAGCAGAGCCCCCTGGGTGGACGGCCATGGCTGGCGAGCCTGCCGATCCGCCTGAGAAATCAGGCACGCCCGGCTCCGGCTGGCTCGATCGGGCAGCGCAGAGCGGCGTCCGGTCGGTGGAAGCCGTCGCCGGCGTCTACGCGACCGAGTACGCCATCTACGGCACGGTGCTGGTCAGCGCGCTGATCGCGGTCGGCTGGAACTACGACACCGATCTCGAAGTCTTCTTCTTCACCCTCGGCACCGTCGGCGTCTTCTGGCTGGCGCACATCTACTCCGCCGTCGTCGCCGTGCACGGCTCGCCAGACGCCGCCCATCGGAAGCTGTGGCTGCTGGTGTTGGACTCCGCCCGCCACTCCATCGGCATGGTGCTCGCGATGCTGGTGCCGGCCGCCTTCCTGCTGCTGTCCGCCGCCGGGGTGCTCGACGAGTACGTCGGCTACTACATCGCCCTCTGGGCCGGCGTCCTGACGCTTGCCGCACTGGGGTTCTGGAACTCGGTGAAGAGACGCAGGGGATGGCCGCGGCGAATCCTCAACGCGGCAATCACGGCGTCGCTCGGCGTCGGCATCATCTGGTTGAGCGCCATCGTGCACTGACGATCAGCCCCGGGCAGGTTTTCCCGGTATCCTCGACCGTAGCGTCGAATTGCCAGCCCTCACGCTCCGCGAGGGCGCAGAGGTCGGCATTCAGGCCCTCGAAGCACGTCGAGTCAGCGCGTTATCGCGCGAACGATGAGCGTCGTGCACGGCGCGGGGCCCAGGCATACAGAGAATTTAGGAAAAATAGTGGCTGAATACATCTACTCCATGGTTCGCGCCCGCAAGGCGGTGGGCGAGAAGCTCATTCTCGACGACGTCACGATGTCGTTCCTGCCCGGCGCCAAGATCGGCGTCGTGGGCCCGAACGGTGCCGGAAAGTCCACCATCCTCAAGATCATGGCCGGGCTGGACACCCCGAGCAACGGAGAGGCCAAGCTCACGCCGGGCTATACCGTCGGCATCCTGATGCAGGAGCCGGTGCTGGATGAGACCAAGACCGTCCTGGAGAACGTGCAGGAGGGTGTTGGCCCGATCAAGGCCAAGCTCGACCGCTTCAACGAGATCTCGCTCGCCATGGGCGAGCCCGACGCCGACTTCGACACCCTGCTCGCCGAGATGGGCGTTCTGCAGGAAGAGATCGACCACGCCGACGCCTGGGACCTCGACTCCCAGCTCGAGCAGGCCATGGACGCGCTGCGCTGCCCGCCGGCCGATGAACTCGTCACCCACCTCTCCGGCGGTGAGAAGCGCCGCGTCGCGCTCTGCAAGCTGCTGCTGCAGAAGCCCGACCTGCTGCTGCTCGATGAGCCCACCAACCACCTTGACGCCGAGAGTGTTCTCTGGCTTGAGCAGCACCTCAGCCAGTACCACGGTGCAGTCCTCGCCGTCACCCACGACCGGTACTTCCTCGACCACGTGGCCGAGTGGATCGCCGAGGTCGACCGCGGACGCCTCTACCCCTACGAGGGCAACTACTCCACCTACCTGGAGAAGAAGCAGGCCCGCCTGGAGGTGCAGGGCAAGAAGGACGCCAAGCTCTCCAAGCGCCTCGCCGACGAGCTCGACTGGGTGCGCTCCAACGCGAAGGGCCGCCAGACCAAGTCGAAGGCCCGCCTCGCCCGCTACGAGGAGATGATGAACGAGGCCGAGCGCACCAGGAAGCTCGACTTCGAGGAGATCGTGATCCCCGTCGGCCCGCGCCTCGGCTCGCAGGTCATCGACGCCAAGAACCTGAAGAAGGGCTTCGGCGAGCGAATCCTCATCGACAACCTCACCTTCACCCTGCCGCGCAACGGCATCGTCGGCATCATCGGCCCGAACGGCGTCGGCAAGACCACGCTGTTCAAGACGATCGTCGGCCTCGAGCCCCTCGACAGCGGCGACCTGAAGATCGGCGAGACGGTCGACATCTCCTACGTCGACCAGAGCCGTGGCGGAATCGACCCGGAGAAGAACCTCTGGGAGGTCGTCTCCGACGGGCAGGACTACATCGTCGTCGGCAAGACGGAGATCCCCTCGCGCGCCTACGTCTCGCAGTTCGGCTTCAAGGGGCCGGACCAGCAGAAGAAGGCCGGCGTGCTCTCCGGTGGTGAGCGCAACCGCCTGAACCTGGCGCTGACCCTCAAGCAGGGCGGCAACCTGCTGCTCCTCGATGAGCCGACCAACGACCTCGACGTCGAGACCCTCGGCAGCCTCGAGAACGCGCTGCTCGAGTTCCCCGGCTGTGCCGTGGTCATCACCCACGACCGGTGGTTCCTCGACCGCACCGCGACGCACATCCTCGCCTACGAGGGCACAGAGGAGGACCCGGCGAACTGGTACTGGTTCGAGGGCAACTTCGAGGCGTACGAGGCCAACAAGGTCGAGCGTCTGGGTGCGGATGCCGCCAAGCCGCACCGTTCCACCTACCGCAAGCTCACGCGCGACTAATCGCCGGCTGAGCACGACGACGCCTGGGGCATCGAGGTTCCGATGAGATTGCATGTGCCGATCCGGCTGCGCTGGTCGGACCTCGATGCCTACGGGCACGTCAACAACGCCGAGATGCTGCGCCTCCTGGAGGAGGCGCGCATCCAGGCGTTCTGGGCGGATGACGCCGAAGGGGGCGCGCAGGGCGCCGTCGGCGCCAGCACCGCCGTGCTGGACGCCCGGCCGGGCGCGGCCACGCTCAGCCTGATCGCCCGCCAGGAGATCGAGTACCTGGCGCCGATTCCCTACCTCCGTGCGCCGATGGACGTCGAGCTGTGGATCGGCAACCTGGGCGGCGCCAGCCTCGAGGTCTGTTACCAGGTCTGGTCGCCGGAATCCACGGAGGCGCGGACGCTCTACACTCGCGCGGCGACGACGATCGTGCTGGTGGACTCGGTGACCGAGCGCCCGCGGCGCATCAGCGCAGAGGAGCGGGCCGCCTGGACTCCGTACCTGGAGGACCCGGTGCAGTTCGCCAAGCGCCGCTAGCGGCGACTCGGCAGCACGAGCTGGTGTGAGCGCACCGTGTCGACCACCTGGTCGATGGAGTTCTCGCCGGGGTGCGGGGACAGCTTGAGCCCGAGCCACTCCGCACCGGCCGCTGCATCGAGCGCAGCCTGCACGCGCTCCGCGGTGAGGATCGATCCCTCCGCGTCGCGTCGGTCAAATGGCAGGTGCGCGTCGACCCAGGCGGGGCCGTACGCACTGGCCCTGGGCGACACGCTGGAGAGGGCGAGCCCGGCCAGCAGACCGGAGTCCGCGGCCGTTCGGACAGCGCCCGCGACGGCATCCGGGTCGCGCAGCTCGATCGCAGAGCGCGCCCAGTTCAACCAGAGCTGGACGGGGGCGGCCGAGTCTCGGATTGCGCGGATCTCCTGCTCGAGCGAGAGGAATCCCTTCTCGAACGCGCGCGTGCCCGTGTCGGCGTCGCAATGCTCCAGCAGCAACTCGGCGCCCTGCCAATCCCAGGATGCGATCTCGGTGAGAGAGCGCTCGAGGGCGAGCGCCGTGCCGCCTCCGCGGGGCGCACTGTGCAACTCGACGAAGAGCACCGGACCGATGCCCCTGCCGTGCAGAACGGCGACGTCGTCGCGCAGGCGCGCCATGTCCTCGAGCGCCGCACGGCGGCCGTCGGCGTCGGGCGAGGCCAGGCCGTAGCGCTGGCTCTCCCCGCTCCGGCGCATCACGAACGGCAGCGGGGTGATCGCGAGGGCGATGCCCCGCGGGAAGGCGCGCAGCATCCAGTCGTCGTCGTGCGGGTGGATGCGGCCAAGCCAGGGGATCTCGATCGCGTCCACGCCGGGGAGGGTGCTCAGCCGGCCGAGGAACTCCTGCTCGACCGCCTCGTCCCAGTGAGCGTGCGCGGGGGAGAGCGTGTAGGCGCTGACGAGGAGCCTCATGCGCTGGCCACGGCGGCGGCGAACCACGAGGTGATCGTGGACGGGTGGGTGATGGCCGTTCCGACGACGACGCTGTCTGCGCCGGCGCGCAGGGCGGCAGCCGCCTGCGCCGGCGTGTGGATGCGGCCCTCGGCCACGAGCACCGCCTCCGGGAGGGCGGCTCGGATTTCGGCGATCAGCTCCAGGTCTGGGCCTTCCACCTTCTCGCGCTCGCCCGTGTAGCCGGAGAGCGTGGTGCCGATGATGTCGGCCCCCGCAGCAGCCGCGGCAACGGCGTCGCCGAGGCTGCCGCAGTCGGCCATGACCAGGGCGCCGGACTGCGCGTGGATGCCCGCGACGGTCTCGGCGAGGTCGAGGCCGTCCGGCCGGGGGCGGCGTGTGCCGTCGATCGCGACGACCGCGGCGCCGGCCTCGGCGACGGCCAGCGCGTGTCTCAGCGTCGGGGTGATGAACACGCCGTCGCTCCCGTCCTTCCAGAGCCCGATGATGGGCACGTCGAGACGCGCGCTGCCGAGTCGGATGTCGCCGATGCCCTGCAGCCGAATGGCCGCTGCACCGCCGGCGACGGACGCCTCGGCGATCTGCGCCATGGTCTCCGGGTGCCGCATCGGCTCTCCGGGGTAGGCCTGCGCCGAGACGATGAGGCGGCCGCGCACGGCGGCGAGGAAGTCTTCGATGGTCATGCTGGTCCTTCTAGCTGAGGGGGCGGTGGGGCGGGGTGTCGACCTGCGCGAGGAGCTCGGCCCAGAGGCGCTCGTCCCAGAGTGAAGCGGCACCCCGGCAGGCGGCGGCCGCGCTGCGGCCGAGGAGCAGGTCGACCCCGCGGGTGCGAGGGAGCAGCTCTGCCCGGGCGGCACGCTCGAAGCCGTCCCACCAGAGAGCGCCGATGTCGGGAACGCCACCGGAGAGGATGACGTTGTGGGGGTCGAGGGTGTTGACGAGCCCGCCGACGAGCTCGCCGACGGTGCGCGCCGAGCGCTCGACGGCGTCGCGCGCGCGCTGCTCGCCGGCGCTGGCCCGCGCGACGATCGCGGGGCCGTCCAGCGCCTCGCCGCCGGCCGCGACGTAGTTCGCCGTGATGCCGGTTCCGGAGCCGCTGCCCTCCGCATGGCCGAGCGCGCCGCAGGAGCAACGGATGCCGGCGGCGGCCGGGGTCGGCACGTGTCCGATGTGCCCGCCGACGGAGTGCGCGCCGAGCAGCGGGACGCCGCCGACCAAGAAGCTGCCGCCGATGCCCGTGCCGACGGCGACGAGCAGCGTCGAGTGCGCAGAGGGGATGTCCAGCGCGCGCTGCTCGCCGAGGGCGTGGGCGTGGACGTCGTTGATGACGCGGACCGGGCGCCCGGTGGCCGCGGTGACCCGCTCCGCGAGCGCGGTCCCGCGCCAGCCGGGAATCGCCTCGGTCGCGTCCAGGATGGCGCCCGTGGCGATGTCGACGACTCCGGCCGATCCGATGCCGATCGCGTCGACGTCCGCCGCGGCGTGATCGGCCCGAATGGTCGCGCGCAGCGACTGGGCGAGCCCGACGACGGCGGTGACGATCGCGTCGGCGCCGGCCGGCGTGGGTGTGCGGGCCTCGGCGAGCACCTCGCCGGCCCCCGAGAGCAGGGCGCCGGCGATCTTGGTGCCGCCCAGGTCGATGCCGATGAGGAACGGGCGCCGCGCTGACAGCAGCGCGGCGCCCGTTCCGAGGGGGGAGTTAGACATTCGCAGGGGTGCCCGCGGTGATGTCGGTGACTGCCGCCTTGCGGCCCTCGCGCTGCGAGAGCATCATGGCGTCGGCGGTGGCCAGCGAGGCCAGGGCCGCGCTGCCGTCGGTGAGCGAACGGAACTCCTCGCGCACCTCCCCGCCCAGCATCAGCGCGTGGAAGTAGTCCGTCTCCTCCTCGAGGATCCCCGCCATCCACAGCGGGACGTCGGCGTCGGGCGTGCCGAACAGCGCGCTTGCGTCGCGCTCACCGCGGTTGTAGAAGGCGGCGCGGCTCTCCTCCTCCTCCGGCGTGCGGTGCAGCGGGAAGCGCTCGACGCGGTCGGGGGTGCGCAGCTCGCAGCCGTCGCCCTGCATGCCCAGCCGGATCGCGCCGAGCGTGCCCTCGATGAGCACGTAGTGCTCGGTCCAGCGGAACGCCGAGCCGTATTCGATCGCGGCGAAGCGCGTGCCGTCGTACTCGAGGAGCGCGGCCAGCACGTCGTCCTCGCTGCCCTCGCCGACGCCGCGGTGGGCGACGTTGCCGCCGACCATCGTGACGGTGCTGGCCTCGCCGAGGAGCGAGAGCACGAGGTCGAGCTCGTGGATGTGGTGGTACAGGTGGCCGCCGGAGAGCGCCTGCTGCTTCTTCCAGCTGGAGCCGTCCCGCTGGCCCTCCCAGGTGTTGCGCACCGCGCGGCAGAACACGATGTCGCCGATGGCGCCCTCCGCGATGAGCTCCTTCGCGCGGCGCACCCCGCTCATGAAGTGCGTGACGTGGCCGACCATGAAGAGGGAGCCGGATGCCCGTGCCGCCTCGACCATGTTGACGGTGTGCTCGTAGGAGAGCGCGACCGGCTTCTCGCAGAACACGGCCTTGCCCAGGCGCGCCGCCTCGACGACCTGCTCGTGGTGTGCCCAGTTCGGCGAGGCGACGATGACGGCGTCGACGTCGTCGGCAGCGCAGAGCTCCTTCCAGTCGGCGTAGACCGTCGCACCGAACTCGGCGGCGAAGGCGTCACCGGTGAGCGGGTCGAAGATGGCGGTGATCGTGGCGTCGTCGTGGCGGTTCAGCGCCCGCACGAGCGCCTTGCCAAGGTATCCAGCGCCGATGAGGCCGTATCGAATGGTGGACATCACTGTTCCTATTCTGCGAGGAGGCCGGTGGAGACGAGGATGCCGCGGATGCGCGCGGTCTCCTCGGCGTTGAGGGAGAGCATGGGCTCGCTCATGCGGTTGTTGTCGATGACGCCGAGCAGCGCCAGCGCGGTCTTGAACGCGCCGAGGCCGGCCGCCCCGCCGGACACGCGCCCGGGGGTCGGTGCGAAGACGATCTCGAACAGGCGAGCCAGGCGGTCCTGCTCGGCCTTGACCGACGCCCAGTCCCCGGCGCGGGCCGCCTCGTGCATGCGCACGTAGCCGGCCGGGTCGACGTTCGCGAGGCCGGGGACGGCGCCGTGCGCGCCGCCGAGCAGGGCCCCGTCGACGACAACCTCATGCCCGGTGAACACGCGGAAGTCCTCCAGGTGGGCGGTGGCGAGCAGGAGCTGGCGGAAGGAGACGTCGTCGCCGGAGGAGTCCTTGACGCCGGCGATGACGCCGTCCTCCGCCAGAGCCGCCAGGAAGGCGGGGGAGAGCTTGCGGTGCGTGCGCACCGGTACGTCGTAGGCGTAGAGGGGGAGCGCGAGGGCTTCCTTCACGGCACGGAAGTGGCTGGCCACCTCGTTGTCGTCGGAGATTGCGTAGTACGGGGTCGTCACGACGAAGCCCTCGATGCCGCGATCGAGGAGCCGGCGGCCCTCGTCGATGACGCGGTTCGTCGTCTGCTCGTTGACGCCGGCCAGCACGGGCACGCGGCCGCGCACGGCGGCCACCGTCGCGTCGGCGACAACATCGCGCTCGGCGTTGGTGAGGTAGGGAACCTCGCTGGAGGAGCCCAGGATGAATAGGCCGCTGACGCCGCCGTCGATGAGGTGGTCGACGACCCGCGCCAGCGAGGCAGTGTCGATGTTCCCCGCGGCGTCGCGGGGGGTGATGACGGGCGGGACGATTCCACTGAGCGCCGTCGTTGGCGCGTTGTCGGTGGTCGTTTCGGTGGTGCTGAGAGGGGTGCTCACGGTGCTCCTGGTCTGTCCGCGCCCTGACCACAACGTAGTGATAGGACGTGGGATGTCTGGTCGTAGATTTCAGAGTATGGCAAACGGCCGAGTCGCGAGTCAAGGGTCGGCTTCGTTATTTTTCGTTACCGAGATCGATGTTGACCACCGCAGGGATTTTCACTACGGTAGGCATCCTACGAAGACGTGGGACGTCCTATGTGGGCTCTCTTGGGTACTTCGCGATCGAAAGGAACGAGCAGTTGGACAATAACAATTGGGCGGGCAAAGATGCTCGCCGGTTCAAGCGCATCGCCATGGCGACCGTCGCCGTCGGATCCGTTGCGCTGATGACCGCGTGCAGCGGCCCACAGTCCAGCACCAGCGTTGGCGTTGAGGAAGCCGCAGGGCACATCGAAGTCGCCATCGGATACAACAACAACAGCTCCTGGGACCCGCTGAACACCGGATCCGCGTTCGCCATGTCGGCGCAGAACCACATTTACGAGGGCCTCTGGGATTCGTCCCCCGTCGACCGCACGCCGTTCGCCGCACTCGCGAGCGCCCTGCCGGAGGACACCTCCGCGCTCGAGTGGACCGTCGACCTCCGCGAGGGTGCGGCCTTCAGCGACGGCGAGCCCGTCACAGCAGACGACGTCGTCTTCTCCGTCAACCGCGTCCTGAACCCCGACAAGCCCGTCATCACGAGTGCCTTCTTCAACAGCTGGCTCGACTCCGCGGAGAAGATCGACGAGGACAGCGTCAAGCTGACGCTCAAGTACGGCTTCCCCTACGCACTCGACCGCTTCTCCATCCTCAAGATCATGCCCGCGCACGTCTTCGAGGGCCAGGCCGATGAGTTCTACGCCGACCCGGCCAACGCCGTCGGCTCCGGCCCGTTCCAGATCTCCGGCACCGAGCCGACCTCCTTCACCGCGTTCGAGACGAACGAGAGCTACAACGGCCCGCTGGCGCCGAAGGTGAGCTCGATGCAGTGGAACGTCTCCGTCGACGCCGCCGCGCGCACCAGCCTGCTCACCTCGGGTGTTTCCGGTGTGCCGATCTCCGACAACATCCCGCAGGACGCCATCGACACGCTGAAGGGTGCCGGCCTCACGGTTGAGGCCGCGGACAGCATGAACATGCTGGGCCTCGCCTTCAACACCGCCAAGGCCCCCTTCGACAACAAGGAGGTCCGCCAGGCGCTGCGCATGGCCATCGACGCGCAGAAGCTGATCGACGTCTCGATCGCCGGCCAGGGCACCCCGGCCTCCAGCTTCCTGCAGGAGTCCAGCCCGTACTACACCAAGGCGGCCACGCAGTTCTCCTACAACCCGGAGAAGGCGAAGAAGATGCTCGCCGATGCCGGCGTCACCGACCTCAAGCTGACGCTCCTCTCCACCAACATCTCGTGGACTGCCGCCGCGGTCAACGCGATCAAGCAGGACTGGGACGCCGTCGGCGTCGACACGACGCTCGACGTCGTCGAGACCGCCACCTTCAACTCGCGGGTTGCCGCGGGCGACGCCGCCGACGTGCTGACCTTCTCGGGCAACCCGAACCAGTTCGGCACCGACGCAGACCTGAACGTCCGGTGGTTCTACTCCACCACCAACACCTTCATGCTGTGGAACAAGTGGGCAGAGACTCCCGAGTACGGCGCGCTCAACGAGCTCCTCACGGATGCGGAGCAGGCCGACTCGGCCGAGGTCACCGATGCGAAGATGAACGACGCGCTCGACGTCATCGCCGAGGAGGCCGTGATCTACCCGGTCATGCACATGAAGCTGTTCACCGCATGGGACCCGAAGAAGGTTGAGGGCCTGAAGGCGCTGAACATCCCCGGCGTCTACATGATGGACGCGAAGCTCGTCGACTAATCCCCACCCCCTCAGCGGGGCGCCGGCCCACCCGGCGCCCCGCACCCCCTCATACCAACGAAGGTAGGAATCTGTGACCGTCGTGCTCAGAATGATCGGCCGACGACTGCTCGGGCTCATCCCACTCATGCTGGGAATCGTCCTGTTCGTCTTCACCATCATGCAGTTCTCGTCGACCGACCCGGCCGTCGCCGTGTTTGCCGACGCCCCCGTGAGCCCCGAACAGCTCGAACAGTTCCGTGAGGAGCACGGGCTCAACGACCCCTTCTTCGTGCGCTACATCGGCTTCCTCGGCCTGCTCGTCACCGGCAACCTGGGGAAGAGCCTGGCGACCGGCCAGGAGGTGACCGGCCTCATCGCCACGGCGCTGCCGCTGACCCTGCAGCTGACGTTCCTCGGCCTCATCATCGCCGCCGTCATCGCATTCGCGCTCGGAACGCTCTCCGCGGTGTACCGCGACCGCTGGCCGGACCACGTGATCCGCATCACCACCCTCGGCGGCGTCGCGGCCCCGTCCTTCTGGGTGGCGCTCCTGCTCGTGCAGTGGCTGTCGATCAACCTCTCCATCTTTCCGTCGAGCCGCTACGTCAACCCCAACGACTCCGTCGTCGGCTGGATCATGACCATGACGCTCCCGGCGCTCGCCCT
The DNA here is from genome assembly GCF_002936985.1 of Microterricola pindariensis. Lineage (GTDB taxonomy): Bacteria > Actinomycetota > Actinomycetes > Actinomycetales > Microbacteriaceae > Microterricola > Microterricola pindariensis. The sequence goes on along the minus strand of NZ_MPZN01000032.1, from coordinate 14,659 downwards.
CGCACTCCCGCTCGCCGCCCAGCTGACCCGCATCGTGCGCACCTCCATGGTCGAGGAGCTGGACCGCGACTACGTCCGCACCGCCCGCGGCGGCGGCCTGCACCCGTTCGTCGTGGTCGGCCGCAACGTGATGCGCAACGCGCTGATCAACCCGCTCAACGTCCTCGGGCTCCGCATCGGCTACCTCCTCGGCGGTGCCGTCGTCATCGAGCAGATGTTCAACCTGCCCGGCATGGGCCAGCTCATGATCGAGGCCGTCAAGAACAATGAGCCGGCCGTCGTGCAGGGCGTCGTCCTCACGATCGCCCTCGGATTCGTCGTGGTGAACCTCCTCGTCGACGTCCTCTCCCTCCTCGTCAACCCGCGACTGCGAACGAGCCACTGATGCGCAAGAACCTCGCCCTCCGCCTCTCCCAGCCCGGCCGGATCGGCCGGCTCAGCATCGGCTCGTGGATCGCCATCGCCGTGCTCGCGTTGATCATCCTCGCGGTGATCTTCGCGCCCCTGCTCACCCCCTACGACCCGAACGCGCAGACCGTCGCGCCGGACAAGGGCCCCAGCCCCGAGCACCTGCTCGGGCTGGACAGCCAGGGCCGCGACATCCTCTCGCGCCTGCTCTACGGCGGCCGCTGGTCGCTCGCCATCGGCCTGGGCGCGACCGGAATCGCCCTCGTGGCCGGCGCGGCCATCGGCGCGTTCGCGGCCACCAGCCGGCGTGCCGTCGATGAGTTCGTGATGCGCGTGCTCGACGTGATCATGGCGTTCCCCGGAATCGCCCTGGCCGCCGTGCTCGTCGCGGTGTTCGGACGCGACGTCGTCGTGCTGATCCTCGCGATCGCCTTCCTCTACACGCCTTCCATCGCCCGCATCGTGCGCGCCAACGTGCAGGCGCAGTATGAGGAGGACTACGTCAGCGCGATGCACATCATCGGTGCGCGCCGCGTCTACATCATCGTCAAGCACGTCGCCGTGAACATCGCGGCCCCGATCCTCGTCTTCGCCACGGTGATGGTCGCCGACGCGATCGTGTTCGAGGCGTCGCTGTCCTTCATCGGGGCCGGCGTGCAGCCGCCGAACCCCTCCTGGGGAAGCGTCATCTCCGATGGCAAGAACCTGCTGCTGATCGGCGGCTGGTGGGCGACGCTGTTCCCCGGGCTCATCATCTTCGTGACCGTGCTCTGCCTGAACCTGCTCGCCGAGGGCCTCACCGACGCCATCGCGGCGCCGTCCTCCCGCTCCAGCAAGGCCAGCGCCGCCGCCGCCCAGGTGGAGAGTGCGGAGGTCGAGCGCGGCAGCGCGGCCATCATCACCGACATTCCCGGCCTCCGCGAGGCGGGAGAGCGCATCCGCCGGCGCACGAACAAGGAGTTCACGGGCGAGCCGGTGCTCGCCATCGAGGGCCTGACGATCTCCTTCCCGGATCGCCACAACGGCGTCAACGTCGTCAATGACATCGGCTTCTCCGTGCGTCCCGGCGAGGTGCTCGGCCTGATCGGCGAGTCCGGCTGCGGCAAGTCCCTGACCAGCCTCGCGATCATGGGCTTGGAACCGCGCGGCGCCCAGATCGGCGGCAGCATCCGCTTCGCCGGGCGCGAGCTCAACGGCATGAAGGCGCGCGATCGGCGCGCGCTCATGGGCACGGGCATGTCGATGATCTACCAGGACGCGCTCAGCTCGTTGAACCCGACCATGACCATCAGGCAGCAGATCACGCAGCTCACCAAGCGCGGCGGGCACCGCACGCCGGCCGAGCTGCTCGAACTGGTCAACCTCGACCCAGAGCGCACACTGGGCGCCTACCCGCACGAGCTCTCCGGCGGCCAGCGGCAGCGCGTGCTCATCGCCATGGCGCTCTCCCGCGACCCCAAGCTCATCGTCGCCGACGAGCCGACCACGGCGCTGGACGTCACCGTGCAGGCCCAGGTCATGCAGCTGCTCATGCGGCTGAAGGACGAGCTCGGCTTCGCCCTGATTCTCGTCTCGCACGACCTGGCGCTCGTCTCGGACATCGTCGACCGCGTGGTGGTCATGTACGGCGGCCAGATCGCCGAGTCCGGCAAGATCGCCGACGTCGTCGGAGCGCCGGAGCACCACTACACCCGCGGGCTGCTCTCGGCCGTGCTCTCGCTGGAGGCGGGCGACACGGAGCTCACCCAGATCAAGGGCGTCGTGCCGTCGCCGGCCAACTTCCCGATCGGATGCCGCTTCTCTGACCGCTGCCCGGCCGCCACCGCGCTCTGCCGCACCACCGACCCGCAGCTCTCCGGCGAGAGCGGCACGCACGAGGTCGCCTGCCACTTCCCCGCCCGCACCGTCGAGGGCGCCGCCCGAGAGGAGATCTCCGCATGACCGAGCCTGTTCTCAAACTGAGTGATGTGCACGTCCAGCACCGCATCAACGGCAGCAAGCTGCTGCAGAAGGACACTGTCTACGCGCTGACCGGGGCCGACCTCAGCCTGCACGCGGGGGAGACCGTCGGCGTCGTCGGCGAGTCAGGCTGCGGCAAGTCCACCCTGGCCAAGACGATCGTCGGCCTGCAGAAGCCCACCATGGGCGAGATCAGCTTCCGCGGCCGCTCGCTCTGGTCGATGACGAACGCCGAGCGGCGCACCGAGTTCGGGCGCAACGTCGGCATGATCTTCCAGGACCCGTCGACGGCGCTGAACCGGCGCATGGCGGTGAGCGACATCCTGCGCGACCCCCTCGTCGTGCACAAGGTCGGCGACACCGCCTCGCGGGAGGCGCGCGTGCGGGAGCTGATGGACCTGGTCGGCCTGCCCACCAGCGCGGCCGACGCGCTGCCGACGCAGCTCTCCGGCGGCCAGCGCCAACGCGTCGCCATCGCCAGGGCCCTCGCCCTCGGCCCGGCCGTGCTCGTCGCCGACGAGCCGACGAGTGCGCTCGACGTCTCAGTGCGCGCCCAGATCCTGAACCTCCTGCTCGACCTGAAGAAGGAGTTCAACCTGGCGATGCTCTTCATCTCGCACGACATCCAGACGGTGCGGCGGATGAGCGACCGCATGGTCACGATGTACCTCGGGCGCATCGTCGAGGAGGCCCCGGCCGAGGCGGTGCCCGGTTCTGTCCGGCACCCGTACACGGAGGCGCTGTTGTCGGCGACCCCGAGCCTGATCGAGGACATCGAACCGATCACCCTCGACGGCCCGGTGCCGTCGGCGGTGCGCCCGCCGTCCGGCTGCCCGTTCCGCACCCGCTGCTGGCGGGCGACGGAGGCGTGCGCGGTCGAGATGCCGCCCGCCGTCCGCTTCCTCGAGATCCCGACGCACACGGCGCGCTGCTTCCACCCCCTGGACGTCGGCGAAGCGCTCGTGGGCAGCGGGGCCGCCGTATGAGCGCCCCGATCCGGGTCGCGGTCGTCGGCACGGGCTCGATCGCCCGCGAGCACGTCGCCGCCCTCGCCTCCATCCCCGGGGTGGAGGTCGCCTACGTGTGCGGCTCCGACCTGGCCCGCGCCGCGGCCGTGGCCTCGCTCGCGCCCGGCGCGGAGGCCACGACCGACCTGGCCCGCGTGCTGGCTGACCCGAGCGTCCTCGGGGTCGACGTCTGCAACGCGACCCCGCAGCACGCCGACTCGACGATCAGCGCGGGGCGGGCGGGCAAGCACGTGCACGTCGAGAAGCCCGCCGCGCTGACGATCGCCGACTTCGACGCGATGGTCGCCGCGACAGAGGGCAGCGGCACCAGCCTGATGGTGGGGCAGACCGTGCGCTTCCAGCCCGCGGTCGCCGCCCTCGCCGAGCGCGTCCACGCCGGTGACATCGGCACGCCGCGGCTGGCGCACGTGAGCTGGTACACCGGCTACGTGTGGCCGGGCGGATGGCGCGGCTGGCAGCTCGACCGGGAGAAGTCCGGTGGCCACCCGGTGCACAACGGCACGCACAGCCTCGACGTCGCCGTCTGGCTGATGGGCCGGCGGCCGGTGCGCGTGTTCACGCGCTCCTTCCCGAGCTTCGCCGCCGACATGCCCGTCGACGACTCCTTCCACATGACGGTGCGGTTCGAGGACGGCTCGCTGGCAACGCTGGAGATCTCCTACGCGCTGGCCGAGCCCGGTGACATGTTCCGCCGCATCATGGTCGCCGGAACCGCCGGCAGCATCGAGCACTCCACCGACAGCGAGCCCCGCCTCCGGGCCCCGGGGGTGCGCACCGCCCCGGCATCCGTCGAGGGCGCCATGCGTGTGCAGCTCGCGCACTGGATCGAGCTCATCAGCGGGCGGGCCGAGCCGATCGTCACAACCGATCAGGTGCGGGCTGCTCTGCGCACGGCACTCGCCGCCCAGGAGTCCCTGGACACCGGCAGACCCGTCGACATCGTCTGGGAGGATGACAAATGATCTCCGTCGGGTTCCTGTCGGCCGTGCGCCACGCCGACTCCTACATCGACATCTTCGCGAACGACCCGCGTGTGCGGGTCGTCGGCGTCAGCGAGTACGCCGACGCGGCCGAGTGGAAGCTCGCCGACTCCCGGCGCATCGCCGGGCGTTACGGGGTTCCCTTCCTCAGCCCGGACGAGCTCCTCGCCGACCCGGACTGCGACGTCATCGTGGTGTGCAGCGAGCCCACCCGCCACGCGGAGCTCGCCGTCCTGGCGCTGCAGGCAGGCAAGCACGTGCTCATCGACAAGCCGCTCGCCGTCACCACGGCGGAGGCCGACGCGATCATCGAGGCCGAGCGGGCCTCGCGCGGCACGGCGACGGTCATCAACCGGCTGCACTCGCCCGCGATCCAGAGGCTCCGGCGCTGGGTCGACGAGGGCCACTTCGGGCTGCCGCGCCACATAGACATCGAGTGGTTCGCCTCCGGCGCGTTCTTCTCCACCTCGGTGGAGCGCCCGGAGCTGGTCACCGATGTCGCGCTCTCCGGCGGCGGGGAGATCCTCAACTTCCTGCTGTACCCGATCGACTACCTGAGCCACCTGACCGGACTGCGGGTCGTCGAGGCCTACGCTGAGGCGTCCACGCTGTTCCAGAGCACGCACGCCGAGGCCGGCGTCGAGGACACGGCCGTCGTCTCGCTGCTGCTGGAGCACGGCGTCACCGCCACGATCACGCTGGGCCGCGTCGCATCCGCCCCCGGGCACGGCCCCGTCTCGTCGAGCGTGCGGCTGATCGGCTCGCGCGGGTTCGCCACGGCCGACGACGACCAGCCGGCGGTGAGCATCTTCGGCACCGACGGGGCGCAACGCCGCAGCACCATCGGCGGGGCCAGCTCCGAGGCGATCGTGCGCTCGTTCCTCACGGCCTACATCGACCGCCTCGAACTGGGGGCGGCACCGGAGTACACGGTGCGTCAGGCTCGAGAGACGCTGCGCGTCGTCGAGGCGTGCGCCGAGGCCGCGCGAACCGGCTTGCCCGCTATATTGATTCACAAGCGACCTGAGGAGGGTTAGCCATGGCACAGGACAGTGCCCCCGCGCGGCCGGCGAGCCTAGGAGCTCAGCGCAGGCTGCGGAGCCTGCAGGGCGACATCATGGACCTGATTTTGGACCGCAACCTCGACGTCGGCGACCCCATGCCGACCGAGGCCGAGCTGTGCACGGCGCTCGGCGTCGGCCGCAACACGGTGCGTGAGGCCCTGAAGGTGCTCCAGGCGTTGGGCGTCGTGGAGATCCGTCACGGTTTCGGCACCTTCGTCGCGGCCGCCGGCTTCGAATCGCTGGCCTCGAGCCTCGCCTTCCGCGGCCGGCTCTCGCTCCGACACGGCGGGCACGAGGCGATGGAGCTCGCCGACGTGCGGCAGGCGCTCGAGGCCGGGCTCATCGGGATGGCCATCGACCGGATGACGTCGGAGCACCTCGAAGAGCTCGAGAAGCTCGTCGAGGAGATGGAGGGGCTCGCCGCGGCGGGCACGAACTTCTCCGTCGCCGACCAGGAGTTCCATCGGCAGCTGTACACGCCGCTGCACAACGAGCTGCTGACCAATCTGCTCGACGTCTTCTGGAGCGCCTACGCGCAGATCCACCGCGAGACGGGCTTCGAGGTCGCCAGCCTGCAGGACAACGCCCACCAGCACCGGCTCATCTTCGAGGCTGTCCGCGACAAGGACAAGGAGTTGGCCGCCCGGCGCGTCAGCTCGCACTTCGACGGCATCCGCGACCACCTGAACGCCCTGACCGGCCCGGCCCCCGTCGCGCAGTAGCGGGCGGGGCGCCGCTCCCTAGCGGAGCGGCTGTTCGCTGAAGCTGCCGTCCCAGAGCGCCCGCGCTCCGGACTCGCCGATCTGCACGACGACGACGGTGGAGCCCACCGCCGTGACCAGCGCGGCGGCCACGCAGGCCACCCAGACCAGGCGGCGGAGCAGCCGCGCGTCCGGGGCGGTGCGCGGCGCCAGCAGGCGGAACCAGGCCCACTGCAGCACGGCGACAACGGCCAGCGCGATCACCCAGCCCAGGAGGGTGGTGCCGAGGCTTGCGTGCACGGCGATCAGCGGGGCCTCGCCGACCCGCGCCTGCAGCCACTCCCCGGCGTTCGTCGTGATCGGCACGAGCACCACGAGCGCCAGCGCGAACACGGGCGGCACGACCCCGAGCCAGCGGCGGGCAGCCGGCCAGACGGCGGCAGCGAGCACGGCCAGCGCGGTGACGGGCACGAGCACGACGACCAGGTGCACGATCAGGACGTGAACGGGCAGCCCGTTGAAGACGTAGTCCATTCGGTCGGTCTCAGCCGGCCTTGATCGAGTCGCCGTCGACGGTCACCGGCACCGGCGTGAGCGGGCTGAGGGCCGGGCCGTTCAACACGTCCCCGGTCGCGGCATCGAAGCGCGAGCCGTGGCACGGGCAGTGGAACTCCGTCTTGGCCGGGGCCACGATGCACTGCTGGTGCGAGCAGACGGCGCTGAACGCGACGACGTCCCCGGCGGTCGGCTGGGCGACGAGCAGGGTCGCGCCGGCCACGGTGACGGAGATGCTGTCTCCGACCGCGACGGCGCTGAGCTTGGCGATCTCGGTGCCGCTGGCCGGGGGAGTCGCCGAGGCGGAGCCGCCGGGAGCCGGCGCGCTGGGCTGGCCGGCGTCGCCACCGCCCGTTCCGTTGCCGCCGGCCGGGGCGCAGCCGCTGAGCGCGAGCGCCGCGGCGGCAACTCCCGCCCCGCCGAGGCCCACGAAAGTGCGCCTGGCCATGTCAGTCGAGTCGTTCATGCACTGTCTCCTCGTCGCGGGATGGGTCACGTGAGAAAGACACTAGCGCCTCAGCGCGCTCTGTCCGGGACCCGCACCATGCCCTCTTGGGCGACAGTTGCCAGCAGCACACCGCTGCGCGAGAAGATGCTGCCGCGGGAGAGCCCGCGCCCGCCGCTGGCGCTCGGCGAGTCCTGCACGTAGAGCAGCCAGTCGTCGACGCGGCCGAAGCGGTGCCACCACATGGCATGGTCGAGGCTGGCGATCTTGAGGCCCGGCGTGCCCCAGGCGATGCCGTGCCCGCGCAACACGGGCTCCAGGATCGAGTAGTCGCTGGCGTACGCGAGCGCGGCGCGGTGCAGGTTGGGGTCGTCGGGCAGTCGGCCCATGGCCTTCATCCACACGGCCTGGTGCGCCGTGCGTTCGCCGTCGACGCTCAGGTAGATCGAGGAGGGGATGTGGCGCACGTCGAAGGCGCGCTCGGCCGCCCAGAACCGGGCCACGTCGTTGTCGATGCCCTGCAGCACCTCCGCCGTCGTCGGCAGGCTCTCCGGCTCTGGCACGTCGCTCGGGATCTCGATCTGGTGGTCGAGCCCGGCGTCGACATCCTGGAACGAGGCGATCATCGAGAGGATCGGCACGCCCTCCTGGTAGGCCTGGGTGCGCCGGGTGGAGAACGAGCGCCCGTCATGGATCCTGTCCACCGAGAACGTGATGGGTAGCCGCACGTCGCCGGGGCGGAGGAAGTAGGCGTGCATGGAGTGCGCGACCCGGTCGTCCGGGACGGTGCGCATCGCGGCGGTGATGGACTGCGCCAGCACCTGGCCGCCGAAGATGCGGCCGAGCGGCATCCATTCGGAGGGGCCGGTGAAGATGTCCTCGCTGGTGCGGGCGCCGGTGTCGGTGAGATCGAGTGTGCTGAGAAGGCCTTCGATGAGACTGCTCATGCGTGCTCCTTTGTGGTGCGCCCGGAGTGGGGGTGGCCGCGGCAGGAATAGCTACCGTCTCTTAGGTAGTTTAGACAGGAGATGACTGAGTCCTTTTCCCTCGTCGACCGCTACGCGCTCGGCGACCTGCAAACCTACCTGGCCCGGGCCGGGCGTGTCGAAGACGGCTCCGTCCGGCTGATTGCGTCCGGCGGGGTGCTCGCCGCGTACACGGCGATCTTCTACCCGCGCGGCATCCTCGATGAGAGCCCGACCGTGCTGGGCCTGCGCACCTTCGCCCTCGCCGACGCGCCGACCTTCGACGCCGTCGTGCCGGCGCGCTCCCTGCTCGAGCGGCTGGCGCGCGCGGAGGCGACGATCGGCACCGGCGAGGAAGCCGGGCCCGTTCCGCTCTCGCTTCCGCACCAGGTGAGCACCGTCACCTGGGCGGGCATCTCACCGCCCAAGAGCGGCTGGCACGGCCAGGAGCCCGCGGATGCCGCACTGTTGGAGTCCGTCGCCAAGGCCGGCATCGACGAGGTGGCGGCCGCCGTGCCGAGCGGCGTGGGGGAGCAGATCGTGCAGCGGGTGCGCACCGAGGTGTGGGGCCGCCCGATCGAGGGCCTCGAGCACATCCCGGCCGGGGCGGCCTTCGCCGCCCTCAGCCTCGGCTTCCTGGCCGGCGGCGAGCCGGTGCAGGTCTTCGAGACCGGCCCCTGGACCCGCCTGAGCACGAGCCGCGGTCACGTGCTGGTGCGCCGGAAGCCCTGGACGCTCCGCTCCTAGCCCGCCCTCCCGCTCAGCGGGGCAGCGCCGCGACCACGCGCCCGGCCTGGCGCCCGGTGAACAGGCATCCGCCGAGGAAGGTGCCCTCCAGTGCGCGGTAGCCGTGCATGCCGCCGCCTCCGAAGCCGCTGGCCTCGCCGACGGCGTACAGCCCGCCGATGGGCTCGCCCGCGGCATCCAGCACCTGCCCGTCGAGGTTCGTCTGGATGCCGCCGAGGCTCTTCCTGGTCAGGATGTGCAGCTTGACGGCGATCAGCGGCCCCGCCTTCTGGTCGAGGATCTTGTGCGGGCTGGCCACCCGGATCAGCTTGTCGCCGCGGTAGTTGCGCGCCCCGCGGAGCGCCGTCACCTGCAGGTCCTTGCTGAAGTCATTGTCGATCTCGCGGTCGCGCGCCTCGATCTCCGCGCGCACCCCTGCCGCGTCGATGGGGACGTCGGGGGTGAGCGCCTGCATGCCGGCGAGCAGCTCGTCGAGCGTGTCGGCCACGACGAAGTCGACGCCGTTGCGCTTGAACGCCTCGACCGGGTCGGGCGCGCCGGGCGCGACCCGCTTGGCCAGCAGCTTCACGTCCTTGCCGGTCAGGTCCGGGTTCTGCTCGCTGCCGGAGAGCGCGAACTCCTTCTCGATGATCTTCTGCGTCAGCACGAACCAGCTGTGGTCGTGCCCGGTGGTGCGCAGGTGCTCCAGGGTGCCGAGCGTGTCGAAGCCGGGAAACAGGGGGACGGGCAGGCGCTGGCCGCGCGCGTCGAACCAGAGCGAGGACGGACCGGGCAGGATCCGGATGCCGTGCAACGGCCACACCGGGTCCCAGTTCGTGATGCCCTCGGTGTAGTGCCACATCCGGTCGCCGTTGATCAGGCGGGCGCCCGCTGCCTCGGCGATGCCCAGCATCCGGCCGTCGACGTGGGCGGGAACACCGCTCAGCATGTGCTCCGGAGGGGTGCCGAGCCGGGCCGGCCAGCTCTTCCGCACCAGCTCGTGGTTGCCGCCGATGCCGCCGGAGGCGACGATGACGGCGGGCGCGCGAAACTCAAACTCCCCGACCGCCTCCCGGCTGCTGGTCTCGCCGCGGGCGGCGCTGCTCGGCGCGAGCACGCTGCCGCGCACGCCGGCGACCCGGCCGTCCTCGACGATCAGCTCGTCGACCTGGTGCCGGTGCCTGGCGGTGACGAGCCCCGCCTGCACGCCGTCCCGCACGCGGGCGATGAAGGGCTCGAGGACGCCGGGGCCGGTGCCCCAGGTGATGTGGAACCGGGGCACCGAGTTGCCGTGGCCGGTCGCCGTGCCGCTGCCGCGCTCGGCCCAGCCGACCACGGGGAAGAAGCGCACCCCCTTGGCGTGCAGCCAGTCCCGCTTCTCGTTCGCGGCGAAGTCCAGGTACGCCTCGGCCCAGCGGCGCGGCCAGGCGTCCTCCTCGCGGTCGAAGCCAGCGGTTCCCGCCCAGTCCTGCCGGGCGAGCTCCGCGGTGTCCTTCACGCCCATCCGGCGCTGCTCGGGGGAGTCTATGAGGAAGAGGCCGCCGAAGCTCCACCAGGCCTGCCCGCCGAGGGAAGCCTCCGGCTCCTGCTCGACGATGAGGACCCGTTTGCCGGCCTCCACCAGCTCGGCGGCGGCGACGAGGCCGGACAGGCCCGCCCCGATGATGATGGCGTCGACGGTCTCTGGCATCGCGGTGGCTCCCTCGTCACAGTGTGTGTTCCCACCGTAGTGGCGAGTGCGTCTTCACTCGCGCATCAACATTGCCTGCGCCTCGCGTTCCAGGTCGAGGTAGGGTTCACCGCTGACGTCGACACGCACCCGGTGCAGCGTCCCACCGGTGAAGCGCCAGGGCGCGCTGCCCGGGTAGTCCTCGGTCACCGGGGCGCCGCTGTCGCGGCCCACCGTGAGCCCCTCGCCGGCGATGGAGAACTTGCCGGGCTGGGTCTTGATGCGTCCCGATCCGAGCATCTTGTCTCCGCAGAACAGGCTGAGGATGCCGGTGGCGACGCCGGGGGCGTCCTCCCCGTCCTTGGCGAATGACGCGCCGACGATCAGCTGCTCGCCGACGGGCAGGTCCTCCGTGGCATCCACCCGCTGCTCCACGATCCCGACGAAATTGTTCGCGTAGTGCAGGCGGCCGTCCTTGACGTACAGCGCGTGCCCGCCGAAGCGGGACCCCTGGGCGAACAGCACGCCCTCAGACCCCTGGCTCAGGTCGACGAGCGCGCCGATGGAGAAGGAGCGGTTGCGGAGGTTGACGGACTGCGACTCTGGCACGTCCGCTGTCCCGGGGAAGTAGACGTAGCGCTCCCGTGCCCCCGCGAGCACAGGGCGCGGGGTCAGCATGATCTCGAGCGCCGAGCGGTCGTCGAGCGGGAACGCCTGGTTGGCTCCGGCCTCGGCAAACCACAGCGAGATGAGCTCCTGCAGCTTCGCCGGGTGCTCCTGCGCGAGGTTGTGCGTCTCGGCGCGGTCCACGTCCGTGTGGTAGAGCTCCCACTCGTCGTCACCGAAGTGGCTCCAGCCGCTCAGCGTCGGGTGGGTGGTGATCGCCTTCCACCCGTCGTGCCAGATCGCCCGGGAGCCGAGCATGGAGTAGAACTGGGTGCGCCGCGTCGTCGGCGACTGCGCGGCGTCGAAGGAGTAGCGCATGCTGACCCCATCGATCCGGCTCTGCTCGTGCCCCTTGATGTGGCTCGGGGCCTCGACGCCGAGGACGTCCAGCACCGTCGGGACGATATCGATCGCGTGGTGGTACTGCTCCCGGAGCTCGCCGCGGGCGCTCATGCCGGACGGCCAGGAGATGATGCACGGGTCGCAGATCCCGCCGTTGTACTCGTAGCGCTTCCACATCTTGAACGGGGTGTTGAAGGCCATCGCCCAGCCGTTCGGGTAGTGGTTGTAGGTGCGCACGCCGCCGAGCTCGCCGAGCATGGCGAGGTTGTCGGAGATGTCGTCGACCAGCCCGTTCGCGAACTTCATCTCGTTGACGGAGCCGTTCGGGCCGCCCTCGCCGCTCGCGCCGTTGTCGGAGACGACGATCACGAGCGTGTTCTCCCGCTCGTCGATCGACTCCAGGTAGTCGAGCACCCGCCCGATCTGGTGATCGGCGTGCGAGAGGAACCCGGCGTAGACCTCGGCCATCCGGCTGAACAGGCGCTTCTCGTCCGCGCTCAGGGAGTCCCACGGGCGGGTGTCGTCCATCACGGGGAACGGGATGCCGGTGCCGCTCTGCCGCGTGGTGGAGGTGCCGAGGGGGTTGACCGGGGGGAGCTCGGTGTCCGCCGGCACGATCCCGAGGGACTTCTGGCGGGCCAGCGTCTCGGCGCGCATCGCCTCATACCCGGCGTCGAAGCGGCCGGCGTAGCGGTCGGCCCACTCCTTCGGCGCGTGGTGCGGGGCGTGCGCCGCCCCGGGGGCGTAGTAGAGGAAGAACGGCTTGTCCGGGGCGATCGCCTTGGCGTCCCGGATGAACTCGAGCGCCTTGTCGGTGATGTCCTCGGAGAAGTGGTAGCCGTCCTCGGGGAGCCGCGGCTGGTCCGTCGGGTGGTTGTCGTAGACGATGTCCGGGTACCACTGGTTCGTCTCGGCTCCGAGGAAGCCGTAGAAGCGCTCGAAGCCGCGCCCGCTCGGCCAGTTCCGCCTGGTCGACGCGACATTCATCTCGTCGTCGGGGCAGAGGTGCCATTTGCCCACGATGTAGGTGTTCCAGCCCGCCTCGCCGAGGATCTCGGAGAGCATCCCGTTCGCCGGCGGGATCGTGCCGCTCGCATTCGGGAAGCCGATCGCCGCCTCGGTGATGCACGCCATGCTGTTGTTGGTGTGGTTGCGCCCGGTGAGCAGGCACGACCGGGTCGGCGAGCACAGCGCGGTGGTGTGCCACTGGGTGTAGCGCACCCCGTCGGCGGCGACGCGCTCGATGTTCGGGGTGTCGATCGGGCCGCCATAGGCGGACATCGCCGAGTAGCCGACATCGTCGAGCACGATGTAGACGACATTGGGCGAGCCGGGGGGAGCCTTCACCGGCTCGAACGGGGTCCAGTCGGGCTCTGAGTCCCGGATGTCGATGCCAACGGTTCCACGGAATTGTGCAGCCACGGTGCCACTCCTGCCAGCTCGGGTCGTCCGGCTCGCTCGGCATGTGGGGGCGGTCGAACGGGGTGTGCGCAAAACACATGCCGCCGATCAAGCTACGCCGTGGCGTACGACACCGCAATGGGGGACAACGGCACCCCAGCGGAGGTCACTCCTCGAAGGTGTTCACCAGTGAATGCGCCGCCCGCTGCAGATAGTCCCACAGGGTGGCCTCGTGCAGGGGGGAGAGCTCGAGCGTGTCGAGCGCGGCGCGCATGTGCCCGAGCCAGCGGTCGCGCGCGTCGGGGTTCACCTTGAACGCCACATGGCGCATGCGCAGGCGCGGGTGGCCGCGCCGCTCGCTGTACGTGCCCGGCCCGCCCCAGTACTGCTCGAGGAACTGGGTGAGGCGCTCGGCGGCCGGCCCGAGGTCGTCCTCCGGGTACATCGGCTTCATCACCGGGTCGTCGGCGACGCCGCGGTAGAACTCGGTGACGAGCCTCTCGAAGGTGGCCCGGCCGCCGACCTGCTCGTAGAAGCTGACGAGGGCGGCCTCGCCGTGCTCGCTGCTGCGCAGGTGCACGGGGCTGGCGGGGAGGTTCTGTTGCTCGGTCATTCAGGCGTCCGGTTTCGTGCTGCTGGGCTTGCCGGGCTTGCTCGGCGGGGTGGTGGGCGGGGTGCTGGGGGGAGTGGCGGGCTGCGCGGGCGCGTTCTTGCGCGGCCGCGGTGCCCGGGGCGCGTGCGGGGCCAGGTTCTCGACGATCTTCACCGGGCGGGTGCGCGGCGGGTGGGCGCCCTTCACGCTGGCGGCGCTGTCGAAGCCGCTGAGCACGATCGAGTTGAGCGCGGGGAGCTTGATGTCCGCGGCATCCAGGGCCGCCTTCAACCGGCTGCGCAGCTCGCGGGAGACGTCGTCCTTGGCCACGGTGCGCGTCTTGGCCACCAGGCGGATGACGAGGGCGTCGTCCGAGATCGACTCCAGCCCCCACACCTCGGGCTTCTCCAGCATCCGGGAACGCCAGCGGGTGCTCGTGGCCATCTCGGTCGCTGTGTTGAGCAGCAGCGCCTCAACGGCCTCGATGTCGGTGTCGTAGGGCACGGCGAGGTCGATGATGACGCGCGCCCAGCCCTGTGACATGTTGCCGACGCGCAGGATCTCGCCGTTACGCACGAACCAGAGGGTGCCGTTGACGTCGCGGATCTGTGTGATCCGGATGCCGACGGCCTCGACGACACCGGTCGTCGGGCCCACGTCGACGACGTCGCCGACGCCGAGCTGGTCCTCCATCACCATGAACAGGCCGTTCAGGGCGTCCTTGACGATGTTCTGCGCGCCGAAACCGAGGCCGGCACCGACGGCGGCGGTGAGCAGGGCGAAGGAGCCGAGCACCGTCTGGTCGATCTGGTTGATGATCAGCAGCACCGTGACCGTGAAGATGGTGACGTTGATGATGTTCGTGAGCACAGAGCCCAGGGTGCGGGTGCGCTGCACGAGCCGGACGGCGGCCAGCGGGGAGGCGGCGGCGATCGCCTGGGTGTCGTCGACGTTCTGGGTCTTCTTGACGCCGGAGACGATCTGGCGCACGACGCGCTGCACGACGAAGTGCAGCGCCCAGCGGATGACGAAGGCGAGGACGATGATGATCGCGATGTTGACCAGCGTGCCGAGGAACGTCCGCGGATCGTTCGCCAAAAAGTCGTTGATTCCCTTAAAGAATCCGCCGACGGCCGCCCAGAACTCATTCATAGGATC
>NZ_MPZN01000031.1 GCF_002936985.1 Microterricola pindariensis | reverse complement strand
GATCGGCTCGGTCACGGCCTCGGCGGTGGGCGCCTCGCCGGCGGCCGGCTTGTTCAGCCACCAGGCGGTCGGCAGCGCGACGCGGCGGGCGGCCGCCTTGCGCGGGGCGGATGCCGGGGTGTGCGGCGGGGCAGCCTGCGCGGCCGCGGCGGGGCGCTCCGGGGTCGTCGACGGCACGGCCTTCGCCGTGTGCTCGATGCCCTGGGGTCGCTTCATGCCGTGGTTAGGCCTTCGCGCGCGTCAGCGCGTCCAGCAGCTGGGGCACGATCCGGTAGACGTCGCCGCAGCCGAGCGTGATCACGAAGTCGCCGTCGCGGGCGATCTGCGCGGTGTGGTCGGCGGCCGCCTGCCAGTCGGGCACGAAGGCGACGTGGCTGGCATCCTGGAACCGCTCGGAGACGAGCGCGCCGGTCACGCCGGGCTCCGGGTCCTCGCGGGCGCCGTAGACGTCCAGCACGACGGTCTCGTCGGCGTAGCGCTCGAGCACGTCGGCGAACTCCTGCGCGAACAGCCGGGTGCGGCTGTAGAGGTGCGGCTGGTGCACGGCGATGATGCGGCCGGAGCCGACGACGGTGCGGGCGGCGGAGAGCGCGGCGGCCACCTCGGTGGGGTGGTGGGCGTAGTCGTCGTAGACGCTCACGCCGGCGACCGTGCCGTGCAGCTGGAAGCGGCGCTCCGTGCCGCCGAACTCGGAGATGGCGGCGAGGGAGGCGGCGGGGTCGAAGCCGAGCCCGACGAGCACGCCGAAGGCGCCGGCCGCGTTGATGGCGTTGTGCCGGCCGGGGATGCGCAGCTGCGCGCGGTAGTCCTGGCCCTCCCAGCTCACGCTGAACGCGACGGGGCCGTCGGTGTCCATGGAGTGCACGCGGACGGTGGCGTCGTCGGCCTCGCCGAAGGTGATGACGCGCTTGTCCGGCTGGGCGGCGCGGAGCGTCGCGGTGACGCCGACGGCGCCGGCGTCGTCGTCGGAGACGACGACGAGCTCGGATGCCGCGGAGGCGAAGGTCACGAAGGCCTCGTGGAAGGCCTCCAGCGAGCCGTAGTGGTCGAGGTGGTCCGGGTCGACGTTGGTGATCAGGGCGACGGCCGTGTTGTAGAGCAGGAAGGAGCCGTCGGACTCGTCGGCCTCGACGACGAACAGCTCCCCCTCGCCGCGGGCCGAGCTCACGCCGAGCGTGTCGATGACGCCGCCGTTAACGAAGCTCGGGTCCTCGCCGATGCCGAGCAGGCCGGTGACGATCATGCCGGTCGAGGTGGTCTTGCCGTGCGCGCCCGCGACGGAGACGAGGCGGTGGTTCTGCACCAGCCAGGCCAGGGCCTGGGAGCGGTGCAGCACCGGCATCCCCTTCTCCAGGGCGAGAACGTACTCGGGGTTGTCCTGCCAGAGCGCCCCGGTGACGACGAGCGTGTCGGCCGCGCCGACGTTGGCGGCGTCGTGGCCGACGGTGATGGTCGCGCCGAGCGCGCGCAGCGCGGCGATGTTGGCGCTGTCGCGCACATCGGAGCCGCTGACCGTGTAGCCGGCGCCGAGGAAGAGCCGGGCGATTCCACTCATGCCGGAGCCGCCGATACCGACGAAGTGCACGGCACCCAGTTCGGCGGGGACGGTGATGCTGAGGTCGGGCTTGATGGTCACGGTTGAATACTCGTCTCTCGATTGCGTCGTACGGGTGTGTGCGGTGCGCGCGCACAGCGCTAAGGTTACGCGGCGTCGGTGGGGTTTCCGTGCGAGGCGCGGTCGGCCAGCGCATCGTGCACGAGGGCGAGCATCCGGGCCGAGCCGTCGCGGGTGCCCACGGATGCCGCCCGCTCCCCCATCCGCTCGATCCCGGCGCGGTCGGCGAGCACCGGCAGCAGCGTGGCCTCCACCCAGCCCGGCAGGAACTCGCCGTCGTCCACCAGCAGCGCGCCGCCGGCGGCGACGTCGGCGGCCGCGTTGAAGCGCTGCTCGCCGTTGCCGACCGGGTAGGGCACGAACACGGCGGGGAGGCCGAGGGCGGCCAGCTCGCTGACGGTGGCGGACCCGGCCCGCGAGACGGCGAAGTCGGCGGCGGCCAGGGCGAGGTCCATCCGGTCGCAGTAGGCGAGCAGGGTGTAGCCGTCGATGCCGGGGTTCTCGATCTCGGCCTTGTCGCCCGTGATGTGCAGGATCTGCCAGCCGGCGGCCGTGATCGCGGCCGCGCTCTCGTGCACGGTGGCGTTGATCCGGCGGGCGCCGAGCGAGCCGCCGGTGACCAGCAGCACCGGGCGGTCGGCGTCCAGGCCGAAGAAGGCCAGCGCCTCGCTGCGGCGCGCTGCGCGGTCGAGGTGCTCGATCTCGGGGCGCAGCGGCATCCCGACGAAGCGGGCATGGCGGATGGGGGTGTCCGGGAAGGCGACCCCGACGAAGCGGGTGGAGCGGGCGCCGAGCTTGTTGGCCAGGCCCGGCTTGGCGTTGGCCTCGTGGATCGCGAAGGGGATGCCGGCGCGGCCCGCCGCCAGGTAGGCGGGCGTGGAGACATAGCCGCCGAAGCCGACGACCACATCGATGCCGCGTTCGGCGATCAGGGCCTGCACCCGGCGCACCGTCTGTCTCAGTCGCTGCGGGAAGCGCAGCGCCTGCATGCTGGGCCGGCGCGGGAACGGCAGCTTGGGGATGACGACGAGCTCATAGCCGCGGGCGGGCACGAGCCGCGCCTCCAGGCCCTCTGCGGTGCCGAGCACGAGGATTTCGGCGTCGGGCTCGGAGGCGCGGATGGTGTCGGCTACGGCGAGCAGGGGGTTGACATGGCCGGCGGTACCCCCACCGGCCAGAAGATAGCGGGTCACGCAGTGTCCTTAATTCGCGGGGGTTTTCGTTCGGGTCCGGATGACGCGGCGGATCCCCTGCCGGGCGGGCAGGCCGAGCGCCTCACGCTCCTCCGGGGTGTGCCTGGCGAAGGAGAGCACGATGCCGATGGCGAGCAGTGTGGTCACCAGCGCCGTGCCACCGGCGGAGATGAGCGGGAGCGGCACCCCGAAGACGGGGAAGACGCCGAGCACGATGCCGATGTTCATGAAGGCCTGGCCGATGATCCAGAACATGGCGGTGGCGGTGGCGACGCGCACGAAGGTGTCGGTGCTCGAGTTCATGATCTTGACGAAGGTGAAGGCGAGCACGACGAAGAGCACCAGCACGACGATCGCGCCGAGCAGGCCGAGCTCCTCACCGATGATGGCGAAGATGTAGTCGTTGTGGGCGGCGGGCAGCCAAGACCACTTCGCCTTCGAGTTGCCGAGGCCGGCGCCGAGGATGCCGCCGTTGGCGAGGGCGTAGTCGCCGTGGATGGTCTGCCAGCACTCGTTGAGCTGCTTCTCCGGGTCGTCGCAGCTGCCGTCGGCGAACATCATGATGCGCGACAGGCGGTTCTGGCTGCTGACGGCGACGATGAGGAACAGCACGGCACCGGCGCCGGCCAGCGCGCCGAGCATGCGCAGCCGCACGCCGGCGAAGAACAGCCCGCCGAACAGCATGGCCGCCATCACCATCACGGTTCCGAGGTCGTTGCCGAGCAGGACGAGGCCGATCGCGGCGCCGCTGGTGAGCAGGACGGGCAGCAGCCCCGTCTTCCAGTCGTCGAGGAATTCCTCCTTGCGGCTGACGATCTGCGCGATCCAGAGCACGAGCGCGAGCTTGATCATCTCGGAGGGCTGGAACTGCACCCCGAACAGGTTGATCCAGTTGGTGTTGCCTCCCGTGCCGACGCCGAGGCCGGTGAACACGACGAGCGCCTGCAGGATGCTCGCCCCGATCAGGGCGAACGGGGCCAGCCACTTCCACACCGAGATCGGGAAGCGGCTGACGACGAGCATCAGGGGCACGCCGATGAGGGCGAAGCCGGCCTGCCGGAAGAAGCCGGCGAAGAAGCCGTCGTCCTCGAGGTAGGACTCCACCGAGGAGGAGGAGAGCACCATCATCAGGCCGAAGCCGACGAGGAACAGCGTGGTGCCGAGCAGGACGTAGAAGTTGGTGCCCTCTGCGCGGAGTCGGCGCCCGAGGGAGATGCGGGCCGAGGCGACGCGAGGGGTCTCCTCCTCGCTCGCCCGGGGCCTGCTAGTGGCCCGAGGCGGATTGCTCATCCGCCCCACCTCCCAGAAATTCTCGTACCGCGCCGGCAAACAGTGTGCCGCGCTCCGCATAGTCGGCGAACTGGTCCATGGATGCGGCCGCCGGCGCCAGCAGCACCGCGTCACCGGGGGCTGCGACGCTCGCGGCGAACCGCACCGCGTTCGGCATGACCTCTCCAGTGTCGGTCGAGTCCACCTCGAACACCGGCAGCTCCGGCGCGTGTCGCGCGAATGCCTCGCGCAGTGCGCTCCGGTCGACCCCGATGATCACGGCCGCGCGCAGCCGCTGCACCTGGCTCCGGACGAGGTCGTCGATGTCGACCCCCTTGAGCAGGCCGCCGACGACCCACACCACCGAGTCGTTCGACTGGAGGGAGGCGAGCGCGGCGTGCGGGTTGGTCGCCTTGGAGTCATCGATCCAGCGCACGCCGTCGGAGACGGCGACCAGCTGGATCCGGTGGGCGTCCAGCTGGAAGTGGCCGAGTGCTCGGTGAATGGCGTCCACGCTGACGCCGGCCGCCCGTGCCAGGGCGCTGGCGGCGAGGATGTTGGCGACGATGTGCGGCGAGTCCAGGCCCCGCTCGGCGAGCTCGGCCAGCGTGCTCAGCTCGATGGCGCTGTGGTGGCGGTCGTCGAGGAACGCGCGGTCGCAGAGGATGCCGTCGACGATGCCGAAGTCGCTCGGGCCCGGCGCGCCGAGGTCGAAGCCGATGGCGCGGGCGCCGTCGGCGACATCCGCCTCTCTGACCATCGCCTCGGTGACCGGGTCGGCCTTGTTGTAGACGCAGGCGACGAGCGTGTTGGCGTAGACGGTGGCCTTCGCCGCGCGGTAGGCCCCGCCGCTGCCGTGCCAGTCGAGGTGGTCGTCGGCGATGTTCAGGCAGACGCTGGCGAGCGGCTCGAGCGATCCGACGCCCTCCCGGCGCACGTGGTGCAGCTGGTAGCTGGAGAGCTCCACCACGAGGGCGTCCCAGCCCTGCGGGTCACGGATGGCGTCGAGCACCGGCACGCCGATGTTGCCGCAGGGGGCGACGCGCAGGCCGCCCTCGGCCAGGAAGGTGGCGGTCAGCTGGGTGGTGGTGGTCTTGCCGTTGGTGCCGGTGACCAGGATCCACGGGGCTGGGGCCCCGGACGGGGTCGGCACCTTGTCGCGCAGCCGCCAGGCCAGCTCGATGTCGCCCCAGACGGCGATGCCGCGCTTCGCCGCCCACTCCAGCACGACGTGGTCGGGGTGGAAGCCGGGCGAGGCGATGAGCAGCTCCGCGTCGAAGTCGGCGAGGCCGGCCGGCACGGTGTCGAGCTCGCCCTGCAGCAGCCGGGCGCCGATCACCTCGACCAGGCGGGCCCGGTCGTCCGCGGCGGCCGAGGCGAGGACGAGGACGTCGGCGCCGAGCTCGGTGAGGGTGTCTGCGGCGGCGAAGCCGGTGACGCCGAGGCCGAGGACGGCGACGCGGAGCCCGCGCCAGTCGGCGTTCCAGCTCTGCAGGCTGTCCAGTCGGTCGGAGACGGAGTCGAAGTCAGGTGCACTCACGCGCGGGAGATCCATTCGAGGTAGAAGGTGCCGACGCCGGCTGCGACGAGCAGGCCGCCGATGATCCAGAACCGCACGACGACGGTGACCTCCGCCCAGCCCTTGAGCTCGAAGTGGTGGTGGATCGGGCTCATCAGGAAGATGCGCTTGCCGCGGGTGACCTTGAAGTACGCCCGCTGCACGATGACGGAGCCGGCCTCGATGACGAACAGCCCGCCGAGCAGGATCAGCAGCAGTTCGGTGTGGCTGAGGATGGCGAAGGCGGCCAGCGCGCCGCCGAGGGCGAGCGAGCCGGTGTCGCCCATGAAGATCTGGGCCGGCGAGGTGTTCCACCAGAGGAAGCCGATCAGGGCGCCGGTGATGGCCGCGGCGACGATGGCGAGGTCGAGCGGGTCGCGCACGTCGTAACAGCGCAACGGGTCTTCGCCGCCGCCGCCGAAGCAGCTCTGGTTGAACTGCCAGAAGCCGATGACGACGAAGGAGCCGATGGAGAGGATGGACGCGCCGGTGGCCAGCCCGTCGAGGCCGTCGGTGACGTTGACGCCGTTCGAGGTGGCCGCGACGATCAGGCAGATCCAGATGATGAACACGCCGAGCCCGATGATCGGGCCGAGCGTCAGGAAGTCGATCGGCAGGTCACGGATGAACGACACGTGGGTGGAGGCCGGCGTGATGCCCTGCGCGTTCGGGAACTGCAGGGCGAGCACGGCGAAGGTGCCGGCGACGATCACCTGGCCGGTGACCTTCGCCCAGCCGCCGAGGCCGAGGCTCTGCTGCTTGCGGGTCTTCAGGAAGTCGTCGATGAAGCCGACGAGGCCGAGGCCGACCATCATGAACAGCACGAGCAGGCCCGACGTGGTCGGCGGGTCGCCGCTCACCCAGGTGGCGATGAAGTATCCGAGCAGCACGGCCAGGATGACGACGATGCCGCCCATCGTCGCGGTGCCGCGCTTGGAGTGGTGCGCCTGCGGGCCGTCGTCGCGGATGAACTGTCCCCACTGCAGTTTGTGGAACAGCTTGATGAAGACCGGGGTGAGGAACAGGGTGAACGCGAGCGACAGGCCGCCGGCGGTGAGCAGGGCTACCACGAGAACAATTCTCCCAGCTGATCGCCGAGAAAACGCAGACCGGCCGAATTCGATGACTTCACCAGCACGAGATCGCCCGGCTGGATCATGTTTTTGAGCAGCTCGAAGGCCTCGTCGGCGTCGTCGACGATGTGCGATTCGCCGTCGAAGGAGCCCTGGTTGATGGTGCTGATGTGCATGCGGCGGGCGTTCTGGCCGACGACGAGCAGCTGCGAGATGTTCAGCCGGACGGCGAGCAGGCCGATGCGGTCGTGCTCCTCGCCGGAGAACTCGCCGAGCTCGCTCATCTCGCCGAGGACGGCGATGGTGCGCTGCCCCGGCGTGCGGATCTGGGCGAGCGTCTTGAGCGCGGCGGCCATCGAGTCGGGGCTGGCGTTGTAGGCGTCGTTGATGATCGTCACGCCGTCGCGGCCGCCGAGCACCTGCATGCGCCAGCGCTCGGCCAGCTCGACGCTCTCCAGCGCCGAGACGATGCCGTCGATGTCGACGCCGAGCGACTCGGCAACGGCGGCGGCGGCCAGGGCGTTCATCACGTGGTGCTCGCCGAGCACGCGGAAGCGCACCGGCCGGCTCTCGCCGGACGCGAGGGTGAGTGTGAAACTGGTGCCGGTGGCATCCGCGTGCACGTCGGCGGCGCGCACGGCGGCGTTCGGTCCGAGGCCGAACCAGACGATGGATGCCGCGGTGGCGGCCGCCATGCCGGCGACGCGGTGGTCGTCGGCGTTCAGCACGGCGACGTCGGCGGCGGTCAGATCGCTGACCATCTCGGTCTTGGCGGTGACGGTCGCCTCGATGCCGCCGAACTCGCCGGCGTGGGCGAGGCCGACGCTCAGCACGACGCCGATGTCCGGCTTGGCCATGGCGACCAGCTTGGCGATCTCGCCGATGCCGCTCGCGCCCATCTCGGCGACGAGGAACTCGGTGTCCTCTGTCAGCTCGAGCATGGTCAGCGGGGCGCCGACCTCGTTGTTGAACGAGGCGCGCGGGGCGATGGTCTGGCCGACTTCCTGCAGGATGGTGCGCAGCAGGTTCTTCGTCGTGGTCTTGCCGTTGCTGCCGGTGACACCGACGATCTTCAACTTGCCGAGCGCGCGCACCCGGGCGACGACCTCGGTGGCAAAGGCGCCGAGGGCGATGACGACGTCGTCGACGAGGAGCTGCGGCACGTCGAGGTCGAGCTCGTGGTCGACGATGAGCAGCGCGGCGCCCGCCTCGAGGGCGGTCGGGGCGTACAGGTGGCCGTCGGTGAACTCCCCCGGCTTGCAGACGAAGACGTCACCGGGCCTCACGTCGCGGGAGTCGGTGTGGGTGAGGCCGGTGATCACGGTTCCGGGCTCCGGCGCGCGCAGCAGCTGCGCGCCCGTGGCCTCGGCGATCTCGGCGATGGTCATGGCGATCACTGCAGCCACCCGGCCTCTCGGAGCGCCAGTCTGGCATCGTCTCTGGCAGAGTAGGGCAGCTTCACGCCGGCAACCTCCTGGTAGTCCTCGTGGCCCGGGCCGGCATAGAGCACGGCGTCGCCGTCGCCGGCGAGGGCGAGGGCGGCGCGGAATGCCGCGCGGGGGTCGGCGATCTCGTAGAGCTCGGCGTCCGGCACCGCGGCCCGCGCGCCGTCGAGGAGGGCTTGGCGGATGCTGGCCGGGTCCTCGAAGCGCGGGTGGAAGTCGGTGATGACGACGGCGTCGGCGCCGCGTGCGGCGATGGCGCCCATGTCGGCGCGCTTGGTGGTGTCGCGGTCGCCGTCGGCGCCGAAGACCATGATGACGCGACCCTCTGTGGTGCGCCGGATCGCCTCGAGCGTGTTCAGGAACGCGTCGGGCGTGTGCCCGTAGTCGATGTAGACGGTGGGTCCGTGCTCGCCGGAGACCCGCTCGGTGCGGCCGGGGATGTACACGTCGATGCCGCCGTCGCGGTCCAGCGCGTGGGCGATGGCGTCCAGGTCGAACCCGGACTCGACGAGCATCACGATGGCCAGTGCCGCGTTGGCGGCCATGAACCAGCCGAGCAGCGGCAGGGTGGTCTCCAGCCTGCGCCCCTCCGGCCCCTCGAGGGCGAAGCGGGTGAAGGTGGCGTGCTCCTCGAGCACGCTCATGCGCCAGTCGGCGGTGCCGCCCGGCAGCGTGCTGAGCGTGGTGACGGGGATCCGGGAGGACTGGGCGAGGCGCGTGCCCCACTCGGAGTCGACGGTGACGACGCCGCGCCGGCTCCGGTCGGGCTGGAACAGCTCGAGCTTGGCCTGGAAGTAGTTCTCCAGGTCGGAGTAGTCGTCGAGGTGGTCGTGGCTCAGGTTGGTGAAGCCGGCGATGTCGAAGACAAGGCCGTCGACCCGGTGCCGGCTGAGCGCCTGCGCGGAGACCTCGACGCCGACGGCGCGCACCTCGGCCTCGCGCATGCGGGCGAGCAGGGCGTGCAGCTCGCTCGCCTCCGGCGTGGTCAGGTTGCTGGTGACCGCGAGCTCGCCGATGCGGCGCTCGGCGGTGGAGGTGAGGCCGGCCACGACGCCGAGCTGGCTGAGGATCGCGTAGAGCACGTAGACGACGCTGGTCTTGCCGTTCGTGCCGGTGACGGCGAACAGGGTCGCCGGGTTGTCCGCGGTGCGGTAGATCCAGGCGGCGACGTCGCCGAGCGCCGCGCGGGCGTCGGGGGTGACGAGCACGGGCAGGCCGGACTCGGCGGCGAGGGCCGCGCCGGCCTCGTCGGTCAGCACGGCGACGGCGCCGGAGCGCGCGGCATCCGCTGCATAGCTCGCGCCGTGGGCGTTCCGCCCGGGAACGCCGACATAAAGATCTCCTGGCTGCACCGTCGTCGTGCTCAGGCTGATGCCACTGAGCTCGACTCCGTCGATGTCGCCCCGCACGTCAAGGTCGAAGGTATCGACCAATCCGGACAGGGATCGTGAAACGGGGTGCTGCGGGCGGAGCGCCGTGGGTCCGGTCACTTGGCCCTCTTTCTCACCAGTTTGCTGGCAGTTCGGGCGCCGGAGCGCCGGATGGAACGACCCGGTACTTCTTCAGCACCTGGCTCATGACGTCTCGGAAGACTGGGGCAGGCGCGGCAGAGGTATTCATGTTTACCGGGCGAGCCAAGCTTACCGAAACCACGTACTGCGGATCGTCGGCCGGGGCGAAACCGGTGACGGAGACGATGTAGTCCTTGGAGTACTTGCCGGTGCCGTCAGACATCTGCGCGGTGCCTGTCTTGGCGGCGACACGGTAGCCGGGCACGTTCCACTGGCTGGCCAACCAGCCCTGCGTGTGCACCATTTCCAGCATGTCGGATGTCGCGCGCGCCGCGGCCGGCGAGATGACCTGCACGCCCTCTGTGCTCGGCTGCTCCGTCACGGTCCCGTCGGGGTGGGTGCAGCCGGTGACCAGCTGCACCGGGAGCCGCACGCCATTGTTGGCAATGGTCTGGTAGATGCTGGCGTTCTGCACGGCGGTCGTCGTCATGCCCTGGCCGAACATCGTCGCGTAGCGGGTCTGGTTGTCCCAGCTGTCCGGTCCGTCGCCGTTCAGGTCGCCCGGGGCCTCGGACGGGAAGTCGACCTCGGTCTCGGTGCCGAGCCCGAACTTCTTCATGTACTCGTAGCGGGAGTCGTCGCTGATCCGCTCGCCGAACTGCGACATGCCCGTGTTCGAGGAGTCGATGAGAACGCCGGTGAGGGTGAGGTGGTCGTCGCCGTGGAAGCTGGAGTCGTTGACGTCTGCGCCGTTCGGGAAGATCATCCGGTACGGCGCGACGACCTGCGAGTTCGGCTCGGCCTGGCCGGCGTCGATGACGATGGCCGCTGTGAGCGCCTTGAACGTGGAGCCCGGCTCATAGGGGGCGGCGAAGGCGCGCGAGCCGCGGTCCTCCGCGGCGGTGCCATCGACGTTGTTCGGGTCGACGGACGGGTAGTCGGCGACGGCGAGGAGCTTGCCCGTCTTGACCTCCATCACAATGGCGGAGCCCCACGCGGCCCCGGTGACCTGCGCCTGCTCGGCGAGCGTCTGCGCCGCGTACCACTCCAGGTCGGCGTCGATGGTGGTGTGCAGGGTGCCGCCCGGCTTGGCCTCGCGGACGGTGCGCGTGGTGTCCGGGAGGCGCACGTTGTCGGCCCCGGTCTCGTAGGCCTCCAGGCCGTCGACTCCGGCCAGGCAGCTGTCCTGGCCGAGCTCGAGCCCGGCCTGGGCGCCGCCGTCGGCGCCGACGAAGCCGACCAGGTTGCCGGCCACGGAGCCGTTCGGGTAGCTGCGGGCGGGGATGGACCGCGCGTACTGCCAGGCGATGTCGAGGTCGTCGACGGCCCGCCAGACCTCCGTGTCGACCGACTTGGCGACGTAGGCGTGGTCGGAGTCGGGGTTTTCGGCCAGGGCCGCGTCGATGACGCCGAGGATCTCGGCGCCGCTCTTGCCGAGCGCCGCGCCGAGCCGTTCCGTCTCGGCCGTGAGGACGGCGCGGGATTTCGCCGCCAGCTCGGGGTCGCTCTCCCGGATTCCCTCCGTGGAGGCCGCGACGGCCTGTTTGGGCGAGATCTCGATGTCGAAGCGTTGGACGCTGCCGGCCAGCACCGTGCCATTGGCGTCGACGATGTCGCCGCGGGCGCCGGGGATGCGGGTCGAGCTGGAGCGGTTGTCGAGCGCGGCGGCGTTCAGCTCGTCGGCGCGCACGACCTGGATCTCGACGAGGCGCACGACGAAGATGGCGAGCAGCGCGAACAGCAGCAGCGAGGCCGAGAAGATCCGGGCCCTGTTCGACCGGGTGTTGCGCGCCACTATCGGGTTCTCCCTCTGTCTGCCTGGCCGGTGGGTGAGTCGGTCGGGCTAGTGGGTGGCCGGTGCGGGGATGCCATTCTGCAACGGTAACTCGGCCGGTGCCGGCGGGGCGGCAGGCGGGGTCGGCGTGGCTGACTTTGCCTCACTTTCGGCGGGCGCGGCGGGCGGGGCCTGCTCGGTGACCAGAGGCACACCGGCCAGCAGCGCGTTCGGCACCAGGCTGGACGCGCCGGACGCGCCGACGCCCTGCTCGCCGAACGGCTGGCCGAGCACGGCGCCGTCGGAGAGGCGGAGGTAGGCGGGGTTGGCGTTGGTGACCATGCCGAGCGCCTGCGCGTTGGCGGCGAGGAACTGGGGCGACTTCAGGCGGTCGAGGTCCTCTGTGATCGCCTGTGCGTCGCGGGTCGCCTCCTTCTGCTGGGTCTGCAGCGCGGCGATCTCGTAGGCGCCCTGCGAGGTGACGACGCTCAGCACCAGCTGGGCGGCGATGATCGCGATGATGCCGAGCACGGCGGTGATGCCGTAGGCCAGCTTCGGCCTGGCCTTGCGCTGCTCGCGCGATGGAACGATCTCGATGTGCGGCCGGGGCGCCTCGGTGGCGCGCTGGGGTGCGGCCGGGTGGGCGGGGCGGGCGTAGTTCCTGGCCAGGTTGTCGCTCATTCGCCGCTCCCCCGCTTCGTGCCGGTCGTTGCCGGCTTCCAGAGCCGCTCGGCCGCGCGCAGGCGCACCGGCGTCGCCCGCGGGTTCAGCGCCCGTTCCTCGTCGCTGGCCAGCTCTGCGCCGCGCACGAGCAGCTTGAACTGCGGCCTGTGCTCCGGCAGCTCGATCGGCAGGCCGGCCGGGGCCGTCGAGGCGGATGCGGCGGCGAAGGCGCGCTTGACCAGCCGGTCTTCGAGCGACTGGTAGGACATGACGGCGATGCGGCCGCCGACGGCGACGGCGTCGAGCGCGGCCGGGATGGCCCGCTCGAGCACCGACAGCTCCTGGTTGACCTCGATGCGGAGTGCCTGGAACACCCGCTTGGCGGGGTGGCCGGCGTTCTTCAGCGCACCGGGGGTGGCGTCCTGCAGGATGTCGACGAGCCGGCCGGAGCGCGTGATCGGCTCGATCTCGCGGGCGGCGATGATGGCCCTGGCGTAGCGGGCGCTGAGCTTCTCCTCGCCGTAGTGCTCGAAGATGCGCCGCAGGTCCCCCTCGCGGTACTCCGCGAGGATCGTCTCGGCCGTCAGCGGCGAGGTGGCGTCCATGCGCATGTCGAGGGGGGCGTCCTGCGAGTAGGAGAAGCCGCGCTCGACCCGGTCCAGCTGCAGCGAGGACACGCCGAGGTCGAACAGGATGCCGTCGACCTCGCTGAAGCCCTGCGAGGCGATCGCGGCGGTGATGCCGTCATAGACGGTGTGCACGAAGCGGGCGCGGTCGCCGAACGGCGCGAGCCGCTCCTTGGCGATGGCCAGGGCGTCGAGGTCGCGGTCCAGCCCGATCAGGGTGAGCTCGGGGAACCGGGTGAGGAACGCCTCGGCGTGGCCGGCCATGCCGAGCGTCGCGTCGACGAGGACGGCACCGGGCTTGTCGATGGCCGGGGCGAGGAGCTCGACGCAGCGTTCGAGCAGGACGGGGGTGTGGATGTCGTTGAGTGCCATGGTTTCCAGGGAGGGCTCCTGATTCCTGATCCCCATCCGCTCGACCTGCCACCGGGGAAGTGTGGCAGGGCGAATCGGCTGGGAGTCAGGTGTCAGGAACTAGAACAGTCCCGGAATCACCTCCTCTTCTGTGTTCGCGAATGCGGCTTCTTGTTCGTTCAGGTAGTTGTCCCAGGTGGCGCTGTTCCAGATCTCGAGTCGGCTGCCGACTCCGATCACGGTGAGGTCGCGCTCCAGCGAGGCGTAGTTGCGGAGAGTGGCGGGGATCGTCACGCGGTGCTGCTTGTCCGGCGTCTCGGCGCTCGCCCCGGAGAGGAACACGCGCTGGTAGTCGCGGGCCTGCTTGCTCGAGACAGGGGCCTGGCGGATCTTCTCGTGCAGGTTCTCGAACTCGCGTGCGCTGAACACGTAGAGGCAGTGTTCCTGCCCACGGGTCACGACGACGCCGCTGGCGAGTTCCTCGCGGAACTTCGCGGGCAAGATCAGGCGCCCCTTGTCGTCGAGCTTGGGCTCGTAGCTTCCAAGGAACATGCCATCACCCCCCGCAATTCAGGCCAAGGTCCGAGTTCACTCCACTTTACTCCACTTACCACCCCAAAACAACGATATCGGCAAGAATCGTGCGGAAGGCGCGGCAAGCATCCGCAGAATCCTGCGGATGTTGAACGTGGAGTGAAATGGAGGGATTTTGACACGTGCGGCTCCCACAGGAGCTCGGGGGTACAAAAAAGGGGCCGATCCGTGTGGATCGGCCCCGAATTCGAAGCGGTGGTGCAGCGCGGGTGGAGGGCTACTCCTGCCCGTCCTGGCGACGGTCCCAGCGGTTGTTCATCTTGTCCATGAAGCCGGTGTCCGCGCGGGACGGGTGGGCCTTGCCCCTGGCGCTGGCCGGGGGCTCGACAGGGATCGACCTCGAGGGCTTGATCGCCAGCAGCACGCCGCCGAACATGACCACGAAACCGATGATTCCGATCACGAGCTGGTGCAGCATGACGCCGGCGAGAAGCCCGCCGATGCCGGCAACGGTGATCAGCACGCCGAGTGCGATGGAACGGTAGCTGGGGCGCCCCCTGGGCGCTCCGACGGTCGCGACGAAATCGGCGTCATTGCGATAGAGGCTTCGCTCCATCTCCTCCAGGAGCCTTTGCTCCTGCTCAGAAAGTGGCATCTCATTCCCTTCAGTCTCGGGATCGTGTCGAGATATCAACATCATTCTATCGCCGCTTCGATGGCTAGGCTAGGCGCGTGGCAGAAAGCACCCGACTGGTCGACCTTGTCGATTCACGCATCTCAGAATTCCTCGCGGACCGTGCTCCCATTGTGCGCGCGATCAGCCCCGAGCTGAACCCATTCGTGGAGTTCTCTCGGCAGTTTCTCAGCGGTGGTAAGCGCTTTCGTGCGCTCTTCTGCTACTGGGGTTTCGAGTCGGTCACCGGCTCGGATTCCGGCTTCGACCCCTTCGCCGATGACGAGGAGCCGGCACGCGACCTGCGGGCGATCGTTTCCGTCGCGGCCGCGCTGGAGATCTTCCACGCCGCAGCCCTCGTGCACGATGACATCATCGACAACTCCGACACCCGGCGCGGCTCGGCATCCGCCCACCGACTCTTCGAGGCGCTGCACGCCGACTCCGAGTGGGCGGGCAATCCCGCCGCCTTCGGTCGCGCCGCCGCGATCCTGCTCGGAGACCTGCTGCTCGGCTGGAGCGATGAGCTGCTCGACGAGGGCCTGGAGCTGCTCGAGGACAGGGCTGCCGCCCGCGCCACCCGCGCGGCCTTCAACCACATGCGCACCGAGGTGACAGCGGGGCAGTACCTCGACGTGCTCGAGGAGAGTGCGTGGCTACGGCGCCCGGACGACGAGCTGCGCGAGCGTGCGGAGCGCGTGATCGTCTACAAGTCGGCGAAGTACAGCGTGCAGGCACCCCTGCTGATCGGCGCGACCCTCGCCGGCGGCACGCCGGCGCAGCTGGCAGCGCTGCGCGACTTCGGCCTGCCGCTCGGCGTGGCCTACCAGCTGCGCGACGACCTGCTCGGGGTGTTCGGCGATGCCGCCGTCACGGGCAAGCCGAGCGGCGACGACCTGCGCGAGGGCAAGCGCACCGTGTTGGTGGCCATCGCCAGGGGCCTCATGCCGCAGGGCGCAAGGCGCGCCATCGACGAGCTGCTCGGTGACGCCGAGCTCGACGAGACGCAGGTGCGGATGCTGCAGAACACGATCATCGACTGCGGCGCCGTCGACGAGGTGGAGGCGCTGATCTCGCGCAACGTGCGCACCGCGATCGCCGCGATCGGCCCGTCCCCACTCAGCCGGCGCGCGATCGCGCAGCTCAGCGAGCTGGCCGAGACCGTCACCAAGCGCTCGGCATAGCAGCCGGCGTTGGATGAGCCTGTCGAAACCGCGGTGACGACAGGCTCACCCAGCGGGAGAGCCTAGGAGAGCGCTTGCGCCACGCGGCGCACCTCGGCCTTGCGGCCGGCGCGCAGCGCGTCGATCGGGGCGGCCTGCAGGCTCTCCTCGACGCTGAGCAGCCACTCCATGGCCTCATCGTCGCTGAAGCCGTCGTCGGCGAGCACGAACAGCGTGCCGCGCAGCGCGGTCAGGGGCTCGGACTCGTCCAGGAAGTCGGCGGGCACCTTGAGCACGCCGTCGAGGCGCACTGCGAGCAGGTGCTTGTCCTCAATGAGTCGGCGCACACGGCTCTGGCCAACGCCGAGAAGGTCAACAAGGTCGGGGATAGTTAGCCACTGTCGGCCTGAGAACACATCGGTCACGTTCTAAGAGTGCCACGTCGACGCTCCGCTGCAAACCAGCGCGCCGCAGCCGGATTGTGCGAACAGTCGAATCTTGGTCACTTTTACCGCATCAAGCACTTTTGTCACTTACGTCACACCAGTCACACGAAAGCACTTCCGACACTCTGGCCACAGTGATTGACTCTCGATCACTTCTCTGCCACGGTGAAGGGGTCAAGTGGACGGGGACCAGGGCATGAGACTGATCGGGCGATGAACGAAATCGAAGGCACGACCACACGCCGCGCGGCGCTCCGCGCATCCGCCAAACGGCGGTCCTCCTTCGTCACCATCCCGCTCGCCGTCGCCAGTGCGATCGCGGTGTCGTTGAACTTCGCGCAACCGGCAGAGGCCGCGACGACGCCCAAGCCGACGCTCAAGCCGCGCGCCGCCATTCCGACGCCCAAGCTCACAGCAGCCCCGGCAGCCGTCACCGCTGCCCCCGCGCCCTCCAGCTACACCGTCGTCGAGGGCGACACCGTCAGCGGCATCGCCGCGCGCTTCGGCCTCTCCACGGCCGCCGTGCTGGCGCAGAACGGCCTCGGCTGGTCCGCGGTCATCTTCCCCGGCCAGCAGCTCAGCCTCGGCGGCAGCCCGATCGCGGTCGCCGCGGCGCCGGCCACCCCGTCCTCCGAGATCTCCCGGTACACCGTCGCCAGCGGCGACACCATCAGCGGCATCGCCGCCGCCCACGGCATCAGCAGCCAGGTGCTGCTCAGCGCCAACGGCCTGCACGCGCAGAGCCTCATCTTCCCCGGCCAGACCATCGTGCTGCCGGATGCCGGCGAGGCGCCAGCGCCCGCCGCCTCCACCGCATCCGCATCGGCGGGCTCCGGCGGCACCCACACCGTGGGCTCTGGCGACACGATCAGCGGCATCGCCGGCGCAGCGGGCGTCTCGGTGCAGGCCCTGCTCGACGCCAACGGGCTCGGCTGGTCGAGCATCATCTACCCGGGGCAAACGCTTGCCCTGCCGGGCGCCGCGCTCGCCCCGGCCGTGCTCGTGCGTGAGGTCGTCCCCGAGGCGGCCGCCGGTCACGCCGCCGGCGCCGACACGGTTCCGCTCAGCGGTGAGATGCGCGAGAACGCGCGCATCATCGTCGACGTGGCCCGCTCCATCGGCGCCAGCGACGAGGCCATCGTCATCGCCCTGGCCACCGCCGCACAGGAATCCACGCTGCGGAACATCCACTACGGCGACCGCGACTCGCTCGGGCTCTTCCAGCAGCGGCCGAGCTCCGGCTGGGGCACGCCCGCCCAGTTGACGGACCCGGTGTACGCCACCCTCGCCTTCTTCGGCCAGGCGCCCAACGACAACGACATCGTTCCGCGCGGGCTCTTCGACATCCACGGCTGGCAGTCGATGAGCGTCACGGAGGCGGCGCAGGCCGTGCAGATCTCGGCACACCCGGAGCTCTACGCGAACTGGGAGCACTCGGCGCGCAGCTGGCTCGCCCAGCTCGGCTAGGGCGACACGCCCGGGGCGACGCGTCTCCGGCACGAGATCTGATAACAACCCCGTGTCAATGCGCCGCTTCGCGGTGTTTTGCCGGGGTTTACCAGCCAGGACTTCCTAGACTTCAACGGTGAGCTCCACACCGAATGACCCGATGATCGGCCGTCTGATTGACGGCCGTTATCAGGTGCGCTCCCGCATCGCCCGCGGCGGCATGGCGACCGTCTACCTCGCCACCGATCTGCGCCTCGAGCGCCGCGTCGCGATCAAGATCATGCACGGCCACCTGGCCGACGACGACACCTTCAAGACCCGCTTCGTGCAGGAGGCCCGCTCCGCCGCGCGGCTGGCCCACCCCAACGTCGTCAACGTCTTCGACCAGGGCCAGGACTCCGACATGGCCTACATGGTGATGGAGTACCTGCCGGGCATCACCCTGCGCGACCTGCTGAAGGATTACGGCAAGCTCACCCCGGAACAGACCGTCGACATCGTCACCGCCGTGCTGGGCGGGCTCGCCGCCGCGCACAAGGCGGGCATCGTGCACCGCGACCTGAAGCCGGAGAACGTGCTGCTGGCCGACGACGGCCGCATCAAGCTCGGCGACTTCGGCCTGGCCCGCGCGGCCAGCGCGAACACCGCGACCGGCCAGGCCCTGCTCGGCACGATTGCCTACCTCTCCCCCGAGCTCGTCACCCGCGGCGTCGCCGACGCCCGCAGCGACATCTACGCCCTCGGCATCATGATGTACGAGATGCTCACCGGCGAGCAGCCCTTCGTCGGCGAGGCGCCGATGCAGATCGCCTACCAGCACGCCAACGACTCCGTTCCCGCCCCCAGCCTCAAGGTGGCCGGGCTCCCCCACGAGCTCGACGAGCTCGTGCTCTGGGCGTCCGCCCGCGACCCGGAGGACCGGCCGCGGGATGCCGGCGCCATGCTCGAGCAGCTGCTCGCGGTGACCGCGGGCATGCCGGGCGCCGTCGACCCGAACGCCACCGCGGCCACCACGGTGCTGCCGGGCCCCCTCGCCCAGACCATGGTGCTCGGCGGCGGCGCGCTGGCGGGCGGCGTCGACGACTTCGCCGGCTCCGACGCCGAGACCCAGATCCTGGGTGCCCGCCACCGCACGGGCCCCGTCGAGGCGGCGGAGGCCGACAGCGCCGTGCTGCTGCGCGGCAAGGCCGGCGCGCGCAAGCGCCGCGGCTACTGGCTGTTCGCGGCCATCGTGCTCCTCGCCGGCCTCGCCGCCGGCACTGGCTGGTACTTCGGCTCCGGCCCCGGCTCCCGCGCCAGCGTTCCCGATGTCTCCGGGCAGAGCGTCGACGTCGCCACGGCGGCGATCGCCGAGGCCGGCCTGCAGCCGGCCGACGCGACCGCGAGTTGCACCCACCCGAGCATCAAGCCGGATCTCGTCGCCAGCACCGATCCGGCCATCGGAACCGCGCTGCCCCGCGGCAGCACCGTGACCCTCTGCGTCTCCACCGGCCCGGCCATCGTCGCCGTGCCCGCCGTGGTCGGCCTGCCGGAGGCGGACGCCCGCGCCCAGCTCTCGCCGCTGTTCACGCTCGCGGAGGCGAGCGACGTGCGCTTCACCGACGAGCAGCCGGCCGGGTCCGTCATCGCCGTGCTCGACGCCGACGGCAACCCCGTCGCCGAGACCGCCTATGAGCGGTCGACGATGAGCCTCGTCGTCTCGGCCGGCCCGGTCCCCAACGTCGCGGGCATGGGCGTCGACGAGGCAACGGAGACACTGACGCAGGCGGGCCTGGAGGTCGAGACCACCGACCCCGTCTTCGACTCGAACGTGCCGGACGGCGCCGTGATCTCCGCCTCGCCGCAGGGCGACGGGCCCGTTCGGCCCGGGTCCACCATCGTGCTGACCGTGTCGAAGGGCCCCGACCTGATCGCGATTCCCGATGTTGTCGGCATGAGCCTGCAGGATGCGATCCAGACGCTGAAGGACGCCGGTTTCGAGGTCAGCCACAACTTCCCGGAGGCGCTCATCGTCCTGGCGAAGGCGGTTTCAACCGATCCCCCGGCCGGCGAGCTCCTCGAGCGAGGCTCCTCCGTCTTCGTCAAGGCCCAGGTCACGTTCTAACGACCGGCCCCGCTTGGCCCTGCCGGTGCGGGAGCGCCGGCGCGCCCATGCGCCCGGCGCGCCCATGCGCCCCGCGAGCCCCTGCGCCCCGCGAGCCCCTGCGCGGGCGGGCCGCTCAAACGACGGATGCCGCGCCCCACAGTGTGGGGCGCGGCATCCGTCGTCTCGGCTCGAAGCGGCTAGCGCTGCTTGTCTGCCGCCAGCTCCTCGGCGACCAGGAAGGCCAGCTCCAGCGACTGCATGTGGTTCAGGCGCGGGTCGCAGAGCGACTCGTAGCGCGTGGCCAGCGTGGCCTCGTCGATGTGCTCGCTGCCGCCGAGGCACTCGGTGACGTCGTCACCGGTGAGCTCGACGTGGATGCCGCCCGGGTTCGTGCCGACCGCGCGGTGCGCCTCGAAGAAGCCCTTGACCTCGTCGACGACGTCGTCGAAACGACGCGTCTTGTAGCCGTTCGGCGTGGTGATGCCGTTGCCGTGCATGGGGTCGGTGACCCAGAGCGGCAGGGCGTCGCTGGCCTTGATGGCCTCCAGCAGCGGGGGAAGCGCGTCGCGGATCTTGCCGGCGCCCATCCGGGTGATGAAGGTCAGGCGGCCGGGCTCGCGGTTCGGGTCGAGCTTGTCGACCAGGCGCATCATGTCGTCGGTCGTCGTGGTCGGGCCGAGCTTGACGCCGATCGGGTTGCGCACGCGGCTGAGGAAGTCGACGTGTGCGCCGTCCAGCTCGCGGGTGCGCTCACCGATCCAGATGAAGTGCGATGAGGTGTTGTACGGGGTTCCCGTGCGCGAGTCGATGCGCGTCAGGGGGCGCTCGTAGTCCATCAGCAGGCCCTCGTGGCCGGTGTAGAACTCGGTGCGCTTCAGCTCGTCGAAGTCGGCCCCGCAGGCGGCCATGAAGCCGATGGCGCGGTCGATCTCGCGGGCCAGCTTCTCGTAGCGCTGGTTGGCCGGGTTGGCGGCGAAGCCCTGGTTCCAGCTGTGCACCTGGCGGAGGTCGGCGAAGCCGCCCTGCGTGAAGGCACGGATCAGGTTCAGCGTCGAGGCGGCCGTGTGGTAGCCCTTGATCAGTCGCTGCGGGTCTGCCTGGCGCGACTCGGGGGTGAAGTCGTAGCCGTTGACGATGTCGCCGCGGTAGGCGGGCAGGGTCACGTCGCCGCGCGTCTCGTTGTCGCTGGAGCGGGGCTTGGCGAACTGTCCGGCCATGCGGCCCATCTTGACGACGGGCATCGACGCGCCGTAGGTGAGCACGACGGCCATCTGCAGCACCGTCTTGACCCGGTCGCGGATCTGGTCGGCCGTCGCTCCCGCGAAGGTCTCGGCGCAGTCGCCGCCCTGCAGCAGGAACGCCTGGCCCTGGGCCGCGGCGGCCAGACGGGTGCGCAGCTGGTCGACCTCGCCGGCGAACACCAGCGGCGGCAGCGTGGCGAGCTCGGCGGATGCCGCTGCGGTCGCCTCGGGGTCCTGCCAGTCAGGCTGCTGCTTGATCGGGAGCGTGCGCCAATAGTCCAGACCGGCAATCACAGAGGGATCTGCCAAAACAACCGGTTCGGTGGGGTGTACCACGGGACTATTCCTGTTTTCTCGAGGCGACATCAGAGGGATGTCGGAATGAACGGCGGCCGGAAGCGGCCGCCGATATGCTCACGAGCCTAGCGCGAAAGCGCGGCCCTCTGCTCCTTCACGGAGCTGGCGTAGACGTCGACATACTCCTGCCCGCTCAGCGCGCGCAGTTCGTACATCAGCTCGTCCGTCACAGAGCGCAACACGAACCGGTCGCCCTCCATTCCCTCGAAGCGGCTGAAGTCCAGCGGCTCGCCGATGACGATCCCGATGCGCCGGATCTTGGGCAGGCGCTTGCCGATCGGCATCACCTTCTCGGTGTCGATCATCGCGACGGGGATGATCGGGACGCCGGCCTCCAGCACCATCCGGGCGACGCCGGTGCGGCCGCGGTACATCTTGCCGTCGGGGCTGCGGGTGCCCTCCGGGTAGATGCCGAGCACCTCGCCGCGGCCCAGAACCGCCAGGCCGGTGTTCAGGGAGGCCTCGGAGGCCTTGCCGCCGGAGCGGTCGATCGGCAGCTGGCCGGACGCGGTGAAGAAGAACCGCGTCAGCGCGCCCTTCAGGCCCTTGCCGGTGAAGTACTCGCTCTTGGCCAAGAACGCCATGCGCCGCTCGACGACGAGCGGCAGGAAAATGGAGTCGATGAACGAGAGGTGGTTGGAGGCGAGGATCACTCCCCCGGACTTCGGCACCTTCTCCAACCCGGTCACCCAGGGACGGAACAGCGCCAGCAGGATCGGCCCGATGACG
The DNA here is from genome assembly GCF_002936985.1 of Microterricola pindariensis. Classification (GTDB taxonomy): domain Bacteria; phylum Actinomycetota; class Actinomycetes; order Actinomycetales; family Microbacteriaceae; genus Microterricola; species Microterricola pindariensis. Next base: position 17,600 of record NZ_MPZN01000031.1, on the reverse strand, counting down.
ATGTTCTTCATGATCCAGTAGAACATGGCGTCACCTCCCTACTTCTGGCTCGTGCTCAGCCTAGCGAGGTCGGCTGCGCCCACGACGCCGGCGTCGTTGACGAGTTCGGCGACGAGGAACGTCGGCTCCGGGTGATAGCCGCGCGCCGGGAGGTGCTCCAGGTAGGCCGTGCGGATGGGGTCGAGCAGCAGCTCGCCGGCCGAGGCCACACCGCCGCCGAAGACGAAGACCTGCGGGTCGAGCACGGCCGAGAGGCTGGCGGCTGTCTGGCCGAGCCAGTGGCCGAGCTGGCGGAGGGCGGCCAGCGCCCCGCTGTCGCCGGCGGTGATCAGCTGGGCGACGTCCTCTCCACGGAGTTCGCCGCGCTCGGAGCGCAGCTCGGCCAGGCCCTGGCCGATGCCGCCGGCATCCGCGTACTCATTGGCCATGCGCAGCAGCGCCCGGCCAGAGCCGTACTGCTCGATGCAGCCGCGGGCGCCGCAGCCACAGGGCAGGCCGTCCGGAACGACGCGCAGGTGGCCGAGCTCGGCGCCGACGCCGAAGCCGCCGCGGAACAGGCGGTCGCCGCTGACGATGGCCCCGCCGACCCCGGTGCCGATGGTGAGGGTGACCATGTCGCTGTACAGGCGGCCGGCGCCGTAGCGGAACTCGGCCCAGCCGGCGGCGTTGGCATCGTTCTCGATGATGACGGGGAGGTCGAGGCGTTCCTCGAGCACAGCCCGGAACGGCTCGTTGCGCCAGTTGATGTTCGGTGCGTAGTAGACGGTGGACTGGGCGGCGTCGATGAACCCGGCGGCGGCGACGCCGGCGGCGGCGACCTGCTCGCCGACGGAGAGGGACTGCACCATCGCGATGACGGCGTCCTCGATCTGCCGCGGGTCGCCGGCGGGCGTCGGCACGCGCTCGCTCTTCACGATCGAACCGAACTCGTCGACGAGCGCCCCGGCGATCTTCGTGCCGCCAATGTCGATTCCGATCGCGTGCACGCGCCACAGCCTTTCAATGGGTTTCCAGAGGGAGGCGCCGTCGGGCCCGGCGAAGGGCAGCGGCGCGCACCACATTAGAGTGTAATCCCATCCGTTTTCCGGGACGGCCCTGCCCGGCACGTTGCGCGCCCGTGCGCACGTGCGCCGATAAGGTGGGAGTATCACATTTCCGGTACCAAAGGAGTTGCCGTGCAAGAATTCTCAACGCCCGCCCTCGTGGCGGCCGATCCCCAGGCCAATGTCACTGACCTGCTGATCCAGCGGGTTGCGGCGACACCCGATCTGGTGCTGTTCTCCCTGCCGAACGGCGACGGCTGGACCCCGGTCACCGCCGCGGAGTTCCACCGCCAGGTCGTCGCCCTGGCCAAGGGCCTCGTCGCCTCCGGCATCCAGCCCGGCGACAAGATCGGCCTGATGAGCAAGACCCGCTACGAGTGGACACTCATCGACTTCGCCGCCTGGTTCGCCGGTGCGATCCTGGTGCCGATCTACGAGACCAGTGCCCCCAGCCAGGTGCAGTGGAACCTGACCGACTCCGGCGCCACCTCGGTGATCCTGGAGACGCCGGACCACTTCGCCCGCTTCGACGAGGTGCGCGCAGACGTGCCCGCCGTCGCGAACGTCTGGCAGATCGACCTCGGCGACCTCGACAAGCTGGCCGCCGCCGGCACCGAGATCCCGGATGCCGAGATCGAGCGCCGCCGCAACCTCGCCAACGGCGCCGACATGGCCACCCTGATCTACACCTCCGGGTCGACCGGCAAGCCGCGCGGCTGCGTGCTCACCCACTCCAACTTCGTCGAGCTCTCCCGCAACGCGGAGGTCGCGCTCAAGGAGGTGCTGGAGGCCCCGGGTGGCGCCTCGACGCTGCTGTTCATCACGACCGCGCACGTGTTCGCCCGCTTCATCACCGTGCTCTGCGTGCAGGCCGGCGTGCGCGTCGGCCACCAGCCGGACACGCGCTTCCTGCTGCCCTCCATGGCCAGCTTCCAGCCCACCTTCCTGCTCGCGGTCCCCCGCGTGTTCGAGAAGGTCTACAACAGCTCGGAGCAGAAGGCGGAGGGCGGCGGCAAGGGCGCCATCTTCCGCAAGGCAGCGGATGTCGCCATCGCCCACTCGAAGGCCGCAGAGGCCGGCCGGGTCGGCCTCGGCCTCGAGCTCAAGTACCGCCTGTTCGACGCGCTCGTGCTGAAGAAGATCCGTGCGGCGCTCGGCGGCAAGGTCAAGTACGCCGTCTCCGGCTCCGCGCCGCTCGGCCAGCGCCTCGGACACTTCTACCACTCGCTGGGCATCGTCATCCTCGAGGGCTACGGCCTCACCGAGACCACCGCCCCGGCGACCGTGAACCTCGCGAACAAGTCCAAGATCGGCACCGTCGGCCCGCCCCTCCCCGGCAATGCCGTGCGCATCGCCGAGGACGGCGAGGTCCTGGTCACGGGCATCTGCGTGTTCCAGGAGTACTGGAACAACCCGGAGGCCACCGCCGACGCGTTCGAGGACGGCTGGCTGAAGACGGGCGACATCGGCTCCTTCGACTCCGACGGCTTCCTCACCATCACCGGGCGCAAGAAGGAGATCATCGTGACCGCCGGCGGCAAGAACGTCGCCCCGGCCGGCCTCGAAGACCCCATCCGCTCGAACCCGCTGGTCGGCCAGGTCGTCGTCGTCGGCGACCAGAAGCCGTTCATCTCCGCGCTGATCACGCTCGACCCGGAGATGCTCCCGGTCTGGCTGAACAACAACGGCGAGGATGCCGCGATGACACTCGACGAGGCGTGCGCCAACCCGGCCGTGCTGGCCGAGCTGCAGCGCGCCGTCGACGCCGCCAACGAGACGGTGTCGCGGGCCGAGTCGATCCGCAAGTTCCGGGTGCTGCCGCTGGAGCTGACGGAGGCCAGCGGCCACCTCACGCCGAAGCTCAGCATCAAGCGCAACATCATCCTCGCGGACTTCGCGGGCGAGATCGACAGCATGTACGCCGGCGCCCCCGCCACGGAGGGCATCAGCGTCCAGCAGTAGCGCGTGGGCGCAGTCGCGCGTGCGCTCGGAGCGGGTCGGTCACCTCGGTGGCCGGCCCGCTTCGTCGTTCGAGCGTGCACGGGGCAACTCGGGGGTTTCGACAGGCTCAGCCTGTGAGAACTCCCCGTTGGCTCGAGGGAGCGCCAGCGACCGAAGCCAACACCGTGCAGAAACCGGATGCTTGGGCGACCGTGTCGGGTTGGCTCCCAGGCTTCGGCGGCTGCGCTGCTCGTTCCTCGCGGCGCGGCCACCTCGAGCCGACGTGCGGAGAGGCGCCCGCGGCGCGGCCGGCGGCTCAAGCCAACGTGCGGGGAGGCGTCCGCGGCGGCAGGCGGCTCAAGCCGACGCGCGGAGAGACGCCCGCGGCGACGGGCGCCGCGGCATCCGCGCTAGAACCAGCTGGACTCGCGGACCTGCTTCATCGCCAGGCGGCGGGCGTCGCCCGTCAGCCGGTCGAGGTAGAGCTTGCCGTCCAGGTGGTCGGTCTCGTGCTGCAGCGCCTGCGCCATGAGGCCGGTGCCGGAGAGCTCGACGGGCTTGCCGTCGAGGTCGACGCCGCTCACCCGGGCGAAGGGGTAGCGCACGGTGTCGTGCCAGAGCTCGGGCACCGAGAGGCAGCCCTCGCCGACGGCCTCCGGCTCGCCGGAGAGCTCCTCGATGACGGGGTTCAGGATGTACCCGACCTCGCCGTCGACGTTGTAGCTGAACGCGCGCAGGTTGACGCCGATCTGCGGGGCGGCGACGCCGGCCCGGCCGGGCAGCTTGACGCTGTCGATCAGGTCCTGCACGAGCGAGCGCACGCGCGCGTCGATCACGGTGATCGGCTCGGAAACGGTCTTCAAGACGGGGTCGCCGAAGAGGCGGATCTCACGGACGGTCATGCGCGCTTACATGCCCCGGTCGGCGGGCAGGCCCTCGACCACGAGCGCGGCGAGGGTGCGGGCGGAGTGGCGGGTGAGCGGCTTGAGGTCCTCGTAGTTGACGACGGAGCCGGCAGCCAGCTGCGGGTCGTACGGGATGCGCACGATCTCGCGCACACGCGACTGGAAGTGCGACTCGATCTCCTCGAGCTTGACCAGGTTGGTGCCCTGGGTGGCCGTGTTGATCGCGACGACCGCATTGCGCACGAGGTCGCCGTAGCCGTTCGCCTCGAGCCAGGTGAGGGTCTCGGATGCCAGGCGCGCCTCGTCCACGCTGCCGCCGGAGACGATCACGATCGAATCGGCGCGCTGCAGGGTGGCCCGCATCACGGAGTGCACGATGCCGGTGCCGCAGTCGGTCAGCACGATCGAGTAGAACCGGGCGGCCAGGTCGGCCACGACGTTGTAGTCGTTCTCGTCGAAGGCCTCGGAGAGCATCGGGTCGGTGTCGGAGGCGAGGATGTCCAGGCGCGTCTCGTCGCGGGAGACCAGCGAGGAGAAGTCGGTGAAGCCGGTGATGGTGTGCGCCTTGGTGACGACGTCGCGCACGGTGGCGCGGGTCTGCTTGGTGACGCGCTCCGAGAGGGTGCCGCGGTCCGGGTTGGCGTCCACGGCGATGATGCGGTCCTCGCGGGCATCGGCCAGGGCCATGCCGAGCAGCGTGGTGACGGTGGTCTTGCCGACGCCGCCCTTGCGGGTGAGGATCGGCACGAAGCGGGTGCCGCCGGTGAACTGCTTGGCGATGCGGTCGGTCATGGCCTGCTCGGCGCGCACCTTGGCGGAGTCGCCGAGGTTCACGCCGTGGAAGGTCGCGTTGTAGACGAACCGGTTCCAGCCGCCCTTGGGGGCCGGGCGGGTGCGCCGGTTGACCTCGAGCAGGCGGTCGGCGGTGAGCATGCCGGCGTCTTCCGGGCCGTCGCCGCGGCTGTGCTCGACGGGCGCCTCGTAGCCGCCAGCCATGTCGACGTGCTCCGAGCGCACCCGGTCGCGCCGGGAGTGCTGGGCGGCTGCTGCCGCGGCATCCGTCGCCAGCAGGGCCTCGTACGGCGAGGCGGCCGGGGCCGCGGCGGCCGAGGCCACCGCCGCATAGCTGGAGCGGCGCAGCGGCGGCGTGACGACCTCGATCGAGGTCGTCGACGGCGCGGACGACTCGACGTAGCCCGGGTTGACGGCGACCTCGTCGATCGCCACGGCGACCTCGTCGGCCGGCATCACTCTGGCCGGTGCGGCCGGGAGATCGACCTGAATGCTCAGGCTCTCGGGCAACGACGACGCGAGGCTGTCCACCGTCTCCGGTGGCAGCTCGCTGTGGAACTCGTCGTCGCTCGTCTTCGTGTTGGGCACGGTGTCTTTCCCCTTATTTCGCGCAGATGTAGCGGTTCAACCTTAGCGCGGACGCACAACCACAAGAAGATCGCCGGCATCCACCTGCTGCGTCTTGGGGATCGCGAGGCGCTCGATCACTCCCGCGACGGGCGAGGTGATGGCCGCTTCCATCTTCATGGCCTCGATCGAGGCGACGGTCTGCCCGGCCTCGACCGCGGCCCCCACCTCGAGCTGCAGAGTGACGACGCCGGAGAACGGCGCGGCGATCTGGCCGGGCTGGGAGGTGTCGGCCTTCTCGGCCGACTTGGCCTCGACGGTGATGCTGCGGTCGCGCACGAAGACGGGGCGCAGCTGGCCGTTGAGGATGGTCATGACGGTGCGCATGCCCTTGTCGTCGGCCTCGCCGATGGCCTCGAGGCCGGCGTAGAGACGCACGCCCTTCGAGATCTCGACGACGTGCTCGCCGCCGGCGCGCAGGCCGTACAGGTAGTCCAGCGTGTCGACGCTGGAGAGGTCGCCGAACAGCTCGCGGATCTGCTCGAACTGGCGCGTCGGCGCCGGGAAGAGCAGGCGGTTCAGGGTCGAGCGGCGGGTGTCGCTGTCGCCGGCGAGGCCGTCACGGTCCTCCTGGCTGATCTCGGTGACGCCGATGCGGACGTTGCGCCCGGCCAGCACCTTGCTGCGGAAGGGCTCCGGCCAGCCGCCGGGCAGCTCGCCCAGCTCGCCGGCCATGAAGCCGATGACCGAGTCCGGCACGTCGTACTTCTCCGGGTTCGCGGCGAAGTCGGCCGGGTCGGCGCGCACCGCGGCCAGGGCCAGGGCCAGGTCGCCGACGACCTTCGACGACGGGGTGACCTTGGGCACGCGGCCGAGGATCGAGTTGGCGGCGGCGTACATGTCCTCGATGAGCTCGAAGTCGTCGGCCAGGCCGAGTGCGATCGCCTGCTGGCGCAGGTTGGAGAGCTGGCCGCCGGGGATCTCGTGCTTGTAGACGCGGCCGGTCGGGCCGGCCAGGCCGGACTCGAACGGGCGGTAGACCTGGCGCACGGCCTCCCAGTACGGCTCGAGGCTCGACACGGCGTCCAGCGAGATGTTCGTGTCGCGCTCGGTGTGTGCGAGGGCGGCCACGAGCGAGGAGGCGGAGGGCTGGCTGGTGGTGCCGGCCATCGGGGCGGATGCCACGTCGACGGCGTCCGCGCCGGCGCGGGCCGCGGCGAGCAGCGTCGCAAGCTGGCCGCCCGGGGTGTCGTGGGTGTGCACGTGCACGGGCAGGTCGAAGCGCTCGCGCAGGGCGCCGACGAGCTTCTCGGCGGCGCTCGGGCGCAGCAGGCCGGCCATGTCCTTGATGGCGAGGATGTGCGCGCCGGAGTCGACGATCTGCTCGGCCAGGCGCAGGTAGTAGTCCAGCGTGTACAGCTCTTCGGCCGGGTCGAGCAGGTCGCCGGTGTAGCAGAGGGCGACCTCGGCGACGGTGCTGCCGGTGGCCAGGACCGAGTCGATGGCCGGGCGCATCTGCGAGACGTCGTTCAGGGCGTCGAAGATGCGGAAGATGTCGACGCCGGTCGCGGCGGCCTCACGCACGAAGGCGTCGGTCACCTCGGTCGGGTACGGCGTGTAGCCGACCGTGTTGCGGCCGCGCAGCAGCATCTGGATGTTGATGTTCGGCAGGGCCTCGCGGAGGGCGGCCAGGCGCTCCCAGGGGTCCTCGCCGAGGAAGCGCAGCGCGACGTCGTAGGTGGCGCCGCCCCAGGCCTCGACCGAGAGCAGCTCGGGGGTCAGGTGCGAGACGTAGGGTGCGACGGCCACGAGGTCGCGGGTGCGCACGCGGGTCGCCAGCAGCGACTGGTGGGCGTCGCGGAAGGTGGTGTCGGTGACGGCGAGGGCCGTCTGCGCGCGCAGGGCCGCGGCGAAGCCGACCGGGCCGAGCTCCAGCAGACGCTGCCGGGATCCGGCCGGCGCCGGGGCGCTGAGGTCGATCTTCGGCAGTTTGTCCGTCGGGTGCACGAGGGAGACCGGCTTGCCGTTGGGCTGGTTGACGGTGACATCCGCCAGCCAGTTGAGGATCTTGGTTCCGCGGTCCTTGGAGACGCGGCCGCGCACCAGCTGCGGGCGCTCGTCGATGAAGGAGGTGCTCAGATCGCCGGCGGCGAAGGACGGGTCCTCGAGCACGGCCTGCAGGAAGGAGATGTTGGTGGAGACGCCGCGGATGCGGAACTCGGCCAGCGCGCGCTTGGAGCGGGCGACAGCGGCCTCGAAGTCCCGGCCACGGCAGGTGAGCTTGGCCAGCATCGAGTCGAAGTGGGGGCTGATCTGGGCGCCCGGGTTGATGGTTCCGCCGTCGAGGCGGATGCCGGCACCGCCCGGCGAGCGGTAGGTGGTGATCTTGCCGGTGTCCGGGCGGAAGCCGGCCGTCGGGTCCTCGGTGGTGATGCGGCACTGCAGTGCGGCGCCGCGGAGCTTGATGTCCTTCTGCTCCAGGCCCAGCTGGGCCAGGGTCTCCCCCGCCGCGATGCGGATCTGCGCCTGCACGAGGTCGACGTCCGTCACCTCTTCTGTGACGGTGTGCTCGACCTGGATGCGCGGGTTCATCTCGATGAAGACGTGCTGGCCGGCGCGCTCGCCCGCGGTGTCGAGCAGGAACTCGACCGTGCCGGCGTTGACGTAGTTGATCGACTTGGCGAAGGCGATGGCGTCGGCGTAGAGCTCGGCGCGCTTCTCGTCACTGAGGTTCGGCGCCGGGGCGATCTCGACGACCTTCTGGTGGCGGCGCTGCACGGAGCAGTCGCGCTCGAACAGGTGGACGGTGCCGCCCTGGCTGTCGGCGAGGATCTGCACCTCGATATGGCGGGGCCGCAGCACGGCCTGCTCGAGGAACATCGTGGCGTCGCCGAAGGCGCTGTCCGCCTCGCGCATGGCCTCTTCGAGGGCGCCGCGCAGCTCGTCCTTGGTGTTGACGCGGCGCATGCCGCGCCCGCCGCCGCCGGCGACGGCCTTGGCGAAGATGGGGAAGCCGATCTCGTCCGACTGGGAGATGAGCAGCTCGACGTCGCGCGAGGGCGGCGTGGACTTCAGCACGGGCACGCCGGCGGCGATGGCGTGCTCCTTGGCGGTGACCTTGTTGCCGGCCATCTCCAGCACTTCCTTGTGCGGGCCGATGAAGGTGATGCCGTTGGCGTGGGCGGCCTCGGCCAGCTCCGGGTTCTCGGAGAGGAAGCCGTAGCCGGGGTAGATGGCGTCGGCGCCGCTGTCGAGAGCGACCCGGATGATCTCGTTGACATCGAGGTAGGCGCGCACCGGGTGACCCGGCTCACCGATCTGGTAGGCCTCGTCGGCCTTCAGGCGGTGCAGGGAGTTGCGGTCCTCATAGGGGAACACCGCGACGGTCTTCGCCCCGAGCTCGACTGCAGCACGAAATGCGCGAATGGCGATCTCGCCTCGATTGGCAACAAGGATCTTCTGGAACATGCAAGCCTTTCAAACGCCCCGGGCATTCAGCCGACGGTTAGGTTCTCTAAGACTAGTGAAGGTAACGTGTCTTCTTGTGCACGTTCTCTCCGTCAGCTCCCTCAAGGGAGGCGTCGGCAAGACCACAGTGACTCTGGGTCTTGCATCGGCGGCCTTCGCGCGCGGCATCCGAACCCTCGTGGTGGATTTGGACCCACAATCCGACGTGTCGACAGGCATGGACATCCAGCTCGCGGGCCACCTCAATGTCGCCGATGTGCTCGCCGCGCCCAAAGAGAAGGTCGTGCGTTCGGCCATCGCGCCCTCCGGCTGGACCAAGGGGCGCGCCGGCAGCGTGATCGACGTGATGATCGGCAGCCCGTCCGCCATCAACTTCGACGGCCCGCACCCGAGCATCCGCGACATCTGGAAGCTCGAAGAGGCCCTGGCGAATGTTGAGAAAGATTACGAACTCGTCCTCATCGACTGCGCGCCGTCGCTGAACGCGCTCACCCGCACCGCCTGGGCGGCCAGCGACCGCGTCGCCGTCGTCACCGAGCCCGGCCTGTTCTCGGTCGCCGCCGCCGACCGCGCGCTGCGCGCGATCGAGGAGATCCGCCGCGGCCTGTCGCCGCGCCTGCAGCCGCTCGGCATCATCGTGAACCGCGCCCGCACCGCCTCGCTGGAGCACCAGTTCCGCATCAAGGAGCTGCGCGACATGTTCGGCCCGCTGGTGCTCAGCCCCCAGCTGCCCGAGCGCACCTCGCTGCAGCAGGCGCAGGGCGCGGCCCAGCCGCTGCACATCTGGCCGGGCGACAGCGCCCAGGAGATGGCGCGCTACTTCGACCAGCTGCTGGACCGGGTGCTGCGCACCGCGAAGATCGAGAAGTACGCGGAGACGCCCACCGCCTAGTCCCGGTTGGCTCGCGCCGTCAGCCGTTCAGCGGATGCGACAGCCGACGCGCCGTGGAAACGTGCCGAAACACGCCCTTTCGCGGCCCGCATCCGCTGACCGGCAGACGGTGCCCGGTGTCGACAGGCCCACCCAGCGGATGCAGGATCAACAACCGGATGCAGGCCCACCCAGCGGCGGCGCCCAGCGTGAGACTTCCGCTGATCGAGTAGGCCGTCTGCGGCCGTATCGAGATCCGCTTAGGAGATCTTCTTGCGGGTGGCGCGGCGGGCGGCGAGCTCGTCGCCGGCATCCGTCTGCACGTTGAGCTCGACCAGGCTGGTCTCCACCTCGCGCAGCACCTTGCCGACGGCGATGCCGAAGACGCCCTGCCCGCGGCTGACCAGGTCGATGACCTCGTCGTCGGAGGTGCAGAGGTAAACGCTGGCGCCGTCGCTCATCAGGGTGGTCTGGGCGAGGTCGCTGACCCCGCTCTCGCGCAGCTGGTTGACGGCCGTGCGGATCTGCTGGAGCGAGATGCCGGTGTCCAGCAGGCGCTTGACGAGCTTGAGGACGAGGATGTCGCGGAAGCCGTAGAGCCGCTGCGAACCGGAGCCGGCGGCCCCGCGCACGGTGGGCTCGACGAGCTCGGTGCGAGCCCAGTAGTCCAGCTGGCGGTAGGTGATGCCGGCCGCACGGGCCGCGACCGCGCCGCGGTAACCGGCGGAGTCGTCGAGTTCGGGCAGGCCGTCGGTGAAGAGCAGACCGAGGTCGTAGCGGTCGTGCTCGCTTCGACTGAGTTCACTCATGCGATTGCCTCTCAAACGGTGCGGGGCGTCGTTCGCCCCACACGTGCAACGCTATCGACAGCGAGGCCGCCCGGCAACGACATCCGCGCAATGGATTCGGCGTGTCGCCGGGTCATGATGTCAGGCGGCCGAGCGCGGAGCGGATCAGGCTGCTGCGCACCACCGCGAGCTGCCCGGCGATGTCATGCGCGCGCTCCGCGGCCTGTGCCCTGCTGGAGGAGTCCCGGCGCCTCGCGAGCGGTGCGAGGGCCGATTCGATGAGGCCGAGCTCGCGCTCCGCCGCCCCGCGGAAGCCGCGGAGGTGGCGCGGCTCGATGCCGGATCGCTGCAGCTCGACGAGGGCGCACACCACGTTGAGGGTGTCGTCGGTGTAGACCTCGGAGGGCGAGACGAGCGAGGCGGAGATGGCGTCGTCGAGCAGCGCGGCGGAGGCGCCGGACTCGCGCAGCAGCTCGTCGCGGCTGTAGCGGCGCACGGCGGAGAGCATGGACGGACCGGAGACGACCCCCGGCAGGGCGGGCTCGCGCCCGGCGTCCAGCTCGTCGAGGTAGGTGCGGATCACTTTGAGCGGCAGGTACTGGTCACGCTGCATCGACAGAATCAGCCGCAGCCGATCCACGTCGGCGGCGCAGAACTTGCGGTAGCCGGACTCGGTGCGCGCCGGCGTGACCAGCCCCTGCTCCTCCAGGAAACGAAGCTTGGAGGGGGTGAGGTCGGGAAACTCCGGGTTCAGCCTGGCCAGCACCTGCCCGATGCTCAGCATCGGGGCCGGCCCGGCGCTGCGAGCCCTGGCCGTGGAGGCGGGCACTACTCGCTCGCCGTTTGTGCCAGGTCGCGCCGCGAGGCGTAGAAGGTGAGGCGGAACTTGCCCACCTGGACTTCTGCTCCATCGCTGAGGAGTGCGGTTTCGATGCGCACGCCGTCGAAGTAGGTGCCGTTCAGCGAGCCCAGGTCCTTGACCTCGAACGCGGTGCCGTGGCGCAGGAACTCGGCGTGGCGGCGCGAGACGGTCACGTCGTCGAGGAAGATGTCGGCATCCGGGTGGCGGCCGGCGCTCGTGACGTCGCCGTCCAGGAGGAATCTGGCCCCTGTATTGGGGCCACGGCGAACGATCAGAATCGCAGATCCGGAGGGCAACGCAGAGATCGCATCCGCCTCTTCCTCGCTGATATCGCCGTCGATCGACACAAGCTGCGCGGCCAGTTCGCGGCTGAAAGCCAGCGTCGTGTCCACCAGTTTCGGGTGCGCTTGTGTGTGGTTCAACGGCGCAGCACCCTCGTTGTTCGAGTTCTTCTGCTCGGAATCGCCCACGGTAACCTCCCCTAGGGTTCCAGCGTATCGGATTGGCGGGGCAGGGATGCGCGGGGAAGGCGAATCGCGCGCACAGTTTCGATCAGGTAGATGGCGCCGGCCCACCAATACAGGAACGCCCCCCAGAGCGTGACCGCCCAGGCGATGGGCTGGCTGAACACGGCGATCGCCGGCAGGGCCAGCCCCAGCATGATCAGCGGCAGCCCGAGGAAGAGGGCGAAGGTGGCCACCTTGCCGAGCTGGTGCACCGGGAGCGGGCCGTAGCCGTAGTTGGCCAGGATCACGCCGAGCACGAGCAGGAAGACGTCCCGGCCGACGATGAGCCCGACGATCCACCACGGCACGAGGTCGCGCCAGGCCAGCCCAATGATCGCGGCGAAGATGTAGAGCCGGTCGGCGGCCGGGTCGAGCAGCTGGCCGAGCCTGCTCATCTGGTTGAACCGACGGGCGATGTAGCCGTCGAGGAAGTCGCTGACGCTGGAGATGACGAGCACGATGAGGGCCGCGGCATCCTGCCCCTGCACCAGGAAGGCGAGGAAGACGGGCACCAGCAGGAGCCGGGAGAAGCTGAGCAGATTGGGCACCGTGAGCACCCGGTCGCTCACCTGCGCCTGCCCGGTCTCGTTCCCGCTCACGGTGTCGAGTCTAGCCAGCGGCCGTGCCGGGGAGGCGGAGGCGCAGGCTCGGCCAGCTCGCGGCGAAGCCCGGGTGCAGGGCGCGCTCCGCGACCAGCTCCGGCCGCACCCATTCCAGCGCGATGCTCTCCGGGTCGCTGATGACCGCCTCGAACGGCGTCACCACCTCGGCGATCACGGTGGTGTAGCTCCACACGCCGCGGTCCAGCACGGAGGTCCCGAGCACCCGCACGGCGGCGGCCGGAACGCCGGCCTCCTCGTTGGCCTCGCGCAGGGCGGCATCCGCCGCGCTCTCACCCGCGTGCCTGGCACCGCCCGGCAGCCCCCAGGTGCCGCCGTGGTGGCTCCACTCTGCGCGGTGCTGCAACAGCACGCCCCGGCTCCGGTCGGCGACCAGCAGGCCGGCCGCCCCATAGCGGCCCCAGAACTTGCTGCCGTCCGGGCCGAACACCCAGGCGTCGCCGCTGTCGCGCGGTGCGGATGCCGGCGGGAAAGGGTTCAGGGTCATGGTGCCTCCGTTGCAAGGCTACGCTCCCCCGACCCCGAGGCCGGGCACCGGGACTCCCCTAGTCTTGAGGGATGGCACAGGAAGGCACGGCACGCGTCGACAGTTGGCTCTGGGCCGTTCGGCTGTTCAAGACGCGCTCCGCGGCAACGGCGGCCTCCCGGGCCGGCCATGTGCGCATCAACGGCGAGCGGGTCAAGGCGGCGCAGGGCGTGCGGATCGGCGACGAGGTGCGCATCCGGATCTCCGGCTTCGACCGGATCGTCGAGGTGCGCCGCCTGGTGGTCAAGCGCGTCGGGGCGGACATCGCCGCCGAGTGCCTCATTGACAAGACGCCTCCCCCGCCGCCGAAGTCGGAGCTGGCCCTGCTTCCGGTGCGCGACAGGGGCGCCGGGCGACCGACGAAGCGCGACCGCCGCGAGATCGAGAAACTGCGCGGGAACCGCGATCCGGATGAGGAAAGAGAATAGTCCTCATCACATGTCGATATCGGCATGCATGCGGACGTAAAGTTCAGCTATGGCTACCCACGGCAGCGAACCTATCTATTCCAGCGCGGTCGCGGTGGGGCGCTCGATCTTCGGCCTCCTGCGCCTCCAGCGCAAGGTCACCGGCATCGAGCACGTGCCGAACGAGGGGGGCGCGATCCTGGCGATCACGCACTTCGGCTACCTGGACTTCGCACTGACCGAGTGGGTCATCTGGTGCCACAATCGGCGCAAGGTGCGCTTCATGGCGAAGGAGAGCGTCTTCGCCAAGCCCGTGCTGGGCTTCCTGCTGCGCGGGATGCGCCACATCCCGGTGAACATGAAGGCCGGCGCGGCCGCCTTCGACTCGGCCGTCACCGCGCTGAAGGCCGGCGAGCTCCTCGGCGTCTTTCCCGAGGCCGGCGTGAACGCGTCGTTCACGGTGCGCGATCTGAAGACCGGCGCCGTGCGGCTCGCGGCCCAGGCCGGGGCGCCGATCATCCCCGTCGCCGTGTGGGGCGGGCACCGCGTGCTGACCAAGAACCACAAGCCGACGCTGCGGGACGCCTACAAGACGCTCGTCAGCGTGACGTTCGGCCCGCCCATCACGATCAGCCCCACCGCCGACCCCGTCGAGCTCACCCACGCCCTGCACGCGGAGCTGCAGGCGATGGTGGACACGCTGCAGAGCGAGTACCCGGTGGACGGCACCGGCGCGTGGTGGCAGCCCCGCCACCTGGGTGGCACCGCGCCGACCCCGGAGGAGGCCGCGGCGGCGGATGCGGAGCGGAAGCTCCGGCGCGAGGCGGAGGCCGCCGAGCGGGCGCGCAAGACCCCGTAACCCGCCCGGCGGGCACGGGGCCCTGCCCCGCGGGTCAGACGGCTGCGCGTGCCGGCAACACCCGCGGGTGGCTCTCGGCCATGACCTCGAGCACCCTGACCACCTGGCAGCTGTAGCCGAACTCGTTGTCGTACCAGACGTAGAGGATCAGGTTGTTGTCGGTGGCGATGGTGGCCAGGCCGTCGACGATGCCGGCGCGGTGCGAGCCGACGAAGTCACTCGAGACGATGTCCGGCGAGTCGACGAAGTCGATCTGCTGGCGAAGCGTCGAGCCGAGCGAGAGCTCGCGCAGGTAGGCGTTGACCTCCTCGCGGTTCGGCGTCTTCTCCAGCCGCAGGTTGAGGATCGCGAGCGACACGTTCGGGGTGGGCACCCGGATGGCGCTGCCGGTGAGCTTGCCGGCGAGCTCGGGCAGCGCCTTGGCGACGGCCTTGGCCGCACCGGTCTCGGTGATCACCATGTTCAGCGCCGCCGAGCGCCCGCGGCGGTCGCCCGAGTGGAAGTTGTCGATCAAGTTCTGGTCGTTGGTGAAGGAGTGCACCGTCTCGACGTGGCCGTGCACGACGCCGTAGCGCTCGTTGATGGCCTTCAGAACGGGCGTGATGGCGTTGGTGGTGCAGGACGCCGCGGAGAGGATCGTGTCCGACGCCTCGATCGCGTCGTGGTTGATGCCGTGCACGATGTTCTTCAACGCGCCCTTGCCGGGTGCGGTGAGCAGCACGCGGGCGACGCCGGGGCAGGCGAGGTGCTGGCCGAGGCCCTCCGCGTCGCGCCAGCGGCCCGTGTTGTCGACGACGATGGCGTCGTGGATGCCGTACGCGGTGTAGTCGATGGAGGCGGGGTCGTTCGAGTAGATCACCTGGATGAGGGTGCCGTTGGCGAGGATCGTGTTGTTCTCCTCGTCGACGCTGATGGTGCCGTCGAACGCGCCGTGCACCGAGTCGCGGCGCAGCAGGCTGGCCCGCTTGATCAGGTCGTTGGCCGAGCCCTTGCGCACGACGATGGCGCGCAGCTGCAGGCCGTCGCCATGGCCGCCGTGGGCGATCAGGATGCGGGCCAGCAGGCGCCCGATGCGGCCGAAGCCGTAGAGCACGACGTCGGTGCCGCCGGTCGGGGCGGCCCCCTCGGCCGGGAGCACCGAGCTGATCTCATCGCGGACGAAGTCGGCGAGCTCCTGCCCGGCGCCGCGCTGGGCGTAGCCGGAGACGAGGCGGGCGATGTCGACAGAGGCCGGGCCGGGGCGGAGTGCCCGCAGCGCCTCCAGCACGCGCAGCGTGTCGTCGAGGTCCAGCTCGGTGTCGTCGACCTGCTTGGCGAATTTGTGGGCCTTGAGGATGCCGATGGCGGAGCGGTTGAGCAGTCGACGTCCGTGAACGGAGGTCACCACCCCGTGGTCGCGGTAGAGCGAGCCGATGATCGGGATCATGGATTCAGCACGCTCCTCGCGACTGATCCAGAGTGTGCGGTGGTCGGTGAAGTGCTGAGTCACGAAATTCCTTTGCGCGGCCAGCGCTGGTGGGTACACCGTGCGGGCCTCTTTGCCTGATGGGACATCGATAACTCTACGCAGCGGACATGCCCTGCCCACCCGTTAACGTGCTCGGAACGGCGTTAAGAACGGCCTATTTTGACGTTTCGAGCAACTCTCGCACCCGGGGCGCCACGGCGGTGCCGTAAAGTTCGATGCTGCTCATCAGCGCCGCGTGCGGCAGGGTGCCGTTGCTGTACTTGAGGTCGAAGCGGGAGGCCTGCAGGGCGCGCACGGCTGCGGCGATCTTCTGGGCGACGGTCTCGGGCGATCCGACGTAGAGCGCGCCGTCCGGGCCGGCGGACTCCTCGAACTGCTCGCGGGTCATCGGCGGCCAGCCTCGCTCCCGGCCGATGCGCTGCTGCATCACCGCGTAGTGCGGCCAGAGCTCGTCCTTGGCCTGCTCGTCGGTCTCGGCGATGTGGCCGGGCGAGTGGATGCCGACGGGCTGCAGCGGCTGGCCGTACTGGGCGAGCGCGCGGTGGTAGAGGTCGACGTAGGGGGCGAAGCGCACGGGGCTGCCGCCGATGATGGCGAGCATCAGGGGCAGGCCGTGGCGCGCGGTGCGCACGACAGACTCCGGGCTGCCGCCGACGCCGACCCAGGTGCGCAGCGTGCCGGACTCGGTGTGCGGGTACACGTGCTGCTCGTTGAGGCCGGAGCGCACGGTGCCGTTCCAGCTGACCGGGCCCTGCTTGATCAGTTCGACGAAGAGTTCGAGCTTCTCCTCGAACAGCTCCTCGTAGCGGTCCAGTGGCAGTCCGAACAACGGGAATGACTCGGTGAAGGAGCCACGGCCGAGGATGACCTCCGCGCGACCGCCGGAGATGCCGTCGAGCGTCGCGAAGCGCTGGTAGACCCGGACGGGGTCGTCGCTGCTCAGCACGGTGACGGCGGAGCCCAGATGGATCCGCTCGGTCTGGCCGGCGATGGCCGCCAGCACGACCTCGGGCGCCGAGACGGCGAAGTCGGCGCGGTGGTGCTCGCCGACGCCGATGAAGTCGAGGCCGACCTTGTCGGCCAGCACGCCCTGCTGCACGAGGTTGCGCAGCACCTCTCCCTGGGAGAGCGGGTGGCCGTCCTGGTCGAAGGTGACGTCGCCGAAGGTGTCGACGCCGAGTTCCACTGATCGCGCCATGGCGCTCTCCTTACCTACTCTGTTGCGGCGGCCGGGCCCGGGACGGGCGGGGCGGTCGGCACGGGCGGGGCCAGCTTGCCGAGGCTCAGCACCAGGCGCTGCTCTTCGGCGCTCCCGGCGGCGCCGGTGGCCTCCGCGTTGGCCTCCGCGACGGCCTGGACGACCTCGGAGCGTTGGATCTTGATGCCGCGCGGGGCGTCGACCCCGATGCGGATGCTGTCGCCGCGAGCGTCGAGCACGGTGATGACGATGTCGTCACCGATGAGGATCTTCTCCCCTGGTTTACGCGTCAGAACTAGCACTTCCCCAGCCTATCCTTTCGTGTGCCAGAGCACGGGGAGGCGGAGGGCGGCGACGGAGCCCGGCGTCGCCGTCTCTCCCCCGCCGATCGCCACGATTCCGTGCACATCGACGATCTCGCGGCAGGCCGCGACCCACGCCGCCGTGTCCTCGTCCTTGCGGCTGACATCCACGACGAGCCAGAGCTGGTCGGCGAGCAGCCCGGCCGCCGTGCCGAGCTGCCGCTCGCGCAGCAGTCGGGAGTCGACGTCCGCGTCGGCGCGGGCCCCGCCGAGCTCGAGGACGGCGATGCACGCGGCGCCCCGCTGGACCCCCGCGGGCTTCCGGCCTCGATCGCGCTCTGCCTGGCCGGGTTCTGGCCGACGCCGGCCTGCAGCACCTGGCCCATGATCACGGCCTGCACCTGGTCGGCGTCCACCCCGCTGCGGACGAGCGCACCGGCGATGGCCGTCGCGCCGAGCTGCACGGGCGGTCCGGCT
>NZ_MPZN01000030.1 GCF_002936985.1 Microterricola pindariensis | reverse complement strand
GGGCCCGAGCTCGGGGCTGGCCGCCGTGGCCGCCAGCTCGGTGGTCGCCGCCGGCATCACCGAGCAGGTGGACGTCGCCTCCTTCGTGGCGGGCATCACTCTGGCATCCGGGGTGCTCTTCCTGCTCCTGGCCGTGCTTAAGATGGGTTGGATTGCGCAGTTCCTCTCCCGCGCCGTGGTGACCGGGTTCCTGTTCGGGGCGGCGATCGATGTCGTCATCGGGGAGCTTCCCAAGCTCACCGGCAGCCCGGCCAGCGGCAGCAACTCGTTCCAGGAACTGTGGTCGTGGCTGGGGACGGCGGGTGAGTGGAACCAGGCGACCGCGATCGTCGGCGGCATCTCGCTGCTCGTCGTCTTCGGGCTCAGGCGGATCGCCCCGCAGGTGCCGGGCGCGCTGGTGCTGGTCGTCGGCGGTCTGCTCGCGTCCTGGATCTTCCAGCTCGGCGACCGCGGGGTGGCGCTCGTCGGGGACGTGCCGCGCGGCCTGCCCGCCTTGGCGTTGCCGGATGTCGGGCTGATGTGGGATCACGCGGGCACCGTGGCGATCGCCGCCATCGCGCTGGTGCTGATCGGGTTCTCCCAGACGGCCGGCGACGCCCGCACGTTCGCCGCCAAGCACGGCTACCAGGTCGACATCGACCAGGAATCGGTCGCGCAGGGGCTGGCGAACACCGGCGCGGGCCTGTTCCAGGGCATGCCGGTCTCCAC
Organism: Microterricola pindariensis; assembly: GCF_002936985.1. GTDB lineage: Bacteria > Actinomycetota > Actinomycetes > Actinomycetales > Microbacteriaceae > Microterricola > Microterricola pindariensis. The sequence continues at coordinate 39,037 of NZ_MPZN01000030.1, read as the reverse complement.
CAGCCTGTCGGCGAGCTCGCTCAACGACCACTCCGGCGCCCGCACCGGGCTGGCCTCGCTCACCTCCGGCGTCATGGTGCTCCTGACGCTGCTCGTGCTGGCCCCCCTGTTCTCTGCGCTGCCCAAGCCGGTCCTGGCCGCGCTGATCATCGAGGCCGTCGTCATGGGCATGATCAACATCCCCGAGATGCGGCGCCTCGCCCGCGTTCAGCCCTTCGACTTCTGGGTGGCCATCGCCGCCATCGCCGGCACCCTCACCTTCGGGGTACTGGCCGGCGTGCTGATCGGCATCGGCCTGTCGCTGCTCTGGCTGATCGGGGTTGCCACGCACCCACACATCCCGATCCTCGCCCGGAAGGCCAGGACCGACGTCTTCCGCGAGCTGAGCGAGCATCCTGAGGACGAGCTGGACCCCGGTGTCGCTGTGCTGCGGATGGACGGCGGGCTCTTCTTCGCCACCTCGGATGCCTTGGAGGACAGGCTGCGCGACGTCATCCACTCGCACCCCGGCCTGACCGGCATCGTTCTCGACTGTGCGGGCATGAACTTCATCGACTCCCAGGGCGCTGCGACGATGCGTGATGTCGTCGACCTCGCTCAGGATGCCGGCATCACGCTGCGCCTGGCCCGCCTGAAACCAACCGTCCGTGCCACGCTCGAACGGGACGGCGTGCTCCATCGCATTGGCGCGGGCAATATCCACGGCAACGTCGCCACTGCAGTGCTGGCCCAGCGTGAGTCGTCTGACCCGCCGTCCGAGCCGAGCGGGTGAGGCTGCGCCGATGCCAGAATCCCCCCAGGAAGCACAAAATCGCCCCCGAGTTTCCTCGAGGGCGATTCTGGCGGCAGTTCCTGGAACTACCTTCTGTGGGCTGTTCGCGAAACCCGTCGACTCGCGGAGCGATGTCCACTACGAAATGCGCTCTTCTCCGCGTCGAGCATGTTCTCTCCTCGGCGGTCGGATGTCGGGCCTCGCGTTCCACAAAGAGCACGAACGCGGGCGTGCGCTTCAGCTCACGTGCGACCTGCATCGGAGGGAACTGCTGTTGGTTCGTCTGACTCAAGCAAACCTTCGGCAGTTTCGACGGCGACGACGAGTCGGACACAGAGGGGTACGACGGCGACGTACTGGCGCGGGGCCCGTCGAAGTTAGTCGGCTGTCTGGTCAGGGCTCGCCGCATCCGCCTGGGTCTTCGACCGGCGAAGACCCTGACGGATGAGGTAGGCGCCCCCGACTATGGACCCCGCGCGGATAGCGATGGGGATGAGTGCCCACGCCGACACGATGAGGCCCGCAAGCATCAGCATGATTGATCCCGGGATCGCCGACGCTGTCGACGTAGACGTTCCGAGGCGGGCGATTGTTCCGCCAGACGAGGCGGTGTAGCTGACCGATGTTGTGTCGCCAACTTCCCAGACGCAGGTCTCGAACTTGCTCGGACGAGTTGTGTAGGTCTGCCCCTGAACCTGAAACTCGACAGTGGGGATGCACCCGCCGAGGGGCTTCGACTGGATCTTCGTCACCTCTCCACTCGTGGTCACCTCGGAAGGCCCCGTGAGCGCTTCGGAGATACCGCCGATAAGCCCGAAGACACCGACCACAAAGATGATCAGCCCAATGAGGAATATCTTCGATGCTCTCCGTCCTGCGCCCTCCTTCCGGATCAAGGAGGCAGCTCCCCCTGCTGCGAGAGCTGCACCGGCAGCCCCCATCGCCCCGCCCTGAACACGGTGGTCACCAACGAGGTCCGCAGCGTGATCAAGGAGTGTGCGGGCTGGGGCCGAAGCTGGGATTGCCTCCGGCGCAGCGGGGGCCGAGGGCGCGATAGCGACGATTTCGGCGGGTGCTGCGGGCGGAACAGCCGGCGCGACAGCGACTGCCGAGCTTGACTTTTCTGCTTGGGCGCCGAGCGCCGCCGACGCCATCGCTACGCCTGCAGCCAGCGGTCCGACGGCCAGGCCCGGAAGACCGGTCGTCAGGTTCTTCGCGTGGCTCAGAAAGGATGGCGAGACCTGCGGATCCAGCGCAGGGTCTGCATCCAGAACCTCGACTGCCGCGGGAGGGTCGCTGAGAACCGGTGCCGCGATGTTCACTGCGGGTCCGACCGGCCGCACAACAACAGGTGCCGGAGGAGCAGCGGGTGCAAAATAGTCCAGCCAGTTCGTACCGTCCCACCAACGAAGCTTCGACGCATCGTTCGGATCGGCGTACCAGCCGGCGGGGATCATCTGGTCGGACATAAAACTCCATCGGCGTTCGGGCTGAATTTCTCATACTTTCAGACCGGCGATGCCTCCGGCACTCCCCCGAACCGGTCACGCTCCCACCCAATTGGCCTGTTCTAGCCTCGAAGGCAGAGAACACTCCGTGGCCACGAGCAGGTGGAAACCTCCCGCCAGGCTCTCGCCGCGTCTCAGGCGCGGGTTCGCCGCGCCGTAGCATCCACGGCGAGTGCCATCGTGAAGAATCACACAAGTGGCTGCTGTTCGGGGGCTCACGAGCACTCACAACCTGCAGCGCGCGATTCAAGTTGGGCGCTCCCACTCGCCCGAGGACTCCACGATCCCGCCGTCACCATGGGTTTCTCCCCGGACGGCCAACTACCGCATCGTCCGACTCCCGTCCGATTGCGGTCTGGCGGCAGTCGTGCGCAGCGTCGCCCCGTGCTGATGGGCTCCACGCCGGCGGCGGCCATGAGCACGATCTGGAATCGCGCCGGGTCGGGGTAATCGCGCACAAGGTTCAGGACGACATCGTCGTTCGAGATGCCGCCGTCGGCAAGCGGGCCGCACACGCGCTGGCTCGTGCCTGCATGATTGATCGCTTCGTCCCAGGCGATCCCACCGCCGGGCTGACTCTCCGCCACCGGGGACGTGCCAACTCGAGCCAAGTCGCTCTGGGAATCCCACTTGTTGTCGCCGATCTCGACGCAATCGGGCTCGGCAGCTTTTTGCTGAGCGAGACCTCGCGGCACTGCGATCAGGCATTTGCACGCGGTTGCGGGGTCAACGGCCGGAGGCGTATGGGCCGGCTCGAACTCGCCGTAACGCTAGGCGCCCCCTGCTGCATCACGTCAGAAGTAACGCCATGAGTGCGGCAACGGCGGCGACGGCTAGTCGAGGCGATCGAGACATCGCCACGTGCTAGGGCAGCGCTGCCACTCACGACGGCCTCCGGATTCGTGGGTCCGCTCCCTCGGGCGCGACCGCGTCAGATTCCGGGGATGCCGGCTGGGCAGCCTCCGACCGGCATTTCCGGGCGCCGGACCGGTCCGAACTCGGGCACGCCGTGGGCGGGGATTCTCATCAGGACTACTCGAACTCAGTCTTCGGCTGACCGAGGCAATTCCCGAGCGTGACGTGAGCGAACTCAAAATGGCAGTATTCCTCGTGGGTGATCTCCGGCACGGCATTGGCGTCAGAGACGGTCATCCGCTGAGGCTCGAGACGAAGTCATGGCCAACCCCATTTGCCGCTCTCGGTGCCAGCCGTGGTGCACCCACAACCACAGGACGCGTAGCTGTCCTCAGCCCCTCTACGAGCTCAGACATGCTGGCGCACGTTTTCCGAGCACTGGTTGAGAACGACGGTCCAGCGCACACGGAGTTGTAGCCAGCGACAGGTGGATCCAGTAGTTCCAATAGTCATCGCCGATCCCGCAAATCTGGGTATCGGTTCGAGTTACCCCGGATCTTTCGCTGCTGACGGTGTGCGGCGTAACAGGCCTCGCTTCCCAATCCACGACGGTGAATGAGTAGCCATTGTTCAACGGGAGTGAGATGAGTGTAGCGATGGGTGGCAAAGGCACAGCCGAGCTGACGACGGCCGACACCAGGACCGGGCGCCTGCTGCTCGTCCGCGGTTCACCAGCCGGTATTTCACCGCCCTCCCTCGCGTCTCGCTGAGCGTTTTCCGAAGCAGAGTCACGCACCACGGCGCCCGGATCCGCTGCCATGAACCGCAGGACGTCAACCGGCGGGCAGGGATGAAGCCGCAGCTCTCACCCGCGAAGCGACCCCACAGAGCCCCAGCGCACTTGTTGGCGCCATTCCTGGGCGCCAGCGGCACCGTTTTCGGCCTGCTCCACGTATCCCAGCCTGTAGGCAAACAGCGGGGAATGTCAGATTCGGCCATCCGCGCGCAGTCCCCGCCGGTGCTAGCCACGCTATGGTTCGAGCAACTCGCGGCCCCCTCTGGCGATCACCGCTCGGCGGGCCAAGTACACAGCGCCTCCTCCGAAAAAGACTGCGACGACAGAAAACGCCCCGCCATCGTGGTGCTGGCGAGGCGTTTTCGAGCTGCGCAGTTAGACGCCGACAGCGGCCCGGCTCGGGTCCCACGTCTGCAGCGGAGCGACCGGCGACGCGAACTCAGTGTTCACAGTCACCCAGGCCTGAAGCCTCGGCCCAACCCAGAAGAGGTAAATTCCGAGCGTGATCACCGAGAGCAGGAACCACTTGATCCACTGCCCGAACAGTCCAGTCGCGCTGCCCGTGAAAACCAGCTGCTGCCCGTCGATGAAAGTGTGCTTGGCTCGCCACCGTTCCTTGAGCACCAAGGCGAATGGGTAGCAGATGCCCAGAGTAACCATGGTGACGAGCGCACCGAGGAGTGCAGTACCGAGGTACGTGCCAGCGCCGCCGTCGAATGTGAAGCGAGTTTGCTTGGCCAAATCGATAGTCCTTAAAATTGTGAGTCAGCTGTGACTGAGCTGTGAGAATGGGGCACATGAAGCATATGGGGTGCCGCCGACATGGGGGTTTGGCATGCGTTTGGGCGTGTCGGATTGAGGTCAACGAGAGGGGCGCTGCCGCCACGTGCGTCGCCACAGCACGCGCGGTCTGCTGCCTGGCCGACAGAATGCGCTCCCAGCTCGCTGCGCCTGTCCGCTGATCGGTTGATCAGCTGATCGCACAAGTGAGAAGGAATCCAGGGTTCGCTGTCCAGTCAGTCGAGGCACTGCAGGCTCACCGCGCCTCGGCGGCGAGTTCGCCAAGCCAAGCGGCTCAATAGAGCCTCGTCGTTCCCAGCTGGGGAGGCTGTCGGCCTGGAGAAACGACCACTTCGGCGCGCGCATAGCGAGCTTGGTCAGCGGCACGTGGCATGGAGCCCGATACCGAGTGCCCCATGAAGTTCAGGATCACAGCGCAATCTCCACCAGACTCTTGCGACGATCCAGCTGAGCCAGTTCCTGGCAACCCCAGTATGTGTTCATTCGCGAAGTGGAGTCTCGATGGCAATCTGTCAATCACAGCCCCTTGCTGGCGAGCAGCTGGCTGAACGCGGGGGCAACCCCGCGGAAATACCCCGCCACGCGGCACCCGATACCGCCCGAGAGGGCAAACCCCAAAACTCACGGACAACTTCAGCGAGCGTGAAAGCCAATAGCGCTCCGCCCAAAGTGGCGCCGCCGCCGATCAGAATTCGCCCCCGTGGCCGAAATAAATACGAGAACCGCTCCGGAAACACAAAAACGCCCCGGAGCTTCCTCGAGGGCGATTCTGGCGGTAGTTCCTAGAACTACCTTCTGTGGGCTGTTCGCGAAACCCGGCAGGGCGCGGAAGTCAGCGGACTAGGAAATCCGTTTTCCTCCGCGGGCTGACACTTTTCCTCCACCGCGTGCGAGCGCTAAACCTCACGCCGAGTCATACCGCGAACTTCTCACCAAACGCGGCCTCGAACTGTCGCTCAGAGTAGGTGCGTTTGTTGTAGCTGTACTCTTCCATCACGATGATGTCTCCGGCCCAGGCAAGGAGTCGCTCGCTGGGCTCCGCCTTGTCAAAGCCGGACTCGCCATATCCTTCCTCCCAGAGGGAGAGCACGAGACTTCCATCACTCGAATCAGCATCAGTGGAAGTCTGACCGAGCAACCCAAAAACGTCCTTGCCCGCCCAGGCGATGATTTGCGCGGCATGTCCTCTTGAGCCGTCGAACCTCACGGCGTGTACGTCTGGCTTCCTCACCAGCCTGTGGGTATCTGGGACAAAGGACTCTAGTACTTCTGCCGCTGCGAGCTCCGCCGTCTCTTCCGCACCCGGAACCATGCTCCTGAGGCCAATCTCAGCGAGCGCGAGAAGCATGTCTAGGTAGTCGACATCAATTCGGGTCTCGACTGCGCCCCGCTCGCGGGACCCTTCTCGACGTTCCTTGGACCAAGTGATTGCCCATTGCAATTTCGCTCGGGCTTCGGTCTGGGTAAGCTCGCCGTTTGTCACAATATCTCGTGGGCGGACAACTTCGTTGGTCATACGGGCTCCTGCGCAGGTACTGCCGTGTGCCCGAGCGGCACGCGTCTGAAGACACGTTAGCGAGCCCACGGTTTTATTCAAACTACTCATTCGAGTGCGCGCAGGGCTCTTGAAGTCAAGCTGCGCCCAGCGTGACGGGTTCGGCAGCTGCTTGGTCACCGGCGTGTTACCCGGCGTTGAGTTCGGCCGCGTACTCGCGCGCCGACTCCATGAGTTCGGCCTCGGTCACGAAGTCATCCCACTCGCGCAGGTACGGGCGGATGACCTCGTTGCCGTTACGGCACACGGCGTCGTCGTGCCAGTCGTCATTCATCGTCGGCGAGTACGAGCAGGTCCAACCTGTCGCCTCATACCGCTCCGACATGCTCTGCTCCAGGTACTCGTCTGCACAGGATTCGTCCTGCTGCACCTCCCAATCGGAGCTGTCGTACTCGGCATCTCTGTCGCGCATACTCTCGATGTCCTCGCTGGCGTAGTAGCCACCAAGCGTGCAGGCGGTGAGGCGAGGATGAGGGGGACGACGAGGAGAGGAGGGCGCGCTTCAGGCGCTTCGTGCTACTGACGGCCAGCAAAGAACCCTGGGGACCGCTCTCAGTTGAGTTGAGTCAAGTAGACGGACCGCAGCCCCATTCGAGTGCGACGGGAATCTATAGCCTGGCAGAGTGGGCCTTCGCTTGCCACGAACTCTCATGTCGGACAACACCGCTACGCTCATCAAAACCCTACTCAATCGCCCTGTAATCGTTCAGGTGAAAGCGTTCTGGCGAGTACCCGATGTCAGAGCGCTCTCAGGGCAGAACCCGGAGCATTGCAAGTGAACAAGACCGACCGAAGCGCTTTATTGTCTCGCTGGATCAAGCCTTCCAGCGACACTGAGAAAGATCAGCAGGATCGCGCCGAGCGCATGGTGCGTGAGGCGTTCAGCGCGCATCCCGCTTTTCGCAGTACCGACTACCGGATCTACGCCAAGGGCAGCTACCGCAACAACACGAACGTTCGGCTCGACAGCGACGTGGACATCGTCATCGAACTTCATGAATGCCTCTACTACGACTGGGCTCCGAATGTGACACCGTCGAACCCGGCTCCGACTCCATACACCGGTTCCTGGACGAAAGAAAAGTGGCGCGGCGAAGTCCTCGCCGCAATCACCCAAAAATTTGGAGCTGCCGACGTCGATGGCACTGGCAACATTGCCATAAACGTTGCCGCGAAGTCGGGCAGTCGTCCCAGCATCGATATCGTGCCCAGCTTCCTCTACAAGCAATACAGCGACACTGCTCGAAGCGCATCGCTGGACAGGACCGGGAGCTGTGTCTGGGCGAGCGATGGAAAGAAGATTGTCAATTGGCCGCAGCAACAAGCAGACAATGGCATTGCGAAGAACACCGCTACCGGGGGCCGATACAAGTACTTCGTTCGCGCGCTCAAGAACGCGGAGAACGTCCTCGCTGCGGCAGGGACAATTGTTGAGATGCCTTCGTACTTCATGGAGTGCCTCGTCTACAACGTCGACGACGCGACACTCATGAGCGGCCGCGACCTCGACCAGGGCTTCAAAGCGATGCTCCAGGCCCTGCATCAGCGTTTGGGCAACGAGGCCGACGACAGGATGCTCGAGCCAAATGAGATCAAGTACCTTTTCCACAGCACCCAGAAATGGACTGTGGCGATGGGCCTCGAACTCGTCATTTCTACATGGAACTATCTCGGCTATGGAGATGACGCGTAGTGGGGCGGCCTGCCCCGCTGGTCCGGTTGATCGTGGTCGCGGTCGGCACTATCTATACCGCCGCCTTGTACCTCTCCGGGGTGACCCTCGCTCCTGCTCTCGCTCGCGCGCTGGCGATGTTGCCGCTCCTTGCAGCCGTTCTACTCTGGCTCTGGGACGCATGGCTATGGCGACTACCCGGGTTGCAATCTGCAGCGCATCGCCCGCGACTTGACGGCTTGTGGCGAGTCACGTACCACCCGACTGCGGATAGCCACATACCCGAGGGCGGTAGTCGTGGGCCGATCACCGGCTACTTCGTGATCCGTCAGTCGTTTTGGTTCGTAACAGTTCGCTCATACACGAAGCAGAGCACGAGCGACAGCCGCTCGTTCTACTGGGACCTCCGGCCCGGCAATGATGTGTCAACACTCACCTTCACGTACGAGAACAGTCCGAAGGAATCAGAAACACATCGCAGCATGAGACACTTCGGCACATCACAGCTAGATCCGACGTCTCTACAACCTAAAGAGATAGTGGGTCGGTATTTCACCGATCGCTACACGAAGGGAGACTTGAGTGCGGAGCTGATCAGTCGGACAACCGGGCATGCGTCCTTCGAGTCAGCGGCCTTGCACGCAGCCGGCCAGACGACGCGATCAAAGATCGTGGACGAGAATGCTGGCCAGTTGGTCGACTAACCCGCACAGGAGCGAATTCGCTCATCCACAGATGAATCGCGCGCTGAGAACTGCTCTGTGCAGCGTTCACGGTGCGGACCGCGACAGTCCGACGCCGCTGCGTCAAACGCAGTCTGGTTTGGCTGCCGCAACGCGGCTATCGCGACTGGCCGCAGGCTATCCGAACTAGCTGCAGCCTAGTCGAGGATCATGAGCTAGATACTTAGCTGTTGTCGGGGCTGCGAACGACAAGCCCGACTCCAGACATGATCGTCGCGAAGGTTGCAGCTGCAGCAAGAATTGGTGTCGAAAGGTCGACAGGCATCATGAACGCGAGCAGGCCCACGCTAGCTGCCACAGCGGCCGAGATTAGCCAGAACCGTCGCCTGTGAATGGTACCCGCGTTAATGCGGCGCGTGGCGCCCCGAATAAGGGGAGACTTCGAAAGGTCTCGGTAGGTGTACTGATCTGCTCCAAGGTAAGGAAGCAAGTCCGCTTCACCGAAAACCTGCGCAGTGTTTATCTCGAAGGTGTGAATGGGAGACCCGCCTCTCGAAACCAGCCAAGCGACTGCGCCCGCAAGCACGGAATTTCTGCAGGCGGTGACGTCAAATGCTGCCCCGGCAGCACGCTGGTCCCTCAGGAACTGGGTCAGCTCTTTCTCTTGCACCGAAAGATATGTGAACTGGAGGCGGCCCCAGACGATCTCCTCGAAGAAAGCCTTCATTTCGTCCGGGCGCGCAAGTGGCTCTTTGTAGATCGCAGTCGGTGCGGAGTGCTTGAGGTAAGTGGAATCCATTAGAGACTGCACGAACTGCGTAAGGCCGTGCTGGAGCGCGGTTGCTTGGTTCTCGGGATTTCCTCCCGGTAGATCGCCGACAGCGGCAATGACGAATTGAGTGGTTCCCTGCCGGGCATTATGCCCAATGATATTGAAGTAGACATCCGGTCTGAGCGATGAAGCCAATATGACCAGGCGTTCATCCAACGGGCGCACCTTCCGAACGATCCTTGCCGCGTAGCTTTGCGAGTCTCAAGCGGCTGGCGGCGTCTCGAGCGGACGCGCCGAACCCACAGGATATGGTTAGCCCGCTTAGCTTCTCGAATTCTGATCGCAGGAGATCAATTTGTTCCTTCGAAGGGATCTTTCGCAGAAACGCAAGCACTTCATCGCCAGCAGCAAAACTGATCTCTCCAGAAAAGTCCCGTTCGAGACAACCTCGCAACCATTGGACTGCATGAGATACGCGAGAGCTGATCTGAGACGCGGCGCCGACGTTGTCTTCAAGTAGACACAGCTCGATATTCGCTCCGACATCGTCGCCGTCGAAGTACGCGTAAATGCCGTTCTCTGAATGCAAGCTCACAGTCCGATCGTAGCGCCGACTGACTCCTCGCCCGTCATCGCGGAGACTCTGCGCTGGCAGCTCGGCCATTGCTCGAATCGAGAGGAAGCGGTGTGGCTCGAGCGGTCCAATTGGTCGGGGAAGAGAGAACCGGGAATGCCGAAGGCACACGCTAGTCATGCCGACGAAACGATGACCACACTCTTTCGAAGAACAGCGGAGATTGCGCCCTACTCTGATCCATCCGGCGGCCGAACGCTCACAGGCCCAATAAGGAATGAAGCTCCTCTCGATTCGCCGAGCCTGGGTTCTGAGCTGCGATGCCATCTCTTACTTTGGCGGGACGCATACGGTCGCGGCCGCGAGGCAAGGGGCAAGCTTTCGCATTCCAGCGCCGATCTCGGGTTCGCGCACGAATACGCCCGATCCTTTATCGGAGACAAACCGACTCTTAGTACGCACCAAGTGATTCCAGCTCATTCAGGCGAGTCAAGGAGCGCGGATTTCTCGTAGCCTTCGTTAGGGAGACCCGATCGACTTGTCCTAGAAACGCCACGGCTGCAGAAACTTTGCTTGACTCGATGATTTGCCCCTTCCGCTGTCCAGACCGACAGATCTGGCGCCCGAGCCCTACTCGGCCACCGTCCCCAGCCCGAAGAACCGCTCGAAGTACGCAGCGAGCTTCTCGATCACGCGCTGCTTCTTCTCGCCGTGGCCGCCCTCAGCCGAGAACCGGGACACCGGCGGCAGCACCGTCGCGATCGCTGTCCCCGTCGTGCGGAGCGCACCGTCGCGGAAGGCCTTCTCGATGAAGTCGCGCGTCTCATCGACACGGAGGCGCTCGTCTTCGATGATCGACTCGAGTTCAGCCGCGCGCTGGGCGGCGATGAAGGCCTGCCACTCCTCGTCGATCGCGGCGTCGACCGACACGGAGTCGACGAAGGCCTCGATGAGGTCCTTCTTGTTCCGCAGCGACGGGCTCGAGTCCACGGCCCGGGTGATCTCGGCGCGGATCTCCTTGTCGTCGCCGTCTCCGTGCTGGCTGCGGAACTTCTGCACCAGCATCAGGATGTAGTCGACGTTGATCTCGACCTGCTTGATCAGCTCGATCTCGAATACGACGTCGCCGTTGATGATCTCTTTGTCGGCGTCCTTGTCCTTGCGAAACTCCGCGTACAGGTCGAGGTAGACGCTGCGGTAATCCTGCCCCTGGCGTGCGGTCAGGATCTCGTGGCCGGTGAACTCGTCGAACGACGTGAGGATGTTTTCCAGCCGCAGAATCTGCCCGAACAGCCCGATGAACTCCTTCTGCGCCGCCTCCCCCACGATCTGCTGCCCGAGCGGGAACGACGCCAACAGCTCGCCCACTTTGTCGGCGTACTCGCAGTAGTAGTCGCCGTACGGCTTGAGCAGCACGACGCCGCGGGCGTCCTTGTTGCCGAACAGCTCGAGCGCCGCGTTCGTCTCCTCCTCGAGATCTCGGAAGGCAACGATGTTTCCGTAGGTCTTCACCGAGTTCAGGATGCGGTTGGTGCGCGAGTACGCCTGGATCAGACCGTGCGCGCGCAGGTTCTTGTCCACGAACAAGGTGTTCAGGGTGGTCGCGTCGAACCCGGTCAGGAACATGTTGACCACGATCGCCAGATCAAGCTCCCGGTTCTTCAGCCGCTGCGAGAGATCCTTGTAGTAGTTCTGGAACTTGTCAGCGCTCGTGTCGTAGCTGGTGCCGAACAGGCCGTTGTAATCCTGGATGGCGTCCTCCAGGAAGCCGCGCGCGTCTGTGCTGAGCGCGTCGGTGTCGAAGGCCTCGTCGTCGAGGATGCCGTCATCGCTGGCGTCATTGGCGCCGTACGAGAAGATGATGCCGACTTTCAACCGGCGATCCGGTGAGAGATCAGCCTGCTGCAGCTGGAACTGGTTGTAGTAGCGGCGTGCCGCGTCGATCGAGGCCGTCGCGAAAATCGCGTTGAAGCCGCGCACCCGTTTGCGCCCCCGCACCGCCTCGGCCTGACGGCGGGCCCGGGTCGACTCGGCGACGTTCGTCACAACGGAATGCTCATAGCTGGAGGATCGCTTGGTTTTCTGGTCGAAGTGCTCCAGCGTGTATTTCACGACCTGGCTGATGCGCTCCGGCGCGAGCAGCGCCTTCTCGGTGTCGATGGCCGACACCTGCTTATCGACGACCGCGCCGACCTTGACGGTGTTGACGTAGTCGATGCGGAACGGCAGCACGTTCTTGTCGGTGATCGCGTCGACGATCGTGTACGTGTGCAACTTCTCGCCGAACGCCTGCTCGGTCGTCTTCAACTGGGGATTGCCGCCCGTGCCCGCGTTGGCGGCGAAGATCGGGGTGCCGGTGAACCCGAACAGGTTGTATTTCTTGAACGCCTTCGCGATGCCGGTGTGCATGTCACCGAACTGGGAGCGGTGGCACTCGTCGAAGATGACCACGACGTGGTCCTGCGTGATCGCGTGCCCCTTGTTCGCCTTGATGAACGTCGACAGCTTCTGGATCGTCGTGATGATGATCCGGGCGCCCGGGTCTTCCAACTGCTGCTTGAGGACGGCCGTGGACGTGTTCGAGTTGGCCGCCCCCTTTTGGAAGCGGTCGTACTCACGCATCGTCTGGTAGTCGAGGTCCTTGCGGTCGACGACGAAGAGCACCTTGTCCACACTCGGCAGCTTGGACGCGAGTTGCGCCGTCTTGAAGCTCGTCAGCGTCTTTCCCGAACCGGTCGTGTGCCACACGTAGCCGCCCGCGGCGACCGTGCCGAGTTTCTTGTAGTTCGTGGCGATGTCGATCCGCTGCAGGATCCGCTCCGTCGCGACGATCTGGTACGGGCGCATCACGAGCAGCAGCCGGTCGGCGGTGAGCACGCAGTACCGGGTGAGCATGTTCAGCAGCGTGTGCTTGGCGAAGAACGTCTTCGCGAACGACGTCAGATCCTGGATCGGCTTGTTCTGCGCATCCGCCCACCACGACGTGAACTCGAACGAGTTCGACGTCTTCTTCCCCTTACCCGGCCTCTGGCCTTCCTTGAGGTGCTGGCTGCGGGTCGTGTTCGAGTAGTACTTCGTCAGCGTCCCGTTGCTGATCACGAACAACTGCACATACTCGAACAGACCGGAGCCAGCCCAGAAGCTGTCGCGCTGGTAGCGGTCGATCTGGTTGAACGCCTCACGGATGTCGACGCCGCGGCGTTTGAGCTCGATGTGCACCATCGGCAGGCCGTTGACGAGCACCGTGACGTCGTAGCGGTTCGCGTACTTCGCGACGCCCTCGCCTTGGCCGATCTCGTACTGGTTGACCACCTGCAACCGGTTGTTGTGGATGTTCTGCTTGTCCAGGAGCGTGATGTTCTTCGTCGAACCGTCATCCCGCTTCAACAGCTGGACGTGGTCCTCCTGGATGCGCACGGTCTTCTCGACGATGCCGTCGCTCTTGCCGGCGATCTTGGTCTCGAAGAAATCGATCCACTCCGCGTCGGTGAAGGTGATGTGGTTCAGCGCCTCCAGCTGCGCGCGCAGGTTCGAAACGAGCTGGGCTTCCGAGGTGATCGGCAAGTACTCGTGCGCCTGTGACTGGAGCAAGCGGATGAGTTCTTGTTCCAGCGCGGACTCGGACTGGTAAGCCACCGAGGCGCGGGCATCAGGAACATACTCGGCGACAACGGTGCTCTCCGCAGTGACAGCGATCGGCTCGTACTTCCTGGGAGGGGTTTCTATCACGCGGCAGCCTCCTCGAAGGTCAGCAGCTTGTCGCGGTAGTACTCGTATTGCTTGCGACGCGCCAAAAGCTCAGCTGGGAGGCCGAAGCTCAAGTCGTTCACGAGTGCATCGAACTTGTCCAGGAGCCTAACGATCTTCCTCTGTTCGTCAAGTGACGGCACTGGAATTGGGAAGTCCTTTACCTTCCTCGCGTTCAAGTTCGATTGAGAGCCTTCCCCCAAGTTCTTTAGCCGCTGATACTGGCTGGCGATCCAGTAGAAGACGTATCGGTGCTCCGCTTGTTCTGGGTCAATCTGCAAGTTACAGCACGCTTGATTCGTCGTTAGGGGAATCTCGTTGATGGCAACCTTCGCGGCAGTCGCACCGTACATCGCGACAATGACACAGTGCTTCGGGATCCACTTGGCCGACGAGTTTCGGAGGCCCTCTTCCGTAATGGACATGCTGGTCGAGTCCACCGAACCGAAGTCAACTTCTTGGGTGCGTAGCCAAGGAATATGTCCACCGTAGTAGGCATCGCGACCCGACGATGGTGTTCCGCCCGACGACACCTTGGCGCTGATGCTGCCGAGCGAAGACCAGCGAACGCCGCCATCTTCGGGGAACGCGAAGACCTCCGTCCGGTAGTGCTCGTACTGTCGGCGTCGGGCTTCCAGCTCCGCTTCCAGCTCCGCTTCCAGCTGAGTGTACTGATCCAAGATTCTCACGATCTCCCGCTGCACCTCGAGAGGCGGCACCGGAACCGTGTATGCCCGGATCATCTGAAGGTTCAATCCTCCCCGAGTACCGTCGCCTGACGACACATCGCGCAGCCGGGAGTACTGCGTCTTCAGGAAGTAGAACAGAAAGTCGCTATCAAGCTCACTCTTCGGGACGATGGATGCGAGTGATTGATTAGTACAGCAGTCGAGACGGGTCCTTGCGACCATCCCGCGCGTCTTGCCCTGCCCCGCCAACGCCATAACGACAGACCCGGACGACACAATTTTGGTGCTACAAGAGTCGTATCCGGCCTGCGTAATGAAGGTGTCAGCTTCGTAGATCGTCCCTTTGTTGACCTCGCCCGAACTCAGCCAAGGGATCGTGCCATCCGTCCAATATGCGGCGACCGTTTTGGACGGCGTCGCACCAGACGACACTTCAGCGGTTTCGGCGAGCGTCCTGAATGGAACTCCGCTGGGGCAGAGTTCGGCGATCAGGTCGTCGACCCGGCTCACCTGTCGCCCTCCAGATCGGCCACGATCGCGTCGATCGAGATCCGCAGCTCAGCCTGGCGCGCGACGATGCGTGCGATCTCGGCGTTCAACTCGGCGATGTCGACGACCTCGCGGGTGTCCTCCCGCTCGACGTAGGAGGATACAGCGATGTTGTACTCGTTGGCGGCGATGCCCTCGTTCGACACGAGAGTCGCGAAGTGCGCGGCATCCGCCCGGCCCTCAAGAGTGCTCAGGATCGCCTGCTGGTGGCCGTGGGTGAGTTTGTTCTTGTTACCGACCCGTTTGAACTCGGCCGATGCGTCGATGAAGAGCACCGCGTTGTCGGACTTCGACTTCTTCAGCACAATGATGCAGGTCGCGATGGTGGTGCCGAAGAACAGGTCCGCGGGCAGCTGGATGACGGCGTCGACGTAGTTGTTGTCGATGAGGTATTTGCGGATCTTCTGCTCTGCTCCCCCACGGTACAGCACGCCGGGGAACTCGACGATCGCGGCGGTGCCGTTCACGGCCAGCCAGGACAGGATGTGCATCGTGAAGGCGAGGTCGGCTTTCGATTTCGGTGCGAGCACGCCGGCCGGCGCGAAGCGCTCGTCGTTGATGAGCAGCGGGTTGGCGTCGCCGTCCCATTTGATGGAGTACGGCGGGTTGGAGACGATCGCCTCGAACGGCTCGTCATCCCAGTGGTGCGGTTCGATGAGGGTGTCGCCGTGGGCGATGTCGAACTTCTCGTAGTTGACGTCGTGCAGGAACATGTTGATTCGTGCGAGGTTGTACGTGGTCAGGTTGATCTCCTGGCCGTAGAAGCCGCCCACGTTCTCCGGGCCCAGCACCTTCGCGAACTTCAGCAGCAGGGATCCTGATCCGGCTGCGGGGTCGTAGACCTTGTTGACGCGCGTCTTGCCCATCACGGTGATGCGGGCGAGGACCTCGGAGACCTCCTGCGGGGTGTAGTACTCACCGCCGGACTTCCCCGCCTGCGAGGCGTACATCTGCATGAGGTATTCGTAGGCGTCGCCGAACAGGTCGATCGAGTTGTCCTCGAAGTTGCCGAGCGGCAGATCGCCGATGGCGACGAGCAGCTTGACGAGTTTCTCGTTGCGCTTAGCCACCGTGTTGCCGAGCTTGGAGCTGTTGATGTCGAGGTCATCGAAGAGTCCCTTGAGGTCGTCTTCGCTGTCGGTGCCGACCGCGGAGCCCTCGATGTTTTTGAAGACCCGCTCCAGCGTCTCGTTCAGGTTCGCATCCTGGGGTGCGCGCCGGCGCACGTTCTGGAACAGTTCGGACGGCAGGACGTAGAAGCCCTTCTCCTCGACCGTCGCCGTGCGCCCGAACTCGGCCTCCGCGTCTGTGAGGTGCGCGTAGTCGAAAACCGTCTGACCGGCCTCGTGCTCGCCCTTGTTGATGTAGGCGGCGAGATTTTCCGAGATGAAGCGGTAGAACAGCATGCCGAGCACGTAGCTCTTGAAGTCCCAGCCATCGACCGACCCGCGGAGGTCGTTGGCGATGCGCCAGATGGTCTTGTGCAGTTCGGCGCGCTGAGATTCTTTGGTGGTCGGCGTCATGTGGTTGTGCTTCTCCTCGTACCCAGCGGACTACGTCCTTCGATGACCGCGGGTGCTCTCACCCTACTTGCCCGCGCCGACATGACCGGGACGGCAGATCCGCGGTGATGCGAAACCGATCCTAGCCAGCGTCCGGGTCAAGCAATCGGCTGAGGGCGAGCGCCCTGCCAGCCGAAAGGGTGCCGTACTGAAGCTGTCGGAATTGTCGCCCGAGCCAGCGCGCCAGAGCGAACTCGTGCGGGTCGTCTTGGTTGAGATACGGCAATCCTCCCGTTCGAACTCGGTGAAGCTTGCACTCGTGGAGGCGCATCTGCCAGGCGGCCTGATGCGGGTCCCATTGGAACACCGGTGAGAGATCGAGGCGGATCTGCTGGTACCGGCAGAGGGTGTCGCTGAAGCGGCGTTGGTAGCGGGCCCACTCGGCCATGCGGCGTTCGTCCGGCGGGAGTTGGCTGCGGTCGCGGGTGTTCTCGCGCGGCGCTCTGCCGCCTTCGCGCCCGTGGTGTTCGTAGCGGTGCAGGCTGCGCGCCCAGTTCAGCGGGCGCCGCGGGAAGCCAGTGCCAAGCTCGCCGAAGACGCCGGCAACGAAGCCATCGGCTCGTTCGTAGTGCGCGGACGTATCGTCTGGTTCTGCCGCCTGCCAGAGCGCGGCTGCGTGGGCGTGGAGCTGTGCGGGGGTCTTCTGCTGCATGTGTTCTGCCTGTTCTCGGCGCGGGTGCGCCGTCGCATGCATCTATGCGCGGAAAAGCGAGGTGGCAGCAGGAAAGGGGGATCTTTGTCTTAACGTCGGCGGTTTGGCAGCCGGGGACTCTCTAGCGTTGTCTTCGACCGGCTGCGCCGAACGCGCAGCCGGGGTGCAGCGGAGGGAGCAGGCGTATGACGGACACCGATGCCCTGTACGGCGATGAGGGCGGCTGCTGGATCGTGACGACGAACAGTTCGACGTACCGGTTTGACCTCGACGCAATGGTCGTCACTCGCATCCCCGGTGAGTTCGCGTCGCGCTCGGTCAACGATGTGACACGACCGCTGCTGCAGATCCTGTCCTGTGCGCTGGGCGAACCCGGGTATTGGCAGATGCGGCCCGTCGGCTCCGAAGCCGCCCTGCTGGACTATTTCTGGCAGCGGTCGACTGTGGTCCGCAGCATCGACCGCGCACCCGCCGGCGACCCACCCGAGCCCGGGGTGTGAGTATGCCCGGGTCCGGAGAGGCACTGTCCACGCTGACGGATGACATGGCCGGGCGCTACCTCGTCACCACCATGTCGGGCAGCCGGTACTGGCTGGACCTGGACGGGCGCAGCCTGTGCCGGATCGCACGCACCGACGATGACGAGACGTTGACGCTGCGCCGCGACGGCGAAAAGGTCGACCTGATCGACGTCGAACGGTGCGAGGTGTCGCATCCGATGCTCGTGCTGATCGACCTGCACCTGGAGAACGTGTGGTGCACCACCCGGGAGAGCACCCCTGTGGTCAGCATCATCGTCCTGTCCCCGCGAGCGGTGTTGCAGTGAACGCTGCAGCTGCGGAGCCGTACCGGTACCGGCCGACGCTTGCCCTGCCGTACTGGGATGAGATCGGCGGGTTCATCGAGGACGCCGTCACGGACGCCGCCGCCACCAACGGGCGCGAGCCGCGCACCTTGTTCCCGGCGACGACTGCGTACGTGTTGTGGGCGTGGCAGAGCCGTGGCACACCGCTTGAGCGCACCCGCATCTTCCGTGCCAGCGTGGTCGAGGAGTTCGTGCACCTCGGCATGGGCCACTACCTGCGCGGCAGCAGAGCCACACACCGGGCCACTCTCACCTTGATGGTCCGGGCGCTGAACCCGGCCGACAGCCTGCCGAAACAACGCCCGATCCCCCGGTCGGTACCCACCCAGCCCTACAGCGCCGCTGAGATCGCGGCCCTCCACAGCTGGGCGCTCGGCCAGAACACCTCCCGCCGCCGCCACGACGCGCTCACGTTGCTAGCCCTCGGACTCGGCGCCGGCCTCGCCACCCGGGAGATCCTGGAACTGCGCGTCTCCAGCATGGACATCCGAGGCGACCAGCTGGTCGTCATCGTGTGGGAGAGCCGGCCCCGCGTCGTCCCCGTATTGCCCGACTGGCAGCCGCCGCTGAAGCGCAGCGCTGTCGAGTTCGATCCCGGCGACTGGGTGTTCGTCCCGGGCCGGTCCGGTTCCCGCACCTGGCAAGTCACGGACTTCCTGCACCGGGCGCACACCACTCTGGACGTGCGGCCCAGCCGAATGCGGGCCACCTGGCTCCTGCACCACCTCACCCACGGCACTCCCCCGCAGGAATTCTTGCGGATTTCGGGCCTGAAGAACCTCGCCGCTCTGGACAAAATCGCGACTTTTGCCCCCAGAACGAGGCACAACCAGAACCCATTGATTCCACGTTAATTAGCAATGATCTGGGATTTCAGGTTGGCATTGGTGGCCGGGCATGCTTTGGAAGCTGATTTGCCGCCTCAAAACGCGAATGGCTGCCGCGCACAGCCTCTACGTGATTGAAAAAGACCGACTCAACGACAAATTCCACTCCGACTCCGCTCGGTACGCGCACCTGCGTGCCCTTGACCCTGAGTTGCCCGACCACGTCTGGTCGGTGATCATCCGCTACGCCCCGCGCGTCCCCGCCTCGCAGTGGCAGGCGGTGCGGGAGTTCGTCATCGGCAACGCCGTGCAGATGCAGTTCCGGAAGTTCGAAACGGTCCGCCGCCACATGACCATGGCGAGCCGATTCACGGCGTGGGTGTGGACGACGACCGGCAGCGAGCTCACCGCAGACCGTGTCTTCACTGAGCGAAATGTTTACCGCTACCTGCAAGACCAGTACCCGAAACACTCGGAGGGGCACCGGTGGGGCATCGCCCGGGAGCTCGCCAGCGTCGCCAGGAGCCTCGCCGACACCCGGGTGGCCCAGTTGCCCGCACCGGCACCGTCCACGCGCCGTAAGCCGTTCACCGATGCGGAGATCGCGGCGATGCACAGCTGGGCGAACAGCCTGAGCACCACCCACAAGCGCCAGAATGCCTCCGCGATCCTTGGCCTCGCCGGTGGTGCCGGGCTGCGCTCCCAGGACCTCGTCGAGATCCGTCTCCGTGACATCGATGTTGTCGACGGGCGCCTGTTCGTCACCGTGCCCGGCCCGAACCCCCGCCGCGTCCCGGTGCGCCACCCCTGGACCCGCACCCTGCTGCGCGCCATCGACGGCCGCGCGAACGCGGACGAGTACGTGTTCCGCGGGCATCGCCTCGCGGAGTACCCGCCTCACGCCCTGCAGGTGTTCCTCACCGAGCACCCCTGCCGCATCCGACCCACCGTGTCCCGGCTCCGCACGAGCTGGATCGTCGACCACATCAATAACGGTCTCCCCCTGCACGTGCTCCTCGCCGTCACCGGGCTGAAGAACGCTGCCAGCCTCGACAAGTTCCTCATGCACGCCCGCACACCCGCCCTCGACCCCTACCTCGGGCTCCTCACCGGTGAGGAGCTCGCCCGATGAGCGCCGGCGACACCGACCACGACTATTCCGTCTTCGCCCGCGACTTAGGCGGCATCACCCAGGAGGAGGTGATGGGGCGTGGCCGCATCCAGGTAGCCCTCCCCGACGTCGACGTGCAACGCTTCGAGGCCCGCGTCCGCAAGACCGGCGTGCTGGAACGCTTGCAGGACTGGCGCGCAGAGGACTCCCTGGGTGAGGGCTTTGGCGGGCGGCCCGCACTGATCAACGACCGGGCGATCCTCACCGGCATGCTGCTCGCCAACCGCGGCGAGCCCATCTTCATCACCCGCCTGGCCCGGCTGTTCCAGCATGAGCTCAGCGACGCCTCCCGCGCCCTCCTCGGCCTCGAACCGTCCTTTGTGAGCTTCGTCGAGCACGTCGCAGAACAGAACCGCTGGTACAGCAACACCCACCGTGCGTTCCACCGCATGAACGACCTGATGGATCCATTCCCGCAAGAGAGGTGGCGAGCGAAAACCCACACCGAGATCCAACAGATCCTGAACGCACACGACTCGGCGCTCGAGCTGACCCGGAAGGCCCGGCTGGACGAATTCACGAAATTGTTCCTGCTGATGACGTTCAACGAGCAGCCCCGCGACGTGCGCCGCGCCTCGAGGAAGATCGACCTCTCCTTCGACCAAACCTATGTCGGGACACCCACCACGAAGGGCTACTCAAAGAAGGGCCTATCCCGGAAGGTCACCGAGGAGGCCGCCACCGCCGACCTCAGAACACTCCCACCCGGGCCCGTCGACGCCTACGCCGGATGGCATGTGCGCACCGGAGAGCGCACCGACAACCGCCGCGGCGAACTCGACACCGCCAGCCCCCAGACCAAGGGAACCACCTCGACGAACTACGCCTGGGGGTGGGAAGCGAACATCGCCGTCCGCGTCGACTCCGAGAAACCCGGCAGCCGCCGCTTCCCCGCCCTCGCCGTCGCGGCGACCCTGAGCCTGCCCAACGTGAACGTCGCTGAGGAAGCCGTGTCGCTGATGCGGGCTGCCAAGGCGACCGGCCTGCAGCCCGGCATCGGCGACGCCGACAAGCGATACTGGGCGAACTCGCTCGTCGAACGCCTGCATGAGCCGGCGTTCGCCGAAGGCTTCACGCCCTCGACCGACTACCGCGTCGACCGGCTCGGCGTCCAGGGCGGCGCCAACGGCGCCCTCTTCATCGAGGGCGGTGCGTACTGCCCCGGCACCCCCACGGCCCTGCAGAACGCCTCGATCGCAAAGTCGCAGGGGACCATCGATTCCGAGACGTACCGGGCCCGGATCGGCGCTCGCAAGGCGTTCAAGCTCCACGTGAAGGAGAAGGCGGACGGGAAGGGCCGCACCATGCTGCGCTGCCCCGCACTCGGCCCCAGCCCGACCGTCACCTGCCCGCTGCGCGAACTGCTGCAGACACGGAAAATCGCCGACAAGGAGCGGCCGGCCGTGGACGCCGCTGACCTACCTGACTTCCCAGACAAGATCTGCCGGCAGCACTCGGCGTCGTTCGACGAGGCCGAGATGCGCCGCACCCAGCAGGCCTTCGACTACGGCACCCAGGAGTGGGACACGTTCCACACCCACGCCCGCAACTCGATCGAATCCCTGAACGCACAAATCAAAGCCGGCGGCACCGAAGACATTCAGTCCGCGAACCGGCGCCGCGTCCGCGGCATGGGCGCGGCGCAGATCATCGTCACGATCCTGCTCACCAACTTCAACCTGCGCAAGATCGCCGCCTTCCTCAGCGACAAGTTCAAAGCGGACATGCGCGCCGCCGGCGGCCGGCCCGCGAAGCCGAACCTGATCCGCCGCCGCGACCGCGAGTTCCGCAACCCCTACACCGACACCTACCCGGCCGGCGTCGAACGACCCGACAAGGCCAGACCCGCACCGTCGGACGAGACCGGCGGGCCACCCCTGCGCACCTAACCGCACAGCCGCACCCGATACCGCCCGAGAGGGCACACACAGGCCTACCGATCTCTTCGGCGAGCCTGAAAGTCGTTAACGGGCGCGCAGATTCGGCGCCCAGCGGCCCAGCACTGTGGCCGAGGCCTGCACCGGCGACGAAAAGGTCCCGGAAACACAAAATCGCCCTCGAGTTTCCTCGAGGGCGATTCTTTGTGGGTAGTTCTGCGAATAGTTTCGCGAACAGCCCTTCTGTTGCGGGGACAGGATTTGAACCTGCGACCTCTGGGTTATGAGCCCAGCGAGCTACCGAGCTGCTCCACCCCGCGCTACAAGATCAATACTACCCCACGTTTTGGGTGCGCATGTTCACTGCCCGACGGCCGCGTTAAACACAGAAGGCCCGGAACCTTTACGATTCCGAGCCTTCTGTTTCTGTTGCGGGGACAGGATTTGAACCTGCGACCTCTGGGTTATGAGCCCAGCGAGCTACCGAGCTGCTCCACCCCGCGTCACAAGAATTAGATTACCAGACGCGCTGGGAGGCGACGAATCGAGGGCCGTTTCCGTGCGTTCTCGGGCGCGCCGCCCACCTCCGCAGGCCGCCTCGAACGACGGCCGAATGCCGGTGGCTGCGGTGTCCGCGGGCTGTCAGGGCTTCGCTCGTTCCTCGCTCAGCCGACGCGGGGAGAGTCGCTCAGCCGACGTAGGGAAAGTCAGTCGCTCAGCCGACGTGGGGCGGGGTGCGCCGGCGGCCGCTCCCCCGCGGGGGCGTGTGGGGAGGCCAAAGGCGGATCGGGAGGCCGAACTGGTGCCCAAACGGCCTCCCTAGGTCATTGTTGCCTCCCGAGTGCACTCCGCGGATGCCGCCGGCTGCGGCGTCCGCGGGCTTTCAGAGCTTCGCTCGTTCCTCGCTCAGCCGACGTGGGGCGAGTCAGGCGCCGAGCCGACGTGGGGAGAATCGCTCAGCCGACGTGGGGAGAATCGCTCAGCCGACGCGGGGCAAGGCGCTCGGCCGACGCGGGGCAGGGCGCTCGGCCGACGCGGGGAGGCGGAGGAGCGGCCGCTGCGGCACGACGGCTCGAGGACACGAGGGCACGAAAAAGCGCATCCCTCCCGGAGCGTGAGCTCCGGGAGGGATGCGCCAGTGGTGCGGGGTATTACTCGCCGAGCACCAGCATCAGTGCGGAGAGCGTGTCGGCCAGCTTCTTGTCGGCTGCGCCGTAGGCGGCCCAGTCACCGTCGGCCATGGCCTTCTGCTTGTCCTGCAGCGCCTGCTTGGCGACCTCGAGCAGTGCCTTGGCCTGCTCGTCGGCGGTGCCGCTGGTGGGCGGCGTCGTCGGCTCGGTCGTCGGCGGCGTGGTCGAGCCGTCGGTGGGCGGCGTCGTCGGCTCCGGCGTCGGGGTCACGGTGACTCCTCCGCCCGGCGTCGCGGTGTCGCCGGCAGTGGCGCCGGAGTCGCCGCCGAAGAGCACGTTCAGCGCCTCGTCGAGGGTGTTCTCGAAGGCGATCTGGTTGCCGAAGCCGACCAGCACCTTCTGCAGCAGCGGGAAGCTGGTGCCACCGGTCGACTGCACGTACACGGGCTGCACGTAGAGCAGACCGCCACCGACGGGCAGCGTCAGCAGGTTGCCGTTCCGCACCTTCGACTGGCCCTGCTTGAGCAGGTTGAGCACCTGCGAGACGGCGGGGTCGGAGTCGAACGAGTTCTGCACCTGGCCGGGTCCGGGGATCCGGTCGTTCGGCAGCGTCAGCAGGCGGAGCTTTCCATAGGTATCGGCTCGCACACCGGCCTTGTTGCCGGCATCCGCGTCAACGGCCAGGTAGCCGGTCAGCACGTCACGCGTGCTGTCGCCCTTCTGGTCGGGGATGAACGTGGAGTACAGCGAGAAGGCGGGCGAGTTCTGCCCCGGCATCTGCATGGTCAGGTAGTACGGCGGCTGGAGCGTCTTGTTGTCCGCGGGGAGTGTGGGCTCCTTCGGGGTGGTCCAGGCATCGTCGCTCGAGTAGAACGAGCCGGCATCCGTCACGTGGTACTGGCCCATGATGGCGCGCTGCACCTTGAACAGGTCTGCCGGGTAGCGCACGTGGCTCATCAGCTCGCCGGAGATGTCGCTGAGCGGCTTCACCGTCGACGGGAAGATCTTCTGCCAGGTGGCCAGCAGCGGGTCCTGGTCGTCCCACGCGTAGAGCGTGACGGTGCCGTCGTAGGCGTCGACCGTGGCCTTGACCGAGTTGCGCACGTAGTTGACGTCGTCGAGCGCGAAGCTCTGCGCCGCGGTCTGCGCGTCGTTGATGGCTGTGCTCCAGCCGACCTTGGTCGAGTACGGGTAGTCCGCGCTCGTTGTGTAGCCGTCAACGATCCAGACGATCTTGCCGTCGATGACCGAGGGGTACGGGTCGGAGTCGAGCTTGAGGTACGGCGCCACCTTCTGCACGCGCTCCAGCGGAGAGCGGTCGTAGAGGATCTGCGACGAGTCGGTGACCGAGTCGGAGAGGAAGATCTGCTCGCTCTGGAACTTCAGCGCGAAGACCAGCTTCTTGAAGATGTTGTCGAGCTTGGGCCCGCCGTCGCCGGCGAAGCTGGTGTAGGTCTGCTCGGTTCCGTCGCCGCCGGCCGGGTAGTCCAGCTCGACCGGCTTGGCACCCTTGGGCGCGCCGACGATCGAGTAGGCGGGCGAGTCCTCACCGAAGTACACGCGCGGCTCGAATTCGCCGAGCGCACCGGTGCTGGGGATGCCGGACTCGAGGAAGACCGGCTGGCCGTCGGCGGAGCGCTGGTTGCCGTACGCGGCCACCATGCCGTAGCCGTGGGTGTAGACGAGGGTACGGTTGACCCAGTCCGGGGCGTCGCTCAGACCGCTCAGGCGCAGGTCGCGCACGGCGACGACGGTGTCCTGGGACTTGCCGTCGATGTCGTAGCGGTCCACGTCGAGGTGGTCGGGGAACTGGTAGTACTGGCGGAACTGCTCGAGCTGCTCGAACGAGTCGCTGACGATCGCGGGGTCGAGGATGCGGATGTTCGCGGTGGTCTCGGCATCCGCGCGCAGGGCGCCGGGCTCGGCCTCGGTGGTCGCGTTGTAGGGGATCTCCTCGACGCCGGAGAGGCCGAAGGCCGCCCGCGTCTCGTCGATGTTGCGCTGAATATACGGGGCCTCCAGCGTCTTCGCGCTCGGGACCACCTGGAAGCGCTGCACGACCCAGGGGTAGAGCGAGCCGATCAGCAGGCTGGAGATGATCAGCAGCACGGTTCCGACGATCGGCAGGCGCCAGCGCCCCATGATCGCGGTGACGAGGAACAGGATGGCGACGACGGCGGCGATACCGGCGAGGATCGCACGGCCCGGGATGGTCGCGTTGACGTCGGTGTAGCCGGCGCCGGACATGACGTAGGCGCTGCTGTCGGTCAGGGTGGTGTACTGGTCGAGCCAGAGGCTGGCGGCCTGCAGCAGCAGGTAGAGCGCCGCCATCACGGCGATCTGCACGCGCGCGGCCTTGGAGATGATGACCTCGCGGCCGCTCACCCGGATCGCACCATAGAGGTACGCGGTGGCGGCGGAGAGGATGAGCGCGATCAGCAGCACGGCGGAGGCGAAGCCGAGCACCGAGTGCAGGAACGGCAGGTCGAAGAGGTAGAACGACACGTCGAGGCCGAACTGCGGGTCCTTGGTGCCGCTCGGGGTGCGGTTGAGCCACATGAGCGTGGTCTCCCAGCGCGAGGCGGCCGAGACGCCGGCGAACAGGCCGAGCAGCGCGGGCACGCCGTACATGGCGAGGCGGCGCAGCGGCTCGATGACCTGCTGGTAGCGGTCGAGCTGGGCGTTCAGCTTGGCGTAGACCGGGCGCGAGCGGTAGGCGATCTGGATCGCGACCCACACCGGCACCGCCATGGCGACGAAGCCGATGAGGAACAGCACAGTGCTGGCGACCCACTGCGTGGTCAACACGTTCAGGAAGCCGAGCTGGTCGAACCAGAGCACATCGGCGTAGAGGCTGGCGAATGCGAAGAACGCCATCACGAGTCCGGCCACGACGGCCACTGTGATGGCGAGCGGCGCTCGGTTTGGGCGGGCGGGTGCGTCAGCTGCAGGGGAAGTCACGTGGCCTCAATGCTCGGTGTGTGGGGTCTCGAAGTGCAAAGACTCTGGTGGTGCTGGTTCTATCCTATGGAGCCGAAGCTGAGAGTGTGCAGGAGGGCAACTGCGAGGTGTCCCCGCCGTCGCTGACAGTCTCGATCGCGGTCATCGCCTGGTCGAGGGTGTCCACGGCGAACACGGTGAGGCCGTCCGGCACATGCCCGACCACCTCGTTGCAGTTCGTCTGCGGCGCGAGGAACCATTTCGCCCCTGCATCCACTGCCCCGAACATCTTCTGGCGGATGCCGCCGATGGGGCCGACCACGCCGTCCGCGTCGATGGTGCCGGTGCCCGCCCAGTCCTTGCCGGCGGTCAGCGGGCCCGGGGTGAGCTTGTCGATGATGCCGAGCGCGAACATCATGCCGGCGCTCGGGCCGCCGACGTTGTCGAGCTGGATCTGCACCTCGATCGGGAACTGGTAGTCGGTGGCGATGTTGACGCCGAGCACGGCGGTGTCGCCGACCATGGTCGGCGTGACCTCGACCTCGAGGGTCTGCCCCGCCCGCACGATCGTGACGGATGCCGGCTTCTCTGCGCCGTTCAGCTGCACCGTGGCCCGCAGATCCGCGAGGTCCTCGGCTGGGTCGCCGTTGACGGCGACGATCTCGTCGTCGGGCTGCAGCACGCCCTCGGCCGGCGAGTTCACCGAGAGGGAGTTGACGACGAGCGTGCGCTCCACCGGGTAGTCGAGCTCGATCAGCGCCGCGGCGATGGCGTCCTGCTGCGAGTTGACCATGGCCACCTGGTTCGCCTGCTCGCGGTCGGCGGTGGACACGTTCGGCGGGAAGACGGCGTCCAGCGGCAGCACCGCCTGCTCCGGGCTGGCCCAGGCGCCCAGCACATCGAACCAGTTGGGCCGCGTCTCCCTGTTGCCGACCACCGAGACGGTGAGCAGGTTCAGCTCGCCGTCGGTGGGGAAGGTGGGCTCGTCCGGGATGTTGATGAGCGGGCGCTCGGTGCCGTCGTGCTCGGCGGTGCCGAGCGTGTCGAAGACCGGACCCGGCTTCTCGATCACATAGGGAGAGGGAACCAGGCCGAGAACGAGGCCGCAGGCCAGCGCGACGGCGAGAAAATACCAGCCGCGGCGCACACGACGCTCTTCGCGGCTGCGGGTGGCCCCGGCGCGGGAGCCGCCGGTCTCGGTGCCCGGTTGGCCTTCGCTGAACAGTGCCACGGGCATCCCTTCTCACTCCCCGGTGTTCGCGACAGGCGGACAGCGGAGCACCCCAGCCTAGGGTATTTCCCAACGAAGCCGCAGGATCTCGCACTAGCGTAGAAGCACGCGACTGAGAGGTGGCTGAAGTGGCCGACAACGCCCAGCCCGGTGACAATCTGGGCCCCGACGACAACACCCCCGACGATGACCTGCAGAGGATGCTCCGAGACATCCTCTCCGGCAACTTCCCCGACGGCGGTGCCTCCTTCGATCCTGCCCAATTGGCGGGAGCGGCCGGCCTGCCGAACGACCCGGCGAGCATCGCCGCGCTGATGAACCAGCTGCGCGGCGCCATGAGCAGCGCCGGCGACGGCATCAACTGGGACCTCGCCCTGCGCCGGGCCGAGGAGAAGGCCGCGGCCGGGCAGGAGCAGGTGACGCCGGAGCAGCGTGCCCAGTTCGACCAGGCGTTCAACATCGCCGCGCTCTGGCTCGACGAGGTCATCGCCATCAGCGAGATCACCGTGGTGCCGTCGCTGATCACCCGCAGGCAGTGGGTCGCGCAGTCCATACCGCTGTGGACCCAGCTCGCCGAGCCCGTCGCCACCAGCATCGCCGACACCCTCACCGGAGCGCTCGGCGACCAGCTGCCGGAGGAGATGCGCGGCATGCTCGCCCAGGCCATGCCGATGATGCGCTCGCTGAGCGGCACCCTGTTCGCCATGCAGCTGGGCGAGGTGGTCGGCGAACTCGCCACCGAGGTCATCTCCGGCGGGGACATCGGCATCCCGCTGCTCGCCGAGCAGCACGCCGCGCTGCTGCCGCAGAACGTGATGGCCTTCTCCGAGGGCCTGGACGTCGGCCCCGACCAGGTGCAGATCTACCTCGCCGTGCGCGAGCTCGCCCACGCCCGCCTGTTCCGGCACGCCCGCTGGCTGCGCCTGCACCTGATCAGCGCGATCCGGTCGTTCGCGCAGGGCATCAGCGTGGACGCCGGCAAGCTCGAGGAGCTGGCATCCGGCTTCGACCCGTCCAACCCCGAGGAGCTGCGCCAGGCCATGGTCGACGGCTCGCTCATTCCGCCGAAGAGCGAGGCCCAGCTGGCCGCGCTTGCCCAGCTGGAGACGATGCTCGCCCTCATCGAGGGCTGGGTCAACGTCGTCACCGCCGAGGCGACCGGCCGCCTGCCCGGCAGCATCTCGATCGCCGAGATGGTGCGCCGCCGCCGCGCCGCGGGCGGCCCGGCCGAGTCGGCCTTCGCCACGCTCGTCGGCCTCGAGCTGCGCCCCCGGCGCCAGCGCGAGGCGGCCGCCATGTGGCAGGCCGTGACGGATGCCGTCGGCAACGACGCCCGCGACGCGCTCTGGGCACACCCCGACATCCTGCCGACCTCCGCCGACCTCGACGACCCGGCGAGCCTGGTGGCACGCCTGGTGGCGAAGGCCTCCGGCGTCGAGCCGGAGCTGGACGAGGTCGACCAGGCACTCGAGGCGCTGCTGCGCGGCGACGGCCCAGAGCGCCCGCTCGACCCGAACGACCCGCCGGCCTAGGCCCCAGCTCGGGGCTGCGGCGATGGAGCAATCCGTTGCCACAGCCCGCTGGCGCAGCCCGCTGGTTGAGCTTGTCGAAACCGCACCAGCATCGCATGCGGTTTTCGGGGTTTCCTGATTGAGGGCTGCCGCCTTTCGCGACGCTTCGCGTCGCGCCTGTGGATAACTTCCGACGCGCGCTGGCCAGATGGGGCAGGCTGTCGGCATGACCCTGCGACTGGACCCCGCACTGCCGGTGGTGTGGCGCTCCCCGAGCTCGCTGCAGTTCGGCGTGGACAGCCCGCGGCTGGTGCTGGAGGTCGTCGACGCGCTGGATGAGGCGCTGGTCGCTGCGCTCCGCTTGGGCGCGCAGCGGGAGGATCTTCTCGGCGTCGCGAAACGCTCCGGCGGGGACGCCGCCGCGCTGCAGGCGCGGCTGGACCGGCTCGAGCCGGTGCTGCAGCACGGCTTGGGCCGGCCCCGGCCGAGCGTGCCGCGCGTGCTCATCGATGGAGAGGGCCGCTGCGCCGAGCTGTTGCTCGACGCGCTGCTGGATGCCGGCGTGACCGCCTCGCTCGCCGACCCGCTCGCGGGCTCAGCGCCCCGGGGCGGCGAACCGGAGCTGGTCGTGCTGGTCGCCCGCTACGCCGTGCCGCCCGCCCGGTACGGGCATTGGCTGCGCGCCGATGTGGCACACCTGCCGATCGTGTTCGGCGACAGCGGCGTGCGGGTCGGCCCGCTCGTGCAGCCCGGCGCCGGGCCCTGCCTGTTCTGCCTCGACCTGGAGCGCACCGACCGGGATGCCGCCTGGCCGGCGCTGGCCAGCCAGCTGGTGCACCGGCGGGCGCCCGGGGCGACGGAGCAGACCTCCAGGCTGGCCGCGACGACGGCCTGCGGGCTGATCCTCGCCTGCTCGGGCGCGCGCGCCGCGCTCGTCGTGCCGGAACCGTGGTCGGCGGCATCCGTGCACATCGGGCTGGACGGCTGGATCAGCTCCGCGCTGCACTCCCCGCACCCGGAGTGCGGCTGCCGGGGGCTGCCGGGCGCTCCATCTCGGCGAGGAAGCGGGAGCGCTCCCGCGGGGCACGCGCCCCGGCACCCGTCTCCGCCCAGCTGAGGGCGAGGCGCAGCCGCGCCCGGGTGACGCCGACGTAGAGCAGCCGGCGCTCCTCGTCGATCTGCTCCGGGGTTTTCGCGTAGTTGATGGGCACCAGCCCCTCGCTGGCCCCGACGATGTAGACGTTGTCCCACTCCAGGCCCTTCGCCGAGTGCAGCGTGGCGAGGGTGACGGCGGCGACGGTGGGCTCGTGCTGGCTGGCCTGGCGCTCCATCAGCTCGTCCGTGAAGGCGCGGAAGGTGGTGCCGGGAGCCGCCTGGTCGACGAGCCCCATCAGGGCGTTCAACGACTCCCAGCGCTCGCGCACGGCGCCGCGCGTCTCCGGCGGGCTCTGGCTCCAGCCGAGGCCGCGCATCACGTCGCTGACGGATTTGAACAGCGGCTCCCCCGAGATCGACACCGACGCCGCGCGCAGCGAC
Source organism: Microterricola pindariensis (assembly GCF_002936985.1). Taxonomy (GTDB): domain Bacteria; phylum Actinomycetota; class Actinomycetes; order Actinomycetales; family Microbacteriaceae; genus Microterricola; species Microterricola pindariensis. The sequence goes on along the minus strand of NZ_MPZN01000030.1, from coordinate 8,762 downwards.
ATGACGGCCTGCTTGACCTCTGGCAGCTCGAAGAAGCGCTTGGAGCCGCGGATCTGGTAGCTGATGCCCGCCTCGGTGAGCGCGGTCTCCAGCGCGGCCGCCTGCACGTTGATGCGGTACAGGACGGCGACGTCCTCCGGGCGCGCGCCGGCGGCGATAAGCTCGAGGATCTTCTGGGCCACGCCGCGCGCCTCGGCCATGTCGTTCGGGTGGGCGGTGACCGTGATCGGGGCCTTGGAGGGCGCCTCGCTCGCGGCGGCGTGCAGCATGAGCGCGCCGGCCCGGCCGCGCATCAGCCGGTTGGCGGCGTCGATGATGGTCTGCGTCGAGCGGTAGTTCTGCTCGAGGCGCACCACCGTGGCGTCCGGATGCCGGCTGGGGAACTCGAGCAGGTACTCGGCCCGCGCGCCGGCAAAGGAGTAGATGGTCTGGCTGGCGTCGCCGACGACGCAGATCTCGTGCCGGCCTCCCAGCCAGAGGTTGAGCAGCTGGTGTTGCAGCGGCGAGACGTCCTGGTACTCGTCGACGACGAAGAAGCGGTACTGCTCGCGCACCTGCATGGCGACGGAGGGCTCCTGCTCGATCATGCCGGCCACGGTGAGCAGAACGTCTTCGAAGTCGATCTGGTGCCGCTCGTCCTTCAGCTTCTCGTAGCCCTGCTGCAGCTCCACGGCCTGCTCGGCGGTGAGCCGGCCGGGGAGGCCGCGCTCCTCGAGCGAGCGGGCGTAGGCGTCGAAGCCGATCCCGGAGACCTTGCGCCACTCGATCTCGCCCGCGACGTCGCGCAGAGTCGCGGTGTCGAGCTTGAGCTTCAGCCGTTCGGCGACGTGGCCGAGCAGCCGCGCCTTGCCGTCGAGCAGGCTCGGGGTCTGACCGCCGACCACCTGTGGCCAGAAGAAGTTCAGCTGGGAGAGCGCCGCGGAGTGGAAGGTGCGCGCGGCGACCCCACCCGCACCGAGCTCGCGCAGCCGGCCGCGGAGTTCGGCGGCGGCACGCGTGGTGAAGGTGAGCGCCATCACGCGGCTCGTCGTGTAGGCCCCGGTGGCCACGCCGTACGCGATGCGGTGGGTGATGGCGCGCGTCTTGCCGGTGCCGGCGCCGGCGAGCATGCAGACGGGGCCGACGAGGGCCTCGGCGGCGACGCGCTGCTGCTCGTCCAGCCCCGCGAGCAGGGCGTCTGCGGAAGGGATCACGGCGTCACGGGCTCCGGGTTCTCCAGCCACTCGCGGATGATCGCGCCGGCGATGGAGATCGGGCCGGGCAACAGGATGTCGTCGCCGGCCGCCCGGAGCTCGGCGCGGCTGAACCAGCGCAGCTCGATGATCTCCTCGCCGTCCGGGATGGTGCCCTGCGGGCTCTGCCCGGCCGCGAGGGTCGCGGCGAAGCCCAGCATCAGCGAGGCGGGGAACGGCCACGGCTGGGAGCCGAGGTAGCGAGGGTCCGCGACGCGCAGGCCGGACTCCTCGAGCACCTCGCGGCGCACGGCGTCCTCCAGCGACTCCCCCGGCTCGACGAAGCCGGCCAGCAGCGAGAAGCGGTTCTGCTCCCAGAGCGCGTTGGAGCCGAGCAGGATGCGGTCCTCGGCGTCGGTGATGCGCACGATCACGGCGGCGTCGGTGCGCGGGAAAACCTCGGTGTTCTCGGCCGGGCAGCGCCGCACCCAGCCGGCCTGCTCCACCACGGTCGCGGTGCCGCAGCGCGGGCAGAAGCCGTGCGAGTCATGCCAGTTCGCCACGGCGATGGCCTCGGTGAACAGGGCGCTCTCGACGTCGCCGAGCACGGGCGCCAGGGCGCGGAGCCCGGCCCAGCGCAGCCGCTCCGGCTGCAGCGCCTCGGCCTGCTCCACGGTGAGGAGGGCGGCCAGCAGCGGCTGCGCGGTCACGCTGCCTGCGACGGCCTCGCGCCCGAGATAGAGCCAGCCGGCGGCATCCGGGAGCTCGGCCGGGCTCAGCCAGGCCAGTGCCGGCGCGGCGCCATCGATCTGCAGGGCACGGAGCGCGGAGCCGGCGCTCAGCACGAGCACGCGGGTGCCGGCGTCGGCGCGCAGTCGCCGCACCAGCTCGGGGTCGGCGCGGGCCGTCGCGTCGCGGTCGAGCCGGTGGCGGGCGAGCGGAAGCGCGTCAGTCAGCACGGTTGACCCTTTCGGAACGGCTCGCCGCGCCGCCGTCAGGGGCGTGGCGCGTAGGCGAGGAGGCTCTTTTCGACCTAACCTTGGAGGCATGGCCAGATCCCCTCTCACTTTAGCTGCGTTGGCCACCTCGGCCGTGCCCGAGCTCGACGTGGTCGCCACGCGCACCCACAGCCGGCAGATGGCCGGCGATTTCGATGCGGCCGTGTTGAGCCTTCGTGACGGCATCGAGCTGATCGTGCGGGTGCCCCGCAACCAGGCGGCCGAGACAGAGCAATCCGCCGACCTCCTCGCCCTGCGCGCGCTGAGCACCGGCGTGCGCAGCCGGCTGCCGTTCCACATCGCCGATTTCGTCGGCCAGGCGCCCGTCGGGCCCACCCGCGCCATCGTCTACGGCTACCTCGACGGCATGCCAGCCGACACGTCGATGCTCGAGTACAACCCGGATCTCGCCCACTCCATCGGCCGCTCGATCGCCGCTGTGCACTCGCTGCCGACCGCCTTCATCGGCGACGCCGGGCTGCCGCAGCAGACCGCCGAGGATTCCCGTGCCGCGACCGCCGCGCTGATCGCGCGCGCGGCCGAGACGGGCAAGCTGCCGGCCGCGCTGCTGCAGCGCTGGGAGCAGGCCACCGACGATGCCGCGCTCTGGCAGTTCGCCCCCTCCGTCATCAACGGCAAGCTCGCCGCCGACTCGTTCCTCGTCGACGGGTACGCCGTCTCGGCGGTGCTCGGCTGGTCCGAGCTGTGTGTCGGCGATGCGGCCCGCGACCTGCACTGGGTGCTCGCCGCCCCCGGCGACGCCGGTGAGACGACGCTCGCCGCGTACACGGCGGCCCGCAGCGGCGGCATCGACCGGCTGCTCACCCAGCGCGCACTGCTTTACGCGGAGCTGGAGCTCGCCCGCTGGCTGCTGCACGGCGTGGCGACGCGCAGCGAGGCGATCATCGAGGATGCCGTGCAGATGCTCGACGCCCTGGTCGAGAGCGTGCACAGCCAGCGCATGAACCCGCTGACGCAGGCGGTGGGCCCGGTGCTCGCCGTCGACGACGTGGAGGAGCTGCTCGCGCAGACGCCCCGCTCCTCCGCGACACCGCAGGAGGGCCACGGCGCCCTGCACACCGACAGCTACGACGTGTCCGCGTTCGAGTCGGAGTCGGAGCACGGCGCCGCGTTCGGCACCGCGTTCGACTCCGCTGACGAGGCGGAGTCGGCCACGGGCGAGCCCGGCACGGGCACCGGTTCTGTGCCCGTCTCTGACGACCTCGACACCGGCCCGATCGAGCTGCCCGGGCGCTAGCCGGCGGCGGCAAGCCGGCGGCGGCAAGCCGTCGGCGGCAAGCCCGACCCGGGTCCTTCGCCGACGAGCTGCCGCGTCGCCGGCCTGCACGTGCGACCGCCGAGGCCGCACGCGAGCAGCGCGCGCTCTCGCGGCCCCTGTTGTGTCTCGCGGCCCTCGGTATAGCGGGGGCCGCGAGACAGAACGAGGGCCGCGAGCGCAACCGCCCGCCGCGATCAGCAGGCACGTTCGCCCGGCGCGATCAGCAGGTGCGATCAGCACGCGCGATCAGCACGCGCGATCGTCAGGTGCGGTCAGCGCACCGCTGCCGGGCCGGGCTACGCGGTGACGCCGGCCCAGAGCGCGAGCAGCTCCTCCTCGCCGGCGAGGTGCTCCGGCGCGATGACGGTGTCGTCGGCGACGAAGTAGAACACGGCGTCGATCTGCTCCACCGGCACGCCCTTCCACCGCGAGTAGGCGAGGCGGTAGAGCGCCAGCTGGGTCTGCTTGAGCGCGAGGTCGGCCGCGTTCCTCGGCGCCTTGCCCGTCTTCCAGTCCACGATCTGGTAGCCCCGCTCTGTGCGGTAGACGGCATCCAGCTTGCAGATGAACACCTGCGCATCGAGCACGAGGTGGATCTCCACCTCGACGTCCTCCGGGGCGAGTCCGGCCCAGGGCGACGCCTCGAAGGTGGCGCGCAGCCGGGCGAACTGCTCGGCCTCCGTATCGCCCAAGTCGGCGCCGCCCTGGCCCACGGCGAGGCTGTCGGCGGCGACGCTGTCAGCGTCGAAGCTGTCGACGTCGAAACCCTCCAGCTCGAACAGCCCGGCGTCGACCCGGTCCCCGCTGGCGACCGTGTTGGAGCGCTGCTCGACCCAGCTGTGGAAGAGCGTGCCGAGCCGGGTCGCCCGGTACGGTCGCTGCGGCATGGGGCGGCGCAGCTGCTCGGCGACGGCGGACGGGTCGTCGATGAAGTCCTTGAACCGGGAGGCCGGGATGCGTGTCGGCAGCGCGAGCGCCGCCCGCCCCTGCATCCGACGCCGCCGCTCCTCGAGCAGCGCGTCGATCTCGGCCCGCAGTCGCTCGGGGATGGGCGCGCCGGCCCCGCTGTCGATCGCGCCCTGGGTGAGGCTCGCGGCCTGCAGCACGGCGGCCCCGCGCACGCCGAGCGGGTGCAGCGGCCACTCGGGCGGCACGCTGTTCTCGGAGCGCGGGTTCTCGGCCTCCTGCGGGGAGCCGGGCAGCAGCTCCGGGTTGATCAGGCCGGCGACGGCGAGCTCGCGCAGGAACATGCTCGGCCCGCGTGCGCCCTTCTGGCTCCACCACCAGGAGCCGCTGAGCAGCAGGTCGCTCTTGGTGCGGGTCACGGCCACGTACGCCAGCCGGCGCTGCTCCGCCGCGTAGTGGGCCGCGTTCTGCTCCTTGAAGTCGGTCACGGACTCGTCGAACTGGGCCTGGTCGTGCACGCCGCGCCAGGCCAGCTCTGGCAGCTCGGCGGCGTCGCCCTTGAACTCGAACGGCAGCTCGGCGAAGGCGAGCCAGCCGAGGGTGCTGCGCGGCTTGCCGGGCATCTCGTCCACCACCATGCGGGGAACGGCGACGACATCCCATTCCAGCCCCTTGGAGCCGTGGATGGTGAGGATCTGCACGGTGCCGGGCTCCGGCTCCTCCTGCCGCGGGGCCAGCCGGTCCCGCTGCTCTGCCTCCTCCAGCCAGCCGAGGAAGGCGCCGAGCGTGCTGTGCTCGCTCGCGGAGAGGAAGCCGCTGACCAGCTCGTCGAAGGCCTCCAGGCTGGCGGCGCCGAGCGGGCGGATGCCGTTGGCGGCGACCTCGATGTCCAGCAGCAGCTCCTGCTGCACCAGGGTGACGAGGTCGAGCAGTTCCAGGCCGGCGCGGCGGCGGAGCGCGATCAGCTGATCGCCCGCCTCCTTCAGCCGCTGCAGCCCGACCTCGCTGAAGCCGCGCACCAGACCGTGGCCGTCGCGGGCGGAGACCAGGAAGTCGAGCGCGTCCACGATCGAGCGGCCCTCGTCGTCGGCGACGCTGCCGCGCAGCCGCGCGCGCACCTCGTCGCTGAGCTTGGCCAGACTGTGGTCGCGGGCGGCCAGCTCGCCGGCCAGCTTGCCGAGCGCGTGCAGGTCTTTCGGGCCGATGTTCCAGCGTGCGCCGGCCAGCACGCGCAGCAGCTCGGAGCCGCGGCTGGGGTCGTGCAGCACGCGCAGCGCCGACACGAGGTCGACGATGACGGGCTGGTCCAGCAGCCCGGCCAGGCCGAGCACGTGGAACGGCACCCCGCGTGCGCGGAGCGCCTCGGTGAACACGGTGACCTTGCCGAGGCTGCGGCAGAGCATGGCCGCGGAGCGCTTCGAGCCGTCCGGTTTGGCCGCCCCCGGGCCCAGCCGCTGGGCGAACCACTCGGCCACGGCGGCGGCCTCGTCCTCGACGGTCTCGGTGAAGCTGACGTCGAGCAGGCCGTCGGAGGCGAAGCTCGGCGCCGTGAGCGGGCTCTTCGGCGGGGCTTCCCCCGCCTCCCCCGTCTGCTCGGTGAACGGCCGCACGATCTCGTTCGCGGCGGCCAGCACCGCGCGCGGGTTGCGCCAGCTGATCGAGAGCTCGAAGCGCTCCGCCTCCGGCGCCGCCGATCCGTCTGCCTGGGGGCCAGCCCCGCGGAAGTCGCGCGAGAAACGGGCCAGGTTCGCGGCACTGGCGCCGCGCCATCCGTAGATCGACTGGTCGGGATCGCCGACGGCCATGACGCCGTGCCCGCCGAAGAGGGCGGCCAGCAGGCGAGTCTGCACGACGCTGGTGTCCTGGTACTCGTCGAGCAGCACGGCCTTGTACCTCTCGCGGTAGCCGGCGGTGACCGCCGGATTGCGCTCGCAGACTTCGAGGGCGAGGGCGACCTGGTCCGAGAACTCGACGTAGCCGCGGCGGCGCTTCTCGGCCTGGAAGCGCTCGGCCAGCTCGAGCAGCGGCGGCAGCGAGCCCACCGCCTCGAGCGCGCCGGTGAAGCTGGCGTGCGGCGTCTTCTTGCGCCCCGTGCCACCGATCGGCAGGTCGGCCATGCCGGTGAAGTCGCGCACCATGGCCTGCACGTCGCGCACGTCGACGACGTTCTCGGCGAGCGCCCGGCTCAGGCTGAGCACGCCGCCTGTGACGGCGTCGAGCCGCTTGTCGATCTCGACCAGCCGGGGGTCGGCGGTGTCGCTGACCACCTGCCGGGCCAGCTGCCAGGCGGAGGCCTCGCCGAGCACGACCGCGTCGGGCTCCCGGCCGATCAGCATCGCGTTCTCGCGGTAGATGGCGCTGGCGAAGGAGTTGTAGGTCGACACGGATGCCGCCTCGAAGATGTCGATGCTGACGTCGGCGATGCCGGCCTGCACGAGCTGCTCCACCCGTTCTCGGATGCGCACCGCCAGCTCCCCCGCCGCCTTGCGCGTGAAGGTGAGGCCGAGCACCTCCGGCACCGCGGCGTGGCCGTTGGCGAGCAGCCAGACGACCCGGTTGGCCATGGTCTCGGTCTTGCCGCTGCCGGCCCCGGCGACGACGATGGCCTGCCCGCCGGGCGGCGCCTCGATGACGGCGATCTGCTCGGGCGTGGGCGGCGGCAGCTCGAGCGCCTGGGCCAGCGCGGCCGCGCCGATACCCGCGCCGGGGGTGGCGTCGGCGTTCGCCGGGAGCACGGGTTCGAGCACGGCGTCGATCGCGCCGCTCATGCGGACACCGCCGGCACCAGGTGGATGCGGTACTCCCAGCGGGCCAGCGGGTCGTTGAAGTCCAGCTGCAGCGGCCCGGCGAAACTGGCGCCGGAGATCGCGCGGGAGACCGTGAGCAGTCGTTGCCGGAACGCCTCGAGCGCCGCCTCGTCCATGGGCTGTTGGGTCCTCTCGCTGTAACTCTTGCCGCGCACGCCGGAGGACACGAAGACCAGCTTCGCGCCGCCGACCGTGCCCTCATCGCCCTCGCCGGTGCCGGTGGGGATCGCCCCGCTGGCCATCCCGAGCTGGTAGGCGGCCAACTGCGGGTGCTCGGCCATGCCGGATTGCGTCGGCATCCGCGACCCCGTCTTGAGGTCGACGATGACCGTGGTGCCGTCGGCGGTGCGCTCGACCCGGTCGACGCTGCCGTGCAGGCTGACGTGTTCGAAGTCGACCGTGAAGCGGCCCTCCGCCTGCAGCAGCGTCTTGCCGTCGTCGGCGAAGTCGCCGAGGTACTCGCTCAGGCCGCCGAGCAGGCGCTCCGCGCCCCGCTTCTCGCGCTCGGCCAGCCACGGCGCCTCGAAGCGCAGCTGCTTCCAGCGCTCCGCGGCCTCGGCCCAGAGCCCGTCCACGCTGAGGTCGGCGTCCGGCTTCGTGCTCGCCGTCTCCATCACGGCGTGCACGATGGTGCCGATGGAGGCGGCGAGCCCGCCCGGGCTGGCCGCGACGGTGTCGACGAACCAGGCCAGCGCCGACTTCTCGGCCTTCTCGATCTGCGAGGGCGACACCGCGACGACGGCGCCCTCCTCGTCCAGGTCGACGAGCGGTTCCAGCGTCGAGGGCGGGCGCATCCCGTACCAGCTCGCCGGGTGTGCGCCGGGGATCTCCTCGCTGGCCAGCAGGGCCAGGGCAGATGCCGCGGCGGGCGTTCCCCGCTCGACGAGCTCGCGGCGCAGGCTCCCGACGAGCCCGCGCAGGTGCAGCGGGCGCCCGCGGTGCAGCGGCGTCAGATCGGGCACGAAGCCCATGAACGTGCTCGGCTGCTCGTCGTCGTTGCTGGTGCAGCTGAGCACGAGCTGGCGGTGCGCCCGGGAGGCGGCCAGGGCGAACATGCGCAGCTCGTCGCTGCGGACGGCCGCCCGCTCGTCGTTCACCCCGGCTGCGGCCGGCTCGTCGCCGAGGCCGGCGAGGTCTTCCACGAGCTCCGGGTGCAGCAGGGAGCCGCGCGGTTTGAGGTTCGGCCAGACGCCCTCTTGCAGGCCGGCCAGCACGACGACGTCGAAGTCCTGCCCGACGACCCCGGGCGGCGTGCAGATCAGCACGGCGTCGCCCTCGCTCTGCGGGGCGAGGGAGTCCTCCGGCAGGTCGCTGGCCAGCACGTCGGCGATGAACTGCGCGGGCGGAAGCTCCGGGGTGCGCTCGACGAAACGCTGGGCGGCGGCGAACAGCGCGACGGCGCCGTCGAGCGCGCGGTTCGCCTCGTCGGCGAGCACGCCGGTGCCCCTGGCCTGCTTGCCCCACTCCGTGCCGAGGCCGGCGCCCTGCCAGAGCTGCCAGAGCACCTCCTCGATCGAGCCGCCGGCTGCGGCGACGCGTGCGGCCTCCGCCACGTTCGCGGCGGCTCGCCCGGCCCGCGCGGCCGGCCCGGAGTCGATCG
>NZ_MPZN01000029.1 GCF_002936985.1 Microterricola pindariensis | reverse complement strand
TGATCGCCGAGCGGATGAGGGGCGGAACGCCCTGGCATGTTGCGCACATCGTCGAGCGCTACGCACTGCTCGTGATCATCACCCTGGGCGAGGGGGTGATCGGCACGGTGGCGTCGATCTCGGCCGTCGTGGACCGGCAGGGCTGGAGCCCGGATGCCGTGCTCGTCGCCGTCGCCGGAATCGGCCTGACCTTCGGGCTGTGGTGGACCTATTACATTCTGCCGTCCGCCGAGATACTGAGTGTGAGGCGTAATCGCTCCTTCGTGTGGGGCTACGGCCACCTGCTCATCTTCGCGGCACTGGTCGCCGTCGGCACCGGGCTGCACTTGGCTGCCACCTTCGTCGAGGGGCAGAGCGTGCTCGGCGCCACCGGCACTGTGCTTGCCCTGGCCCTGCCGGTCGGCCTGTTCATCATCTTCATCTACGCGCTGTACTCCTACCTGGTGCGGGTCGCCGACTGGCTGCACGCACTGCTCCTTCTTGGCGGGCTGGGTGCGCTCCTGCTCGCGGTGTGGCTGGCGGATGCCGGCGTTCCGATGACGTGGTGCCTGATCGTCGTGATGGGCGCGCCGCTGATCACGGTCGTCGGCTACGAAAGCGTCGGCCACCGTCATCGGGATGCCGCGTTGCGTATCGCGATCGGGCGCGCTGGCGCAGAATAGGCGCGTCCTTCGGCGGATCCGGTGCGACCCGGCCTCATCAAGACTCTTGTCTGCATCGTGCCGGTGGCGCCCGCGCTGTGGGCGATGCCGCATCCACAATGTAAAGGTGCCTTGACAGTCGCGGTGGCCGCCGCTACGGTCAATGTAAAGGTTCATTTACACAAGGAGTGATATGCGCGCGTGGTTCACGTTGGTGGGTGCGGCCCTGGCCGCGCTCCTCGCCGTCTGGGCATTGGCCAATGTTCTCCCCGCGGGCTACGAGGTGATCCCCAGGATCCTCTACGCCATCATCGTGTTCGGCGGTGCTGTCGGAGGCCTCGGGGTCCGCAAGCACAACGAGAAGAGGAACCGCACCGCCGACGCCGACAGCGTGGAACACCAGATTGCCATCCAGGCCAGAGCGGGGTCCTTCGTCGACGGGCTCGTCATCGCCGCGGCGTTCGGTCTCTACCTCGTGCTCACTGCGCAGTTCGAAACCGCCCTGCTCGTGTACGGCTTGCTCTGCGTGAGCATCGGTCTCTTCTGGGCGCGGTACGCGATCCTACGCCGAGGAATCAATCAGGCCGCATGAAGAACTCGCTGCTGGCTCTGCGCCAGGCTCGCGGGATCTCACAGGACGACCTTGGCAAGCTGCTCGGTGTCTCCCGTCAGACGATCATCTCCATCGAGAAGGGGCGCTACGCGCCCAGCCTCGCCCTTGCCTTCAAGATCGCAGAACTCTTCGACACGTCGATCGAGTCCATCTTCACCCCGGAGTGACCGGCTCGCCAGGCCAGCCCATTCGAGGCGGGCCCGGCAATTGAGTACGCTAGAGCTTTGGGATATGCGGCCGTTCCGGGCCGCGGGCGCTGAGCCGAGGCGCTCCCTCACCCGCATCCGCAATTGAATGAGAGTCACGTGGCACACGAGCAGGATTCCGCGAGCAGCAGACACGACGACGAAGAGGTCTACGACTTCTCCGCCCTCCAGAAGAAGTGGCTGCCCATCTGGGACGAGCTCCAGCCGTTCAGCACGAGCAATCCCGACGACGAGCGGCCCCGCAAGTACGTGCTCGACATGTTCCCCTACCCCTCCGGCGACCTGCACATGGGCCACGCCGAGGTGTACGCGCTCGGCGACGTCGTCGCGCGCTACTGGCGCCAGCAGGGCTTCAACGTGATGCACCCGATCGGCTGGGACAGCTTCGGCCTGCCCGCCGAGAACGCCGCCATCAAGCGCGGCATCGACCCGCGCGGCTGGACCTACGACAACATCGCGCAGCAGAAGAAGAGCATGCGCCTCTACGCGGCCAGCTTCGACTGGGAGCGCGAGATCCACACCAGCGACCCCGAGTACTACAAGTGGAACCAGTGGCTGTTCCTCGAGCTGTACAAGGCCGGCCTGGCCTACCGCAAGGAGAGCTGGGTCAATTGGGACCCGGTGGACCAGACCGTCCTCGCCAACGAGCAGGTGCTGGCCGACGGCACCTCCGAGCGCAGCGGCGCCATGGTCGTGAAGAAGCGCCTCACTCAGTGGTACTTCAAGATCACCGACTACGCCGACCGGCTGCTGGACGACCTCGACCAGCTCGAGGGCCACTGGCCGTCGAAGGTGCTGCAGATGCAGCGCAACTGGATCGGCCGCTCCATCGGCGCCGACGTCGAGTTCGAGATCGAGGGCCGCGAAGAGCGCGTCCCCGTCTTCACCACGCGCCCGGACACCCTCTGGGGTGCCACGTTCATGGTCGTCGCCCCGGATGCCGCCCTGGCATCCGAGCTCGTCGAGGGCACCAGCCCCGAGGTGCAGCAGCGCTTCGCCGACTACCTCACCGAGGTGGGCCACAGCAGCGAGATCGAGCGCCAGGCGACCGACCGGCCGAAGACCGGCGTGTTCCTCGAGCGCTACGCCATCAACCCGGTCAACGGTGAGCGCCTGCCCATCTGGGCCGCCGACTACGTGCTGGCCGACTACGGCCACGGCGCCGTCATGGCCGTGCCCGCGCACGACCAGCGCGACCTCGACTTCGCACGCACCTTCGACCTGCCCGTGCGCGTCGTCCTCGACGTGCCGAACACCAACGAAGACGGCGCGAGCAACGACCCGAGCGAGACCGGCGTCGCACTGGCCGGCGACGGCACCCTCATCAACTCGGGCCCGCTCGATGGGCTGCGCAAGGCCGAGGCCGTCCCGCGCGCCATCGAGATCCTCGAGGCAGAGGGACGCGGCCGCGCCACCAAGAACTACCGTCTGCGCGACTGGCTGATCTCCCGCCAGCGCTACTGGGGCACGCCGATCCCCATCATCCACGGCGAGGACGGCACCGAGCACCCGGTGCCGGTCGAGCAGCTGCCGGTTCTGCTGCCGGACGCCGCAGGCCTCGACCTGAAGCCCAAGGGCACCTCGCCGCTCGGTGGAGCGGCCGACTGGGTGAACGTGCCGAACCCGGTCGACGGCACGCCGGCCAAGCGCGATGCCGACACCATGGACACCTTCGTGGACAGCTCCTGGTACTTCCTGCGCTTCCTCAACCCGAACGATGACTCCCAGGCGTTCGACCCGAAGGAGGCCGAGAAGTGGGCCCCCGTCGACCAGTACGTCGGCGGTGTCGAGCACGCGATCCTGCACCTGCTCTACGCGCGCTTCATCACCAAGGTGCTGCACGACCTCGGCTACCTGAAGTTCACCGAGCCGTTCAAGGCGCTGCTGAACCAGGGCATGGTCATCCTCGACGGCGCCAAGATGAGCAAGAGCAAGGGCAACATCGTCTTCTTCACCGAAGAGGTCGACAAGCACGGCGTTGACGCCGTGCGCCTGACCATGGCGTTCGCCGGCCCGCCGGAGGACGACATCGACTGGGCAGAGGTCTCGCCCGTCGGCTCCGCGAAGTTCCTGGCCCGCGCCTGGCGCGTCGCCAACGACGTCACGAGTGAGCCCGGCGTCGACCCCGCCACGGGCGACACGGCGCTCCGTCGCGTCACGCACCGCTTCCTGGCCGACGCGCCTGGCCTGACCGAGGCGTTCAAGTTCAACGTCGTGGTCGCACGCCTGATGGAGCTCGTCAACGCCACCCGCAAGACGATCGACTCCGGTGCGGGCGCCGCCGACCCCGCCGTGCGCGAGGCCGCCGAGACCACCGCGCTCGCCCTCAACCTCTTCGCGCCGTACCTGGCCGAGGAGATGTGGGAGAAGCTCGGCTTCGAGCCCTCCGTCGCCCTCGTGCAGTGGCGCACCGCCGACGAGTCGCTGCTCGTCGCCGAGTCGGTCACCGCCATCGTGCAGGTCAACGGCAAGGTGCGCGACCGCCTCGAGGTCTCGCCGCAGATCACCGATGCGGAGCTGGAGGCGCTGGCGCTGGCATCCGACGCCGTGCAGAAGGCCATCGGCGAGGGCGAGATCGTCAAGGTCATCGTGCGCGCGCCGAAGCTCGTGAACATCGCGATCCGCAGCTAGGTCGCACCTCTCCGCACCGTCGACGGCGCCTCTCCTGCACATGCGGGGGAGGCGCCGTTGTTGTGCACAGCGGATGGTGCAGCCGCTTGGGCCGGCCGCCGCCTTCCTAGGCTGCGGGAATGGAGTCTTCTACCGGCGAACCGGGGCCGCCGGCCGAGCTGGCGCCGTCCGCCCGGGTGCCGTCCGCGCGCACCCGCGTGGGAGTCGGGGCGGCCATCGTCTTGTTCCTCGTGGCCCTTGTCGCGGCCGTGCTCGTGTCGGCGTTCGGCTCTGCCGGGGCCGATGAGACGATTCCGCTGGGCGAGGGCAGCATCGCGCCGAGTGCCGGTGCGCTTGATGCGCCGGACGCCAGTGGGGGTCCCGACGTGGCGGAGGCGCCGCTCTATGTGCACGTCTGGGGCGCGGTGGCGGATGCCGGCCTCTACCAGGTGGCGGCCGGATCCCGCGTCGTTGACGTCATCGCCGCGGCCGGCGGTTTCACCGATGACGCCGACCCGGCCGGGGTGAACCTCGCGCGGGCTCTCAGCGACGGCGAGCAGCTGCACGTGCCCCGGGTCGGCGAGGTGCCGCCGCCGGCCGCGGTTTCGCCCGGTGGTGCCGGGGGCACATCCGGTGGTGCTGCGGGCGCCGACGCGCAGCCCCTCATCAACCTCAACACGGCCACGCAGGCGGAGCTCGAGACGCTGCCCCAGATCGGCCCGGCGCTGGCTCAACGGATTCTCGACTGGCGGGCGGCCAACGGCGGCTTCGACACGGTGGAGGACCTGCGCAGCGTCACCGGGATCGGCGCGAAGACCTTCGACGGGCTGAGGGACAAGGTCACAGTGTGAGGGCCCGGGCGCCGTTGCCGGCTCTCGCCGCCTGGGCAGCCGCCCTGGTGGCGATCTGGCTGCCCGGCTGGCCATTCGCGCCTGTGCTGTGGGCCGCGGCGGTGCTGGCGCTCGGGGCGGCGATTGTGTTCGCTCGCCGAGAGAGCCGGCATCCGCTCGACGGATGGCTGCCGCTTCTCGCCCTCTGCCTGAGCGCGGCGGCGCTGGTGAGCACGACGGTGGCCGTGCAGGCCCCTCAGCGCCAACCGGTCAGGCTGCTCGCCGCCGCGGAGGACGGCCGGCCCGTCGCCCTCAGCGGCATGGTGCTGTCGATGCCGCAGGCACAGAGCTCGGCCTTCGGCTTCGGGGACGCCACACGCGTGCGCTTCGCGCTGCGGGTCGAGTCGGCGCAGGAGAGTCGCGCGGGGCCAGCGGTCAGGCTCGCGGTGCCGGTGCGGGCGTTCGCCGAGCCGCCCGCCGGATCCGCCTCACTGGAGATCGGCACCCGGGTGTCGTTCACAGCGCGCCTCGTGCCGAACGGCCCGGGCGAGCCCGACGCATTTCGTGCCTACGGCACCGGGCCGCTCTCACTCGACGCGTCGCCGCCCTGGTACTTGGCGTGGGCGGCCGAGCTGCGCGCCGAGTTCAGGGAGGCGGCGGCCAGCCTGCCGGGGGCGGGCGGCCGCCTGCTGCCCGGCCTCGCCATCGGCGACACCAGCGCGGTCGACGAGGGCCTCGACCAGGCGATGAAGACCAGCTCGCTCAGCCACCTGACAGCGGTCTCTGGCGCCAACTGTGTTGTCGTCGTGGCTGCCGTCATGCTGCTGGGCGCGGCCGTCCGGCTCCGTCGGGGCGCGCGCGTCGCCCTCGCGCTGCTGGTGCTGGTGGCGTTCACGGTGCTCGTCACGCCGGAGCCCAGCGTGCTGCGGGCCGGCCTGATGGCGTTCATCGTGCTGATCGGGCTGGCCTCCGGCCGACCGGGCGGCGGGGTGCCGGCCCTCGGCCTGGCCACGCTCGTGCTGCTCGCACTCGACCCGTGGTTGGCGTCCAGCTTCGGCTTCGCGCTCTCCGCGTCGGCCACGGCCGGGCTGCTGCTGCTGACCGCGCCGCTGGCAACTGCACTTGGCCGGTGGATGCCGCGTCCCCTCGCTCTCGCGCTGGCCCTGCCGCTCGCCGCCCAGCTGGCCTGTCAGCCGGTGCTCATCTTCCTGACACCGACGGTATCGCTGCTCGGGGTGCCGGCCAACCTCCTGGCCGGGCCGGCGGCACCCGCGGCCACCCTGCTCGGGCTCCTCGGATGCCTGCTGTTGCCCTGGCTGCCCTCTCTCGGCTTCGCCGTCATCCAGATCGCCTGGCTGCCCGCGGCCTGGATCGCTGCCGTCGCGCAGACGATCACCGGCCTGCCCGGTGCCCGCACCCCCTGGCTGGACGGCCTGCTCGGCGCTCTGCTGCTGGCCGGTGCCAGTGCCCTCGCGCTCTGGCTGCTGCTGCGCGGCGCCGGCCGCCGGCGACGAATGCGCACCGTTCCTGCCACGCTCGCCGCGCTCGCGCTGATCGCCGGGGTCGGCGCGTACGGCGGGGCGCTGCTCGGTACCGGCGTGGTGCGCGACTGGAGCCGCCCGGCCGACTGGCAGGTCGCGCTCTGCGACGTCGGCCAGGGCGATGCGGTGCTCCTCCGTGACGGCGGACAGACCGCGCTCATCGACACCGGCCCGGAGCCGGCCCCGCTCGGCGCCTGCCTCGACAGCCTCGGCGTCGAGCGCATCGACCTGCTCGTGCTCACCCACTACGACCGCGACCACGTCGGCGGCCTCGACGCGCTCACCGGCATGGTCGAGACCGCACTCGTCGGGCCGTCCAGCGGCCCCCGCGACGAACGACTGCTCGCTCCACTCCGCGACGCCGGCGTGCCCGTGCAGATGGCGACGCGTGGACGGCAGGGCGCGCTAGGCGGCTTGAGCTGGCGGGTGCTCTGGCCGGCAACGGATGACGGCCCGCTCAGCACCGGCAACCCGGGCAGTGTCGTTTTGGCCGTCGAGGGCGGCGGCATCCGCTCACTCTTCCTCGCCGACCTGGGCGCCGAGTCGGAGGCCGCGCTGCAACGCCTGGAACCACTCGGCCGGGTGGACGTCGTCAAAGTGGCGCACCACGGCTCCTCCGACCAGGACCCAGCGCTGTATCGGAGGCTCACTGCCGGCGTCGGACTGATCGGGGTCGGCGCAGACAACGGCTACGGGCACCCGACATCCGCCCTGCTCGGGATGCTGGAAGAGAGCGGCACGCGGGCGTTCCGCAGCGATCTGCACGGCCTCGTGCTGGTGGCGCCGCGCCCGGCCGGCGGCGGTGGGACGCTGCGGGTGTGGAGTGAGCGTCGTGGCGACTAACCTTGAACGTGAACAGAGGGAGGCGCGTGGCTACTCGCACGACACCGGCACGAGGCAAGAGCACCGTGGCCATTCCACAGCTCGCATGGAACCAGGTTCGACCCGCCCCAGTCGTGCTGGTCTCCGGCACCGAGGGCTTCCTCGCCGACCGCGCCATCCGCCGGCTGCGCGACTTCCTGAAGGGCGAGGACCCGAGCATGGAGGTCGTCGACCTCGACGCCGACAGCTACGCGGCGGGGGAGCTGCTCACCGTGGCGAGCCCCTCGCTGTTCATGGAGCCGCGCTTCATCCGCGTCAACTCCGTCGAGAAGTGCACCGACGCCTTCATCACCGAGACCCTGTCCTACCTCGAGGACCCGGCCGAGAACACCTACTTGGTGCTGCGCCACAACGGCGGCGTGCGCGGCAAGAAGTTGCTCGACGCGCTGCGCGGCGGCCTCGGCGGCGGCATCGAGGTCGTCTGCGCCGAGCTCAAGAAGGACGCAGAGAAGTACGACTTCGCGGTCAACGAGTTCAAGGCCGGTGCACGCCGGATCACTCCGGGTGCGCTGCGCGCCCTGGTCGGCGCCTTCAGCGACGACCTCGCCGAGCTGGCATCCGCCTGCCAACAGCTCATGGACGACACCTCGAACGAGATCAACGAGTCCACCGTCGAGCGCTACTACGGCGGGCGCGTCGAGAGCAACGCCTTCAAGGTCGCGGATGCCGCCCTCGCCGGCCGCCGCGGCGACGCCCTCGTCTCGCTGCGCCACGCGCTCGACTCCGGCGCCGACCCGGTGCCGATCGTCGCCGCCTTCGCGATGAAGGTGCGCACCATGGCCAAGGTCGCCGGCAATCGCGCCAGCGCCGCCGAGCTCGGCATGGCGCCCTGGATGCTGGACCGCGCCCGCAAAGACCTGGCCGGCTGGAACGAGGACGGCCTGGCCCGCGCCATCGAGGCACTCGCCGAGGCCGACGCCGGCGTCAAGGGCGCCTCGCGCGACCCCGTCTACGCGATCGAGCGGCTGATCGGCGTCATCGCCGCCCGCGGCCGGCTCTAGCCCGCGCGAACGCACACGCGGCTCGCGGCCCTCGATATGTCTCGCGGCCCCCGACATAGCGGGGGCCGCGAGACATATCGAGGGCCGCGACCTGCTCGGATGCCGCGGGCCGGATGCCGCGGGCCGGATGCCGCGGGCCGGATGCCGCTGGCCGGAGCGAACTCGCCCCGCAGACACAGAACGGGCCCCGTCCGAAGACGGGGCCCGTTCTGAAACAGAATGTGAAGCTTAGAGAGCTGCAACCTGCTTGGCGATGGCCGACTTGCGGTTCGCAGCCTGGTTCTTGTGCAGAACACCCTTGCTTACAGCCTTGTCGAGCGTCTTGCCTGCGGTGCGCAGGGCCGACTCGGCAACAGCCTTGTCGCCGCCGGCGATCGCGGTGCGGGTCGCGCGGATTGCGGTCTTGACCTGGCTCTTGACAGCCTTGTTGCGCTCCTGGGCCTTCTTGTTGGTGCCGATGCGCTTGATCTGCGACTTGATGTTTGCCACGTTCAGTACGTCCTTGCTTAGATGTGTATTCGGATTGTGCCGCTTGACGGTAGAGGGGCGTCTCGCGGCAATCGTGTGAAGTGGTGGGATACACACGGAAGCCAACAGGAAACTTTACCAGTTATTCGGCCGTGTCGACAATCGACCGGATGTCGCCGCCCTGCTCGGTGTCCACGGCGGCGGCGACGCGGCGCAGGATCGACGTGAACTCGCGGGGCCGCACGAGGCTGACGAGGTGTGTGGCCCGGGGGATCAGCACGTGCTCGGTGCGCGGGTTCGCCCGCACGAAGCGGGCCTCGTCGAGCCGGAAGTGGTCGAGGCTGCCGTTCACGATCCAGACCGGGCCGGGGTAGGCGGCGAGCCCGGCCAGCGGGTCGAGCGACCCCGCGGCGCGCAGGCCGGCATCCATCACGTCCAGGGCGATGCCGCCGGCACCGAGGTCGGCGGCTGCCTGCCGGCCGACCGCCATCCGGGCCATGCCGTTGTTGATGGCCAGCCCCTTGTCGGGCAGGCGCCTGATCGCGCCGGCGAGGGCGCGGTAGCCGGCGAGGCCGGGCCCGCGCGGCAGGGTGGAGCAGCTGGCGGCGATCAGCCCGGCGACGCCCTGCGGATGCCGCGCCGCGTACTCGATCGAGAAGTAGCCGCCGAGCGAGAGCCCGACCAGGAGCACCCGCCCGCCGAGCCGCTGCACCCCGGCGTCGATCGCCTCCAGCGCCGCCTCCACCGTGAACGGCTCGCCGATGCGCGCGCCGTGGCCGGGAAGGTCGATGGCCAGTGCCGGCCGGCCGTCGGCGGCGAGGTCCTCCAGCTGCACCCGCCACATGCTGGCGGAGGTGCGGATGCCGTGCACCAGCAGCACGGGCACCGGCGCGCTCATGACCGGCTGCGGATCAGGCCGGAGGCCTGGGCGGCCGCGACGGCGGCGGTGCGCGAGGAGACCCCGAGCTTCGTGAAGATGTGCACGAGGTGCGACTTGACGGTCGCCTCGCTGAGGAAGAGCGCCTTGCCGATGTCGCGGTTGCTCTGCCCCTCGGCGACGAGCCCGAGCACCTCGGCCTCGCGCAGGGTGAGCGGGGAGCCTGCCGCATCCGCCCGACTCTGCATCAGCATCTCGATGGCGGGGGAGATGGCGCTCTCGCCGGCCGCGGCGAGGCGCACGGCGGCGATCAGCTCGGTCGGCGGGGCGTCCTTCAGCAGGTAGCCGCTGGCCCCGGCCTCGACGGCGCCGAGGATGTCGGCGTCGGTGTCGTAGTTGGTGAGCACCAGCACGCGCGGGGCGCCGGCCACGGCGCGGATCTGCCGGGTGGCATCGGCGCCCTGCATGCTGCCCTCGGCGCCGGAGGAGCCGAATTGGAGGTCCATCAGCACGATGTCGAACTCCTGCTCGGCGCAGAGCTCGACGGCGCGCTCGGCGGTCGCCGCCTCGGCGAGCACCAGGATGTCGTCCTCGGAGGAGAACAACGCCCGGAGTCCGGCACGGACGACCGGGTGATCGTCGGCGAGCAGCATCCTGATCATGGGGTGACCTCCTGGATCGCGGCGGGGGTGGGCTGGGCGTCCTCGAGGGGCAGCGAGACGGCGATCGCCGTTCCGGATCCGGGGGCCGTCTCGACGCTGAGCCGCCCGCCGAGCCGTTCGACGCGCTGCTGGATGGTGGCGAGCCCGAACGACTCGCCGAGGTGTGCCGCCGTGCGGGCGGCAGCCGGCTCGAAGCCGACTCCGTCGTCGACGATGTCGAGGGTGAGCTCGTCGTCCATGAAGCTCAGCGTCACCGCGGCGCGCTGGGCCTCGGAGTGCTGCAGCACATTGGCCAGCGAGCCCTGCGCGATGCGCAACAGCGTCGTCTCGTGCACCATGGGCAGCTCCCGCGGCTCGCCGCTGAGCTGGAAGCTGACGAGCGTCGGCGAATCCGGCCGGGTGGACGCCGATTGGGCGCTGATCGAGGCGGCGAGCCGCTCCAGGGCGGCCGGCAGGGACTGCTCGTCCAGCGCGGGGGCGCGCAGCTCGCGGATGAACCGGCGGGTCTCGGCCAAGCCGTCCGCCGCGGTGTGGCGCGCCTGCTGCACGTGCTCGAGCGCGTCCGGATCGGTGATGCCGCGCTCCGCGGCGTGCAGCAGCAGCTGGATGCTGGACAGGCCCTGGGCGACGGTGTCGTGGATCTCTCCGGCCAGGCGCTGCCGCTCGGAGAGGGTGCCCGCCTCGCGCGCGGTCGCCGCGAGGCGCTCCCTGGTTGCGAGCAGGTCGTCGATGAGCATCTTGCGCTCCGCCGACTCCCGGTAGAGCGCCCGGTAGGCGAGGCCGAGCACCACGGCGGCGGCCGCGCCGATGAACGGGCCGATGAAGATGGTCGGGCTCCAGCCGAGGTCCATGCCGAGCACGAAGATCGACATCAGCATCGTCACCGCCACGATGGGCACGCTCCAGCGCGGCGGGAACAGGTGCAGCGCGATGAAGAACAACGCGAAGACGATGTAGGCCGCCTCCGAGGCGAGCAGTGTCAGAACCAGCCAGACGAGCACGAGCGCGGCGAACCAGGCCGCCTGCACCCAGCGCGGCATCGCGTGCCGGGCGAAGAAGAGGCCGAGCGCGTAGACGACGAGCAGCAGCGCGCACAGGCCGATGACCAGCCGGGGCATCGGCCAGGTGCCGAGCATGGCGCGCACGGCGACGAAGGCGGTGAGGCCGATCATCAAGGCGTGCAGGCTGAACTGCATGGCCACGAACACGGGGGTCAGCGCCGAGTGGGCGGCGCTCGGCGCGCTCTCATTCGTCGACGGGTTCTGCTGCGTGGTGCTTGTCATCGGCGCCAGCCTAGTCAGCGGGCCGGGGCCGCGGCATCCGTCGAAAGATCCACACCATTTACAAGGAGTCCACCGAAGGGCGCCGAACATGGGAGAATGGCCACACAATGTCACCACGAGCTTTGAAGGCCCTCGAGCCCGCGTCCACAGACCCCGCGTTCATCCGCAATTTTTGCATCATTGCGCACATCGACCACGGCAAGTCGACCCTTGCCGACCGCATGCTGCAGATGACGGGGGTGGTCAGCGACCGAGACATGCGCGCCCAGTACCTCGACCGCATGGACATCGAGCGCGAGCGCGGCATCACCATCAAGAGCCAGGCCGTGCGGATGCCGTGGGCACTCGGGTCGCAGAGCTACGCGCTGAACATGATCGACACGCCGGGCCACGTCGACTTCAGCTACGAGGTCTCCCGGTCGCTCGCCGCCTGTGAGGGCGCCGTGCTGCTCGTCGACGCCGCGCAGGGCATCGAGGCCCAGACGCTCGCGAACCTCTACCTCGCACTCGAGAACGACCTGACGATCATTCCCGTGCTGAACAAGATCGACCTCCCCGCGGCCGACCCGGACAAGTACGCGAAGGAGCTCGCCAGCCTCATCGGCGGCGACCCCGACGACGTGTTGCGGGTCTCCGGCAAGACCGGCCTCGGCGTCGAGGACCTGCTCGACCGGGTCACCGAGCGCATCCCCGCGCCGCAGGGCGACCCGAACGCCCCCGCCCGCGCCATGATCTTCGACTCCGTCTACGACAGCTACCGCGGCGTCGTCACCTACGTGCGCATGATCGACGGCCAGCTGAAACCGCGCGAGCGCATCCAGATGATGTCGACCCGCGCCACCCACGAGATCCTCGAGATCGGCGTCAGCTCGCCGGAGCCGACCCCGAGCAAGGGCCTCGCCGTCGGCGAGGTCGGCTACCTGATCACCGGCGTGAAGGACGTGCGCCAGTCCAAGGTCGGCGACACCGTCACGACCGCGGCGAAGCCCGCCACCGAGGCGCTGCCCGGTTACACCGAGCCGCTGCCCATGGTCTTCTCCGGCCTCTACCCGATCGACGGCTCGGACTACCCGATCCTCCGCGAGGCGCTCGACAAGCTGAAGCTCTCGGATGCCGCGCTCGTCTACGAGCCCGAGACCTCCGTCGCCCTCGGCTTCGGCTTCCGCTGTGGCTTCCTCGGCCTGCTGCACCTCGAGATCATCACCGAGCGCCTCGAGCGCGAGTTCGGCCTCGACCTCATCGCGACGGCCCCGTCGGTGATCTACGAGGTCACCACTGAGGACAAGAAGACCGTCACCGTCACGAACCCGAGCGAGTTCCCGGCCGGCAAGATCTCGGCCGTGAGCGAGCCCGTCGTCAAGGCGGCAATCCTCGCGCCGAAGGACTACGTCGGCGTCATCATGGAGCTCTGCCAGAGCCGCCGCGGCGTGCTGCTCGGCATGGACTACCTCGGTGAGGACCGCGTCGAGATCCGCTACACGATGCCGCTCGGCGAGATCGTCTTCGACTTCTTCGACAACCTCAAGTCGAAGACCGCCGGCTACGCCTCGCTCGACTACGAGCCGGCCGGCGAGCAGACCGCCGACCTGGTCAAGGTCGACATCCTGCTGCAGGGCGAGCAGGTGGACGCGTTCAGCGCGATCGTGCACCGCGACAAGGCCTACGCCTACGGCGTGCTGATGACCACGCGCCTGCGCGAGCTCATCCCGCGCCAGCAGTTCGAGGTTCCGATCCAGGCCGCCATCGGCGCCCGGATCATCGCCCGCGAGTCGATCCGCGCGATCCGCAAGGACGTTCTGGCCAAGTGCTACGGCGGTGACATCAGCCGCAAGCGCAAGCTCCTCGAGAAGCAGAAGGAGGGCAAGAAGCGCATGAAGATGGTCGGCCGCGTCGAGGTCCCCCAGGAGGCGTTCGTTGCAGCGCTCACGGGCGATGTCGAGAAGAAGGACAAGAAGTAGCTCCCCGCTGATCGCGGAGAACACGAAAACGCCCCGGCCGCGGCCGGGGCGTTTCGTGTGTGCACGCTCGTGGCGGCTCGCCCATACCGCGCTGACGAGCGCGACGATCGAGACGACGAGGGCCGCGGCTGCGACGACGACGGTGACCACGTCCATGGGTCCTCCGTGGTCGGCGGGTGGATGCCGCGAGCGGCGGTGTGGGCGGGCCCGCTCGCGGCTTCGGGGGCTGCGCTGCTCCTTCGGCGCGGCGCGGGGGAGCCCGCTGCCAGAATCGTCGCCTACTCTGTATGAGGGGTTTTCGAGAAAGAAGTGTTCACGCGTGCGTCGTTCCACATTCACCGACCAGCCGGTCAGCTATGGCGCGATCGGTGGAACCATGGCGCCCGATCTGATGAGCTACCCGCCAGCCGGCTACCGCCCGGCCGAGCACAGCACGCAGCTCGGCAGCGGCGCCGAGCGCTTCGCGACGGCATCCGCCGGCCTCATGACGTGGGGCGTGCAGCGCGGCAGCGGCATCGAGGTGACCGACACCCAGCAGGGCACGGGCGAGCGCTACCAGGGCCTGATGTTCGACGCGGAGGGTGCGCCGCTCGCTGAGCAGCCGCAGCGCCAGAGCGAGGAGCGCTTCGGCCCCGACGGCACCCCGTACATCACCGCGGGGATGACCGCGATGCTGCACATCACCGCGTGGCGGATGACGATCACCGCACCGGTGCGCGTCGTGCTGGTCATCGACGAGCCCGCTCAGGTCGGCTTCGCCTACGGCACCATGCCCGGGCACCCGGAGAGCGGCGAGATCCTGTTCGTGGTCGAGCACCGCGACGACGACTCCGTCTGGCTGGTGATCCGCAGCTTCTCGCAGCCGAGCTCGGCGCGGTGGAAGCTCGTGCGGCCGCTGATGCGCCTGCAGGAGCGCGCATACACCCGTCGCTACCTGCGGGCCCTGCACCCCGCGGCATCCGCTTAGCCCGCGATGGCCAGCGCCCTGCCCCTCGGTGACCCTGCCCCGAGCGATGGACTCCTGCCCGCGACCGCCGCCGATGGCGCGCACGATCGCGCCTTCAGCGTCTACCTGCACGTGCCCTTCTGCCGGGTGCGCTGCGGCTACTGCGACTTCAACACCTACACCGCCACCGAGCTGCGCGGCGCCAAGCAGAGCGACTACGCCAGCCAGGCCGTGCTCGAGATCGAGCACAGCGCCCGCATCCTGGAGAGCTCCGGCGTTCCCGCCCGGCCCGTGGCCACCGTCTTCTTCGGCGGCGGCACGCCCACGCTGCTGCCGGCCGCCGACCTGGTCGCGATGCTCGACGCCGTGCGCGCCGCGCACACCCTCGCGCCGGGCGCCGAGATCACCACGGAGGCGAACCCCGACTCCGTCGACCGCGACTACCTGCAGACGCTGCGGGATGCCGGCTTCACCCGCGTCTCCTTCGGCATGCAGTCCGCCGTCCCGCATGTGCTCGCAACACTCGAGCGCACCCACGACCCGGCCCGCGTGCCGCTCGTCGTGCGGTGGGCGCGCGAGGTCGGTCTCGACGTCAGCGTCGACCTCATCTACGGCACGCCGGGGGAGTCGATCGACGACTGGCGGGCGAGCCTCGAGCACGCCATCGCGCAGCAGCCGGACCACATCAGCGCGTACTCGCTGATCGTCGAGGACGGCACCAAGCTGGCCAGGCAGATCAAGCGCGGCGAGGTCGCCCAGCCCGACGAAGACCTCCAGGCCGACATGTACGAGCTGGCCGATGAGCTGCTCGCGGCCGCCGGCTACGACTGGTACGAGGTCAGCAACTGGGCGCGCGGCACCGAGCACCGCTCAGAGCACAACCTCGCCTACTGGCGCAGCAACGACTGGTGGGGCATCGGCCCCGGCGCGCACAGCCACGTCGGCGGCGTGCGCTGGTGGAACGTCAAGCACCCCTCCGCCTACGCCGATCGGGTGCTGGCCGGGCACTCCCCGGCCGCCGGGCGCGAGAGCCTCTCGCCCGAGGTGCGCGAGTTCGAGCGGGTGCTGCTGCTGGCCCGCATCCGCGAGGGAATCCCCGTGGCCTCGCTCGCGCCGGCCGGCCGCCTCGCCGTGGCCGGGTTGATCGCCGACGAGCTCATCGACGCGCGCGCCGCATTCGCCGGGACGGTTGAGCTGACCCTGCGCGGCCGCCTGCTGGCGGATGCCGTCGTGCGCCGCCTGCTCGAAGACGACTAGCGGCGAAACCCGCTCTAGACGGCGTGGCGGCGCGCCGCTAATATCCAGCCAAGAAGTTACCGAATTACATTCGGTTTTCGAGTTCACCCTGCTCAGAAGTCTCCGTCTCTTCGAAAGGTTCCCAGACAATGTCGTCTCGTCGTACCCTCCGCATCGCGGTCGCCGGCATCGCCGCCGCCGCGCTCTTCTCGCTCGCCGCCATCTCCGCCCCCGCCCTCGCCGCCAACTCGAACAGCGCCAGCTCCTCGGCCCAGTCGGTCAAGGCCGCCCCCGGCAAGAAGGCCGAGGTCACCATCTACCTCACCCGCCACGGCGAGACCTGGCTCAACACCACCCATCGGATGCAGGGCTGGTCCGACTCGCCGCTGACGGAGAGCGGGGAGCTCGACGCCCGGCACCTCGGCGCCGGCCTGGCCGAGGCGGGCGTCAAGTTCAAGTCGGCGTACTCCGCCGACATGGTGCGCCACTACGAGACGATCTCGCTCGCGCTCGACGAGCTCAAGTACAAGGGCGAGCCCGTGCGGGACAAGGGCCTGCGCGAGGTGGCATTCGGCAAGTTCGAGGGCGAGACGCAGTCTGCGACGTTCGCGGCGGTCACGCCGTACCTCACGGGCGACGACATGGACGCCTTCCTCAACGCGATCGTCACGGCCAACGAGGGCAGCGGCCTGACCGCGGAGACCGTCGACCAGCTCACCGCCCGGGCGATGGCCTCGCTGAACACGATCGCCGCCGCGCAGGCGAAGCAGGGCGGCGGCAACGTGCTCGTCGTCTCCAGCGGCATCACCATCGTCGCGGTCCTCGACGCGCTGGGTGCAGACACCAGCTCGCTCACAGAGGGCATCGACAACGCCGCCGTGAGCGAGCTCAGCTACAAGAACGGCGCCTGGACCGTGGTGACGATGAACGACTCGAGCTACGTCGAGGCCGGCGCCAACTGATCCGCGTTCCCCACCCGGAGCGTTCCCCACACAGAGAATGCGCCCTCGCCACCGGGCGAAGGCGCATTCTCGTTCGTTGCGGCGGGATGGTGCCGCCTAGCTGACGAACTTGATCGTCAGCGGGTAGGTGTACACCTGGCCCTGGTTCGCCTTGACGCCGGCGATGATGCTGAACACGATGTTCACGATGCCGACGATGGGCAGCAGGAACCAGCCGATGACCACGATGATCAGCAGCGAGCTCACGATCGCGTAGATGATCATCGAGATCTGGAAGTTCAAGGCCGCCGCCGTGTTCGCGCGAACGAACGGGCCGCGGTCGCGCAGGACGAGGAATCCGACGAGGGCGGGAATCACGGGCAGGCTGACCATCCACAGCAGGCCACCGAGGTGGACCAGCGTCGCCCAGAGCTTCTCATCGGCCGGGCTCAGCTGCGTCGGGCCCTGATAGGGAGTGGCGGGGGGAGGCGGTGCGGCGGACATTTTGTCTCCAGAGTGTCGAGCGCGCGGCGCGGCGTTCGGGCCGTGCTCGCGCGCGGGTCAGTGCGGGATTGCGCTGTGACGCGGTCCCACTTTGGCACAGGCGACGCGCCGAGCGCAGCAGGGCGGGCCGAAAAGGGCTACTTGATCAGTCGGATGGCGAACGGGTACCGGTAGCCGCGACCGTCCTTGACCTGTGCGAAGGCGATGATCGAGAAGATGACGCCGACGAGCCAGATCAGCCAGGACAGGCTGTACAGGAAGCTGAGCAGGCCGAATGACGCGATCGACAGCACCGAGACGACGATGAACAGGGCGACCTGGGCCATCAAAAGGGTCAGCTGAAAGTTCAGCGCCTCCTTCGCTTCGGTGTTGGTGAAGCGCCCGCGATCCCTGAAGACCAGCCAGATGATCAGCGAGGGCAGGAAGCTCAGGATGCCGCCCAGGTGGGCGAACGAGGCCCACTGGATGTCGGCGGTCGGGCTGAGCGGGGGCGGTGGCGCCGTGTTGGCGTACGGGTTCTCCGGCGGGCCGGGCGGGGCGGGCGGTGCAGGCGGCGGGGCGCTGGCGTACGGGTTCTGCTGCGGCGCGGCCGCGACGGGCGGCGCGGGAGGGGGTGCGGCGCTGGAGTAGGGGTTCTCCGGAGCGGGCGGCGGCGTCGGGGGAGTCGGCGGCGTCGGCGGCTGCTGAGTCGGGTCGGAGGGGGGCGTTGGTGCGGCGGGGTCAGTCATGATCGGCCCTTTCCATTCACGGGTGCCGGCGGGCGCGCACTGCGCCCATCCATAAGCTAGCCCCGCCCCTGCCGTGCGGCAACGCTCATTGCCAGCCAGTGCGCGATATGATTAGCACTCAGGAGTAGTGAGTGCCAGCAGCCCGCGCGGGCGAACGCCGGCGCTCTCCGGCACAGTGGAGGCGGTGCACATGGTTTCGGAACGGAGCCTCGAAGTCCTGCGCGTCATCGTGCAGGACTACGTGTCGTCGCGCGAACCCGTCGGCTCCAAGTCGATCGTCGAGCGGCACTCCTTCGGCGTGTCCGCCGCCACCATCCGCAACGACATGGCGCAGCTGGAGGAAGAGGAGCTGATCACAGCGCCGCACACCTCCTCCGGGCGCATCCCGACCGACAAGGGCTACCGGCTCTTCGTCGACCAGCTCAGCGACCTGCGCCCGCTCAGCGGCGCCCAGCGGCACGCCATCGAGACCTTCCTCGGCCAGTCCGCCGACCTCGACGAGGTGCTCGCCCGCACCGTGCGCCTGCTCTCCCAACTCACCCACCAGGTCGCCCTGGTGCAGTACCCCTCCCTCAGCCGCGCCACCGTCAAGCACGTCGAGCTGGTGCGCCTGAGCGACAACCGACTGCTCTCGGTGCTGATCACCGACACCGGCCGCGTCGAGCAACGCGTCGTCGACACCGTCGGCGGCGTCAGCGACGAGCACGTCGCGGGCCTCCGGGTCAGCGTCAACGAGGCGCTGGCCGGCCTCGGCATGACGGATGCTGCGACCGCGGCGGCCGGCCTGGCCGCCGTCGCACCGCCGCAGCTGGCCGGCCTGGCCGCCGTGGTCGCCGACACGCTCGTGGAGCAGGTGCTCGCCAACCGCGCCGACAAGCTGGTGATGGCGGGGGCGGCCAACCTGGTGCGCACGGAGGAGGACTTCACGGGCAGCATCTTCCCCGTGCTCGAGGCCATCGAGGAGCAGGTGGTGCTGTTGCGCCTGCTCGGCGAGATGGCCGTTGACCAACACGGCGTCTCGGCGAGCATCGGCCGGGAGAACGCCTCCTTCGGGCTCGGCGAGACCTCGGTTCTCAGCAGCAGCTACCACTCGGCCGGTTCCGAACTGGCCCGGGTCGGCGTGCTCGGCCCGCTGCGGATGGATTACTCCAACAACATGGCCGCCGTTCGCGCGGTCGCTCGGTACTTGTCCAGACTCTTGGGCGAAAACTAGTCAGACGAATCGCCTCGACATCGTGCACGTGTGAGCACCGTGCGCTCGAGGCCGGAAAGGAACGGCCGGAGTGGCTGACCACTACGAAGTATTGGGCGTCTCGCGTGAGGCGACCACCGACGAGATCAAGAAGGCGTACCGCCGGCTTGCGCGCGAGCTGCACCCGGATGTGAACCCGAGCTCCGAGGCATCGGAGCGGTTCAAGGAGGTGACCCACGCCTACGACGTGCTGAGCGACGCCAAGCAGCGCCAGAACTACGACATGGGCGGCCAGGGCGGCTTCGGCGGCGGCGGTGGCGACTTCGGCGGCTTCGGCGACATCTTCGAGACCTTCTTCGGCGGGGGAGGCGGTGGCGGCGGGCGCCGCGGCCCGCGCTCCCGCCGCGAGCGCGGCCAGGACGCCCTGCTCCGGGTCGAGCTCGACCTCGACGAGATCATCTTCGGCACCCACCGCGAGATCGAGGTCGACACGGCCGTGCTCTGCGAGACCTGCCAGGGATCCTGCTGCGCCCCGGGCACCAGCCCGGTCACCTGCGACATCTGCCACGGGACCGGCAGCATCCAGCGCGCCGTCCGCTCGCTGCTCGGCAACGTGATGACCTCCAGCCCCTGCGGCAGCTGCCGCGGCTACGGCACCATCATCGCCACGCCGTGCCTCACCTGCTCTGGCCAGGGCCGCGTGCGCGCCCGCCGCACCGTCCCCGTCGACATCCCCGCAGGCGTCGACACCGGCGTGCGCCTGCAGATGCCCGGCAGCGGCGAGGTCGGCCCGGCCGGCGGCCCGAACGGCGACCTGTACCTCGAGATGAAGGTGCGCCACCACGACGTCTTCAGCCGCGACGGCGACGACCTCCTGGCGACCCTCGAGGTGGCCATGACCGACGCCATCCTCGGCACCAGCACTGTGCTGCACGCCCTCGACGGCGACGTCGAGATCGAGCTGAAGCCCGGCACGCAGAGCGCAGAGGTCATCACGATCAAGGACCGCGGCATCGGCAAGCTGCGCGGCACCGGCCGCGGCGACCTCCGCATCGGCATCCAGGTGGTCACCCCGAACAAGCTGAGCGGCAAGGAACGGGACCTGATCGAGCAGTTCGCGAAGATGCACAAGCACCCGGAGCCCGCGCTCAGCCAGTTCCACCAGGGCTTCTTCTCCAAGCTGCGCGACAAGTTCGTGGGCTAGGCCCGATGAGCTCTCTGTTCCTGCGGGAGGACCTCGACCCGGCCGCGGTGGCCGCTTCCGGCATCGCCAGCGTCACCGGCGCAGAGGCCAAGCACGCCGTGACGGTCAACCGCACGCGCCTCGGCGAGCGGGTCTCCATCGGCAACGGCCGGGGGCTCATCGTCACGGGCCCCGTCGTCACAGCGGATGCCGGCGAGCTCGCCATCCAGGCCGAGCTGGTCGAGAACGTGCAGCCGGCCTCGCCGCGGCTCGTGCTCGTGCAGGCCCTCGCCAAGGGCGGGCGCGACGAGATGGCCGTGCAGGCCTCCACCGAGTTGGGCGTGGACGCCGTCATCCCGTGGAGCGCCGCCCGCTCCGTCTCCCGCTGGGAGGGCGCCAAGGTCGCCAAGGGGCAGGACCGCTGGGCGAGCATCGTGCGCGAGGCGAGCAAGCAGTCGATCCGCGCCTGGCTGCCCGACGTGACGGCGCTGTTCTCCACCAAGGACCTGGAGAGGCTCGCCGCGACGAGCAGGATGCTGGTGCTGGAGCCGACGGCGGAGCTCGCGCTGACCGAGTGGACCGCCGCAGAGCTCGGCCGCGCCGGGCACAGTTCCGGGCACAACCCCGAGCTCGACATCGTGCTCGTGGTCGGCCCGGAGGGCGGCATCGCCCCGAACGAGCTGGAACGCCTGCAGGCGGCCGGGGCGAGCCTCGTGCGCCTCGGCTCCACGGTGCTGCGCACCTCCACGGCCGGCGCCGCCGCACTCTCGGTGCTGAGCGCTCACCTCGGCCGCTGGTAGTGCGCCTTAAGATGGAGTCATGACTTCACTCGAGCCCAGCATCTTCAGCCGCATCGTCGCGCGCGAGATCCCGGCCACGATCGTGGCCGAGACCGACAACGTCATCGCGTTCAGGGACATCGCGCCGCAGGCGCCGCTGCACGTCGTCGTGACGACGAAGTCGCAGGAGTACGCCAACGTCGTCGAGCTGGCCGCCGGAGACCCGGCCCTGCTCGCCGAGCTCGTCGCGGTCGCCTCGCAGGTGGCCGAGGAGCTGGCGCCGGAGGGCAAGACTCCCGGCCAGTTCCG
Organism: Microterricola pindariensis; assembly: GCF_002936985.1. Taxonomy (GTDB): domain Bacteria; phylum Actinomycetota; class Actinomycetes; order Actinomycetales; family Microbacteriaceae; genus Microterricola; species Microterricola pindariensis. The sequence continues at coordinate 22,015 of NZ_MPZN01000029.1, read as the reverse complement.
CCTCATCTTCAACACCGGCCCGGAATCCGGGCAGACCGTGTTCCACGTGCACGCCCACGTGCTCGCCGGAACCTTCAAGGAGGGCTCGCTTGTCGGCGGCTAACAACGAATCACGAAAGCACGACGCCGAGCCGCGCAGCGAGGTCAAGCTGCTCATCGACGGAATCGCCATGGTGCGCCTGTTCGGGGCGCAGGACCGCCTGCTCTCCACCGTTGAGAAGGAGTACCCGGATGTCGCCGTGCACGCGCGCGGCAACGAGATCACCCTCGCCGGCCCGAGCAGCCAGGTGCAGGCCGTCTCCCGGCTGATCGAGGAGCTGCAGGACGTCATGCGCGACGGCCAGGACCTGAGCCCGCGGGAGGTGTCCCACTCGGCCCGCATCCTCGAGGCCGACCAGGCCGCCACCCTGAACGACGTGCTCGGCCAGGCCATCCTCACCTCCAAGGGCAAGAGCATCCGACCCAAGACCCGCGGCCAGAAGGCCTACGTCGACGCCATCGACGAGAACAGCATCGTCTTCGGCATCGGCCCGGCCGGAACCGGCAAGACCTACCTGGCGATGGCCAAGGCCGTGCAGGCGCTGCAGCGCAAGGAGGTCGACCGGATCATCCTCACCCGGCCCGCCGTCGAGGCGGGGGAGCGGCTGGGCTTCCTGCCCGGAACGCTGACCGACAAGATCGACCCGTACCTCCGGCCGCTCTACGACGCCCTGGCCGAGATGATGGACCCGGAGCTGCTGCCGAAGCTGCTCGCCACCGGCACCATCGAGGTCGCCCCGCTCGCCTACATGCGCGGCCGCACCCTGAACTCCGCCTTCGTCGTGCTCGACGAGGCGCAGAACACCACGCCGGAGCAGATGAAGATGTTCCTGACCCGTCTGGGCTTCGGCTCGAAGATGGTGGTCACCGGCGACGTCACCCAGGTCGACCTGCCGGCCGGCGCCTCCGGCCTCCGCCTCGTCACCCGCGTGCTCGACGGCATCGACGACATCTTCTTCGCGCGGCTGACCAGCGACGACGTCGTGCGGCACTCCCTGGTCGCCCGCATCGTCGACGCGTACACCGACTACGACGCCAAGAAACAGGCCCTCCGCTTCGAGCGCGAAGAGGCCAGAGAATTCGCGAACCGGGCGGAGCGCCGCGGCGCCCCGCGCGACCGCCAGCAGGGCCACGGCCCCCGCTCCTGAGAGGCAACACAACTATGAGCATTGAGATCAACAACGAGTCGGCCATCCCCGTCGACGAGGCCGCCATCCTGCGCCTCGCCGTCTATGCGCTGGACGCCCTGCACGTGCACCCGGATGCCGAACTCGCCATCGTGCTGGTCGACGAGGGCGCCATGGAGCAGCTGCACGTGCAGTGGATGGACGAGCCGGGCCCCACCGACGTGCTGAGCTTCCCGATGGACGAGCTGCGCCCCGGCACCGAGGACTCCCCGACGCCCGCCGGACTGCTCGGCGACATCGTGCTCTGCCCGCAGGTCGCCCAGGCGCAGGCAGAGACGGCCGGGCACCCGACGCTCGCCGAGCTGCAGCTGCTCACCACCCACGGCATCCTGCACCTGCTCGGCTTCGACCACGCCGAACCCGACGAGGAGAAGGAGATGTTCGGGCTGCAGCGCGAGATCCTGGCCGGCTTCGCCCAGCAGGAGCGCACGCGCTAGCGCATGGAAATCCTCTTCATCGTCCTCGCTTTCGTGCTCGTCGCCTTCGGCGGCCTGATGGCCGCCGTCGACGCCGCCATCACGGCCCGCTCGCGCGCCGACATCGAGGAACTGGCGGAGGGGGCCCGCGCCAAGGTCTCGCTGCGCGCGATCGCGGCCGACTCCGGTGCGCACCTCAACGCCATCAACTTCATGCGCATCATCGCCGAGACCACGGCGGCCGTGCTCGTCACGCTCGCCCTGGCATCCGCCTTCGACGAGGTGTGGATCGCCCTCGTGCTCTCGGCCCTGATCATGACCGCCGTCTCGTTCGTGCTCGTCGGCACCAGCCCGCGCAGCGTCGGCCGCGCCCACCCGGACGGCCTGCTGCGCCTGACCGCGCTGCTCGTGCACGGCCTGCGGGTCGCGCTCGGGCCCATCGCGAACGCCCTCGTCGCCGTCGGCAACAAGGTCACCCCCGGGCGGCCGAAGCTCGGCACCTTCGCCACTGAGGAGCAGCTGCTCAGCATGGTCGACCAGGCCACAGAGCTCGACGTGCTCGAGGAGGACGACCGCGAGCTGATCCACTCCATCTTCGAGTTCAGCGACACGGTGGTGCGCGAGGTGATGATCCCGCGCACCGACATGGTCACCGTCTCCGGCAGCGCCGACCTCAGCGCCGCGATGGGGCTCTTCCTCAGCTCTGGCGTCTCGCGGATGCCGGTGATGGCCGGCGAGGTCGACGACGTGCTCGGCGTGCTCTACCTGCGCGACGTCGCCAAGCACGCCTTCGAGCGCGGCCCGGACGCCGAGAGCCTGGAGATGGCCGACCTGGCCCGGCCGGCCCTGTTCGTTCCGGAGTCGAAGAAGGCGGACGAGCTGCTGCGCCAGATGCAGCTGGAATCCAACCACCTCGCGATGGTGGTCGACGAGTACGGCGGCATCGCGGGGCTCGTCACCCTGGAGGACCTGATCGAGGAACTCGTCGGCGACATCTCCGACGAGTACGACCGCGAGGTCGTCGAGGTCGAGGAGCTCGGCGGCGGCCGCTACCGGGTCGCCGCCCGCCTGCCCGTCGACGAGCTCGGCGAGCTGTTCGGCCTGGAACTGGACGACGACGACGTCGACTCCGTCGGCGGCCTGCTCGCCAAGGCGCTCGGCCGGCTGCCCGTGACCGGGTCCAGCGCCACCGTCAGCGGCCTCGCGCTGACCGCAGAACGCACGGAGGGGCGCCGGAAGCGCATCAGCACGGTGCTGGTCGAACGCGACGAGGCCCTCCTGAACGCCCAGAACGCTTTTCCGGCCACGCACACCGCTGGCCACGATGAAGGAGTACAACCATGACCGACGCCACGCCCGCAGCGGGCACCCCCAGCGGCTACCGGGCGGGCTTCGTCTCGTTCGTCGGCCGTCCCAACGTCGGCAAGTCGACGCTGACCAACGCCCTCGTCGGCGAGAAGGTCGCCATCACCAGCTCCAAGCCGCAGACGACCCGCCGCGCCATCCGGGGCATCGTGCACCGCGAGAACGGCCAGCTGATCCTGGTCGACACCCCCGGCATCCACCGCCCGCGCACCCTGCTCGGCGAGCGGCTGAACAGCCTCGTGCAGTCCACCCTCGGCGACGTCGACGTGATCGGCCTGTGCATCCCGGCCGACGAGCCGATCGGCCCCGGCGACAACTTCATCAACACCCAGCTGGACGAGTTCCCGCGCGCCAAGAAGGTCGCCATCGTCACCAAGCTCGACACCGTCTCCAAGGACAAGGTGGGGGAGCAGCTGCTGGCCGTCTCGAAGCTGCGCGACTGGGCGGCGATCATCCCGATCTCCGCGGTCGACGGCATCCAGCTCGACATCCTGAGCGAGGAGCTGCTCAAGCTCCTGCCGCTCTCCAGCCAGCCGCTCTACCCGGCAGAGGCCGTCACCGACGAGGGCACGGAGGAGCGCATCGCGGAGTTCATCCGCGAGGCCGCGCTCGAGGGCGTCAGCGACGAGCTGCCGCACTCCATCGCCGTCACCATCGACGACATGATCGAGCGGGAGGACCAAGACCTCCTCGAGATCTACGCCAACCTCTTCGTCGAGCGCGACAGCCAGAAGGGCATCATCATCGGCAAGGGCGGCAGCCGCCTGAAGGATGTCGGCGCCACCTCGCGCGCGCAGATCGAGAAGCTGCTCGGGCGCAAGGTCTTCCTCTCGCTGCGGGTCAAGGTCGCCAAGGACTGGCAGCGCGACCCCAAGCTGCTCGGCCGCCTCGGTTTCTAGCCGAGTGTTCCGCACACTCACGACCAGGCAGCGCGTCGGCGACTTCGTCGGCGCCGGCCTGTTCTTCCTCTTCTTCGCGCTGCTCGTTCTGGGCATGGGCGCCGCCCAGTCCGGCTGGGCGGCCGCCTGCGACGTGCTGGTGCTCGCGGTCTACTCGCTGGCCCTCGCGTTCCGGCGGCTCTCGCCGCCGCTCGCGCTCGGTGTGGCCTGGGCGGGCGCCATCATCCAGATGAGCGCGCTGCGCGACGTGCAGTTCGGCAACCTCGCCATCCTCGCGGTGCTCTACGCGGTCGGATGCTACGGCAACCGCGTCGTGCGCTGGCTGGGGCTGGCCTCCGCCGGCCTCGGCGCCCTGCTGGCCGCGCTGTACCTCATGGTGTGGCTGCCGGGCGCGCAGGGCACCGGCCCGGCCGATGTGACCACCGGCGCCTTCCTGTTCACACTGATCGCCTCCTTCGCGGTGCTCGCGCTGCCCTGGATGCTCGGCATGCTGGCCAGCGCCCGCCGACTCTCGCGGGAGAGCAAGCAGCAGCAGATCGAGGCGCAGCGCGAGGCGGAGCGTGCGGAGTACGCGGTCGTCGTGGAGCAGGAGCGCAACCGCATCGCCCGCGACATGCACGACGTCGTGGCGCACTCCCTGGCCGTCGTGATCGCGCAGGCCGATGGCGCCCGCTACGCGGCGCAGGGCAACCCGGAGCTGGCGGCGACGAGCCTCGGCACCATCGCCGCCACCGCCCGCGAGGCCCTCGCCGATGTGCGGCTGCTGCTCGCCCAGCTCCGGCACTCGGAGGCCGAGGGCCCGCAGCCGACCATCCACGACCTGGAACGTCTGATCGAACAGCTGCGGGCGACCGGCCTGCGGGTCGAGGTGTCCTCGACCGGCACGGTCGTGCCGATGAGCGCCGGCCACCAGATCGCCGTGTTCCGGATCGTGCAGGAGGCGCTGACCAACGCGCTCCGGCACGGCGACACGACGCGGCCGGTCGGCCTCAGCCTGCGCTGGGCCGACAACGGCGTGCGGGTCACCCTCTCAAACCCGGTGCGCACCGGCGCGGCGGAGCCCGCCCCCGGCTCGCTCGGCCACGGCATCCCGGGCATGCGCGAGCGCGCCCTGCTCACCGGCGGCAGTTTCACGGCCGGCGGCTCGGGCGCCGGCCGCTTCGAGGTCTCCGCGTGGATCCCGTCCGGGGCCGCGCAGCACCAACTCCCGCAGCAACCGGAAGGCACCCCATGACGCGCATTCGCGTGGCCCTCGTCGACGACCAGGCGCTGTTCCGCGCCGGCATCCGCATGCTCATCGAGTCGCAGCCCGACCTCGAGTTCGTGGGAGAGGCCGGCGACGGCGAGGCGGGCGTCGAGCTCGCGGCCTCCGCCGCCCCCGACGTCATGCTGATGGACATCCGGATGCCGCTGCTGGACGGCATCGCCGCCACAGAGGCGATCATCGCCGCCGGCGCGCCCAGCCCGCGCGTGCTCGTGCTGACCACCTTCGACCTGGACGAGAGCGCGGCCCGCGCGATCAGGGCCGGCGCCAGCGGCTTCGTGCTGAAGGACGCCGACCCGGAGTTCCTGCTCGCGGCGATCCGCACCGTGCACGCCGGCAACGCGGTCATCGCCGCCTCGGCGACCCGCGAGCTGCTCGAGCACTTCGCGGCCAGCCGCGCCCAGCCGGACGCCCCGGCGAGCTTCGCGACGCTCACCCCGCGCGAGGGCGAGATCTTCCTGCTCGCCGCCAAAGGCCTGAGCAACACCGAGATCGCGGCGCGCGAGTTCCTCAGCGAGGCGACCGTGAAGACGCACATCTCGCGGATCCTCGGCAAACTGGGCCTTCGCGACCGGGTGCAGCTGGTGGTGTTCGCGTTCGAGCATAATCTCGTCGACTGACCCGGGATCATCCGCCCGGCTGATGGGGATGGCCCCACAGCCTGACGCGCCGGCGCCCCGTGCTTCGTAGCGTTGAGGCATGGGAATGAACACCACAGAACTCGGCCTGATCGCCCGGGTCGCACACGTCAGCAAGCGCTACGGCGAGGGATCGGGCGCGGTCGCCGCGCTCGACGACGTCTCGATCGGGATTCGCCGCGGCGAGTTCACCGCCATCATGGGTCCGAGCGGCTCCGGCAAGTCCACGCTCATGCACGTCATGGCCGGCCTCGACAACGCCACCGGCGGGCAGGTGTGGCTCGGCGACACCGAGATCACCGAGCTGGGCGACAGCGCGCTCACCGTGCTGCGTCGGCGCCGGGTCGGCTTCGTGTTCCAGTCGTTCAACCTGGTGCCGACGCTCGACGTGCGCGGGAACATCATGCTGCCGTTCGAGCTGGACGGCCGGCGGCCAAGCGCCAAGGAGCAGGAGTGGGTCGACCACCTGATCGCCTCGCTGGGCCTCCTGAACCGGCTCACCCACCGCCCGCACGAGCTCTCCGGCGGCCAGCAGCAGCGCGTCGCCATCGCCCGCGCCCTCGGCACCCGGCCCGACCTCGTCTTCGCCGACGAGCCGACCGGCGCCCTCGACTCGCGCACGGGCCGGGAGGTGCTCGCCCTGCTGGCGACGGCCTCCCGCGAGTACGCCCAGTCCATCGCCATGGTCACCCACGACCCCATCGCCGCCAGCCACGCCGACCGGATCCTGTTCCTCGCCGACGGCCGCGTCGTCGACGACCGGCCGCGCTCCTCCGCCGAGGAGATCTCGCGCATCATGCTGAGCATGGAATCGGCCCTCTGATGGCCGGCCCGCTCTCCGCCCACAACTTCTCCGCCCAGGCGCGGGACCACGCCTCGACGCTCACCGTCGCGGCCCTCAGCTCGGCGTTCGGCGTCGTGCTGCTGCAGGCCACCGGCATCATCGCGACGAGCGTCGAGTCCGACGTGGTGGGGGAGTCCGACTCGGTCCGGCTCGCCCTGTCGATCGTCACGACGGTGTTCACCGTGATCGCCTTCTACGTCGGCGCCATCGTCACCGCCAACACCTTCTCGACGATCATCGCCGGCCGGGTGCGCCAGATCGCGCTGCTCCGGCTGATCGGCGCCCAGGCGCGCACGGTGCGGCGGGCCGTGGCCACCGAGGGGCTTCTCGTCGGGGCCCTCGGCGCCGTGCTCGGGCTCGCCGTCGGCATGGGCATCACCGTGGCCACCGTCGCCCTCGGCATCCGGTCGGGCTGGCTGCCCGCCCTCGAGTACACGCTGCTCGACCCCATCGTCGCCGTGCCGGTCGTGGTGGTGGCGCTCGTCACCTGGGCGGCCGCGTGGGTGGGCTCCCGCCGCGTCGTCACCGTGTCGCCGATGGAGGCGGTCGGGGCCGCCGCCGAGACGCGAAACGTGGGCGGACGCCGCACCGCCCGCACCGTCTTCTCCCTGCTGCTCGTGCTCGGCGGCCTGGCCCTGCTCGCGCTCGGCGTGATCGTCGGCCTCTCCTTCGTGGGCGGCCTGCTCATCGCCTTCTGCGGCGGGCTGGCCTCCTTCACCGGGATCATCCTCGGCGCGCACCTCGTGATGCCGCCCGTGCTGCGCCTGGTCGGCCGGCTGTTCGGCTCCGCCCCGACGGCCCGGCTCGCCGCGGAGAACGCGGTGCGCTTCCCGGAGCGGAGCTCGCGCGCCACGATCGGCCTCGTCATCGGCGTGACCCTGGTCGTGATGTTCGCGGTCACCATGGAGAGCTACCGCGCCATGGTGCTGGAGTCCTTCGCCGACCGGCCGGAGCTGGCCGCCGCCATTGACCAGTCGGTGACACTGACCACGTCCATCTTCCTCGGCCTGGTTGGCTTCAGCGCCGTGATCGCCGCGGTCGGCATGGTGAACAACCTCTCGCTCAGCGTGCTGCAGCGCACCCGGGAGCTCGGCCTGCTGCGCGCGCTCGGCTTCACCGGGCGCCAGGTGCGCGGGATGATCCTGGCCGAGAGCGCCCAGATGAGCATCGCCGCCGTCGGCCTCGGCCTCGTGCTCGGCGTGTTCTACGGCTGGGCCGGCGCGCAGTCGCTGCTCGGATCCATCAACCACGAACTGATGGCGCCCGCCCTGCCCTGGCCGCTGATCGCCGCCACCCTCGCCGGCGGCGCCGTGCTCGCGCTGGTCGCCTCCATCGCCCCGGCCCGCCGGGCGACCACGGTCTCGCCCGTGCTCGCGCTCTCGGTGGACTGACTCAACAAGCACTCAGCCGGCGCTCAGCAGAGGTGCATCATCCGGGGTGAGAATGCCCAGTGTGTTGGACACCCTGCTGAGCACCAGCGTCACCGGCGGCTGGTTCGTCGTCGCCGTGTTCGCCCTCGCGCTCGCGCTGCTCAGCCTGACCGTTGTGCGCCGTGGCGAGGGTCGCTGGAGCACGGCCCGCTGGGGTGCGGCCGTCGCTCTGGCGGCGGCCGCCGGCGGCGCGCTCGGCTGGCTGCTCACCTGGCTGGTCAGCGAGGTCTGGGATGCCTTCGGGGTCTCGCTGAGCATCGCGGTGCATGTCGCGGTCGCGCTCGGCTGCGCGGTGATCGGCGTCGGCGTGCTCGCACTGACGCGGCGCGGCGTCTGGCGCCGGCTCGGCGCCGTCGGGCTGGTGCTCAGCGCGGTCCTGGTCGCCGCCATGCTGATCAACATCGACTTCGGGCGGTACGCCACCGTGCAACAGGCGCTCGGCCTCACCTCGTTCAGCGGCGCGACGCTCCCCTCCCGGGCCTCGGCCGGAAGCGGCCAGGACGCCTCCGGGGCCGCCCTGGCCCAGCTGCTCGACACGTGGCAGCCGCCCGCGGACCTCCCGGCGAGCGGCACCGTGCACCAGGTCGACATCCCGGCCAGCAGCTCCCACTTCGCCGCGCGACCCGCACTGGTCTACCTGCCGCCCGCTGCTCTCGTGCCCAACCCGCCGCCGCTGCCGGTGGTCATCGCCCTCTCCGGGCAGCCGGGCAGCCCGAAGGACGTGTTCGAGGCCGGGCAGGTCCAGGGCCAGCTGGATGCCGTCGCGGCCGCCGACCGCGGGCTCGCCCCGATCGTCGTCGTGCCCGACCAGCTCGGCGACCCGGCGAACAACCCGATGTGCGTCGACTCCGCGCTCGGCAACTCCGCCAGCTATCTCACCGTCGACGTGCCCAACTGGGTCCGCAGCACCCTGAACGTCGCCCAGGGGCGTGCCGACTGGGCGATCGCCGGGTTCTCCCAGGGGGCCACCTGCGCCGTGCAACTCGGCACCGGGTTCAGCCAGCTCTTCGGCTCATTCCTGGCCATCGCCCCGGAACTCGGGCCGAGCAGCGGCGACCAGGCCGCGACCATCGCGAAGGGCTTCGGGGGCTCTCGCGCCGCCTACGATGCCGCCCAGCCGCTCGCGATCATGAAGCAGGACGCGCCGTACAGCGACAGCGTCGGGGTGTTCGTGATCGGCGAGGCCGACCAGCAGTTCGGCCCCAACACCGAGAAGCTGCAGGCGGCGGCCACCGCGGCCGGCATCGCCACCTCGCTGTTCACCTCCCCGGGCACGGCACACGACTGGCACACCGGGGCCTATGGTTTCGCGCAGGGGATCGCGGCGCTGCTGCCGCGCCTCGGGCTGCCTCCCAACGCGCATGGCTGACACCTCCTCGGCCCGGCGAGTCCTGCGGCGCTACCCCGTCACCCTGGTTCTGCTCGCCGTGACCGTGCTCGCGCCCGCCGTCCTGCACTTCGGGTTCGGGGTGCGCGAGCGCGCCCTGCTGTCGCTGCTGAGCGGCAGCGCGGAGTCGGTGTTCCGCGGCGGCCACTGGTTCTCCCCGGTCTCCGGAATCTTCCTGGGCGGGGGCGTCCTCGCCGCGGTCATCGGCGCCGCCGGGATCATCGTCCTCGTCTCGTACTCCGAGCGGCTGATCGGCAGTGCGCGCACGGCGCTCGCCTACCTCGTGACCGGGGCCATCGCGATCGTGGTCGGGATAGCCGTCGAGGGGCTGCTCTACGCGAGCGGTGAAAGCTGGGGGCGGCACGTGTACGGCACCACGTTGCTCGAGGCGCTCGTGCCCGTGGCCGGCACGATCATGGTCGCCAGTGCAGCCGCCGGCCCCCTGTGGCGACGCCGCATCCGCGTGCTCGGCTTCGCCACGCTGCTCGCCCTCCTGCTGTTCTCCGGCCAGCCCGGCGACCTGCATCGGCTGATTGCGGCCGTCAGCGGGCTGCTGCTCGGCCCGCTCATCGCGGGCCGCCGCCCGCAGACCCGCTTCGTGCGCAGCAGCGCACACGAGGTGCGCACCCTGATCGGGGTGATCGTCATGATCGTCGCCGTCGGCCCCGTCATCACCATGCTCTCGCCGCACCGGCTGGGGCCGCTCTCTCCGCTCGGCGTGCTCTTCATGCCGCAGGCGACCCCGCAGGTCGCCGCCGACCGGCTGGACGGGCCGGGGCCGCTGCTGCTCAGCATCCTGCCGCTGCTCGTGCTGGTGCTGGCCGCGCGCGGCCTGCAACACGGCCGGCGGGCCGCGCTCGTCATCGCCCTCGCGATCAACCTGCTCATGGCGGGCCTCGCCGCCTTCTACTACGGATTCCTGCCGGGCGCGGGCGCCGAGCAACTGGTCGACCTCAGCGCCGCCGGGCAGTGGGAGCTCATCCTCGGATTGGCCGTGTCGACCCTCGTGCCGCTGGCGGTCGCGCTTCTTCTCCTGCTGTTCCGGGCCAATTTCGCCGTGCGCATCGAGGGCAGGCGCGCCCTGCTCGCGCTCTGCATCGTGCTCGGCACCGCGCTGCTCGGCAGCGGGATCTACCTCGCTGTCGGCCTGCTGGACCCCGCGGCGTTCGCGCCGGCGGCCACGCCGACTCTGCTGGTCGACGACCTGCCGGAGCGGTTCGTCCCCGTCGGCTTCCTGGCCGAGCAGAGCCTGGACTTCGTTCCGGTCTCCGCGGCCGCCCGGGCGGTGTATCTCTGGGTCGGCCCGGTCGTCTGGGCGGTGCTGGCCTGCACGACGTTCTGGGTGTTGCACTCCCCGCCCCGGGAAGTCGCCGCCGGCTCCGCACAGCGATACCGGCAGCTGCGCCACGCCGGCGGCGGGGGCAGCCTGGGGCACATGGGGCTCTGGCCGGGCATGCTGCAGTGGACAGCGCGGTCGGGGCAGGCCGCCATCGCCTACGTGGTCGTCGGCCGCTTTGCCCTGACGGTGACGGAGCCGGTCTGCGCCCCCGAGCAGCGACTCCGGGCCATCCGCGAGTTCGCAGCTCACTGTGACGAGCGCGGCCGCACGCCCGTCTTCTACGCCGTGCACGACGAGTACCTGCCGCTGTTCGACTCGCTCGGTTGGTCGAGCGTGCGGGTGGGTGAGGAGGCGGTGCTGGACCCGGCGAGCTGGTCGCTCGTCGGGCGGGCGTGGCAAGACGTGCGCTCGTCCATCAACCGGGCCGGGCGGGCCGGGATCGACACGGTCTGGGCGGCGTGGAGCGAGCTCTCCCTCTCGCAGAAGGCGCAGATCGGGGAGATCTCCGAGGAGTGGGTGGCCGATCGTGGGCTGCCCGAGATGGGCTTCACGCTCGGCGGCCTCGACGAGCTCGCCGAGGCGGAGACGGGCCTCTTGCTGGCCGTGCGCGCTGACGGGCGGGTGGAGGCGGTCACGAGTTGGCTCCCGAGCTGGCGGCCGGCGGCATCCGCCGGGGCCGCGCCCGTCATTGACGGGTGGACCCTGGACGTGATGCGGCGCCGGGACGGCAGCATGAACGGGGTGATGGAGTTTCTGATCGCGTCGATGATGGAGCGGGCCGGCCGCCAGGGGGCGCGCTTCGTCAGCCTCTCCACCGCCCCCTTCGCGGGCGTGGGGGAGCCGCAGGGCAGCACGGCGGAGCGCATCCGCCGCTTTGTGGCGGATGCGCTCGAACCCGTGTACGGCTTCACCTCCCTGCTGCAGTTCAAACGCAAGTTCCGGCCGCGCTTCGAGCCCGTCAGCGTCGCGTTCCCGGACCCCGTCGAGCTGCCGGCCATCGCCTCGGCGATCGTGCGGGCCTACCTGCCGGGCGTCTCCCTGCGCGGCGGCCTGCGCATGGCCTGGGATGCGCGCGAGCACAGCCCCGGCCAGCGCACCCCGACGACGTGAGCCCCGGTATGCGTGTCACGTGGCTCCCCGCCGGGTCGGGAAGTGCTAGCCTGAAAGTGTGTTCCACGGTCTGCTCCTCCTTAGCTGCCGCGACGAGTCCTAATCTCAGGCCTCCCTCGTCGCGGAGTTTGTCGTTGGCTGACCACCACTCGCGAGGAGATTGAGACACCATGAAGAACAACCAGACCGCATCCGCCATGCCGGTGCACCGCTACCGTGCGTACAACGACCAGTTCGTCGTCGAGCTGCCGGATCGCACCTGGCCCACCAAGCGCATCACCGAGGCGCCCCGCTGGTGCGCCGTCGACCTGCGTGACGGCAACCAGGCGCTGATCGACCCGATGAGCCCGGAGCGCAAGCGCGTCATGTTCGACCTGCTGGTCGGCATGGGCTACAAGGAGATCGAGGTCGGCTTCCCGAGCGCCAGCCAGACCGACTTCGACTTCGTCCGCAGCCTGATCGAGGACAATGCGATCCCCGATGACGTCACCATCCAGGTGCTGACGCAGGCCCGCGACCACCTGATCGAGCGCACCTACGAGTCGCTCGTCGGCGCCAAGCAGGCCATCGTGCACCTGTACAACTCGACCAGCGTGCTGCAGCGCGATGTCGTATTCCGCCAGGACAAGCAGGGCATCATCGACCTCGCCCTGCACGGCGCGCGCAAGTGCCGCTCGATGGAGTCGAGCGTGCCCGGCACCGAGATCTACTACGAGTACTCGCCCGAGAGCTACACCGGCACCGAGCTCGAGTTCGCCCTGGACATCTGCAACCAGGTCATCGAGGTGTTCGAGCCGTCCAGCGAGCGCAAGGTCATCATCAACCTGCCCGCCACCGTCGAGATGGCCAGCCCCAACGTCTACGCCGACTCGATCGAGTGGATGAGCCGGCGCCTGGCGCACCGCGAGAACGTGATCCTCAGCCTGCACCCGCACAACGACCGGGGAACCGCCGTCGCCGCGGCCGAGCTCGGCTACCTGGCCGGCGCCGACCGCATCGAGGGCTGCCTGTTCGGCAACGGGGAGCGCACCGGCAACGTCGACCTCGTCGCCCTCGGCATCAACATGTTCACGCAGGGCATCGACCCGCAGATCGACTTCTCCGACATCGACAAGGTCAAGCGCACCGCCGAGTACTGCAACCAGCTGCCCGTGCCCGAGCGCAGCCCGTGGGCGGGCGACCTCGTCTACACCGCGTTCAGCGGCTCGCACCAGGACGCCATCAAGAAGGGCTTCGAGCAGATGGCGGCGGATGCCGCGGAGCGCGGCGTCTCGGTCGACGACATCGAGTGGGCCGTGCCCTACCTGCCCGTCGACCCGAAGGACCTCGGCCGCAGCTACGAGGCCGTCATCCGCGTCAACTCGCAGTCCGGCAAGGGCGGCGTCGCCTACCTGCTGAAGAACGACCACTCGCTGGACCTGCCGCGCCGCCTGCAGATCGAGTTCTCCGGCGTCGTGCAGGCCACGACGGACGCAGAGGGCGGCGAGCTGACCAGCGAGCAGATCTGGACCATCTTCCGCGACGAGTACCTGCCGAGCGGCGACGACGCCGCGGCCTCCGACGTCGAGCGCTGGGGACGCTTCGAGCTGGTCTCCACCGTCACCAGCCACAAGGGCGACGCGGTGCAGCTCGAGGTCGAGGTGCGCGACGGCGAGACCGTCGACACCGCGCAGGGCACCGGCAACGGCCCGATCGCCGCGTTCCTCTCGGTGCTGAACGCCCGCGGCCTCGCCGTCGAGCTGTTCGACTTCTCGCAGCACACGCTCTCCGCCAGCGGCGACGCCCAGGCCGCCTCCTACGTCGAGCTCGACGTGAACGGCCAGCGCCTCTGGGGCGTCGGCATCGACGGCGACACCTCGGTGGCGTCGCTGAAGGCCGTCGTGTCGGCCGTGAACCGCGCCGAGCGCGCCGCGGCATCCGCCCGCAGCAGCGCGGAGTCCGTCACCGCCTAGCGCGCAACGGCACAGAGCCCTCGCGGCCCTGGAAAAGTCTCGCGGCCCCCGCTATGTCGCGGGCCGCGAGACTTTTCGCGTGCCGCGAGCGCGGCCACAGCATGAACGCCGCCCGACTGCAGCAGGACCGACGCCGGAGCCGCGCCCCATAAACGCGACGAGCAGTTCGAGGCGCCCTCGCGGCACTACTCGATCGTGCAGTGCTTCGGCTCGAAGATGGCCGTCGCCCCGGCGGCGTCCAGCGTCGTGCCCAGCTCGCAGAGGCCGATGGCCTCGATGCTCACCTCGCCGAACGGGATGCCGTCGAACTGGAGCGTCGTGCCGGAGCTCATCGTCTCGGCCGCCAGCACGGTGCCGCGGGCGTCGCGCACCTCGACGTCGAGCGTCTGCGGCGCGCCCGTCGTGGCATCCGCCCGCACCTCGACGGTGACGGCCCCCGTCTCCGGGCCGCGTGCGCAGCCCGTCACAGCGAGCACCAGGGCGGCGGCCAGGGCGAGCGAAGTCAGCGCGGCGCGTGTTGTGAACGGCATGGGCCCATTGTGGCCTAGGCGCGGCGCCAGCGCGGCCAGCTGGCGATGGCGCGCTGCTCGGGCAGGCTCCAGCCGAAGCGCACGGCGAGCAGGCGGATGATCGTGACGATGACGACGCAGATGATGCCGGCGAGCGTGATCTGCACGCCGGAGGACGCCATGATCACGAGCAGCGTGCAGCCGACGCCGGCCGCGACCGCGTAGAGCGAGCCGACGTGCATGAGCGCGATCGGCAGGTTGAGCATCATGTCGCGCAGGATCGACCCGCCGACGGCGCTGACCACCCCGACGAACGCCGCGGGCACCTCCGGCACGCCGTAGGCGAGGGCCTTGGTCACCCCGATCGCGGCGAAGAGGCCGATCGTGACGGCGTCCAGCCCGATGATCAGCGGGTTCAGCTTGTCGAACAGGCGCACCAGCGCCATGCCGATCAGGGCGAACGCGGTCGCCACCGGCAGGTACCAGTTGCTGGCCATGGCGGCCGGCAGTTGGTTGATCAGCAGGTCACGGAGCAGACCGCCGCCGAGTCCGACGACGACGCCGATGATGGCAATGCCGAGCAGGTCGATCCGGCGGTCCTTCATGCGGGCGGCGAACATGGCGCCCTGAATCGCTCCGACGGCGACCGCGGTCAGGTCGAGCCAGAGGGGGATGACGAAGGGCGTGACGCTCATGCTCCATGTATACCAAAGCGCGAGGCCAGGTATTCGCCGAAGCGCTGCCGCCCGAACGGCGGGCCGGGCACGAGGTTGTGGCCCGCCCGATACGCGCGCGCCGTCGCGCCGGGCAGGGCCACCCGCGCGACCGGACGGCGGCCGCCCCGCGCGGCCCGGTACGCCAGGGCGAGCTGATGCAGGCTGAGCACCTCCGGACCGCCGATGTCGGCCGCGCGGCCGAGCGTTCCGGCATCCGCCAGGCCGATCAGCCGGCCGGCCACCTCGTCGACGGCGATGGGCTGGGCGGAGAAGTCGGGGGCGAGCAACACGGGCAGCGCGCGCTGGGCGGAGAAGAGCCGCTCGATGAAGGGGTGGAACTGGGTGGCTCGGAGTATCGCGAACGGCAGCCCGGATCCCTCGATCGCCCGCTCGACGGCGAGCTTGCCGCGGTAGTAGGGGAGCGGGATCTGCTCGACGCCGACGATGGAGACGTAGACGAGGTGCGGCGGCCTGGCCTGCGCGCGGGCGGCATCCAGCAGCGCCCGGCTGATGTCGAGGTCGTCGCGGTTGCTCGTCGCCAGGTGGAACACCGTGTCCACGCCGTCCAGGGCCGCATCGAGGCCGGCACCGGTGCCGAGGTCGGCCGTGGTCAGCCCGGCGCCGTGCGTCCTGCTCAGCACCCGGGGGGACTCCCCGCGGGCCCGGAGCCCGGCCACGAGCGCACGGCCCAGGGTGCCCGTGCCACCGGTGACCAACACGGTGCCGGGGGGACGCATCGCGCTCGACTCGCTCACGCAGCGACTCTAGCGCCGAAAGCAGGCGATAATTGACTGTGCCCGTTTATCGTGATGAAGCCGTCGTGCTGCGCACCCACAAGCTGGGTGAGGCAGACCGCATCGTCACGCTGTTGACGCGGCGCCACGGCAAGGTGCGGGCCGTTGCGAAGGGCGTGCGGCGCACCGCGTCGAAGTTCGGCTCCCGGCTGGAGCCGTTCATGGTCGCCGACCTGCAGCTCTACGAGGGCCGCACCCTCGACGTGATCACCCAGGCGGAGACGCTCGGCGCCTACGGCGCCCTCATCGCCGAGGACTACCCCAGCTACACGGCGGCGACCGCGATGGTCGAGACCGCCGACAAGCTCACCGAGTCGGAGGGGTCGCTGCAGCAGTACCTGCTGCTCGTCGGTGCCCTGCGCTCGCTCTCCCGTCGCGAGCACACCGCGAGCCTGACGCTGGACTCCTACCTGCTGCGCGCCCTGTCCATGGCCGGCTGGGCGCCGAGCTTCCACGACTGCGCCCGCTGCGGCCTCGCCGGCCCGCACAACCACATGGTGGTGCAGATCGGCGGCGTCGTCTGCTCCGACTGCGCCCCGCCCGGCTCGCCCCGGCTGGACACGGATACCATCGGTCTGCTCGGCGCCCTGCTGGAGGGCAACTGGGCGGTGGCGGATGCCGCGCCGGAGAACACGGCATCCGGTGCCTCCGGCGTCGTCGCCGCCTACACCCAGTGGCACCTCGAGCGCGGGCTGCGCTCGCTCTCCCACGTCTCGCGAGAAAGCAGCGTATGAACCCCAAACCCCTCACGCACAAGGACGCCGTCGCGTACCGCCCGCTGGACTGGACCGGAATCTACCCGCCGGCCATCCCCGCCAAGGCGGTGCCGGAGCACGTCGCCATCGTGATGGACGGCAACGGCCGCTGGGCGAACGCCCGCGGGCTCACCCGGGTCGAGGGGCACAAGGCCGGGGAGGCCGCGCTGCTGGACGTCGTCGCTGGCGCCATCCAGATCGGCGTCAAGCACCTGAGCGTGTACGCCTTCTCCACCGAGAACTGGAAGCGCTCACCCGACGAGGTGCGCTTCCTGATGGGCTTCAACCGCGACGTGCTGCACCGACGGCGCGACCAGCTGAACGAGTGGGGCGTGCGGATCCGCTGGGCCGGCCGGAAGCCCAAGCTCTGGGCGTCCGTCATCAACGAGCTGCAATTCGCCGAGAAGCTCACCGCCGGCAACTCCACCATGACCCTCACCATGTGCGTGAACTACGGCGGACGCAACGAGATCACGGATGCCGTGCGCGCCATCGCCGAGGATGTCGCGGCGGGCCGGCTGAAGCCGTCCGCGGTCAACGAGAAGGCGATCGCGAAGCGGCTGTACAACCCGGAGATGCCCGACGTCGACCTGTTCGTGCGGAGCTCCGGCGAGCAGCGCACCTCCAACTTCCTGCTCTGGCAGTCCGCCTACGCCGAGATGGTGTTCCTCGACACCCTCTGGCCGGACTTCACCCGCCAGGAGCTGTGGCGCGCCGTCGAGCTGTACGCCTCGCGCAACCGGCGCTTCGGCGGGGCCGTCGACGCGCCCAGCGCTTAGGAACCGCCCGTGCGCGCCGGGGCGCTAGTGTGACAACGGTGAGTGAAACCATCAAAGTAGACATCTGGTCCGACGTGCAGTGCCCCTGGTGCTACATCGGCAAGCGCAAGTTCGAGGCGGGCGTCACCCAGTTCGGCGGCGACGTGGAGATCGAGTACCACAGCTACGAGCTGGCCCCCGACACCCCCGTCGACTTCGACGGCAGCCCCGGCGAGTACCTCAGCCAGCGCAAGGGCATGCCGCTCGAGCAGGTGCAGCAGATGCTGCAGAACGTCACCGACATCGCCGCCGGCGTCGGCCTCGAGTACGACTACGACGCCGTCAAGCAGACCAACACGGTCAAGGCGCACGAACTGCTGCACTACGCCAAGTCGAAGGGGCGCCAGCTCGAGATGAAGGAGCGCCTGCTCAAGGCCTACTTCGTCGAGGGCGGCCACGTCGGCCGCATCGAGGACCTCGCCGACCTCGCCGCCGAGCTCGGCTTCGACCGCGGCGACGTCGTGCGCGCGCTGACCGAGAACGAGTTCCTCGCCGACGTCAAGGCGGATGTCGCCCAGGCCCAGGCCTTCGGCATCCAGGGCGTCCCGTTCTTCGTCATCGACGGCAAGTACGGCATCTCGGGGGCGCAGGACCCGGCCACCTTCGCGCAGGCGCTGGAGCAGGTGCGCAGCGAGAAGGCATAGCACCGACCAGACGACGGAAGGCCGGCACCCCCTCGGGTGCCGGCCTTCCGCGGTGCTGGGGGAGTTACTCGGCTGCCGCGTCGGTTTCAGCGGCGGCGTTGGGCTCCATGACGGCGTCGGGCGTCGCGGCGGCGAGGCGGGCCCTCAGCGCGTCGCGGGACTGCTGGGCGGCGACGCGCACGGCCTTCTCCGGGTCGCGCAGGCGCTGCTCGATGGTGGGCAGGTGGGTCTCGGTGCCCTGGGCGCCGAGGGCGTGCAGGGCGGCGGCGCGCACGCGCGGGTTCTCGTCGGTGGTGAGGCGCACCAGCTTGTCGGCGACCTGCAGCTCGCGCAGCGCCACGACCCTGGCGCACATCTCGCGGATGCGCCAGGCCTGGTTGCCGAGGCCGACGACGACGTAGGGGGCGGCCTGCTCGTCCCAGACGTGCAGCAGGGCGCGGGCGCCCCAGAGCTCGGGCCAGTAGAGGGCGGGGGCGCCGTCGAGGATGCCGAGCGCGTGGCGTCCGCCGGCGTAGAGCAGGAAGTCCTTGCCGGCGTTCTTGCCGCGCAGGAGGGCGATGGCGTTCTGCGCGACGACGTCGGCGCCGTAGTGCTCGATGGCGGCGTTGAGACGCTCGCCGGTCGGCAGATCGAGGGGGATGTCGGGGTGCGGATTCAGTTTGTTTGCCATGGCGCTTCAACTGTAGCTGGCGATGCTGGGCGTTCGGGAATATGCGGCAGCGGGCATACGTTGGGCCTCTCTATGACTGAACCCATCAAGATCGACGTCTGGTCGGATATCGCCTGCCCCTGGTGCTTCATCGGCAAGCGCAAGTTCGAGGGCGGTGTCGCCGCTTTCCAGGCGGACGCCGACGCCCCAGAGGTGATCGTGGAGTACCACAGCTACGAACTCTCGCCCGACACCCCCGTCGACTTCGAGGGCAGCGAGATCGACTTCCTCGCCGAGCACAAGGGCATGCCGGCCGAGCAGCTCCGCGGGATGCTCGAGCAGGTCACCGGCGTCGCCGCCGCGGTCGGCCTGGAGTACAACTTCGACATCCTCCAGCACACCAACACGGTCAAGGCGCACCAGTTGTTGCACTATGCGAAGGCGCAGGGCATCCAGCTGCAGGCCGCCGAGCGGCTGTTCAGCGCCTACTTCACCGAGGGCCGCCACCTCGGTCGTGCGGAGGACCTCGCCGACCTCGGCGCAGAGCTCGGCCTCGACCGGGCCGACGTGCTCCGCTCGCTCACCGAGGACGAGTACCTCCCCGCCGTGCGCGCCGACCAGGCGCAGGCGCAGCAGTTCGGCATCAACGGCGTGCCGTTCTTCGTGATCGACGGCAAGTACGGCGTCTCCGGCGCGCAGGACCCTGATACGTTTGCACAAGTTCTGCAGCAGGTGCGGAGCGAGCGAGCCGAGGAGATCCCCGCATGAGCGAAACCACCATCACCACTCCGGTCGACCCGGCCGTCGAGGCCGTCGCGGTCAAGCCCCTCATCCAGCTGACCAACATCTCGGCCGACGCCTCGGCCGAGGGCGCAAGCTGCTGCGGCGGAGGCTGCTGCTCCTAAGCGCTCACGACTCCTGACGGGGCATCGCCGATTCGGCGGTGCCCCGTTCTGCGTCTGTTGCCGTCTCGAACGCGGCGGTGACGAACGCCGCGAGCTCGGCCGCCATCGGAGCGGCCTGCCACTCGTGCTGCGCGCCCGGCATCCGCTTCTGGACGGCACCGGGGATCGCCGCGACGATCGCGTCGGCGGCGCTGAGCATGATCGGCAGGGTTTCCTCGCCGACCAGCGCCTCGACGGGCACACGGATGCCGGCGCAGAGCTCGCTGAGCGGGGCCGACTCGGCCCAGGCGAGCGACTCGCCGTCCGGGCGGAGGCTGCCGACGTTGGCCACGAGCGCCGGGAACTCGGGGGAGTCCCGCCAGTACTCGAGGTACTCAGGCGGGATGTCCTTCATGTAGTGCACGAGCGCGGCGTCCAGCTCGCCCGCCTCGATCAGCCGATCGACCTCGGCCGCCCACTCGCGGGCGCCGCCGTCCGGCGGTCCGAGCGGCGCCTCCCAGAGGGCGAGCCCGGCGACCGGCAGGCCGCGGGCGGCGGCCGCCAGCGCTATCGAGCAGCCGGAGGAGTGGCCGCAGAGCACGGCGCGGCCGCCGGCCACCCCGAGCAGCGCGGCCACGGCCTCGAGCTCGCGGTCCAGGTCGATCCGCCCCTCGACCGGGCTCTCGCCCCGGCCCAGCCGGTCGTAGACGAACGTCGTGATTCCCCGCTCGGCGGCGAGCGTGGCGGTCTCCGTCGTGACCGGGTCCATGGCCCGGAACGGCCCGGCCCCGGCGATGAAGATCAGGGCGGGGCCGGAGCCGCGCCGGTCGTAGGCCACCCGGTCGCCGCGGGCGGTGACGGTGAATTCGGTCATGGTGATGCACCTCTCGACGAGAGTGAGACTAGGTTTCTCCTCGTCGCCCGTCAACACAGTGTCGAGCTGAGTTAAGCTACGGCCATGACCGTTCGACTTGATCTCATTGGTTTTGTTGTCGCCGACATGGCTGCCTCGCTGGACTTCTATCGCAGGGTCGGGCTGGAGATACCGGCCGGGGCCGAGAGCGAGGATCACGTCGAGCTGACGCTGCCGGGCGGGCTGCGCCTCGGTTGGGACACCATTGACGTAGTGCGGAGCTTCGACCCGGACTGGGTCGCGCCGGTCGGCGGTCACCGCATGGTGCCGGCCTTCCGCTGTGATTCCGTCGCCGAGCTGGACGAGCTGTTCGCCGAGTGCGTCTCCAACGGGGCCGGCGCGCACAAGGAGCCCTGGGACGCCTTCTGGGGCCAGCGCTACGCGATCCTGTTGGACCCGGACGGCAATAGCGTCGAGCTGTTCGCCGAGCTCGCGGACTAGCCGGAGCGCGCGGGCACACGATCGGGAGGCATCCGGGGGATTCGGAGGCCAAATGTGGGCCGAACCGGCCTCCCAATGTGACTCTTGCCTCCCGAGCGGCCTACTCGGGCTCGCTGATGTCGGCGACGACGGCGTCGAACGCGGCGACGAGGGCGTCCGCGTCGACGAAGGCGCTGAAGCCGTGGGCGCCGGCGCCCATCGCCACCCGCTGGCCGGTGATGCCGGCATCCGCGTAGACGGGCCACTCGGTGCTGGAGCCGAGCGGGGTGATGGTGCCGCGCTCGTAGCCGGTCGCCTCCAGCGCCTGGCCGGCATCCGGCAGCTGCAGCTTATTCACGCCGACGAGGGCGCGCAGCTTCGGCCAGGAGATCTTGCGGCCGCCCGGCACGAGTGCGAACAGGAAGTTGCCGTCTGCGCGCTTCACGACGAGCGTCTTCACGATGCCGGACGGCTCGATGCCGAGCAGCTCTGCCGCCTCGGCCAGGCTGCCGGCGGCCGGGCGGGTGATGATGTCCACGTCGAGGCCGCGTGCCGCGGCATCCGCCAGCACGCGCTCGGTTCCGGCAGGCTCGGCGGGGGAGGGCGTCGTCATCGTTCCACTGTATAGCGGAGGTGCGCGAGTCACTCCCGCCGATTATCTGGGAGAATTGCAGGACATGTCTGCCACCTCCACACTCACCCCAGCGCCGCGCCTCTCGATCGGACCGCTCGAGCTCGACGTTCCCGTCGTCCTCGCGCCGATGGCCGGCATCACGAACACCGCCTTCCGCCGGCTCTGCCGCGAGTACGGCGCCGGCCTCTATGTGAGCGAGATGATCACCTCGCGCGCCCTCGTCGAGCGCACCCCGGAGTCGATGCGGCTGATCACGCACCACGAGAGCGAGACCACCCGCTCGATCCAACTCTACGGCGTCGACCCGAAGACCGTGTCAGAGGCAGTGACCATGCTGGTGGCAGAGGACAGGGCCGATCACATCGACTTGAACTTCGGATGCCCGGTGCCCAAGGTCACCCGCAAGGGT
>NZ_MPZN01000028.1 GCF_002936985.1 Microterricola pindariensis | reverse complement strand
GGGTCTCGGCGATCATGTCGTAGGCGGCGAGCCAGTGCGCCTTCTTCGGGCGGTCGATCGACTTCCAGTACAGCTCGTCGATCTGCGCGCCGAGGGCGATGACGACCTCCGGCACGGCATCCCAATCGAAGGCGAGCTGCGTGTCGGTCCAGTGCAGCACGTGGTGCTGGTGCATCCACGCGAACAGCAGCTGGCCGCCGAGCCCGTCGTAGTTGCGCACCCGGCTGCCGGTGATGGCGAAGCGGAAGATGCGGTCGAAGATCACCGCGTACTGCACCAGCTTGGCGTGCTTGCGCGCCTCCGGGCTCGCGTTCTCGTCGCGCTCGATCGCGACCGACTCGCGGAACGCGGTCAGGTCGCAGCGCAGCTCCTCCAGCGAGTAGAGGAAGAACGGCATCCGCTGCTTGATCATGAACGGGTCGAACGGCAGGTCGCCGCGCATGTGCGTGCGGTCGTGGATCAGGTCCCACATCACGAAGGTCTCTTCGGCCAGCTTCTGGTCGTCGAGCAGCGAGGCCGCGTCCTCCGGCAGTTCGAGCTTGGTGATCTCGGATGCCGCGCGCACCACGCGGCGGTAGCGGGCCGCCTCGCGGTCCTGGAAGATCGCGCCCCACGTGAAGGTCGGGATCTCGCGCATCGCGACGGACTCGGGGAACAGCACGGCCGAGTTGGTGTCGTAACCGGGCGTGAAGTCGACGAAGCGCAGCGGCACGAACAGCTTGTTTCCGTAGTCCCCGGCCTCCAGCTCGCCGATGAACTCCGGCCACATGACCTCGACCAGCACGGCCTCGACGAAGCGGTTGGTGCTGCCGTTCTGCGTGTACATCGGGAACACGACGAGGTGGCGCAGGCCGTCGACCCGGTGCTGCTGCGGCTGGAACGCGGTCAGGGAGTCGAGGAAGTCGGGCACGGCGAAGCCGCCGGTGCTCCAACGCTCGAAGTCGATGGCGAGCGCGGCCAGGTAGGCGGCGTCGTGCGGGAACAGCGGGGCGAGCTCGCGCACGGCGGCCACGAGCGTGGCGACGTTCTCGGCGGCAGCGGGGTGGTTCGCGGCATCCGGAACCGAGCCGTCCTGCGCCTGCACACCCTGCAGGGCGATCGCGGCCTGCTTGAGGCGGGCCCACGCCGGGTGGTTCTGGACGTCGGAGGCGAGGGCGATGTCGAGGGCGGTGGTCAGGCCGTCTTCGACAACCTCGGGCTCACCGACCAGTGCTTGTGCAATGTAATTCGACATGGGAACCTCCCGTCCTCGTAGACGGCCGCGCGCGATGCGAAGTGCAGGCAAACGGCAGTGTGTGCGCCGATGTGGCGTGTGATCAAGGCTAACGAGCAAAGCGCTGCATTTTCATGAGGGAGTGCGCAAGGAAGCTGCGTGATCGCCCGTTCTCACGCTGAGAATCGGTGCTGCGCTGCAGATTCTCGCGTTGCGTTCGGGACGTAGGCTGAGCGCGTGCAATTCTCCCTCTGGCTCGCCCTGCTCGGTGCCACCCTCCTGATCAGCTTCACGCCCGGCGCCGGCGCGATCAACACGATGAGCAATTCCCTGAACGCGGGCTTCCGCCGCTCGATCTGGGGGATCCTCGGCCAGCAGGCCGCGCTCGTGATCCACATCGTGATCGTGGCACTCGGCGTCGGCGTGCTGGTGGCCAGCTCGCCGATCGCGTTCAACGTGATCCGCTACGCCGGTGCCGCCTACCTCGTCTACCTCGGTGTGCGGCAGTTCCTCGCCAAGCCCTCGACCGACGAGGAGAGCATCGAGCTCCGGCGCAACGAGCCGGCCTGGTCGATGTTCCGCCGCGGTCTCTGGGTGAACCTGCTCAACCCCAAGGCGATCGTGTTCTTCCTCGCCTTCCTGCCGCAGTTCATCCGGCTCGACCAGCCGCTGCTGTCGCAGTACCTGGTCGTCGCCGTCACGGTGATGGTGGTCGACATCCTCGTGATGTGGTTCTTCTTCGCCGGGGCGGCCCGCAGCTTTCAGCGGTTCACCCGTGACGCCCGCGGCCAGCTGGTGCTGAACCGCGTGTTCGGCTCGCTGTTCGTTGCCGTTGGCGCGATGCTCGCCGTCATCCACTAGCCGCCGGCCGCAACCCTCCGCCCGCCGTGGCTGACGGCAGGATGCGGCGTAGAGTCGCGCTATGACGGCTGATGCGGCCCGGGTGCCCGCACCGCAGCCCGCGGAGCCGCAGACGGCGTCGGCCGTGCAGGAGGCGATCGCCGAGCTGGCCGACCCGGAACGGGCGGCCTCCAGCCAGCGCTTCTTCAAGACCGGGCCGGGCCAGTACGGCGAGGGCGACGTGTTCGTGGGCGTGACGGTTCCCCGGCTGCGGGGCGTCGCCCGCCGCTTCGCCGAGCTTCCGCTGGCCCAGCTCGACTTGTTGCTGGCGAGCCCCGTGCACGAGCACCGCCTCATCGGGCTGCTCATCGCGACGAGACAGTTCGAGAGGGCGAGCGCGCCGCGCGGCCTCGACGAGGGTCGGCGGGCGGCGCTGGCAGAGTGGTACCTCGGTGCCGTGCGCCGGGGGCGCGTCAACAACTGGGACCTGGTGGACAGCTCGGCGCCCGGCATCCTGGGCGGCTGGCTGTTTGACCGTCCGCGGGATGTCTTGTTCGAGCTGGCGGCGAGCCCGGTGCTCTGGGAGCGCCGTGTCGCCATGATCGCTACGCAGGGCTTCATCAACCGCGGCGATGCGACGACCGCGCTCGAGCTGGCCGCCCTGCTGCGCGACGACCCCGAGGACCTCATGCAGAAGGCGGTCGGCTGGATGCTGCGCGAGATCGGCAAGCGCGTGGATCGCGGCCTACTGATCGCCTTCCTCGACGAGCACGCGAGCCGGATGCCGCGCACCGAGCTCAGCTACGCCACCGAGCACCTCGACTCCGCGCCGCGCGCCCACTACCGCGCGCTGCGCTGAGCGGCATCCGCCCGCGCTGCGCTGAGCGGCATCCGCCCGCGCTGCCAGTCGGCGGATGCGGGCGCCCGATCGCCCCGAAAAAACGTTTCAGTGGCGAGGCGCACCGCTCGCATCCGCTGACCGGCCGGGGGTTAGCCCGCGGCGGCCAGCCGCCAGAGCGAGGTGATCTCGGCCGCGCGGGCCACGTGCAGCGGGTCGCTCGTGTCGCTGGCGCGGCCGTGCGTCGGGCGAGTGTCGTGGCGCTCGAGCACGCGCAGGCCCGAGTCCTCGATCAGGTCGAGCAGCTCGCCGCGCGAGCGCAGCCCGAGTCGCTCGGCCAGGTCCGAGATGACCAGCCAGCCCTCGCCGCCGGGCGCCACGTGCTCGGCGAGCCCGCCGAGGAAGCCGCGCAGCATCCGGCTCTCCGGGTCGTACACGGCGTAGTCGCTCGGGATCCGCGCCTCGGCCGGCAGCCACGGCGGGTTGCAGACGATCAGCTCGGCGCGCCCCGGTGCGAACAGGTCGGCCTCGACCACCTCGACCTGCTCGGCCAGCCCCAGCCGGTCCAGGTTCTCGCGGGCGCAGGCGATGGCGCGCGGGTCCAGGTCGGTCGCCGTCACGGTGCGGATGCCGCGCCGCGCGAGAATCGCCGCGAGCACCCCGGTTCCGGTGCCGATGTCCATCGCGCGGCTCACCTCGGGCAGCGGGGCGCTCGCCACGAGCTCGAGGTACTCGCCGCGCACCGGTGCGAACACGCCGTAGTGCGGGTGGATGCGCCCGGGCAGGCCCGGCGCGTCCAGCTCCGGCACCTCGACCCCGCGTCGGCGCCACTCGTGCGAGCCGATCACGCCGAGCAGTTCGCGCAGCGAGACGAGCGAGTCCTGCGCGGCGTCGACTGGTCCATACGCCTCCACGCACGCCTCGCGCACGTCCGGCGCGCGCCGCAGCGGCACCGCGTGGCCGGCGTCCAGCGGCACGAGCAGCAGGCCGAGCAGCTGCGCCCGGTGGAAGCTCTGCTCGCGATGCTGGCGGAAGGCCAGCGAGAGATCCCGCGGCGGGCGGCGGTTGCCCTTGTCGATGCGGGCCGCGAGCGCCCGCAGCAGTTGGCGGGCGGCCTGGTAGTCGCCGCGCCAGAGCAGCGCCGTGCCCTCGGATACCAGGCGGTGGGCCTCGGCGGCCGGCATCCGCTCGTCGGCGATGGCCACGCGCGCTGGAACCGGCCAGCCGCTCTCCGAGCGCCAGAGCGCCGTGCGCTGCTCGCCGCCCTCGAGCCAGCTCACGCGGGCAGGCTCGGCCTGCCGGTCGAGGGGGGTGGACTCAGTGCTGGGCATGGTGGCCAATCTGCGCGGCGGCGGCGGCCGCGGGCGGCCCCGCGCGAGCGCGAGAAGATCGTGTCGGCAGAGGATCCACCGTGCCATCGAGTATCCCAGCCCGAGCTGGGGCCGCCCCTCCCGCAGGTGTTCGGCGTTGAGCAGGGGGCGGCGCGGCACCTGCGAGAATGGGGCCATGTCCCGAACTGTTCGCGGTGCCCGCGTTCTCATCACCGGAGCCGCCAGCGGCATGGGCCGCCTCTACGCCGAGCGCGCAGTGGCAGAGGGGGCGGCATCCGTGGTCCTCTGGGACAGGGATGCCGCGGCACTCGCCCGCACCGTCAAGGAGCTCGGCGGGGAATCGCAGGGCCGCACCCGCGTGCACTCCTACGTGATCGACCTCGCCGACCTCGGTGCGATCGCACAGACGGCCCAGCGGGTGCGCACCGAGGTGGGCAACCCGGACGTGCTCATCAACAATGCCGGTATCGTGCGCGGCAACCAGTTCTTCTGGCAGAGCGACAATGGCGAGGACACCCGCCCGACGGTGCAGATCAACGCGCTCGCGCCGATGTACACCACCCGCGAGTTTCTGCCCGGCATGATGGCGAACCCGTACCGGGCGGCGCGCATCGTGAACATCGCCTCGGCCGCCGGCACCCTGTCGAACCCGAGGATGAGCGTCTACGCCGCCTCGAAGGCGGCCCTCATCGGCTGGAGCGACTCGCTGCGGCTCGAGCTCGAGCAGGAGGACCACGGCAACGTGCGGGTGACGACGGTGTGCCCGAGCTACATCTCGACCGGCATGTTCGCCGGTGCCCGCGGGCCGCTGCTCACCCCCGTGCTCACCCCCGAGTACGTCGTCGACCGGGTCTGGCGCGCCATGCTGGCCGGCAAGCCGCAGCTGCTGCTGCCCTGGTCGGTCGGGCTCTCCAAGGCGCTGCGCGGCGTGCTGCCGGTGCGGGTCTGGGACGCCGTGGCCGAGGTGTTCGGCGTCTACCGCTCGATGGCCGGGTTCACGGGCCGGGAGCGCAGCGGCGAGCACGGCGGCAGCCGCCCCTGAGTCAGAGGCCGCAACCGCGACCCGTGCCCGGCGCCACGCGGAACCGGCCTGGCCAGGTATCTCTACACTTGAAGCGTGGATATCACCGGATTGAATGAGTTCCTGGCCGACATCGAGTTCTCGGGCGTCGTGCTTGTGCGGAAGGGCGACCAGACTCTTTTCGAGGCCGCCAGCGGCCTGGCCACACAGCGCTGGGGCGTCGCCAACCGGGTGGACACCCGCTTCGACACCTCCGCGATCACCAAGCTGTTCACCAGCGTCGGCGTGCTGCAGCAGGTCGTGGCCGGCCGGCTCGACCTCGAGGCCTCCATCCACGACTACGTCGACCTGACCGGTACCACCATCGGCCGTGACGTCACCCTGCTGCACCTGCTCACCCACACCAGCGGGCTCGCGGATGACGCCGACGAGGCCGCCGGCGAGGACTACGCCGAGCTCTACGTCGACACCCCCAACTACTCGATCTTCCGCACCAGCGACCTGCTGCCGTTCTTCGCGCAGAAGGCCCCGCTGGAGGCGCCCGGCGTGGAGAGCCACTACATCAACGCCGGCTACGTGCTGGCCGGACTCGCCCTGGAGCAGGCCACCGGGCTCAGCTACCGCGCCTACATCGAGCGCGACGTCTTCGCCGCCGCGGGCATGAAGGCGAGCGGCTTCTTCGACCGCCGCGACGCCACCCCGAACGTCGCGGAGGGCTGGGACCAGGCCGAGGACGGCAGCTGGGAGTCCAACATCTACAAGGCACCGCCGATCGGCGGCCCGGACACCGGCGCGCACGCCACCGCCGACGACCTGCTGCGCTTCCTCACGGCGCTGCGCACGGGCGTGCTGCTGAACCCCGAGTACACCAGCGAGTTCTTCACGCCGCAGGTCGAGCACGACGAGGAGACCTTCTACGGGCTCGGCCTTGAGTTCGACATGAACGAGGACGGCAGCGTGCGCTCCTACTTCAAGGACGGCATCAGCGCCGGCGCCAGCGGCATCCTGCGCCACTACCTCGACGAGGGCATCGACGTCGTCGTGCTCAGCAATGCCGAGGAGGGCGCCTGGGACGTCATCCGCGAGCTCGACGAGCGTCTCGGCGGCTAGTCGGCAGCTCTGCCGCGCGCGCTCCGCGTCTCGCTAGGATGGCGGCACGCGAACGAAGGGGATCCGCGATGGCGCTCTCGGGCTGGCACCTGCTCGTCATTCTGGCCGTGCTCCTCGTGATGGCGGCCGGGGCGGTCGGCGTCATCTTCCTGGGCGTGTACCTCGCCCGGCGTGCGGCGCCGGCATCGCCGGTGTTCCCGGCCGAGCCCGGGAACGCGCCCGCGGCGCAACCGGAACCGGCCGAGCTGCGTGCCGCGCGCCTGGCCGAGCTTGAAGACCTGAGCGCGCGCGGGCTGCTCAGCGTGGCGGAGTACGAGGCCAAGCGGGCAGAGATCCTCGGCGAGGTCTAGCGCTCCCCGGCGCTCGGCACCGCGGCAGCCGCCTCCTGCGACGGGCGGCGAACTGGGGGCCTAGGTCCCCTGACTTCGCCGAGCCGGCTGCGTAGCGTGGCGGCATGCCTACGCAATCCTGGGGGATATCCCTGCGCCACGTCGTTCTGCCGGGGGTGGCTGCTGCCACCGCCCTGGCCCTGGCCGCCGTCGCCCCGGCATCCGCCGAGCCCGCCGACACCATCACTACGGTCACCACGCACACGGTTGCCGCCGCGAGCGTCGCGCCGATGGACCCGGGCCTCAACCCGTTCATCGCCGGGATGGAGGAAACCTGGCGCCTGGGGCGTTCGAGCGGCTCGATCGCGCCCGCCGGGGCGATCACATTCCCCCACATCGTGTCCGACGCGGCCGAGGCGGAGCCGGATGGCGATTCGAGCGACGACAGCTTCGTCGACAACCTGTTCTTGCTGCCGGCGACGCCGGAGAGCTGCACCCGCACGGTCTCGAGCTTCAGCTACTCCTATGACCTCCTTGAGGTCGATTCGTGGCACTACGACGCGGTAGCGAGCTTCAGCGCACTCCTCGCCGGTGCCGCGGCGGCTCCGATGAGCGACGACAATGCATCGACGGACGGCATCGGCTGGCTGGAGTACCCCGAGGAGTCCCCTGGCCTCGTCGCGCATGGGCTCACCGCGCCCTACGCGGACGTCATGCCCCTGGTCGGCAGCATCACGATGGCGTACCCGGTGCCGGTGGATGCGGCAACCGCCCAGGCGTACGTCGCGTTCGGGTTTCCCGTCGTCTCCGCATGGACCATGACCGACGCCTCGTTCGTGGTGACCGACACCTGCACCACGAACAAGCCCGTGGTCGTGCCGCCGGTTGTCGTGCCGCCGGTCGTGGTGCCGCCGGTTGTCGTGCCGCCGATCGTCGAGCCGCCGGTTGTCGTGCCGCCGGTTGTCGTGCCGCCGGTGGTGCCGCCGGTGGTAGAGCCGCCGATGGTGGTGCCGCCGGTCGCGCCCGCGCCCGTCGTGGTCCCCGCCGCAACGCCTGCCCAGCCCCTGGCCGAGACCGGGGTGGAGGCGGGCGCGATTGGTGCCGCCACCGCGCTCCTGCTCAGCGCCGGTGTGGGCGGTCTGGTGCTTGCCCGTCGCAGCGCGACCAGCTAGGGGTCGGCGCTCAGAACCGCCGCTCGTTGCCGCCGCCGAGCAGCCGGGCCCCGCCCGCCTGCTCGGCTCGCAACGGCTTCGCCATCTCGAACTCCAGCCGGCTCCGGTCCAGCGGGTACGGGTGCGCGACGCCGGTCTCCTCGAAGCCGTGCCGCTTGTAGAACCGGCGGGCGGCGGTGCTGTCTTGGTGCACCTCCAGCGTGAGCACGTCGCCGTGCAGTCCCGCCCACTCCTCGATGCCGGCGAGCAGCGCGCCGCTCACCCCGGCCGCCGCTCCCCGCCAGTCCGGCGAGACATACACGCCCACGAGACGCGCACCGGCAGCGCCCTCCGGCAGGATCGCAGCCATGGTGCCGACCCACCGGCCGGCCTCCTCGCCCCCGGTGAGGATCGCCGCGAGGCTGATGGCGCCCGGCCCCGCCGTGCGGCCCGCACGTTCCCGCCAGCCCGCCTCATCGCGCGCCGCGGCATCCGCCACCGTCTCGAGGTAGGCGTGCGGGGTGTCGGCGAGCATCTCCAGCCGGAGCGCCCGCGTCTCGGACCAGTCCTGCTCGGTCGTCCGGCGGATGAGGAACGGGGCGACGGTCATCTCCCCAGTCTGCCCGACGCACCCGGGCGGCGAGGCTTCGGGCCGTGCTATGTTTGCCATACGCACAAAAGTGCGTTTGGCAAACATTCTGACGATGCGGTTGGGTGGGCTCGGCATGATTTCAAAGGTGGTCCCCGCGGTTGCGGATGCCGTCGCGGGCGTCGCGGACGGTGACACGATCCTGGTCGGCGGTTTCGGCCGGGCCGGCCAGCCGGTCGAGTTGATCGACGCGCTGCTCGCGCAGGGCGCGCGCGACCTCACCATCGTCAGCAACAACGCGGGCAACGGCGACGTCGGCCTGGCCGCGCTGCTGGCGGAGGGGCGCGTGCGGAAGATGGTCTGCTCGTTCCCGCGGCAGGCAGACTCGCACGTCTTCGACGCCCTCTACCGGGCGGGCAAGGTGGAGCTGGAACTCGTGCCGCAGGGCAACCTGGCCGAGCGGATCCGCGCGGCCGGCGCCGGCATCGGTGCCTTCTTCACTCCGACCGGGGTCGGCACCGTGCTCGCAGAGGGCAAGGAGACGCGCTCCATCGACGGCCGCGACTACGTGCTCGAGTACCCGATCCGCGCCCAGTTCGCGCTGATCAGCGCGTTCAAGGGCGACCGCTGGGGCAACCTCGTCTACCGCAAGACGGCGCGCAACTTCGGGCCGATCATGGCGACCGCGGCCGCCATCACGGTCGCCCAGGTCGACGAGATCGTCGAGCTCGGCGTGCTCGACCCCGAGACGGTCGTCACGCCCGGCATCTTCGTCAACCGCGTCGTGCAGGTGCCGGAGCGCGACTGGCTGCGGGGCGGCCGCTTCGTCGGCCAGCAGGAATCAGCAGCGACGGGGGCAACCGCATGACCAGCAGAATCAGCCGCGACGAGCTGGCCGCGCGCATCGCCCGCGACATCCCGGAGGGCTCCTACGTCAACCTCGGGATCGGGGCGCCCACCCTGGTCTCCAACTTCCTCCCGCGCGACCAGGAGATCATCCTGCACACCGAGAACGGCATGCTCGGCATGGGCGAGGAGCCCGCCCCCGACCAGGTCGACCCCGACCTGATCAACGCGGGCAAGCTGCCGGTCACCGAGCTGCCGGGCGCCTCCTACTTCCACCACGCCGACTCCTTCGGCATGATGCGCGGCGGCCACGTCGACGTCTGCGTGCTCGGCGCATTCCAGGTGTCGGAGCGCGGCGACCTCGCCAACTGGAGCACGGGCGCGCCCGGCTCCGTGCCGGCCGTCGGCGGCGCCATGGACCTGGCCGTCGGGGCGAAGCAGGTGTTCGTGATGACCGACCTGCTCGGCAAGGACGGCACCTCCAAGCTCGTGGCCGCCTGCAGCTACCCGCTCACCGGCGTGCGCTGCGTCACCCGCGTGTACACCGACCACGCCGTCTTCGACGTGGGAGAGAGCGGCTTCGTCATCCGCGAGCTGTTCGCCGACAACACCCGTGAGAGCCTGCAGGCGCTCACCGGACTCAGCCTGACCGAGGGAGCATCATGACCCGCAGCTTCATCTACGACGCCGTGCGCAGCCCGTTCGGGCGCTACGGCAAGGGTCTGGCCGAGGTGCGCCCGGACGACCTCGCGGCGCACACGCTCAGCAGCCTGCTCGCCCGGCACCCCGGCCTCGACCCGGTGCTGATCGACGAGATCCTGCTCGGCGCCGCCAACCAGGCCGGCGAGGACAACCGCAATGTGGCGCGGATGACGGCGCTGCTCGCCGGGCTGCCGACGAGCGTCACCGGGGCGACCGTGAACCGGCTCTGCGGCTCCGGCATGGAGAGCGTCATCCAGGCCAGCCGCGCGGTGGAGTCCGGGGACGCGTCCCTCGTCGTCGCCGGCGGCGTCGAATCGATGAGCCGGGCGCCCTGGGTGCTGCCGAAGCCCGCGCGCGGCTACCCGGCCGGCAACGAGACCCTGCACTCGACGACGCTGGGCTGGCGCCTGACCAACCCGCGGATGCCCGCGCAGTGGACGGTCGGGCTCGGCGAGACCGCCGAGATGCTCGCCGACCGCTTCGCCATCTCGCGCGAGGAGCAGGACGCCTTCGCGCTGCGCAGCCACCGACTGGCCGCCGCGGCGTGGGACGCCGGGATCTACGACGACGAGGTCGCCGCGGTGCCCGGCACGAGCGTCACCCGCGACGAGGGCGTCCGGGCCGAGTCCACCCCGGAGGCGCTGGCCGGGCTGAAGCCGGCCTTCCGGCCGCAGGGATCGGTCACCGCGGGCAACTCCTCCCCGCTGAACGACGGCGCATCCATGCTCTTCGTCGGCGGCGAGCGGACCGCCCTCGGAATCGATCCGCTCGCCCGCATCATCGGCCGCGGCGTGGCCGGCAACAACCCGGACGAGTTCGGCATCGCCCCCGTCGAGGCCGCCAACCGGGCGCTCGCCCGCGCGGGCAAGAGCTGGGCGGATGTCGACGTGCTCGAGATCAACGAGGCATTCGCCTCGCAGGCCCTGGCCTGCCTGAGGCTGTGGCCGGAGTTCGACCCGGAGAAGGCCAACATCCACGGCGGTGCGATCGCCATCGGGCACCCGCTCGGCGCCTCCGGCGGCCGCATCATCGGGCATCTCGCGCACGAGCTTGCCCGCCGCGGCGGGGGAGTCGGGGTCGCGGCGATCTGCATCGGCGTCGGGCAGGGGCTCGCGGTCGTGCTCGAACGCTAACCTGAAGCACATGGAGACCAAGCCCAGCAGTGACTATGTGCAATCGCTGGCCCGCGGACTCGCCGTCATCGGCGCCTTCGACGCGGAGCACCGCGAGCTCACACTGAGCGACGTCGCCGCCCGCACCGGTCTCACCCGGGCGACGGCCAGGCGGTTCCTGCTCACGCTGGTCGACCTCGGCTATGTGCGCGCCGACGGCCGCGGCTTCTCGCTCACCCCCAAGGTGCTCGAGCTTGGCTACAGCTACCTCTCGGCGCTCGGCCTGCCCGAACTCCTGCAGCCGTTCCTCGCCGAGCTCAGCCGCGAGCTCGGCGAATCGACCTCCGCGGCCATCCTGGACGGGTCAGACATCGTCTACGTGGCGCGGGTGCAGGCCAAGCGCATCATGAGCGTCGGCATCACGATCGGAACCCGCTTCCCTGCCCCGACCACCTCGATGGGGCGCGTGCTGCTGGCCGGACTGGGCCAGCCGGCCCTCGACGCGGTGCTGGCGTCCGCGCCGCCCACCGGGCTCACGGCGGGCACGGTGCCGGATGCCGCGGCGGTGCGCCGGAGGATCGACGAGGTCCGCGCGTCCGGCTGGTGCCTCGTCGACCAGGAACTCGAGGCCGGGCTGCGCTCGATCGCCGCGCCGATCCGGGCGGCCGACGGCCGCGTGCTCGCGGCCATCAACGTGTCGACGAGCGTCGCCACCGTGTCGCTGGAGCAGTTGGCCGGACCCTACAAGGACGCCCTGCTCGACGTCGCGGCGCGGGCCAGCGCCGCCGCCGGCCACGGCGCGTTCCACGCGCACTAGCGGCCGCGGCGTCCGCGAGCCCCGCCGCCCTAGAACGTGAGGAGCCGGGGAACGGCGCTCAGCGAGATCCAGGAGCCGATCAGGAGTCCGAGGCCGACCGCGACGGTGCCGAGCAGCGGAACCCAGTAGGCGACCCGGCGCAGGCGCAGGAAGGCGATCGTGGTGACGATCGTCACCAGGGCGAGGAGGATGGGCAGCGCCACCGCCACGACATAGCCCAGTTGCATCTGCTCGGGGCTGCAGCCCTCGCCGCAGCCGCCTGCGGCCATCGGCAGGGACAGGCCGACCAGTGCGGAGCCGCCGGTTGCCACGAGCAGCACGAGGATGAACACGGAGGAGAGCGCGACGTCCCAGACGCGGATACGGCGAGTGACAGTCATTGAACCAAATGTACCGGCGCCGCCTCCACGTCTCCTGAAGCCGCTCGGGCGACGACCGGCTAGCTGGCGAGCAGCGCCCGGTCGTCGAGCGTCGCGCCCTTGATCTTGGCGAACTCGGCCAGCAGGTCGGGGACGGTCATGGAGCGCTTCTGCTCCTCGGCGGCCTCGAAGATGATGCGGCCCTCGTGCATCATGATGAGCCGGTTGCCGAGGCGCAGCGCCTGTTCCATGTTGTGGGTCACCATCAGCGTGGTCAGCTTGTCCTTCTCGACGACGTTCTTCGTCAACGTCGTGACCAGCTCGGCCCGTTGCGGGTCGAGGGCGGCCGTGTGCTCGTCGAGCAGCAGGATGCGCGGCTGGGTGAAGCTTGCCATCAGCAGCGACAGCGCCTGGCGCTGGCCGCCGGAGAGCAGGCCGACCTTCGCCTTGAGCCGCTTCTCGAGGCCGAGCTCGAGCGCCAGCAGCTCCTCGGCGAACTGCTCGCGCCGGGCCCGCGTCACGCCCCGGCCGAGGCCGCGCGACTTGCCGCGGCGCAGCGCGAGCGCGAGGTTCTGCTCGATGCTGAGCGTCGGCGCGGTGCCGGCCATCGGGTCCTGGAACACGCGGCCGATATAGGCGGCGCGGGCGTAGTCCTTGAGCTTGCTGACGTTGCGGCCATCGATCGAGATGGTGCCGGTGTCGACGCCGAGCTTGCCCGAGATGGTGTTGAGCAGCGTGGACTTGCCGGCGCCGTTGCTGCCGATCACGGTGACGAAGTCGCCGGCGTTCAGCTCGAGCGAGACATCGCTGAGCGCCTTGCGCTCGTTGACCGTGCCCGCAAAGAAGGTCTTGGAGATGTTGTCGATCTTCAGCATGTCGATTCCTCTGGAACTCAGGGCTACTTGGCGGAGGCGGTCGAGGCGAGCTCGGGCTCGGCGGCTGCGGCATCGGACGAGGCGGGCGCCGCGACATCCGGCATCTCGAAGGTCGAGCGGCCGCCGCCGACCCGCAGGCGCGGCAGCTTCTTGAGGAAGCCCCAGCGCGGCAGCAGCAGCGCGGCGACGACGAGGCCGGCAGTGACCAGCTTCATGTCGTTCGGGTTGAGGCCGCCAGCCAGCGCGAAGAAGATGACGAGGCGGTAGACGATGGCGCCGACGATCACCGCGAGGGTGCTCACCATGACGCTGCGGCCCGACAGGATCGCCTGGCCGATGATGACGGATGCCAGGCCGACCAGGATCAGGCCGATGCCCATGCTGATGTCGGCGAAGCCCTGGTACTGGGCGACGAGGGCGCCGCAGAGGGCGACGAGGCCGTTGGAGAGCGCGAGGGTGAGGATCGTGGTGCCGTCGGTGTTGACGCCGAAGCTGCGGATCATCTGGTCGTTGTCGCCGGTGGCCTGGATGGCCAGGCCGCGGTCGGTGCTGAGGAACCAGTCGATGGCGAACTTGATCACCAGAACGAGGATCGCGAAGACGAGGATCGCCCCCGGGCCGCCGATCAGGCCGTTCTCGCGCAGCGGCGTCATGACGGTCTCCTCGCGCAGCAGCGGCAAGTTGGATTTGCCCATGATGCGCAGGTTGATCGACCAGAGGGCGATCATGGTCAGGATGCCGGCGAGCAGGCCGTCGATCTTGCCCTTGGTGTAGAGCAGGCCGGTGACGGTGCCGGCGACCAGCCCTGACGCCGCCCCCGCGAGGGTGGCGACAGGGGCTGGCACGCCCTGGAGGATGAGTGATGCGGCGACCGCAGCACCGGTCGTGAAACTGCCGTCGACGGTGAGGTCGGGAAAGTTCAGTACCCGAAAAGTGAGGTACACCCCGAGCGCCATGACGCCGTAGAGCAGACCGAGTTCGATCGCCGCATTCATCTCAATGTCCTTCGTGAAGGTGATTCGTTGGTGGCGGAGGCCGTGTTACTCGATGACCTGGTCTGCACGGTCGACGAGGGAGGCGGGCAGGGTGACACCCATGCGCTCCGCGGCGGCCGGGTTGATGATGACCTCGAGGGTGTCGAGGGTCTCAACGGGCATGGTGGCCGGGTCGGCGCCCTCTTCGAGGATGCGGATCGCCATCAGGCCGGTCTGGTAGCCCAGGTCGGAGTAGTTGATGCCGTAGGTGGCGATGGCACCGCGGGTGACCTGGCCGCCCTCCGCGCCGAACAGCGGGACGCCGTTGGCCTCGGAGAACTGGATGACGGCCTCGAGGCCCTCGGTCACGCGGTTGTCGGTGGGGATGTAGATCGCATCGACGCCCTTGAGCGAGTCGGCGGCCTGGGCAACCTCGCTGGAGTTGGTGACCGTGGCCTCCTTGATCTCCAGGCCGAGCTCCTTGGCGGCATCCTTGGCCATGTCGACCTGCACGGAGGAGTTGACCTCGCCCGAGCTGTAGATGATGCCGACCGACTTGGCGCCGGGCATGACCTCGGTGATGAGGGCGATCTGCTCGGCGACCGGGTTCAGGTCGCTGGTGCCGGTGACGTTGCCGCCCGGGGCCTCCCAGCTGGCGACGAGGCCGGCCTCGGCCGGCTCGGTGACGGCGGTGAAGAGGATCGGGATGTCGGTGATGGCCTGTGCCGCGGCCTGCGCGGTCGGCGTGGCGATCGCCAGGACGAGGTCGACCTTGTCGGTGGCGAACTTGCCGGCGATGGTCGTGGCGGTGGCCTGCTCGCCCTGGGCGTTCTGCTCGTCGTAGATGACGTCGGTTCCGTCGACGTAGCCGGCGTCGGTGAACGCCTTCTTGAAGCCCTCGCGGGCGGCGTCGAGGGCCTCGTGCTGCACGATCTGGCTGATGCCGATGCGGATCGGCTGGGTGCCGGACTCGCCCCCCTCGCTGGCGCCGGGGCCGGCCGCGGGGGCGCAGCCGGCGAGTGCGGTTGCGGCCGTGGCGGCGATGGCCAGGCTGAGCAGTGCGCGTGAACGCTTCATGGGTGGTTCTCCTTTGAACGGGTGGTGCATTGCTGTGAGAGGTGACGTTGAAGTGTTAGGGCGTGGGCTGCAGCGTCGCCATTGCCGCGAGGAAGCGGTCGTTGGCCTCGGTGCTGCCGATGCTCACGCGAATGCCCTCGTTTGACCAGGCACGGGCGAGCACGCCGTGTTCGGTGAGCGCCGCGTTCACATCGTCTGTCTGTGCGCCGGTGCGCAGCCAGACGAAGTTGGCGAGCGAGTCCGAGTGCTTCCAGCCGCCCGCCGCGAGCTCGGCGGAGACGCGGCCGCGCTCGGCCACGATCTGGTCGATGCGCTCGCCGAGCTCGGCCTCGGCGTCGAGCGAGGCGACGGCCGCGCGCTGGGCGAGGTCCGTGACCGCGAACGGCACGGCCACCCGGCGCAGGTTGGCGGCGACGGCGGGCTGGGCGATGGCGTAGCCGAGGCGCAGGCCGGCCAGGCCATACGCCTTCGAGAAGGTGTGCAGCACGGCGATGTTCGGGTAGCGGCGAAAGAAGTCGATGCCCTCCGCGGTGTTCTCGTCGCGGTTGAAGTGCACGTAGGCCTCGTCGATGACGACGAGCACGTCGGCGGGGACGCGCTCGAGGAAGCGCTCCAGCTCGGCCCGGGTCACGCCGGTTCCGGTGGGGTTGTTCGGGTTGCAGACGAAGATCAGTCGGGTGCGCGGGGTGATGGCATCCGCCATCGCGTCGAGGTCGTGCGCGTCATCGGCCGTCAGCGGCACGGCGATCGGGGTGGCGCCGGCCACGGTCACGAGGATCGGGTAGGCCTCGAAGGAGCGCCAGGCGAAGATGACCTCGTCGCCGCTGCCCGCGCTGGCCTGGATCAGCTGCGCCGCGACCTCGACGGAGCCGGCGCCGAACGCCACGTTGTCGACGTCGACGCCGAACTTCTCGGCGACGCGCTGGCTGATGGTGGGCGCCGACATCGCCGGGTAGAGGTGGATCGTGCTGAGCGCCTCGACGACGGATGCCACGACGGAAGGCAGCGGCGGGAACGGGTTCTCGTTCGACGACAGCTTGAACACGTCGGCGCTGGACGGCGCCGCGCCCTGCTTGTACGCGGGCAACTCCGCAATGACTTCGCGCTGCCGAACCATGACTCACGACCTTCTGGGTACTGGGCCGCGACTTCTGCGTCAACGGCGACGTGATGAGTGAGCGTAGTTCGAATCAGAACGACCATGCAAATTGAATGTGGATTACCGAACAAGCTGTAGTATCTGCGACGTAGTTGCCCATAGATGTGTGACAAGTTGGCAGGTAGATCATGAGCGTTGATGCTTTGGACTATGCGATCGTCAAACTCTTCGCCGAGGAACCCGGCGTCAGTGTCGTCGAGGCGTCGCGGCGCCTCGGGGTGGCCAGGATCACGGTGCAGGCCCGGCTCAGCCGGATGCACGAGAACGGCGTCATCGAGCGCATCGAGCCGCGGCTGAACCCGGCGGCGTTCGGCTACCCGGTCTCGGCGATCACCCACGTCGAGCTCGACCAGGGCGTCGGCTACGCGGTGGCGTTCGAGTCGCTGCGCCAGATCCCCGAGGTGATCGACATGTACACGACATCCGGCGACAGCGACGTGGTGATCCGCATGGTGGCGCGCTCCAACTCCGATCTGCAGCGCGTGTTCGACGCCATCATGCAGTCGAAGGCGGTCACCCGCACTCGCAGCTCGATCGTGCTGGAGACTCAGTTCGAGAACAAGGTGATGCCGCTGTTCGCCGCCGCAGCCGCCGAGCGGTCGACGCCCGACCGGCGCCGCACCGCGCCGCACCACGACGCCGCGGGGTCGCCAGCTCGGGTCGAGCCCGCCGCCCCCGCTGGTTGAGCCCGCCCCCGCTGGTTGAGCCCGCCCCGGCTGGTTGAGCCTGCCCCGCTGGTTGAGCCTGTCGAAACCTAGAAGAAGTTGGGGATCGCGGTCATGACCAGGGCCGCGCCGATGAGCAGCCCGACGACCACACCGCCGATTCCGGCCAGCGGCACCCAGAAGGCCAGCCGGCGCTTCATCAGGAACACGATCGTGATGACGATCGCCGCGAGCGCCGCCACGATCGGCAGCGCGAGGGCCAGGATGACGCCGACCTCGATCTGGCCGATGTTGCAGCCCTGACCGCAACCGTCGGAGGCCATCGGCAGGAAGATGCCGATCGACAGCGCGGTGAGGGTCGCCGCGAGCAGGGCGAGCACGAGCACGGCGGAGAGGACGATGTCCCAGGCACGGACGGGGCGAGGTTCAGACATTCCACCCACGCTAGCGGCGCCCTCCGCCCGCCCCGGCGCCGCCGCGGCCCCAGTTCTGGGCGGGCTCCGCGGGAATGCGCGTCGGCTGGAGGCGGCCGCGCCGCGAGGAACGAGCAGCGCAGCCGCCGAAGCCGGGGACCCGGCGTGGTCGTCTGGTTGTTGGCTTCGGTCGCTGGCGCTCCCTCGAGCCAACGGGAGGGGCCCCGCCCCGATCCCGCTGGTCGAGTAGCGAGGAACGAGCGTATCGAGACCTCGCACCGCGCACAGTCGCGCGCCGGAAGCCGGGTCTCGATACGGCCCTGGCGGGCCTACTCGACCAGCGGGGTGGGCGGCGAGACCTGGGCAGCGCAGCCGCCGAAGCCGGGGACCCGGCGTGGTCGTCTGGTTGTTGGCTTCGGTCGCTGGCGCTCCCTCGAGCCAACGGGAGGGGCCCGCCCCATCCCGCTGGTCGAGTAGCGAGGAACGAGCGTATCGAGACCCCGCACCGCCCCGTGGAGGGGCCGCGCCCCAACCCCGCTGGTCGAGTAGCGAGGAACGAGCGTATCGAGACCCCGTACTACGCACAGTCGCGCGCCGGAAGCCGGGTCTCGATACGGCCCTGGCGGGCCTACTCGACCAGCGGGGAATGAGCGTCGGCTGAGACGTGACCAGCGGGGTGGGCGGCGAGACCCGGGTGGCGCGCTAGTAGAACATCGGCCGATCGTCGTCGTCGCCGTCGAGCTCGACGTCGACCACCACGGGCACGTGGTCGCTCGGGCCGTCGCCCTTGCGCTCGTCGCGGTGGATGCTGGCATCCGTCACCGTGTCGGCGAAGGCCGGCGAGCCCAGGATGAAGTCGATGCGCATGCCCTCGTCGCGGGGGAAGCGGAGCTGCTTGTAGTCCCAGAAGGTGTAGCCCTCCGGCACCAGCGGGCGCACCACGTCGCTGACGCCGGCCGCCTCGAGCGCGGCGAACGCGGCCCGCTCGGGCTCGGAGACGTGCGTGGAGAGGCCGGGGGTGAAGCTCGGGTCGCCCATGTCACCCTCGAGCGGGGCCACGTTGAAGTCGCCCATCAGCGCGAGCGCCAGCTCGGGATTCGCGGCCAGCTCGGCGCGGGTGTGCTCGGTGAGCGCCGCGTACCAGTCGAGCTTGTAGTGGAAGTGCGGGTCGCCGAGGGCACGGCCGTTCGGCACGTACAGGCTCCACAGCCGCTGCTCGTTGACGGTCACGCCGAGGGCGCGCGCCTCCAGCGGCTGGTCGGGGCCCTCGAGCCCCTTCTGGAAGCCGGGCATGCCGGGGAAGCTGGTGGCGACATCCTCGAGAGGATGCCGGCTGGCGAACGCGACGCCGTTCCACTGGTTCAGGCCGTGGATCGCGAGCTCGTAGCCGGCCTCCTCGAAGGCGTCGACGGGGAACTGCTCCGGCTTGCACTTGATCTCTTGCATGGCGAGCACGTCGATGTCCTCGCGCACCATCCAGTCGACGACGCGGCCGACGCGGGTGCGGATCGAGTTGACGTTCCAGGTGGCGATGCGCATGCCCCCAGCCTATTTGGCCCTGCGGATGCTCGCAGCCCGGCGACGAGTGCCCGACGGGAGCCCGGCGCGAGGGCCCGGGGTGCGAGAATCGGGGAGTGACCAGCGCAGAGATCGGCTACGCCGCCATGTTGGAACGCTTCGCACCCCCCGAGGCGGTGGCCTTGGCCGCGCACGCGGAGGCGCACGGGTTCCGCGGGGTGATGGCCAGCGACCACTTCCAGCCGTGGGTGCCGGCGCAGGGCCAGTCCTCCTTCGTCTGGAGCGTGCTCGCCGCGATGGGCGAGCGCACCAGCGGGGCGCTCGGCACCGGGGTGAGCACCCCCGGCTACCGCATGCACCCGGCAACGCTCGCCCAGGCATCCGCCACCCTCGCCGCGCTGAACCCCGGCAGGCACTGGCTCGGCATCGGCTCTGGCGAGGCTCTCAACGAGCACGCCGTCGGCGAGTACTGGCCGGAGCCGGCCGACCGCATCAACCGCATGTTCGAGGCGGTCGACGTGATCAAGAAGCTGTTCTCGGCCTCGCTGGCCGGGCGCGACGTCAAGCACACCGGCCCGCACTTCCGCCTCGAGTCGAGCCGGCTCTGGACGATGCCGCCGGTCGCCCCGCCGATCTACGTGGCGACGGCCGGCCCGGTCACCGCCAAGCGCGCGGGCAAGACGGTCGACGGCCTCGTCACGACCGGCGCCCCGCGCGACAAGCTCGAGCACCTGCTGGCCCGCTTCGCCGAGGGCGCGCGGGAATCCGGGCGCAGCTCGGCCACGATGCCGAAGGTGCTGCAGCTGCACCTCTCCTGGGCGCCCACGCACGAGGAGGCGGTGCGGAACGCGCTGCGCGAGTGGCCGAACGGCGGAATGCGCTTCGCCAAGAGCGACATCCGCTCGCCGTACGAGTTCGACCAGATCGCCAAGATGGTGCGGCCGGAGGACTTCGAGGGCCGGCTGCTCATCTCGAGCGACCCGGAGGAACACCGCGCGCACATCCAGGGCTTCCTCGACCTGGGCTTCGACCGGATCCACCTGCACAACGTCGGCCGCAACCAACGCGAGTGGATTGAGGTGTTCGGGCGTGACGTGCTGCCGAAACTGCGAAAGTAGGGCCAGATGAACCGATTCAGCGCATGGGCGCTCGAGGGCATCCCCGAGGTGAGCCCCGGCGACGACCTCGTCGAGTTGGTCGCCGCCGCCACGGCATCCGGGGTCGACGGGGCCGCCCTGCCGAGCTGGGAGTTGCAGGACGGCGACATCCTCGTCGTCACCTCCAAGATCGTCTCCAAGGCGGAGGGCCGCATCGTGGCAGCCGCCGACCGCGAGGCCGCCATCACCGCCGAGACGGTGCGTCTCGTCGCCAGCCGTGAGCACCCGGGCGGGGTGACCCGCATCGTCGAGAACCGCCTGGGCATCGTGGCCGCCGCCGCCGGGGTCGACGCGAGCAACACCGCCGACGGCACCGTGCTGCTGCTGCCGGTCGACCCCGACGCCTCGGCGCGGGCGCTCGCCGTGGGGCTGCGCACCCTGACCGGCGCCCGGGTGGGCGTCATCCTCAGCGACACCCTCGGCCGGCCCTGGCGCGAGGGGCAGACCGACGTGGCGATCGGCGCCGCCGGCGTGCACGTCTTCGACGACCTGCGCGGGCAGACGGATGCCGCGGGCAAGCCGCTGCTGGTCACCATGCCGTGCGTCGCCGACGAGCTGGCCGCCGCCACCGACCTGGTCAAGGGCAAGGCCACCGGCTGCCCGGTCGCGCTCGTGCGCGGGCTCGGCCGCCTCGTCGGCGAGCTGGACCTGCCCGGCGCGGCCTCGATCGTGCGGCCGCCGGAGCGCGACATGTTCCGCCTCGGCAGCGACGAGGCCCGCGCGGAGGGGGTGGAGGCCGGCTATGCGAGCGGCTACACCGACGGCTACGCGGACGGGTTCGCCGAGGCGGACGCCGAGGACGCCTAGCGGGCGGCGCCGGCCCCGCCGGGTCTCTGTCGATCGCGGGCCGGTCGCGCGCCGGTCGCGGGCCGATCGCGCCACGCTCGAATGAGCAGCGCACGATTCGGCTGCGCCATGAGAGCATCGAGGGCATGACGTTGACCCTCGGATACAAGGCCTCTGCAGAGCAGTTCTCCCCCCGCGAACTCGTTGAGATCGCGGTCTCGGCCGAGAAACACGGCTTCGAGTCGGTTGCGACGAGCGACCACTTCCAGCCGTGGCGGCACGAGGGCGGGCACGCCCCCTTCTCGCTGGCCTGGATGGCGGCCGTGGGGGAGCGCACCTCCACGATCAAGCTCGGAACCAGCGTCATGACGCCGACGTTCCGCTACAACCCGGCCGTCATCGCCCAGGCGTTCGCCACGCTCGGCTGCCTCTATCCGGGGCGGGTCATGCTCGGCGTGGGCACGGGCGAGGCCCTCAACGAGATCGCCACCGGATTCCGCGGCGCCGGCGAGCAGGACTGGCCCGAGTTCCGCGAGCGATTCGCCCGGCTGCGCGAGTCGATCCGCCTGATGCGCGAGCTGTGGGACGGCGACCGAGTCAACTTCGAGGGCGAGTACTACTCGACCCACGACGCCTCGATCTACGACCGCCCGGAGGGCGGCGTGCCCGTCTACATCGCCGCGGGCGGCCCGGTCGTCGCCAAGTACGTCGGCCGTGCCGGCGACGGCTTCATCTGCACCTCGGGCAAGGGCATGGAGCTCTACACCGAGCAGCTGCTGCCGGCGCTCCGCGAGGGCGCAGAGGCGGCCGGCCGCGACTACGACGCCATCGACAAGATGATCGAGATCAAGCTCAGCTACGAGGAGGACGAGCAGACCGCCCTCGACAACTGCCGCTTCTGGTCGCCGCTCTCGCTGAGCGCCGAGCAGAAGCACAGCATCACCGACCCGGTCGAGATGGAGAAGGCCGCCGACGCGCTGCCGATCGAGCAGATCGCCAAGCGCTGGATCGTGGGCACCGATCCTGATGCGACCGTCGCCGAGATCAAGAAGTACACGGATGCCGGCTTCAACCACCTGGTCTTCCACGCCCCCGGCCACGACCAGGAGCGCTTCATGACCCTGTTCGAGCGCGACCTGGCCCCCCGCCTCCGCGCCCTCTGAGCACCACCGTGCGCCCGCCCGGCCCCACGCCGGGCGGGCGCAATCGCGCGATAGCCTGTGCGAAAGACCGAGGCGGGGAACCCGCCGACGACCGAGGGGGCCCTGTTGTCGCGAACGGCCACGATCTCGCGGCAGGCCGCTCCGCCTGACGCCCACCCGCTGCTCCGGGGTGCGGCCCAGCCCGACGGCAGCGCTCTGCTGGAGGGCCCGGAGCAGCTCGTCATCGTGCGCGCACTGCCCGGAATGGGCAAGACCCGGTCGGTCGACGCCTGGCGCGCACTGTGCGAAGAGCGCGGCGTGCAGACCACCATCGCCTCGGCGCGTGAGCTGCGGATGCCGCTGGCCGCACTGATCGCCGAGGCGGCAGCGACGGCATCCGGCCGGGTCCACACCCTCGTGATCGACGATGCCGAGCTGCTCACCGCGCCGCAGC
Source organism: Microterricola pindariensis (assembly GCF_002936985.1). Taxonomy (GTDB): domain Bacteria; phylum Actinomycetota; class Actinomycetes; order Actinomycetales; family Microbacteriaceae; genus Microterricola; species Microterricola pindariensis. The sequence continues at coordinate 21,511 of NZ_MPZN01000028.1, read as the reverse complement.
TCGGGCAGCTGTACGCGCAGCTGCAGGTCGAGCCGGGGCTCCGCGCGGTGCTCTGCACCTCCTGCGCGGCCGCCGCCGATGCCCCGGCGCTGCCCGCTGGCCTCAGCGTGCGCGAGGTCGGGGCCGCGCAGCTGAAGCTGACCGTGCGCCAGAACGCCACCACCGTGCACCAGGACCCCGACGCACAGCACGACCCCGACGCGTCGCCGAGCGCCCTCGCCGCGCAGCTGCTGCAGACCGCCGACGGGTGGCCCGGCTTGATGATCCGCCTGGCGGATGCGGCCACGGCCGGCGGTACGGAGCTGGAGAGCGCAGGCGCCGAGGGCGCGGCGGCCGCCGTCGCACTCGCGGTCGGCACGCCCGCCGTGGCCCAGTGGCTGCGCGCCGCCGTGGAGCGCGCGCTCGGCGACGGCGAACTGCTCTCGATCGCGCGCAGGATGGCGCTCGCGCCGCAGCTGCTGGAACGCCACATCGCCCTGCTGGGATTGGAGGGCGACGTCGTCGTCGGGACGCTCAGCACCCTGGGCTTCTTCGTGCAGTCGGGGGCGGCCGGCGCCTCGGGGGCGCGGCAGATGGTGCCGGCCATCCGGGCGGTGCTGCGGGATGACGCGCGCACGCACTCCCCGGCCGAGTTCCGGGAGTGGAACCGGGTCTTCGCCGACGGGCTGGTCGGCCACGGCGGGCGGGACGAGATCTGGGTCGCGCTGGAACACGCCAGGGCCGCGGAGGCCTGGGACATCCTGGCATCGCTCTGGGCCAGGCACGGCCTCGGCCTCCTCAACCGCAACTTCGCTGTGGCCGTCGCCGCCTACTCGGATCTGCCGGACGGGGCCATCCGGGAGTACCCGGAGCTGCGCCTGGCGCAGCTCGTCTTGATGAGCCTGGATGCCGCGGGGAGCGCCCCGGGCGCCACAGCCGGAAGCACGGCGGGCGGCGTCTGGCTGCGCGCGTCGACCCAGGCCGCCACCCCGCTGCTGCCCCAGTTGAGCGACTCCACCACCGCGGACGGCCTCATCGGCGTGATGTCGGCCGTGCTCGTGAACCAGCGGGTGACCGGCGCCGTCGCCGGGGCGCTGGAGTCGTCACGACTGCTCGCCGAACAGCTGGAGCAGCGCGCCGCGCTGGGCGAGCTGCCGAGCGCCTCGAACTACGCCTGGGCCCGGTTCCAACATGCGGTGACCCTGCTCCTGGCCGACGATCTGCCGGGGTCGTTGGCCGCGGCCACCGATTCCTACGAGTGGGCCGTGGGCGCCGGAATCGATGCCGAGCATGTCGTCGTCAACGCCGCCGCCCACCTCGCCCTCTGCCACGCGCTGAGCGGTGCGGAGCAGGATGCGCTGGACTGGCTGGATGTGGCCGGCCCGCACGACCCGAGCCAGTGGCACGGCACCCTCACCCGCGTGCCCGCGCAGGTCGCAGCGGCATATGTCGCCACGGAGCGCCTCGACCGCGCGGCTGCCGAGCTGGCGCTCGCCGCGACGGGGGACGGCTCCGCGCCGATCGAGATGTGGCCGTTCGTGGCGGCGCAAGCCGCGCGCTCCGCGCTGACCTTCGGCGACCCGACCGTGATGCTGGCCGAGTTCGACAGGGTCGAGCTCGCGCAGGCCCGGCTGGGCCGGACCGGCTCGAACGGGGCTCTGTTGATGATGGCGCGCACGCGCGCAGACGGCCTCATCGCGACCGGCGCCGCCGGCCGCGCAGTCGAGCTGCTCGAGATGGTGGCGCACCGGGTCTGCGCCGCGAAGCCGGACGCCGTGCCGGAACTGCTCGTCAGCAACGCGCGGGCACACCTCTACGGCGGTCGTGAGGCCCAGGCGGCGCGGCTCGCCTCGACGGCGGTGAACTCGCGGCGCACGGCACCGACCGACGGCGTCGAGGCATCCCTGATCCTCGCCGAGGCATTGCTGCGGCAGGGCGAGGAGGAGGCGGCGGTCGAGGCCTTCACGCACGCCCACGCGCTGGCGGTGCACCGGAGGCAGTGGCGCGTCTTCCTCGGCATTCCGCGCGAATCACTCGCCCGGCTCGCGGCTGCGAGCGGCGCGACACTGCCGGCGGTCGCCGCCGAGCGCCTCGCCGGGCTCAACCCGCTCTTCCCGGAGTCGGAGCAGATCGCCGAACTGACCGCACGCGAGCTGGTCGTGCTCGACGGGCTCCGGGGCGGCGGGTCGACGGCCGAGGTGGCAGCGGCGCTCTCGGTCTCGCCGAACACGGTCAAGAGCCAGATCGCGTCGATCTTCGCCAAGCTCGGTGTGCGCGACCGCGAGCGGGCGCTCAGCGTCGCCGAGCGCCGTGGCCTGCTCCGCCGGCGGCCGTAAGCGCCAGATCCTGTGCGTTCGCCACGGAACAGCCCCGATCCGCGGGGGCGAGGCGTAGCCTGAGCCCATGCGCGATCAGAGCTCCCGCACACAGAACAGCACGGCATCCCGCACGTTCAGTCGCTGGATCCCCGCGATCGTCGCGCCGATTGTGATCGGCGTCGGCGTCATCCTCGTGCCGATGCAGGCCACTGCGGCGGTCGACCTGCCGGACAAGACCCCGGCCGAGCTGGTGCAGTTCGCGGCGGAGAGCCCGGCACAGCCGCTCTCCGGCACCATCGAGCAGCGCTCCGAGCTCGGGCTGCCAGACCTCTCCGGCCTGACCGGCGCCTTGGGCGGTGCGGGCGGTGACGGCTCGTCGGCACCCGCTGCCGCGTCGTCCGCCGACCTAGAGCAGCTGCTCTCCCTCGCCCTCGGCTCGCACACCGCCCGCGTCTACCTCGACGGGCCGAACGCGCGGCTGCAGGTGCTCGACCCGCTCGCCGAGCGGAACGTCTACCGCAACGCCGACGGCGTCTGGATCTACGACTCCGCGGAGAAGGCCGCGACCCACATCACCGTCGACCAGGCGGCCGTCGAGGCGCTCAAGGCCGAGCTGCAGACGGGCCACGCGGACGCCGGGGCCGGCGCGGAGATGCCGACACCGGAGGCCATGCTCGACCAGGCCCTCGCCCGGCTGGATGAGTCCACCGCCGTCACCGTCGGCACCGATGCCCTCGTCGCCGGCCGCGCCGCCTACGAGCTGGTGCTCACCCCGCGCGACAGCGGCACCCTCGTCGGCCAGATCTCGGTGGCGATCGACGGCCAGACGGGAACGGCCCTGGCAGCCTCCGTCACCGCGCGCGGCGCCGACACCCCGGCGTTCAGCATCGCCTTCACCGACGTGACGTTCGCGGCGCCGGACCCGGCTGTGTTCGCCTTCACCCCACCGGCCGGCACCGCCGTGACCGAGAAGCCGATCCCGGTGCCGACCGCCGCCGAGCTGCAGCAGGCTAAGGCCGAAGCCGGCTCCGGCGACGCAGGCTCCGTCGACTCCGCCGCGAAGCCAGTGCTGCACGGCACCGGTTGGACCACCGTGGTGGAGCTGCCGGCCGGGGCGCTCGGCGCACCGGCATCCGGCCCGCTCGACACCGTCACACAACCCGTCGACGGCGGCCGCGTGCTCACGACCTCGCTCGTGACCGTGCTGTTCACCTCCGACGGGCGAGCGTTCGCCGGCGCCGTGGACGTCGCAACGCTGCAGGCCGCCGCGAGCGCGCCGGCCGCCTCGAGCGGGCGCTGACGGGCGCCGGGAGTGACGGGCTTCGCGATCGAGACAGCGGGGCTGTCCAAGCGCTTCCGCGCGCAGATGGCCGTTGACGGCATCGACCTCGCCGTGCCGAGCGGCTCCGTGTTCGGCTTCCTCGGCCCCAACGGCTCGGGCAAGACCACGACGATCCGGATGCTGCTCGGGCTGGTCGCGGCCAGCAGCGGCAGCGCGCGCGTGCTCGGCACCGACATGCCCCGCGGCGTCGGCAGCGTGCTGCCCCGGGTCGGCGCGCTGGTCGAGGGGCCGGCGTTCCTGCCCTTCCTCTCCGGCGCGGCCAACCTGCGCCGCTTCGACGCGGCCGACCGCAGCGCCGGCGGCCGCAGCCGCCCGGCCCGGGTGGCCGACGCCCTCGACCGGGTCGGCCTCTCGCACGCGGCGGACAAGAAGGTGCACGCCTACTCCCTCGGCATGAAGCAGCGCCTCGGGCTGGCCAACGCCCTGCTCGTGCCGCGCGACCTGCTCGTGCTCGACGAGCCGACCAACGGCCTCGACCCGCAGGGCACCCGGGAGGTGCGCAACCTGATCCGCTCGCTCGCCGGCGACGGCACGACCGTGTTCGTCTCCAGCCACCTGCTGGCCGAGGTCGAGCAGATCTGCACGCACGTCGGCGTGATGCGCGCCGGGCGGCTCGTGACGCAGGGCACCCTCGACGACTTCCGCAGCACGGGCGCGGTCAGCGTGCGGCTGCAGACCCCGGATGTCGCGGACGCCCGCGCGGTGCTCGCCCGGCTCGGCCTGACCGTGGACGCGCCGGCCGGCACACCGGCGCGGGCCGGCGGCCCGGCCGACGCGACCCGCCTGGTGACGGCCCGGCTCGACGCCACGCCTCCGGAGGCCGTCGTCGCCGCGCTCGTCGCCGCCGGGGTGCGGGTGCGCGGCTTCGAGGCCGCACACGCCAGCCTGGAGCAGCGCTTCGTCGAGCTGACGGGGGAGGGCTTCGACGTTGTCCAGTGAGCCGCAGCCTGCGCCCGACCCGCAACCCGATGCGGGGCGCCGACCGGCATCCGCCCCAGGCGCTGACCCCAAACCCCAGTTGCCGATTTTCGGGGGTGTGGGCGACGCGACACCCCCGATTCGTGGCAACCGGGGAGCGGGACACGGCGGCGTGCGCGCCGAGCGCCGGGGCAGCACCGCTGCGCTGTTCGGCTCGGAGCTGCTCACGCTGTTCCGGCGGCGCCGGACCGTCGCCCTGCTCGCCGCGCTGGCCCTCATCCCGGTGTTGATCGGCGTCGCGATCCGGCTGGCCGGCGACGCCGGGAGCGGCCGCGGGCCAGCCTTTCTCGACCAGATCACGAACAACGGGCTGTTCGTCGGGGTGACGGCGATCATCGTGGCGATCCCGCTGTTCCTGCCGCTGACGATCGGCGTCGTCGCCGGCGACACGATTGCCGGGGAGGCCAGCCACGGCACCCTGCGCTACCTGCTCATCGCGCCGGCCGGGCGGCTCCGGCTGCTCGCGGTGAAGTACCTGAGCGCCGGCGTCTTCTGCCTCGCCGCCAGCCTGACGGTCGTCGTCGTCGGCACGCTCGTGGGCTGGGCGCTGTTCCCGATCGGCCCGGTCACGCTGCTCTCCGGCAGCACGGTGAGCGTCGGCGAGGGGCTGCTGCGCCTGCTCGGCATCGCGGCCTACGTCTGCGTCTCGCTGCTCGGCCTCTCGGCGATCGGCCTGTTCCTCTCGACCCTGACCACCGTGCCGGTCGGGGCGATGGCGGCGACCGCGATCCTCGCCGTCGTCGCGCAGATCATCGGGGCGCTGCCGCAGCTGGACTGGCTGCACCCGTGGCTGTTCAGCGAGCACTGGCTGGGCTTCGCAGACCTGCTCCGCGACCCGGTGCAGTGGGCGTCCTTCGCCGACAACGCGCTGCTGCAGGCTGGCTACATCCTCGTCTTCGGGGCGCTCGCCTGCGGCCGCTTCCTCACCAAGGACATCCTCTCCTAGCCTGCTGCCCCCACCCCGCAGCCCCGCTCACCTCATCGAGACTGCTCGACTTGTAGTTGGAAGCGGCTAAAACTACAAGTCGCGCAGTCTCGACGGGTACCGGTGGGGTGGGGCTAGGGGCGCGGGCGGGCGGCCAGGGCCAGGGCGTCCGCGGCGATCGCGGCCGTCTCCTCGACGGTGTGGAACCAGAGCGGGCGGGCGAGGGTGCGGATGCCGGCCAGCGGCCCGGTCGCGGCGGACGCCGCCACCGCGGCATCCGCGCTGTCGACGAGCCAGCCATCGAGCAGGCCAGCTCCGGGCAGGCCAGCTCCGGGCAGGCCGCGCGCGCCGTAGTGCGCGCCGACCGCGACCGCGCTCGTCTCCACGCCGATCGCGCTCAGGCAGGCGTCGGCCATGCCACGCACGACGGCGCCGCCGATGATCGGCGAGATTCCGACGACGGGCGCCGCGGTCTGCCGCACCGCGTCGGCGATGCCCGGGATGCCGAGGATCGTGCCGACGGAGACGACCGGGTTCGACGGCGCGAACAGCACCACGTCGGCCTCCGCGATCGCCTCGAGCACGCCGGGGGCCGGGCGGGCCCGCTCGACGTTGTGCTGGGTGAAGGCGAGCGCGGGCAGGGCGGCGCGGTGCCGCACCCACCACTCCTCGAAGTGCAGCTGCCGGGTGCCGCCGGCCTCGTCGGCGACGGTCACGAGCGTCTCCGCCTCGTCGTCGGTGGCCGGCAGCAGGGCGACGCCGGGGTTCCAGCGGGCGCACAGCCGGGCGGTCGCCTCGCTGAGCGGCAGGCCCTCGCGCAGCCAGGAGCTGCGCGCGATGTGGGTGCCGAGGTCGAGGTCGCCGAGCGTGAACCACGGCCAGCCGACGCCGTAGGCGGTCAGCTCGGCGCTGACCCGCTCGCTCTCACCGCGCCGGCCCCAGCCGCGCTCCTCGTCGTTCGCGCCGCCGAGGGCATACATGATCGAGTCCAGGTCGGGGCAGACGCGCAGCCCGGCCAGCCAGAGGTCGTCGCCCGTGTTGGCGATGACGGTGACGGATGCCGCGGTGCCGCTGCCCGGCATGCTCTCCTCCGGGCCGCCGGCGGCGGCCGGCCACTCGGTGCGCAGCTGGTGCAGCAGACCGCGCACGAAGCGGGACCCGCCCACCCCGCCGGCCAGCACGGTGACGCGGGGCGCGGCGCTACGGGGCGCGGCGCTCATGCGCTCACCCGCGCGGCCGTCGCCGCAGTGCCCGCAGCGGCATCCGCCCCGTCATCCGCCCCGGAATCGTCCGCGGGGAGCGCCGAGAACGCCAGCAGCGCCCGCCCCGTCGTCGGATGCCGCAACACCTCGGCGTGTACGCCGTAGACCTCGCGGATCAGCTCACTCGTCAACACGCTCGCGGGGGCGCCGGCGGCCACGACCCGGCCGGCCGCGAGCACGATCACATGGTCGGCGAAGGCGGCGGCCAGGTTCAGGTCGTGCAGAGCGGCGACGGCGGTGAGGCCGCGCTCGGTCAGCCGGGAGACCAGGGCGAGGGTGTCGAGCTGCGCCCGGATGTCGAGGTGGTTCGTTGGCTCGTCCAGCAGCAGCAGGCGCGGCTCCTGGGCCAGCGCGCGGGCGAGGTTGACCCGCTGCCGCTCGCCGCCGGAGAGGGTGCGGTAGAGCCGGTCGGCGAGCTCGGCCGCGCCGGTGTCGGCGAGGCAGCGCGCCGCGATGGCGTGATCGTCGGCGCCCGGCCCGGCGAACAGGCTGCGGTGCGGAGTGCGCCCGAGCAGCACGGCATCCGTCACCGAGAGCTCCAGCTGGCTGTCGGCGTGCTGCTCGGCCAGGGCGACGACGCGGGCGCGGGCGCGCCGGGTAGCGGTGTCCAGCCGGGTGCCGCCGTGGCTGACGGTGCCGCCGTCGCCGTTCAGCACGCCGGCGATGAGGTGCAGCAGGGTGCTCTTGCCGGCGCCGTTCGGCCCGATGATCGCGCCGAGGCGGCCGTGTGGGATCGTGCAGTCCACCCCGTCGATGACGAGGGCGCCGGCGCGGGTGAAGTGCAGGCGCGATGTCTCCAAGCCGGGAGGCGCGGCATCCGGGGCCAGACCCGCATCGGCTGCGGGCGCGGGGCGTGCGGCGGTGACGGTCATCCGACCCTCCGGTTTCTGAGCATGATCAGGGCGAAGACGGGGCCTCCGACGATGGCGGTCAGGATTCCGACCGGCAGCTCGCGCGGGTCGAACAGGGTGCGCGCGCCGGTGTCCATCCAGACCAGGAAGATCGCGCCGGCCAGGGCGGAGAGCGGCAGCAGTGCCTGGTGGCCGGGGCCCGCCCCGCCGCGGGAGACGAGCAGCCGCACGGCGTGCGGCAGCACCAGGCCGACGAATCCGATCGCACCGCTCACCGCGACGAGGGCGCCGGTGAGCAGGGCGGTCGCGCCGAGCAGCAGCCAGCGCACCCGGGTGACCGGGATGCCGAGCGCCGAGGCGGCGGTGTCGCCGAAGGCGAAGGCGTCGAGCACGGTGCCGCTGAACAGCAGCGGCAGGCCGATCACGAGCAGGGCGGTCCCGGCGATCACGACGGCCGGCCAGCGGGCGCCGGCCAGCGAGCCGAGCAGCCAGTTCAGGATCTCCCGGTAGCTGTCGCCGGTCGCGCTCCAGAAGATCACCAGGCTGGTCAGCGCGCCGAAGATCGCCGAGACGGCGAGGCCGCCGAGGATGGTGCGGCTCGGGCTGAGCCCGCCGCCGCCGGCGAGCAGGAGGGTGGCGCCAAGGGCGAGCAGCGCCCCGAGGAACGCCGCGACGGGCAGCGCGATGGCGGCGCCCAGCACGATCACGCTGACGGCGCCGAGCGAGGCGCCGGAGCTCAGGCCGAGCAGGTACGGGTCGGCGAGCGGGTTGCGCATGAGCGCCTGCATCACCGTGCCGCAGAGGGCCAGGCCCGCGCCGACGGCCGCCGCCGTGAGCACCCGGGGCAGGCGCAGCTCCCAGACGATGCCGTCGCGGAGTGGCGAGAGCGGCTCGAGCCCGAACAGGCCGCCGAGACCGAGGTGGTGCAGCACGCTGGCGAGCACCTCGGCCGGGCTGAGGTCGGCCGGCCCGATCGCGATGGCCAGCAGCACGGATGCCGCCAGCGCCAGCCCGAGCACCGCAGCCACGACCCCGCTGCGCCCGCGCTGCCCGCGCCCCCGCGGCCTTCGCCCGCGCGCGCCGAGACTGCGCGACTTGTCGTTCGGAGCGCCCGGAACGACAAGTCGAGCAGTCTCGGCGGGCGGTGCGGCGGGGGCGGGGCTAGCCATCGAGGGCCGCCAGCTGGGCGTTCAGGGAGGCGACGGCCTCGACGTTGCGCACGCCGGCCTCGCCGGCGGGGAACGGCACGGTGAGGTAGTGGCCTGCCTTCACGGCGCTCAGCTCGGCGGTCGCGGGGTTCGACTCGAGCAGCGCGATCTTGCTCTCCGCGGTGTTCCAGGCGGCGTCCACCAGCACGATGACGTCGGGGTCCGCGGCCACGATCGCCTCCCAGCCGAGCGGCGCCCAGCTGTCCTGCACGGAGGCGGCCACGTTCTCGAGCTCGAGCGCGTCGAGGATCATCTGCGGGGCGCCGATGCCGGCCCCGACGTAGGGCACGTCGTTGCCGGAGCTGTACCAGAGCGCGCTGCGCCCGGCGCCGGCCGGCTGCACCGCGGCCAGCTCGGCCCGCTGCCCGGCGACAAGGGTCGCGGCGGCATCCTGCACGTCGAAGATCTCGCCGAGCTGCTCGATGTCGGCGAACACCGCGTCGAAGCTGAGCGGGTTCGGCCGGTACGCCTCGCCCTTGCACGCGGCGGGGGAGACGAGACTGTTCACGCCGAGGGCGGCGAGGGTCGGCCGGTCGCCGGCACCCTCCGCGCTCAGGTTCGACTCCCAGCCGGCGTAGATGAGGTCGGGCTCCAGCTCGAGCGTCGCCTCCTGGCCGGGCAGCTTGTCGCTGAGCACCGGCAGCGCCTCGGCCGCCGCCTGCCACGCGGCCGCGGCCGGGCCGTCGCCGAACGCGGTGCCGACGATCCGGTCGTCGAGGCCGAGTGCCAGCAGCGCCTCGGTCGACGTCGACTTGATCGTGATGACGCGCTCGGGCGCCGCCTCGAAGGTCACCTCGGTGCCGCAGTTGTCGATCGTGAGCGGGTAGACCGTCTGCGTGGCCGAGGCGCTGGGCGCGCCGCCGGCCGGCGCTGAATTCGGGGCGGATGCCGGCGCGGCGCAGCCGGCGAGGAGGGCGAGGGATGCGGCGGCCACGCCGGCGCCGAGGAGGCGGCGTGCGGTGCGCGGGGCGGGGTTCAGCGTGAACAAGAGGGGCCTCCGGACAGGGTGATGGCAGGGAATCCGAGCGATGTCGGCGACCTGCGGCCCAAGTCCAGGCCGGTTCAGCCCCGTCATCCCGACAGGGGGTCGCATTCAGCCTAGACGCCCGGCGCCGTCAGGCGCCAGACTCCGCTGGAATCTGGATCCAGCGCATCTCGCACCCAGGGGTTGGCCTCGGTCGCTGGCGCTCCCCCGAGCCAAAGGGAAGCGGCACCGGATGCGGAGGCAAGCGCGACATCGGGACGCAACTTCGTGCCGGAAGCGGCCTCCCGATCCGCCGTCGGCCTCCCAAACGGCGGCGCCGGGCACGCCTCGGTCGCACGCTCCCCCGAGCCGGCGGGGCGCCGCCCGCCGCTACGCCTCCAGCGTGTAGAAGGCGCGCGGCCCGGGCAGCGCCGCGCCGGCCAGCGCCCCGGCCACCTCGGCCGCGTTGCTGCGCACCATGCCGGCCGTGACGCGCACGAAGCCGGGGCCGACGCCGGGCACCGAGGAGACGCCGCCGATTGCGGCATCCGTGTGCACGGCCCCGCCGGCCAGGAAGGGCGAGCCGGGCGCGACGCGGATGCCGGCCGCCGCCAGCTGCACCAGCGCTGCACGCTCGTCGGCGACGGGCAGCCAGAGGTTGATGCCGTCGGGGAGAGTGGTCGAGGCCTCTCCGACGCCGGAGACCGCGTGCACGCCCACCCGGGCCAGCTCGGCGTTCAGCGCCTTCTGCCGCGAGTAGTACTGCCGGCGCGCCTCCGTCACCTCGTCGAGCGCGGTGCCGTCGGTGAGCAGGTCGGCGAGGATGCGCTGCACCATGCGGGAGGTCCAGCCCGGGCCGAGCATGCGCCGGGAGACGATGCGGTCGATCAGCGCGGCCGGCCCGCCGAGGGCGGCGATGCGCAGGTCGGGGCCGTGCGACTTGGAGAAGCTGCGCACGTGCAACACCTGGTCGGGGATCCAGCGGCCGAGGCTGACCGGGGCGGCCGTGCTGATCTGGCCGGAGTGGTCGTCCTCGACCACGATGAGCTTGGAGCCGTTGCGGGCCGAGCGGATTACCCGGGCCAGCTCCTGCGCCCGCTCCGAGGTCATCGAGGCGCCGGTGGGGTTCTGCGCCCGCGGCTGAAGCACGAGCGCGGACGGCCCCTGGCGCAGCGCCGCGGCGAGCGAGCTCGGCAGGATGCCGTGCTCGTCGATGGCGACCGGAACGACGGAGGCGCCGAGGGCGCTGACCAGGTCGAAGAAGGCGGGGAAGCCGGGGCTCTCCAGCACCACCCGGTCGCCGAAGCGCACCACCGACTCGAGGCTGCGCGAGACGGCGTCCTGGGCCCCGTCGACCACGGTCAGCGACTCGGCGCGGTACGGCCAGCTCTCGTCGAGCACCCGGCCGAGCTCCGGCACCACCGGCAGCTCGTGGTAGCTCGAGGTCTCCGCGCGCAGCGACACGCGGGACAGCGCCGGGCCGAGCGCGGGCAGCAGCAGCGGGTCGGGGGTGCCGTGGGAGAGGTCGAGGTGGGTGGCGTCCTGGGGCAACTCGCCGCCGGCGACGAGGCCGAGCATGCGCGGCGGCAGCCAGGTCTGCGGATGCTGCCGCACGAAGCTGCCGGCCCGCCCGCGCGATTCGATCAGCCCGGCCTGGCTGAGCGCCTGCCAGGCGTGGCTCACCGTCGCGGGGCTGACGCCCAGCAGCGTGCCGAGCGCGCGCACCGTCGGCAGCCGGTCTCCGGGGTGAAGTTCCCCGCTCGTGATCCGTCTGGCGATGGCCGCGGCAATGCCGCGCGGGGTGGGATCGTCGATCTCGTTCCAGAACTCGTTCACAGAAACCCTTGCCTTTCTGACTGGTTCGGCAACATGATGATTAACGCGTGTGTCACACACTGAAACAAAAGAGAAATGTTTACGCCGAACAATAACAGAATGAGCAAAGAAGCTCGGTTCGGCTCAACCGCTCGGCGTTGGTGACTCCCGTGAATTGCCAACGCCGGCACCCCGCGAAGTATTACGCATCGCGGCTCAAACCCAGTTTGAAATAGGCGCAAGTGGAGGCAAGATGACCGGCGACACCCCCAAAATCGTTCGAGCAGCACTCACCCAGACCACGTGGACCGGCGACAAGGAGTCCATGCTCGACAAGCACGAGCAGTTCGCCCGCACGGCCAAGGAGCAGGGCGCTCAGGTGATTTGCTTCCAGGAGCTGTTCTACGGCCCCTACTTCGGCATCACGGAAGACGCCAAGTACTACGACTACGCCGAGCCGGCCGACGGCCCGATCGTGCAGCGCTTCGCCGCGCTCGCCAAGGAACTCGGCATGGTGATGGTGCTGCCGATCTACGAGGAAGACCAGCCGGGCGTCTACTACAACACCGCCGTTGTGGTCGATTCCGACGGCACCATCCTCGGCCAGTACCGCAAGCACCACATCCCGCACCTCGACAAGTTCTGGGAGAAGTTCTACTTCCGCCCCGGGAACATGGGCTACCCCGTCTTCAACACCGCGGTCGGCCCGATCGGCGTCTACATCTGCTACGACCGGCACTTCCCGGAGGGGTGGCGCGAGCTCGCCCTGAACGGCGCGCAGATCGTGTTCAACCCGAACGCCACCAAGCCCGGCCTCTCCAACCGGCTCTGGGAGATCGAGCAGGCGGCCGCGGCCGCCGCCAACGGCATGTTCGTCGCGGCCTCCAACCGCGTCGGCCGCGAGGACAACGAGTACGGCGACCTCGCCGTCACCTTCTACGGCTCCAGCCAGGTGCTGGACCCGCGCGGCAACTGGGTCGGCGAGCTCGGCTCGTCCACCGACGAGGAGGTGCTCGTGCGCGACCTCGACATGAGCCTGGTGCGCCAGGTGCGCAACGACTGGCAGTTCTTCCGCGACCGCCGCCCCGAGTCCTACACGTCCATCCCGAAGCCGTAGCCGCCGAACAGGAAAGAGGAGCAGGAGAAGGGGAACAGACATGGCAACGACCCTCATCACCGGCGGCACCGTGGTCACCTCCACGGGCCGGGCGGATGCCGACGTGCTCGTCGACGGCGAGAAGATCGTGGCGGTGCTGGCGCGCGGCAGCGTGCTGCTCGGCACCGACCTGACGGCCGGCGTCGACACGGTCATCGACGCCACCGGCAAGTACGTGATCCCGGGCGGCATCGATGCGCACACGCACATGTCGCTGCCGTTCGGCGGCACCGCGGCATCCGACAACTTCGAGACGGGCACCCGGGCAGCCGCCTGGGGCGGCACGACGACGATCATCGACTTCGCCGTGCAGACCCACGGCCAGAAGGTGCAGGACGGCCTGGCCACCTGGCACGGGATGGCCGCCGGGCAGTGCGCGATCGACTACGCGTTCCACCAGATCGTGGGCGACGTGAACCCGGAGTCGCTGCTCGCGCTCCGCGGGCTCCCGGACGAGGGCATCTCGAGCTACAAGATGTTCATGGCCTACCCCGGCGTGTTCTACAGCGACGACGCCCAGATCCTGCGCGCCATGCAGGTCGCCGCCGACACCGGGCTGATGACGATGATGCACGCCGAGAACGGCCCGGCCATCGACGTGCTCGTCGAGCAGCTGCTCGCCCAGGGCAAGACCGACCCGTACTACCACGGGGTGGCGCGCGCCTGGCAGATGGAGGAGGAGGCGACGCACCGGGCGATCATGCTCGCCAACCTCACTGGGGCGCCGCTGTACGTGGTGCACGTCTCGGCCAAGCAGGCCGTCGAGCAGCTCGCCGCGGCCCGCGACAACGGCCAGAACGTGTTCGGCGAGACCTGCCCGCAGTACCTCTACCTCTCGCTGGAGGACCAGCTCGGCGCCTCGAGCGACGAGTGGGGCGCCTTCGAGGGCGCCAAGTGGGTGTGCTCGACGCCGCTGCGCTCCAAGGAGGAGGGCCACCAGCACCACATGTGGCAGAGCCTGCGCACGAACGACATCCAGATGGTCTCCACCGACCACTGCCCGTTCTGCATGAAGGGGCAGAAGGACCTGGGGCTCGGCAACTTCTCCAAGATCCCGAACGGCATCGGCTCGGTCGAGCACCGCATGGACCTGCTCTACCAGGGCGTCGTCGACGGGCAGATCACGCTGGAGCGCTGGGTGGAGATCACGAGCACCACCCCGGCGCGCATGTTCGGCCTGTACGGCAAGAAGGGCGTCATCCAGCCGGGTGCCGACGCAGACATCGTCGTCTACGACCCGAACGGCCACACCTCGATCGGCTACCCCGTCGACGCCGACGGCAACCCGACCGGGCGCAGCCACCACATGAACATGGACCACTCCGCCTGGGAGGGCTACGAGATCGACGGCCACGTCGACACCGTGCTCTCCCGCGGCAAGGTGGTCGTCACCGACCGGCAGTACGTCGGCCAGAAGGGCGATGGCCAGTTTGTGAGGCGCGGGCTCAGCCAGTACCTCATCTAGCAGCGGCAACGGGCGGATGCCGGAGGCTCCGGCATCCGCCCCTCACACAGACGTGAATCGGCACATTTCGTAAGGAACGGGAACCAGATGGATTTTGGAGCGGTACTGCAGACCAACCCACCCTCGGCGCGCACGGTGCAGCTGGCCAAGCTGGCAGAGGACCATGGCTTCAGCCATGTGTGGACCTTCGACTCGCACCTGCTCTGGCAGGAACCCTACGTCATCTACAGCCAGATCCTGGCCGAGACGCGCAAGGTCATCGTCGGCCCCATGGTCACCAACCCGGCCACCCGGGACTGGACGGTCACCGCCTCGCTCTACGCCACGCTCAATGAGATGTACGGCAACCGCACCATCTGCGGCATCGGCCGCGGCGACTCCGCCGTGCGCGTCACCAACGGGGCGCCGACCACGCTGACCACCCTGCGCGAGTCGATCCACGTCATCCGCGAGCTGGCCAACTCCCGCTCGGTCGAGTACAACGGCGCCACCCTGCAGTTCCCGTGGAGCGTCGGATCCAAGCTCGACGTCTGGGTGGCCGCATACGGCCCGCTCGCGCTCAAGCTCACGGGGGAGGTCGGCGACGGCTTCATCCTGCAGCTGGCGGATGTCGACATCGCCGCGTGGATGATCAAGACCGTGCGGGCGGCGGCCGAGGCGGCCGGGCGCGACCCGATGTCGATCAAGTTCTGCGTCGCCGCCCCGATGTACATCGGCGACGACTGGGAGCACATGCGCGACCAGTGCCGCTGGTTCGGCGGCATGGTCGGCAACCACGTCGCCGACATCGTCGCCAAGTACGGCGCGCACGGCGAGATCCCCGAAGCCCTCACCGACTACATCAAGGCGCGCGAGGGCTACGACTACAACGAGCACGGCCGCTCGGGCAACACGCACGCCAGCTTCGTGCCGGACGACATCGTCGACCGCTTCTGCCTGCTGGGCACCGCCAAGGAGCACATCGAGAAGCTCGAGGCGCTCAAGGCGCTCGGCGTCGACCAGTTCGCCGGCTACCTGCAGCACGACAACAAGGAAGAGACGCTGCGGGTCTACGGGGAGACCGTGATCCCGGCCCTCAGCGATCACATCACGGCCAAGGCATGACCATGACCACTGGAGCAGAAACGGAGGGCCTGCGGCCTGGGCCTGAGGCCGGGCCGCCGGGTCTCGATACGGCCGCGGGCGGCCTACTCGACCAACGGTCGGGGGTCGAAAACCCCGCCGGCCGCGGAAACCCCGCCGGCCGCGGAAACCCCGCCGGCCGAGTAGCGAGGAACGAGCGTATCGAGACCAAGGCGCGCCAGACACCGCGCGGCGCCCGGGAGCTGCAGGTGTGGGCGTACGGCGCGCTCGGCCTGGCCGCGATCGTGATCGTCTGGGAGCTCTACAAGCTGCTCGCCCCCGCCGACGGCGTCGTGATCGGCGGGCTCCGAGTGCTGCCGCGCACCACCGACCTCGCCATGCCGCACATCTGGGACATGCTCGCCCGGCTGTTCGAGCCGGTCACCCGGGCCGAGGGGGCTGCGCCGCTCTGGGCCGCCGTCGGCGCCGGCGCGCTCGTCACGCTCGGCATCGCCGCGGTCGGCTGGCTGGTCGGCCTCGTCGTCGGCGTCGGGCTCGCCCTGGTGATGCTGCGCTGGCGGCTGGCCGAGTGGGGCCTGCTGCCCTGGATCATCCTCAGCCAGACCGTTCCGCTCATCGCCTTCGCGCCGATCGTGCGCAGCTGGGGCTCCAAGATCCAGATCGGCGGCTTCGAGTGGGCCGACTGGATGTCGGTCGCCCTCATCGCCAGCTACCTCGCCTTCTTCCCGATCGCGATCGGCGCGCTGCGCGGCCTGCAGTCGCCGGACGTGATCCACACCGAGCTGATGCGCAGCTACGGCATCGGCTGGTGGCGCACCCTCGTCAAGCTGCGCGTGCCGGCATCCGTGCCCTACCTGCTGCCGGCGCTGCGCCTCGGCGCGGCCAACGCCGTCATCGGCGCCGTCGTCGCCGAGGTGTCGACGGGCCTGCAGGGCGGCCTCGGCCGCATCCTCATCCAGTACGCCGGTCAGGCCAGCGGCGACCCGGCCAAGGCCTGGGGGCCGATCTTCGGCGCCATCGTGCTCGGCCTCGTCGTGGCGGGCTCGATCGCCCTGCTCGGCGTCTTCCTCAAGAACTACCGACGCGTGGAGGTCAACGCATGAACCAGGCTCAGCACGGCGCACCGTCTCAGACAACCGCCGACGCCGTCACCGTCACCGGCGTCGACAAGACCTTCGACACCCGCAGCGGACAGGTGCACGCGCTGCAGGGCATCAACCTCACGGTCAAGGCCGGCGAGTTCGTATCGCTGATCGGGCCGAGCGGGTGCGGCAAGTCCACCCTGATGCGCATCATCGCCGACCTCGACCAGCCCACCGCGGGCAGCGTCGCCGTCTTCGGCAAGAGCGCGGGCCAGGCGCGCCTCGACCAGGACTACGGCATCGCCTTCCAACAGGCCGGCCTGCTGCCCTGGCGCACGGTCGCCGCCAACGTGGGCCTGCCGCTCGAGCTGCACGGGGTCGGCAGCGCCGCCCGCGCTGCCCGGGTGGCCGAGCTGCTGAGCATGGTCGGGCTCACCGAGTTCGCCGACCGCTACCCGGACCAGCTCTCTGGCGGCATGCAGCAGCGCGTCGCCATCGCCCGCTCGCTGGCGGAGAGCCCGAGCCTGTTGCTCATGGACGAGCCGTTCGGCGCGCTCGACGAGATGACCAGGGAGCGGATGCAGACGGAGCTGGTGCGCATCTGCGCCGAGACCCAGGCCGCCGTCGTGTTCGTCACCCACTCCATCCCCGAGGCGGTGTACCTCTCCGACCGGGTGGTCGTCATGTCGGCCCGCCCCGGCCGGATCCAGGAGATCGTGCCGATGCGCCTGGACGGCGAGCGCACCGAGTCCCTCCGCGAGGACACCCGCTACTTCGAGATGATCACCGCGGTGCGCGAGGCGCTGCACGGCGGCAACCCGGGCGGCGGCATCGCCACGGGTGGCCTGGCCACCGGCTCCGTCGCGGCCTCCGCGCCCGTGCGCGGGGCGGAGACGCGCTGATGAGCACGGCGGCGGTATCGAGACGGGGCACGGCCCCCGGCCGGAAGGCGATGAGCGCGCGCACCGAGTCGTGGCTGCGCATCATCGCGCCCGTCGCGGTCGGCGCGATCGTGCTCGGCGGCTGGCAGTTCCTGGTGACCGTGGTCGGCGTCAGCGAGTACCTGCTGCCGAGCCCGGCATCCATCGCCACCCAGTTCGTCGAGTACCTGCCCTCGATCCTCTCCGCCATGTACATCACCGGCATGAACGCCCTGATCGGACTGCTCGTCGGCTCGATCCTCGGCATCGGCCTGGCGGCGCTCGCCGCGAACTCGCGGCTGGTCGACGGCATGAGCGCGCCGATCGTCGCCTCGATCGCCGTCATCCCGATCGTGGCCCTGGCCCCGGTGCTGAACTCGATGTTCGGCGCGGACAGCCAGTTCAGCCGGCAGGCCATCGCGGCGCTGGCCACCTTCGTGCCCGTGTTCATCAACACGCTGCGCGGGTTCCGGCAGACCCGCGCCGTGCACCGCGACCTGATGCGGGTGTACGCGGCCAGCCCCGGCCAGGTGCTGCGCACCGTGACGCTGCCGACGGCGAAGCCGTTCATCTTCACCGGCATCCGCATCGCCTCCTCGCTGGCCGTGATCTCGGCCCTCGTCGCCGAGTACTTCGGCGGCCCGCGCGGCGGCCTGGGCGGCCTCATCTCGACGTCGGCCGCGTCCAGCGCCTACGCCAGGGCGTGGGCCTACGTCGTCGCATCCATCGTGCTCGGCCTCCTTTTCTACGTCGCGACGCTCGCGCTCGAACGCCTCGCCAACCGGCGCGGGGGTGGTTCGTAGCCCACACACGTCCCCGGGCCCGACGGGCCAGGGGCAGGCAACACAAGGCAACTCAACACAACGCATGGCAACACAGGCACCACTGAGAGCAGGGAAAGGACTGAAATGAAACACAGCACACGTCGCCTCGCGACACTGGGCGCGCTCACACTGTCGGCAGCGCTCGTACTCTCCGCTTGTTCCGGTTCTGGCGACACCTCCGGAGGTTCGGGTGGCTCGACCGATGGCGCTGGCGGCGGCGACGCCACCACCGCGGTCAAGCTCCAGCTGCAGTGGCTGCCGCAGGGCCAGTTCGCCGGCTACTTCGCCGCCGCCGATCAGGGCTACTTCGCCGACGAGGGCCTGGACGTCGAGATCATCCCGTCCGGCGGCGACATCGTGCCGCAGGACGCCCTCGCCAACGGCGACGTCGACTACGCGATCGCCTGGGTGCCGAAGGCGCTCGGCTCGGTCGAGGCCGGCGCCAACATCACCGACATCGCGCAGATCTTCCAGCGCTCCGGCACCCTGCAGGTGTCGTGGGCGGATTCCGGCATCGACTCGGTCGCCGACTTCGAGGGCAAGAAGATCGGCTCCTGGGGCTTCGGCAACGAGTGGGAGATCTTCGCGGCCATGGCAGCGGACGGCCTGGACTCCTCCACCGTGCAGATCATCACGCAGGACTTCAACATGAACGCCTTCCTGCAGGGTGACATCGACGCCGCGCAGGCGATGACCTACAACGAGTACGCGCAGCTGCTCGAGGCCGTCAACCCCGAGACCGGCAAGCAGTACACGGATGCCGACTTCAACGTGATCAGCTACCAGGACACGGTCGGCGCCATGCTGCAGGACGCGATCTGGGCCGACACCGCCCGGCTCGAGAGCGACACCGCCTACCAGGACACCACGGTCAAGTTCCTCAAGGCCGTCGTCAAGGGCTGGATCTACGCGGCGGAGAACCCGGAGGAGGCCTCGGCGATCACCATCGCGGCAGGGTCCAACTGGGGCCCCAGCCACGAGCTGTGGATGGTCAACGAGACCAACAAGCTGATCTGGCCGGCACCGGATGGCATCGGCGTGATCGACGAGGCCGCCTGGGACGCCACCGTCAAGGGTGCACTCTCGGCCGTCAACGAGACCGGGGCCTCCCCGATCACGAAGGAGCCGCCGGCATCCGCATGGTCCAACGACTGGATCACCAAAGCACTCGACGAACTCAAGGCTGAGGGAGTCGATGTGACGGGCGAGAGTTTCAAGCCCATCACCGTCACCCTCGCCGAGGGCGGCAACTAAACCGGATTCGACAGGCCCAGCCACCGCCGGCTGGGCCTGTCGGAACCACTCACAGAAACACCGAAAGGCAGCAACACATGCTCGAAACATCCAACCCCGATCTCGACGCCATCACGGCCGAGCTCGATCAGCGCCACGTCTTCCACTCGTGGTCGGCGCAGGCCGCGCTCGCGCCGTTCGTGATTGCAGGCGGCAGGGGGTCGCGGGTCTGGAACCATGAAGGGACCAGCTACCTCGACTTCTCGAGCCAGCTGGTGAATGTCAACATCGGGCACCAGCACCCCGCGGTCATCTCCGCCATCCAGGAGCAGGCCAGCCTGCTCGCCACCATCGCCCCCGCGACCGCCAACCTGGCCCGCGGCGAGGCAGCAAAGCGCATCGCCGATCGTGCACCGGAGGGCTTCAACAGGGTCTTCTTCACCAACGGTGGGGCGGATGCCAACGAGAACGCGATCCGCATGGCACGCCAGTTCACCGGCCGCGACAAGGTGCTCAGCACCTACCGCTCGTACCACGGCAACACCGGCTCGGCCGTTGTCGCCACCGGGGACTGGCGCCGCATCCCCAACGAGTACGCCACGGGCCACGTGCACTTCTTCGGCCCCTACGCCTACCGCAGCGACTTCTGGTCGAGCACGCCGGAGCAGGAGGCGGAGCGTGCTCTCCGCCACCTCGAGCGGGTCATCCTGAGCGAGGGACCGTCGTCGATCGCGGCGATCCTGCTGGAGACCATCCCCGGCACGGCCGGCGTGCTGCTGCCGCCGCCCGGCTACCTGGCCGGCGTGCGCGAGCTCGCCACCCGCCACGGCATCCTGCTCATCCTCGACGAGGTCATGTGCGGCTTCGGCCGCACCGGCCGCTGGTTCGCCTTCGACGGCTACGACGTCGTCCCCGACCTGATCACCTTCGCCAAGGGCGTCAACTCCGGCTACGTTCCGGTCGGTGGCGTGGTCATCAGCGACCCGATCGCCGACTTCTTCAACGACCGGGTGTTCCCCGGTGGCCTCACCTACAGCGGCCACCCGCTGGCGATGGCCTCGATCGTCGCCGCCCTCGACACGATGGCCTCGGAGGGCATCATCGAGAACGCGGCATCCGTCGGTCGCGAGCACATCGGCCCCGGCCTGACCGCCCTGGCCGAGAAGCACGACATCATCGGCGAGGTGCGCGGCGAGGGCGTCTTCTGGGCCGTCGAGCTGGTGGCCGACCGGGCCACCCGCGAGCCGGTCAGCGGCGCCGTGATGGGCCGGATCAAGAAGGAGCTCGTCGCGCGCGGCCTGCTGCCCTTCCTGGCCGAGAACCGCATCCACGTCGTGCCGCCGTGCGTCGTCACGCCGGAGGAGGTCGCCGAGGCGATGGCCATCTACGACGAGGTGCTCTCCCTCGACCTGCTCGGCTAAAGCCCGGCACCACAGATTTTCACCAGAAAAGAATAGGAAACACACCGCAATGTCCGAAATCCCCACCGTCCAGCACTGGGTCAATGGCGCACCCGCAGCCGGAACCTCCACGCGCACCGCACCCGTCTTCAACCCGGCCCGCGGCGTCGCAGAGAAGAACGTGCTGATGGCCAGCACCGCCGACGTCGACACCGTGGTCGCGGCAGCCAAGGCCGCCCTCCCGGCCTGGCGCGACATGTCGATCGCCAAGCGGCAGAACATCATGTTCAACTTCCGCGAGCTGCTGCACAAGCGCACCCCCGAGCTGGCCGCGATCCTCACCAACGAGCACGGCAAGGTGCTCTCGGATGCCGCAGGCGAGATCGCCCGCGGCCTCGAGGTCGTCGAGTACGCCTGCAGCATGCCGACCCTGATGAAGGGCGACTACTCCGAGAACGTCTCCACCGGCGTCGACGTGTACTCGCTCAAGCAGCCGGTCGGCGTCGTCGGCATCATCAGCCCGTTCAACTTCCCCGCGATGGTGCCGCTCTGGTTCTTCCCGCTGGCCATCGCGGCCGGGAACACGGTCGTGCTGAAGCCCTCGGAGAAGGACCCGTCCGCGGCCAACTTCATGGCCCAGATGCTCAAGGACGCCGGCCTGCCCGACGGAGTCTTCAACGTCGTGCACGGCGACAAGGAGGCCGTC
>NZ_MPZN01000027.1 GCF_002936985.1 Microterricola pindariensis | reverse complement strand
CCGCGCGCTCCATCACCGAACTGCAGCCCCACCTACCACCCACAAGAGGAAGTACCTTCATGTCCACAAATGTCCGCGTAGCCATCGACGTCGGTGGAACCTTTACCGACATGGTGAAGCTCGTACCGGAGACCGGTGAGCTTCGCTTCGAGAAGGTTCCCACCACCCCGCAGCAGCCCACCGCCGGCGTGCTGGCCGCATTCGACAAGGCGGATGCCGCGCCCTCAACGGTCGAGACCTTCAACCACGGCAGCACACTGGGCCTGAACTCGCTCCTGACGCGCAGCGGCGCGCGCATCGCGACGATCGCGACCCGCGGCTTCCGTGACGTCTATCTGCTCGGTCGCACGGACCGCAAGGTGATGTACGACTTCGCCTACCAAAAGCCGAAGGCGTTGCTCGAGCGGTACGACACGTTCGAGGTCAGCGAGCGCAGCTACTTCGACGGCACGGTCGGCACCCCCTTCGACGAGGAGGATGCCCGATCGGTCGCCCGTGAGATCGCGAGCCGCGGCTATGACGCCGTCGCCGTCGCATTCCTGCACGCCTACGCGAACCCAGACCACGAGGTCCGGATGCGCGAGGTCCTCGCGCAGGAGGCCCCCGGCGTCGAGGTCACGCTCTCACACGAGCTGTCCCGCGAGTACCGCGAGTACGAGCGCACGAGCACCGCGGTGCTCGACGCCTACATCAAGCCCATCATGCGCACCTATCTGAAGGCGCTCGAGAGCGAGCTGGAGCAGCGCGGATTCACCGGTCGGTTCCTGATGTCCCGCTCCGGCGGCGGCGCGATGACGGCATCCGCCGCCCGCGAGCAGCCGGTGCACCTGATCCTCTCCGGCCCCGCCGGCGGAGTCGTCGGCGCTGCGGCATTCTCGAAGCTCATCGACCGCCCCAATCTGATCACCATCGACATGGGCGGCACGAGCCTGGACGCCTCGCTCGTGCAGAACGGCCAGCCGGTTCTCTATCACGGCGCCGAGTTTGAGGGCCTGCCCATCAACACGCCGTCGCTGTACATCCACACCATCGGCGCGGGCGGCGGATCGCTCGGCTACCTCGACGAGGCCGGCGCGCTCCAGGTGGGGCCGAAGAGCGCCGGTGCGGTGCCGGGCCCCGCCGCCTATGGCCGTGGCGGCACGCAGCCGACCTTCACCGACGCGGCACTCGCGATCGGCTACCTCGGTGTCGACACGCCGCTCGGCGGCGAGCTCACCCTCGACCGGGAGAAGTCGTTGGAGTCGCTCGCTGCGATCGCCGGCGAGCTCGGTCTCACGGTGACGCAGTTGGCGCGCGGCATGGTGCGGATCTCCAACACCAAGATCGTCGGCGCCGTCCGTGCGATCACCATCGAGCTCGGCAACGACCCCAAGGACTTCTCCCTGTTGTCCTTCGGCGGCGGCGGCGGCCTCGTCGCCGTCGATGTCGCGCGGGAGCTCGGCATCCCCGAGGTGATCGTCCCGCCGGGGCAGGGCGCGTTCTCGGCACTCGGCATGCTCATGGCCGATGTGCAGCACGACTACTCCCGCACCAGCCTCCAGAACCTCGACGACCTCGACGACGCCATCGCGAACGAGCTGTTCGCGGAGATGGAGGCCGACGCCGTCAGCACGCTCGAGAGCGAGGGCTTCGGCGCGGAGCGTCGGTCGTTCCAGCGCGTCGTCGCCGTTCGATACTCGGGCCAGGAGCACTCGGTGACGGTCCCGTACCCCGCCGGGAGCGCCGACGCCAGGGCCGCGATCCGCGAGGAGTTCGACCGCCTGCACCTGCGCCAGTACGGCCACATCATGGACGACCCGATCGAGACGACGGCACTGCGCCTGTCCGCGATCGGCATCGTCGACAAGCCCGATCTGCCGAAGGCGCCCGTCCGCCCCGCCGGCGAGAGCTACCCGGCCGGCACCCGCACCGTGACGCTCGACGGCGACAGCACCGCGGAGTACACCCTCGTCGCCCGTGAGGCCCTCATGGCCGGCGACGTCGTCGAGGGCCCCGCAGTCATCACCGAGCACACGGCCACCACCGTGATGCACGCCGGCGACCGCCTCGAGGTCGGCCTGTACGGCGAGCTCACCATCTCGATCAAGAACAACCAGAAGGAGTCCGCTCGTGGCTGACGCAGTAACCACGGAGATCATCCGCCATGGCCTTCTCGCCGCAGCCGAGGAGATCGCCCGCAACCTCTGCCGCACCGCGTACAACACGGTCGTGTATGAGATTCACGACTACGGAATCGGCCTGCACGACGTGAACGGCGACGTCGTCGCGGATGCCCCCGGCATCGCCGTGTTCACCCGCGGCAACGACGCCGGCATCAAGCACTCGATGGAGTTCCTCGGCGTCGACGCGATGGAACCGGGCGACGTCTTCATCTTGAACTACCCGTACTGGTCGAGCGCGCACACTCTGGACCCACTGGTGTTCGCCCCCATACACGCGGAGGACCAGCTCATCGGCTTCGCCTCCTGCCGCGTGCACATCACGGACCTCAACCAGAAGGACCCCGGCTACGTTCTCGACTCGACGCACAAGTCGCAGGAGGGACTCATGATGCCCGCCTCGAAGCTGTACCGGCGCGGCGAGCGCAACGACGACGTGTTCAACATCATCCGGTTCAACAGCCGGATGCCCAAGCACACCATCGGCGACATCCAGGCCCAGGTCTCCGCGTGTGTCACCGGCGTGCGCCGCACCCAGGAGCTCGCCGACAAGTACGGCGTTGCCGTGCTCACCGAGGTGATGGAGTCGATCCACGAGCACGGCGAGCGGCTCGCCCGCCTGGCCCTCGCCAAGCTGCCGAAGGGAACCTGGAGCGCCGTGGACTACGTCGACGACGACGGGATCAACAAGGGCGAGCTCGTTCGCCTGCAGTGCACCGTCACCGTCAGCGACGAGGAGATGGTGGTCGACTGGACCGGCAGCGCCGAGAACGTCGAGGGCCCGATCAACCTGCCCGTCGGGCAGACCGCCGCGCTGTCGAGCCTGATCTTCAAGTCGTTGACGACTCCGAACTCGCCCGTCGTCGCCGGCAACTTCGCCCCCCTTCGGGTGATCACCGTGCCCGGTTCGGTCATGCACGCCGTCGACCCGATGCCGACCTTCACCCTGTGGACCGGGCTGCTGGCCGGCGAGGTGATCCTGCGCGCCCTCGCCCAGGGCATGCCCGAGCTCGTGCCGGCCTGTTCCGGCGGCGATGTCTGCTCGATGATGGGGCTCGGCATCAACCCGCGGACGGGCGAGCCGTGGCAGGAGGCCACCAACGAGGCCGTTGGCTACGGCGGATCGGCGCACCACGACGGCGAGGACGGCATCATGCACCTCTCGGAGCCCGGCTGTCGCAACAACCCCGTCGAGGTGCTCGAGGCCAAGTCGTCGATGATCATCGACCACTACGGCTACCGGCCGGACTCGGGCGGCGCGGGCGAGTTCCGCGGCGGGGTCGGCGTCAGCCGCTCCTACCGCTTCACCGCCCCGTCCACCGGAATCTGCCTCGTGTACAAGACGAAGACCGAGCCGTGGTCGATCGGCGGCGGCCAGGAAGGGCGCCCGAACCGGATCGTGCTGAACCCCGGGACGCCGCGCGAGGTCATTCAGGGCGGCAGCTACAACAAGCTCGACGCCGGCGATGTCCTCGTGAACGCGACGGGTGGCGGTGGTGGCTACGGCCTGCCGTTCAAGCGCGATCCGCTCGCTGTCGCACGCGACGTGCGCAACGGCTTCGTTTCGGAGGAATCCGCGCGGAACGACTACGGTGTAGCGATGATGGAGGACTTCCGGGTCGACGAGGTGGCAACAGCCGCGCTCCGCGCCTAGCGGTCAGGAGGCCCGGGCGCTCCGACCGCCCGGGCCCCTCCCACGTCCAATTGTGAGACTCAACTCGAGAGGTGACACGAGATGTCGCAGACTGCTTCGCTGACCATTTCCGGCGCACACGTATGGGCGGGGGAGGGCCGGGGGTTCTCCGCCCGAGACATCGCGATCGTCGATGGCGTGGTCGCCGCTCACGCCGACCCCGCCGCGGAGGTCGTCGACGGTTCGGGTTCCTGGATCGTTCCGGGTTTCGTTGACGCGCACTTCCATGCCTACGCGACCAGCATGGACGGCTTCGAGAACGAGCGCGGCCCGCTCAGCTTCTCGGCGATCAACGGAACCCTGCGCCTCGAGAAGGCGCTCCAGCGCGGCTTCACGACCGTCCGCGACGTGGCCGGAGGCGACATCGGCCTCGCGCGCGCCATCGACGCGAATCTGTTCGCCTCGCCGCGGTACCACTTCACCGGGCCGGCGCTCAGCCAGACCGGGGGCCACGGCGACCCACGCTCAGAGCACGTCGACGTGTGCTTCAGCCACGGCCACATGTGTGAGGTCGTCGACGGAGCCGAGAACCTCCGCGTCGCCGTGCGCGAGCGCTTCCGCACCGGTGCGCACGCCATCAAGGTGATGACTTCCGGCGGGGTCTTCTCGCTCACCGACCCGATCCGCATCCCGCAGTACTCCCCGGAGGAGCTGCGCGTCATCGTCGACGAGGCAACGCGTCGCGGGAGCTACGTCGCCGCGCACGCCTACTCCTCGGAGGCCGTGCAGCACTCGATCGAGAACGGTGTCCGCTCGATCGAGCACGGCAACTTGATTGACTCCGAGACGGCCCGGCTGATGGCCGAGCGAGACGCCTTCCTCGTCCCCACGCTGGCCGCCTACGACGCCATGGACCGCCGTGGCGCAGAGATCGGCCTCAACGCGATCTCGCTCGCCAAGAACTCCGAGGTGCTCTCCAAGGGCCAGGAGGCCATTCAGCTCGCCCTGGCCGCCGGCGTGCGCGTGGGCTTCGGCAGCGACCTCATGGGCGATCTCGAAGACGACCAGCTGTGCGGCATCCGCTTGCAGACGGAGGCCGCTGGGCCCAGCGCCATGCTGCGCTCGCTCACGCAGGAGAACGCGGCCCTCATCGGCGACGACAAGCTCGGACACTTGGGCGTCGGCGCGTACGGCGACCTGCTCATGCTCACCGCGAACCCGCTCGAGGATCCGTCGGCCCTCTGGGAGCAGGACGCCCGTCGCGCCGTCGTCCAGGCGGGGCGCATCGTCCGCGCCGAGCGCTAGCCGCGGGTGCCGGCTGGCCTCGACCTCGAGCAGGGCACCGCCATCTGGATGCAGTACCTGACCTCGTGGTTCGCCTTCGTCGAGGTCGCGAGGCTGCGCCCCGACGACACGGTGCTCATCACCGCCGCGGCCAGCAGCGCGGGGCTCGGCGCGCTCCAGATTGCTCGGCTGCTCGGCGTGCGCTCGAGGCCGGCAGGCTGGCGCCGATCATCGACAGGGTCTTCGACTTCCACGAGCTCATCGACGCCTACCGGTACATGGAGTCCAACGCCCAGAACGGCAAGATCGTCGTGCGCGGCGAAACGCCCCACACGACTCAGGGCTAGCCCCCTAGTCGCCCTCCGAGGCCGGGCGTAGGTTTCCCCCCGAGCGACGGCCCCGCCGTTGCCCTGGGGGCACAACCGAAAAGGCAGTGTCGCGTGCACACGGGTCGTCGGGGGTTGCCCTGCTCGTCCGGCTCTGCCTCCCTGATCGACCTCGTTCCGAGATCATGGAGGACCCAATGAGAATCACGTCCATCGTCGCCGCGGCCGGCGTCCTCGCGCTCGCGTCGCTCGCCGTCGCCGGCCCCGCAGTGGCCGGAGGCCGCGACAACAATCCACCGCCCCAGGCGGGCACCCCGGTCACCCTGGCCGACGGGCTGCTCACACCGCTCAGCATGGCGGTGGGCCGCGACGGCAGCGTCTACGTCAGCCAGAACTTCACCGGCACGCTAAACAAGGTGGGGAGGGACGGCACCACGAGCGTCGTCGCGAGCGCGCCCGGCGATGAGATCGGCGCCGTGTCGGTGCGGAGGAACACGGTCTACTACGCCCAGGCGGCCCAAGACCACACCCGCTCGAACATGGTGTCGATCGGCAAGAAGGGCACGCCGACCCCGTTCGCCGATATCTTCGCGTACGAGAGCACGGTCAACCCCGACCAGATCAACACCTACGGCTTCATCGGGCTGCCGCAATCCTGCGCCGACCAGTTCGATCCCACGGTGGAACCGTTCCTCCCCGCCACGTACACGGGCGTCGTCGACACGCATGCCTACGCGTCCATCGCGCTCGACGACGCGATCTATGTGGCGGATGCCGGAGCGAACGCGATCCTGCGCATCGACTACGACGGCACCATCTCGACGACGGCGGTGCTGCCGCCGGCCACACCGGTCACCGCGACCGCGGAGATCGTGGCCGCGTTCGGCTTCCCCGCCTGCGCGGCCGGCTACCCGTACGCGTTCGAGCCGGTGCCCACCGGCATCGCGCTGGGCCCGGACGGCTGGCTCTACGTGTCCAGCCTGCCCGGCGGCCCGGAGGACGCGAGCCTCGGCGCCCGCGGTTCGGTGCTGAAGATCGACCCGGATGACGGGGAGATTCGCACCGTCGCCACCGGATTCGTCGGCAGCACCGGCGTCGCCGTCTCGCCGAAGACCGGCACGGTGTACGTGACGGAGCTGTTCGGCGGCCCGACCGGCACCGGTCAGGTCTCGGTCGTCCCGCGCGGCGCGAAGACCCCGACAGTCTTGCTGGCCATCAACTCGCCGGCGGCGATCGCACTGGCCAAGGGCAAGCTCTACCTGACGACGGACGCCTTCGTGCTCGGCGAGACCGGTCCGCAGCCGGTCGGCAAGGTCACCCAGGTGCCCCTGCGCGGCAGCGGGCAGGGCGACGACTCAGAGGATGACGGCGGGCACGGCCACCACGGCGGCAACGGCCACTGGGGCAACCACGGCCAGAACGGCCACTCCGGGGGCCACCGCTAGCGAGAGGCACACGGCAGAGGGGCCGGCCGCGCGGCCGGCCCCTCTGTCTGCGCGCTCATTCGTTCCGCGTGATGCAGCGCCCCGAAACGCGGCCCGAGAATGAACGGGGGAGGAGGCGCCCGTGGACGTGAAGTCGATCTGGCACGCGATCTCGCGCCGCTGGAGCCGAGACGACCGCCCGGACGTCCACGAGGAGGCCGACCCAGCCGCGGCGCAGCGCTTCCTCGTCGGCCTGGGGAGCGCCCTGCTCTCGGTCGGTGTCGCCACGACCGACATCCACCGGACGCTGCACGGCGTCGCCCGGGCGCTCGGCTACGAGCAGGCGTCGATCATCGTGCTGCCGACCGTGATGATCGTCTCGCTCACCGAGGCCAGCGAGCGCGGGCTCGCGGCGACGGAGCCGCACGACGGCGAGGTGCGATTCGACCGCGCGTCCGGCGTCTACCAGCTCGTCCTCGCCGCCCAGCGCGGCGAGCTCACCGCCGAGGAGGGGTTGGACAAGCTGGCGGAGATCCGGGCCGAGCCGCCGCGGTTCCGCTGGCCGGTGCGGATCATCGGGCACGGCGTCGCGGCATCCGGGGTGGCCCTCATCCTCCTCGGCGCCGACCTGACCAGCATGATCGGCGCGCTGCTCCTCGGCTCGCTGGTCGGGGCAGCCAAGCTCGTCGTGCGGCCCAACTCCTTCTCCGCGACCCTGCTGCCGGCGTTCATGTCGTTCCTGACCGCGCTGCTCGTCTTCGCGGCGGCCGAGGCGCACCTGCTCGCCGTGCCGCTGCAGGTGCTCGTCCCCGCCCTGGTCACGCTGCTGCCCGGAGCGGCGCTCACCACCGGCATCCAGGAGCTGGCCGCCGGCGACATGATCTCCGGGTCGAGCCGCCTCGTCTCGGGGGCCAGCCAGCTCGTCCTCCTGGCCTTCGGGATCATCGCCGCCCTCACCATCAGCGGCCTGTCGCCCTCCCGCGCGCTCCAGGTGACCGGGCCGGGGTTCGGCGCGTTCGAGCCGTGGGTCGGCGTCATCCTGATGGCCCTGGGCTTCTTCCTGTACTACTGCGGCCCGCCGCGCTCCGTGTACTTCCTCACCGTCACCCTGTTCGCCGCCTACGGCGCGCAGGTGCTCTCGGCGCTGATCGTCCCGGCCGTCTTCAGCGGCTTCGTCGGCGCGCTCGTGCTCACCGTCGTCGCCTACCTGCTGCAGTCCTTCCGCGGCGCCCCGCCCGCCGTGGTCTGCTTCCTGCCGGCCTTCTGGCTCCTCGTGCCCGGAGCAGCGGGCCTGATCGACTTCACCCAGAAGGTGCTCGGCCTCGCCCTGGAGACGGTGAACACCTTCTCCGTGCTCGGCTCGATCGTGGCTATCGCGCTCGGCGTCGTCACCGGCACCGCCGTCTACCGGCAGATCTACCGGCTCGCGCCGCGCCGCTGGGGTCTCCAGTTCAGCTGATCGGCCACGGCTGCCACCCGGCCCCCGGTGATCGAGAGCATCACCCGGTTCGGGTGACGTCGGGCGCGTTGCCCGCGTCTACGGTCTGAGTACCGCTGGGCAACGAGAGGCAGGTGCGAAAATGTGTCGATGGCTGGCATACACAGGTGAACCGCTGCAAGCCTCCACAGTGATTCTGGATGCTCAACACTCGCTGGTGGCACAGTCGCTGGATTCGCCGCTCGGCAACGAGACCGTCAACGGCGACGGATTCGGTTTCGGCTGGTATCCCGAGAACGCTCACGCGGGGGACGCGCCGGCGTTCTTCCGCAGCATCGAACCGGCCTGGAACGACCAGAACCTGCGGGAGCTGACCCGCAGCGTGCGCAGCCCGCTGTTCTTCAGCCATGTTCGGGCGGCCGCCGGGCCACCGATCCAGCAGACCAATTGCCATCCGTTCCGGCACCAGAACTGGATGTTCATGCACAACGGCTTCCTCGACGGGTTCGCGAAGATGAAGCGCGACCTGACCTTCGCCGTTGACCCGTCTCTGTACCCGACCATTCTGGGCACGACCGACTCCGAGGTGCTGTTCAACCTCGCGCTGACGCTCGGCCTCACAGACGACCCGATCGCGGCGATGGGGGAGGCGATCCGAATGGTCGAGGCCGTCGGGCGTGAGCGCGGCATCGCATTTCCGATGCAGGGCACGCTCGCCGTCACAGACGGTGTCACCGTGTGGGCGTTCCGATACTCCTCGCAGGGGCGCACGCGCACGCTGTTCCATTCCGTTGACGTCGACACCGTGCGCGAGATGTACCCGGGCGCCGAACGACTCAAGCTGTTCGGATCGCGCGCCCGGCTCATCGTGTCTGAACCGCTCAACAACCTACCCGGAGTCTTCAACGAGGTGCCCGAATCGACGGTCGCCGTCGTGGATGCCTCCGGTTACCACCACGAGCCGTTCCTCGCGACAAACGACTGACGCTGTGCGGCGCATGGCGGCGACAACGAATGGCGCGTTCAGGCCGTTGCGACGATCACCGTAGCGTCGCGTGTTTCATCGCGCGCGATGCGAGTCGTGAACCCGGCCGCCGAAAACAACGCCGCAGAGGCGCCGGCCTGAGCGCTGCTCGTCTCGATCAACAGGGTGGAGCTCGGGTGCAGCCACTCTGCGGCCTCCGCCGCGATCCGGCGGTGCACGTCGAGGCCGTCGCTGCCGCCGTCGAGCGAGGCCAGCGGCTCGTGCTCACGGGCCTCCGGCGGCATGAAGGCGATCGCCTCGCTCGGCACGTAGGGCGCGTTGACGGCGAGCACATCGATCCGGCCGCGGAGGCCGCCCGGCAGCGCCGCGAACAGGTCGCCCCTCAGCACCGTGGCGCGGCCGGCCAGGTTGCCCGCCGCGCACGCGACGCTCGCGGCCGAGACGTCGCTGGCGTACAGCCGCACGCCGGGCCGGGCGGCGAGGATCGCGGCGCCGATCGCCCCGCTGCCGCAGCAGAGGTCGACGGCGATCGCCCCCGGGGCGCAGGCGGCGATCGCCTCCCGGGCGAGCAGCTCGGTGCGCCGGCGCGGCACGAAGACGCCGGGCGCGACGCCGATGCGGATGCCGGCGAACTCGGCCCAGCCGAGCACCTGCTCCAACGGCCTCCCGTCGAGCCGCTCCGCCAGCAGCCCCGCCAGCCGGGCGGGATCGCCGCCCGCGGCCTGAGCGAGCAGCGCGGCCTCGTCCTCCGCGAACACGGAGCCGCCCGCCCGGAGCGCGCGGACGAGCTCGGGCAGCAGCGACTGGGCTTCGGGAGGGGGCAGGGCGCGCCTTTCGACGGATCGATGCTAAACCCTTGAGCCGCGGAATGCACGAGCGGCGCGGGTCGCGGCATTCGAACGTGCGTTCGGTAGTGGAGAATGGGTGGGTGACCATCGTTCTCGCCCGCAACAGCCCGACCGAGGTCGTGGCGAGCAGCGTGGACGCGCACGGCGAGCTGCTCGGCGAGGCCACCGTGCTGCCGTTCGACCGGCTCGCCGGCTTCGTCGCCGAACGGGAGGGCGCCCCGGAGCCGGAGCGCTGGGTGTGGAGCGACAGCTCCCGCTGGTACGGCGACCTTTTGAACGCCGGGGTGCGCGTGCGGCGCTGCCACGACCTGCGGCTCAGCCACGCGATCCTCCGCAACTCGACCCTCACCGCGCACACGGCCTTCGCCCGCGCCGAGCCGACCGCCTGGGATCAGCCGGTCGAGCCGCCGAGCGCGCACGTGGCGCCCGTGCACAGCACCCTGTTCGACCTCGGCGAGACCATGGCCAGCGGCCGCAGCGCCGCCCGCGAGGACAGCGCGGCCGAGTACCGGCACCAGCTGCAGGCCCTCTCCGAGGTGCCGGATGCCGGCCGGCTGCGGCTGCTGCTGGCCGCCGAGTCCGTCGGCGCGCTCATCGCCGCCGAGATGCGCCACGCCGGGCTGCCGTGGCGCACCGAGGTGCACGACGCCCTCTTGACCGCTGAGCTCGGCCCGCGCGTGCCCTACGGCACCCGCCCGGCCCGGCTCGAGGAGCTGGCCGGCCGCATTCGCGGCATCCTCGGCGACCAGAGCGTCAACCCGGACTCCCCACCGAACGTGCTCAAGGCGCTGAACCGCGCCGGGCTGATGATCACCTCCACCAACCGCTGGGAGCTGGCCGAGTACAGCCACCCGGTGATCGAGCCGCTGCTCGAGTACAAGAAGCGGGCCAGGCTGCTGACCGCCAACGGCTGGACCTGGATGGACCAGTGGATCATCGACGAGCGCTTCCACCCCGACTACGTGCCGGGCGGTGCCGCGACCGGCCGCTGGGCGACGAGCGGCGGCGGCGCCTTGCAGCTGCCGAAGCAGATCCGCGCCGCCGTCACCGCCGACCCCGGCTGGAAGCTGGTCGTGGCTGATGCCGCCCAGCTGGAGCCGCGCATCCTGGCCGCCCTCTCGGCCGACACCGCGATGGCCGCGGCCGGCCGCGGCACCGACATGTATGCCGGCATCGTCGCCAGCGGCGTGGTGGAGAGCCGCGAGCACGCCAAGGTCGCCATGCTCGGCGCCATGTACGGCGCGACGACGGGGGAGAGCGGGCGGCTGATGCCGAAGCTCACCCGGGCCTACCCGCGCGCGATCCGGCTGGTGGAGCAGGCGGCCAGGGCCGGAGAGCGCGGCGAGCACGTCACCAGCTGGCTCGGCCGCTCGTCGCCGGCGCCCGGCGCGGACTGGCAGGAGGCCCAGCGCCTGGCCAGCCAGCCGGGGGCGAGCGCCGCCGAGGAGTCCCGGGCACGCAGCCGGGCCCGCGACTGGGGCCGGTTCACCCGCAACTTCGTCGTGCAGGGCAGCGCGGCCGAGTGGGCGCTCTGCTGGATGGGGGAGATCCGCAACGGGCTGCGCGCCATCGAGCAGCGCTCCAGCACCCCGCCGGGGCGCCTCGCCACGGCATCCGGTGCCGTCTTCGAGTCCCTCCCGCACCTCGTGTTCTTCCTGCACGACGAGATCATCGTGCACACGCCGGAGGAGCACGCGGAGGAGGTCGCCCAGACGGTGACCGAGGCGGCCGCCTTCGCCGGCCGGCTACTGTTCCGCGACTTCCCGGTGGACTTCCCGCTCGGCATCGCGGTCGTCGACCGCTACTCCGAGGCCAAATAGCCCCGGCTCAACTGCGGCTCAGGCCGCGGGGCGCCGCCCGCGGCGGGGGCGGGACTCGCTGAGCGGACGGGCGAGCGCCGTGCCGGCGGCTGCCGCCTCGCAGGCGTCGAGCCAGCGCAGGGCGGCCGCGCGCAGCTCCTCCTCGGATGCCGCGGCGAGGGCGCCCTGCGCGGACTCCGGCTCGGTCTCGCGCAGCAGCGGCGCGCCCCAGAGCTCGCGGTGCTGGGCGAGCAGGCTCGCGAACGGGGCACCGGGCAGCGAGGAGGCGACCAGCAGCTGGTCCAGCATCTCGTTCCAGTCCAGCTGCCCCGGGCCGACGACGCTCAGCCACTCCCTGGCGGCCAGCGTGCCGGAGGGCGTCAGCGCGTAGAGCGGCAGGCCGTCTGCGGTGGCACCGGCGTCGCGCACCAGGGCGCTCTTGCCGAGGCGGTCGAGGGTGGCGTAGATCTGGCCGACGTTGATGTCGCGGCGGTGGCCGAGACGGGAGAGGAGCTCCGCGTGCAGCTGTGCCCCGTAGGCCGGCCCCAAGGTGAGCACGGCGAGCAGGCTCTCGCGTACCGACATCCCGCTCCTCTCATCGACCCCACTTCGTGCCTCGAGCCTATGCAGCACGCGGTGCGCCGGGGTGTTGCCACGCTGGGCGCGCGGAATTCCGGGGCGGAGCGGCTATGCCAGTGCCGAGACGAACGCCGCAGCCAGGCGCTCCGGCGCGACCACCGCCACCTGCTGGGCCACGTAGCCGCCGCTCGAGGAGCCGAGCAGCACGGCGCGGCAGCCCGGCGGCATCCATGAACGCCAGCGCCTCCGCCGCCAGCGACGCGAGCGTGCGGGGCGCCGCGGCGTCGTCCCGGCGTTGGTCGACGGTCCACGCCCCCACGCGTGCAGCAGGAGAAGGGGTGCAGTCATGCCCCATGCGAGGCCGCAGAGGCTAGACGCTGGCCGCACTCTCAGGGCATAATCGGGGAAGTGCCCGTTGGGGAAGCCGTTTCAGAGGTCGTTGGGGAAGACGCACCTCAGAGGAAACGGAGAGAACATGACGGCACCCACAGCCCGTCAGGCGAGCCCCGCACGGGGAGTCATCTATGTCCACTCGGCGCCCAAGGCCATGTGCCCGCACGTCGAATGGGCGGTCGGCCGAGCCCTTGAGCGCGCCGTGAACTTCGACTGGGCCGGGCAGCCCGCCCTCGACGGCGCCCTGCGCACCGAGTTCTACTGGGAGGGCGAGCGCGGCACCGGCGCTGCCATCGCCTCCGCCCTGCACGGCTGGGAGCAGCTGCGCTTCGAGGTGACCGAGGATGCCGGCAGCGGCTCCGACGGGTCCCGCTGGATGCACACGCCGAGCCTCGGCATCGTTTGGGTGCAGATCGACAGCGCGGGCAACATGGTCGTGCCGGAGGACCGGATCCGCTCGGCCATGGCGCGCGCCGGGACCGACGCGCTGGAGCTGCACCGGGAGCTGCGGCTCGCCCTCGGCCAGGAGTGGGACGACGAGCTGGACGTGTACCGCTACGCCAGCGACTTCGCCCCGGTGGTCTGGCTGCACAAGACCGGCTGACCCCACAGACGCAGAAGGCCCGCGCGGAATACCGTGCGGGCCTTCTGAGCGTCGGGGCTCCGGGGCTAGATGCTCCGGAACGCGACGACGGCGTTGTGGCCGCCGAAGCCGAAGGAGTTGGAGATGGCCAGCTGCGGGCCGTCGCCGAGCGGGATCGGCTGGCCGGAGATGGTCAGCGGGATCTCGGGGTCCTGCGTGGTGAGGTTGATCGTGGGCGGTGCCACGCGGTTCGTGATCGCGAGGATCGTGAAGATGGCCTCCAGTGCGCCGGTGCCGCCGAGGAGGTGGCCGGTTGCGCCCTTGGTGCCAGACACGGGGATCTCGTTGACGCGCTCACCGAACACGGCCTTGAGCGCCGCGTACTCGGCGATGTCGCCGACGGGCGTGCTCGTGGCGTGCGCGTTGATGTGCGTGACATCCTCCGGGCGGGCGCCGGCCAGCTCGAGCGCCATCTCGACGGCGCGGCTGGCGCCGCGACCCTCCGGGTCGTTGGCGGTGATGTGGTATGAGTCGGCGGTGACGCCGCCGCCGGCGACCTCGGCGTAGATGCGCGCACCGCGGGCCAGGGCGTGCTCTTCCGTCTCGAGCACGAGGCTGGCCGCGCCCTCGCCCATGACGAAGCCGTCACGGTCGACGCTGTACGGCCGGGACGCGTGCGACGGGTCGTCGTTGCGCTTGGAGAGCGCCTGCATCGAGGAGAAGGACGCCATGGTGATGGGGTGGATGGCGCTCTCGGTGCCACCGGCGATGACGACGTCCGCGTACCCGGCCTGCAGGTGCTCGTAGGCGTTCACGATCGACTCGGTGCTCGAGGCGCAGGCGGAGGCCACGGTGCGGGCGAAGGCGCGCGCACCGAAGTGCATCGACACGGCCGCGGAGGCCGCGTTCGGCATCAGCATCGGCACGGTCATGGGGAGGACGCGGCGGGGGCCCTTCTCTCGGAGGACGTCCCACGCGTCGAGGAGGGTCCAGATGCCGCCGATGCCGGTGGCGAAGTCGACGCCCAGGCGTTCCGGGGCGACATCGGGTGCGCCGGCATCCGCCCACGCCTCCATGGCCGAGATCAGGGCGAACTGTGCCGAGGGGTCGAGGCGCTTCGCCACGGGACGGTCGAGGACCTCCTCGGGGCGAACCTTCGCGCGGGCGGCGAACTTCACGGGAAGCTCGTACTGCTCAACCCATTCGAAGGGGAGCGTCTCGGCGCCGGAGACGCCGGCGAGCAGCGCTTCCCAGGTCTCGGATACGGTTCCGCCGAGGGGCGACGTCGCACCGATACCCGTAACAACAATCTTTTTGGTCATAACGGTCAAACTCTCCACGCAGTGAGGAACAAGCGGGCATGCCCGGTCAAGC
This sequence comes from Microterricola pindariensis, assembly GCF_002936985.1. Classification (GTDB taxonomy): domain Bacteria; phylum Actinomycetota; class Actinomycetes; order Actinomycetales; family Microbacteriaceae; genus Microterricola; species Microterricola pindariensis. The sequence continues at coordinate 29,463 of NZ_MPZN01000027.1, read as the reverse complement.
GGGTCGGGCTGAGCCGACCCGCCAGACGGGGAAAGGGGTCTTAAGCCTGGGCTCCGACGATGAAGGTGACAGCGTCACCAACGGTCTTGAGGTTCTTGACCTCTTCGTCGGGGATCTTGACGTCGAACTTCTCTTCAGCGTTGACGACAATCGTCATCATCGAGATCGAGTCGATGTCGAGGTCGTCGGTGAACGACTTGCCCAGCTCAACCGTGTCGGTCGCGATGCCAGTCTCGTCGTTGATGAGCTCGGCCAGGCCGGCAAGAACTTCTTCGGTGGACAATGCCATGTGTTTTCTCCTTGAGGGGGGTGTTTCGTTTGACCGCCACCTAGTTTAGGGGGACGGCAGGATTGTTAGGGCAGCACCACGACCTGTGCGCCGAAGACCAGACCGGCGCCGAAGCCGATCTGCAGGGCGAGGCCGCCGCTCAGCCCGGGGTGTTCCTCGAGCAGGCGGTGGGTGGCCAGCGGGATCGACGCCGCCGAGGTGTTGCCGGTCGTCGCGATGTCGCGGGCGATGGCCACGCTCTCCGGCAGCTTCAGCTGCTTGGCGAACTCGTCGATGATGCGCATGTTGGCCTGGTGGGGGATGAAGGCGGCGAGGTCGTCGGCGGTGATGCCGGCGGCGGCGAGGGCCTCCTTGGCCACCTTCGCCATGTCCCAGACGGCCCAGCGGAAGACCGTCTGGCCCTCCTGGCGGAGCGTGGGCCACTCGGACGCACCGTCGCGGTACTCGACCAGCGTGTGGTTCATGCCGACTGCGGCGGCCTTGGAGCCGTCGGATCCCCAGACGGTGCGGGAGATGCCGGCGAAGTCGCTCGGGCCGATGACGACGGCGCCCGCGCCGTCGCCGAGCAGGAACGAGATGCTGCGGTCGGTGGGGTCGACGATGTCGGAGAGCTTCTCCGCGCCGATGACGAGCGCGTAGTGGGCGACGCCCGCGCGGATCAGGGCGTCGGCCTGGGCGACGGCGTAGGCGTACCCGGCGCAGGCGGCGTTGACGTCGTAGGCGGCGGCGGGGTTCGCGCCGACACGGTCGGCGACGACGGCGGCCATCGACGGCGACTGCTGGGTGTTGCTGATGGTGGCGACGATGACGGCGTCGATGAGCTCGGGGGCGATGCCGCTGCGCTCGATCGCCTCGCGGGCGGCATCCGTGGCCAGGTCGAGCGCCGAGACGTCGGCCGTGGCACGGGTGCGGGTGATGATGCCGGTGCGCTGCTGGATCCACTCGTCGGAGGAGTCGATGGGCCCGGCGATGTCGTCGTTCGTGACGGCGACGGAGCCGCGCGCCGCGCCGACCGCGTAGATGCGGGTGTGGGCCGGGCCGTGCGACTGCTGCAGGGTGGGACGGGTCATGGTCTGAAAGCCGATCTGCTGTGGAGGAGTGTGAGACTACGCGTTGTCGAGGAGCTCGAACGCCGCGGGCAGGTCATCGGGGGTCTTGATGGCGACGGTGGGCACACCGCGGAGGGCGCGCTTGGCCAGGCCGGTGAGCGCGCCGGCCGGGGCCAGCTCGATGATGCCGGTGACGCCAGCTGCCGCGAACGACTCCATGCAGAGGTCCCAGCGCACGGGCGAGGAGACCTGGCCGACGAGCAGTTCGACGAAGCGGGAGCCGCTCTCGACCCGGGTGCCGTCGTTGTTGGTCCAGATCGGGAGGGTCGGGTCGCTCGGGCTGAGGGTCGCGGCGACCTCGCTGAGGTGCGCGACGGCCGGGAGCATGTACCGGGTGTGGAAGGCGCCGGCGACCTGCAGCGGGATGACGCGGGCCTTGGCCGGCGGCTCCTCCGCGAGGGCGGCGAGTGCCGGCAGGGCGCCGGCGACGACGATCTGGCCGCCGCCGTTGTAGTTGGCCGGCTCGAGGCCGAGCTCGGCGAGTCGGGCGAGGAGCTCGGCCTCGTCACCGCCGAGGACGGCGCTCATGCCGGTGGGCTGGGCGGCGGCGGCGGATGCCATGGCGCGGCCGCGTTCGCCGACGAAGCGGATCGCGTCCTCGTCGCTCAGGATGCCGGCGCCTGCTGCCGCGGTGATCTCACCGACGGAATGCCCGGCGATGCCGGCGATCTTGTCCCGGCGGCCGCCGGCCTGCAGGGCCTGCAGGGTGAGGATGCCGGCCGCGACGATGAGCGGCTGGGCGACGGCCGTGTCGCGGATGGTGTCGGCGTCGCTCACGGTGCCGTGGGCGAGCAGGTCGGTGCCCGCTGCATCCGAGAGGCCGCGCAGGCGCTCGGCGAATTGCGGTTCGGCCAGCCAGGGCTCGAGGAAACCGGGGGTTTGGGAGCCCTGTCCAGGGCAGACGACGACGATCACTTCTCTAGTTTGCCAATCTCATGCCGTGCTGTGATGTGGAGCATCGACAGCGTATCGGCGAGACCCTTGTGAATCTCGCACAAATCGGGGGGCTAATCAGCGGCGTCGGCGCAGGCCGTCGTGGTCGCTGATGGAGCCGATGATGAGCGCGGACTGCAGAATCAGCGCCTCGCGGGCGCCGGTGGCATCCCAGCCGATCACCTCGGAGACGCGCTTCAGGCGGTAGCGCACGGTGTTCGGGTGCACGAAGAGCTCGCGCGCCGTCGCCTCGAGCGAGCGCCCGTTGTCGAGGTAGCACCACAGGGTGGTGAGCAGCTCGGTGGAGTGCGCCTGCAGCGGGCGGTAGATGCGGTGGATGAGGGTGGCGCGGGCCAGCGGGTCGCCGGCCAGGGCGCGCTCCGGCAGCAGGTCGTCGGCCTGCACCGGGCGCGGTGCGTGCCGCCAGGAGTGGGCGACGGCGAAGCCGGCCAGTGCCGCCTTGGCGCTCTTGGAGGCGTCCACCAGGTTCGGCACCTCGTGGCCGAGCACGAGGTGGCCCTGGCCGAAGTGCGGTTCCAGCTGCACGGCCATCTCCATGAAGCTGATGACGGGCTCGATCGGCTTGGACTCGTCGTCCGTGTCGGCATTGGCCCCCGGTGAGGGCTGAGAGCGGCCGATCACGAGCACCAGCCGGTTGCCCTGCACGCCGATGAGCACGTCGGCGGACATGTGCCGGGCTGCGCGGCGCAGCTGGTCGACGTCCAGCATGCGCGGCGTGGTTCCGACGAGCACGGAGACCTCGCCGTGGCCGTGCCAGCCGAGCGCGGCGATGCGGCTGGGCAGTTCGTCGTCGTACTCGCCGGAGAGGATCGAGTCGACGACCAGGGCCTCCAGGCGCGCGTCCCAGAGGCCGCGGGCCTCTGCGGCCCTGGCGTAGACGTCGGCGGCGCCGAAGGCGATCTCCCGCGAGTAGAGCAGGATCGCCTCGTGCAGGCCCTCGCCGCGGTCCTTGATCCGCTCCTCGACGACCTCGACGACGACACGGATCAGCTGCAGCGTCTGCTGCAGGCTGACCGAGCGGAGGAGCTCGCGCGGGGCGGCCCCGAACACGTCCGCGGCGATCCACGGCGTGGAGGCCGGGTCGTCGTACCAGGAGATGAACGAGGTGATGCCCGCTTGCGCGACGAGGCCGACGGCGGAGCGCCGCCCCGGTGGCATGTCGCCATACCAGGGCAGCGTCTCCTCGAGACGCTTCAACGTCGTGGTTGACAGCTCACCGGAGAGGGTGCGCAGCCAAGCCAGCGTCTCTTCTTTTGTCTTCGGCCTCGTCGCCACGGTTTGTTAGCTCTCGCCCCCGGCTGAGCCCGTCGTGCCGGCGTTGACGTCGTGCAGACGGTACTTCGCGATCGCCTGCGCGGGTGCGCCGGGGTCGACCTCGCCGCGTGCTGCAAGCAGCTGCAGCGTGCGGACGACCATCGACGGTCCGTCGATCTTGAAGTAGCGGCGGGCGGCGGCACGCGTGTCGCTGAAGCCGAAGTCGTCGGCTCCCAGCGTCGCGTAGGTGCCGGGGATGAAGGGGCGGATCTGGTCCGGCACGCTGTGCGAGAAGTCCGTCACGGCGACGAACGGGCCCTGGGCCGCGCCCAGCTTCTGCCAGACGTACGGCGTGCGGGGCTCTTCCTCCGGGTACAGGAAGTTGTGCTCGTCGGCGGCCAGGCCGTCGCGGCGCAGCTCGCTCCACGAGGTGACCGACCAGACATCCGCCGACACGCCCCAGTCAGCGGCGAGCAGCTCCTGCGCCTCGAGGGCCCAGGCGACCGAGACACCGGATGCCAGCAGCTGAGCCTTCGGGCCGGCGGCCGCGCCGTCCTTGAGCTTGTAGATGCCGCGCATGACGCCGTCGACGTCGAGACCCTCCGGCTCGGCCGGGTGGATGATCGGCTCGTTGTAGACGGTCAGGTAGTACATGACGTTGGGGTCTTCGTGCGCCCCGCCGTACATGCGCTCCAGGCCGCTGCGGACGATGTGTCCGATCTCGTAGCCGTAGGCCGGGTCGTAGGAGACGACGGCCGGGTTCGTGGCGGAGAGCACCAGGGAGTGGCCGTCGGCGTGCTGCAGGCCCTCGCCGGTCAGCGTCGTGCGCCCGGCGGTCGCGGCGATCATGAAGCCGCGGGCCATCTGGTCCCCGGCGGCCCAAATGGCGTCGCCGGTGCGCTGGAAGCCGAACATCGAGTAGAACACGTAGAACGGGATCAGCGGCTCGCCGTGGGTGGCGTAGCTGGTTCCGATGTTCGTGAACGACGCCAGGGCGCCGGCCTCGTTGATGCCGACGTGGATGATCTGGCCCTGCGGGCTCTCCTTGTAGGCGAGCAGCAGTTCGCGGTCGACCGAGGTGTAGTGCTGGCCGTTCGGGTTGTAGATCTTCGCCGTCGGGAAGAAGGCGTCGATGCCGAAGGTGCGCGCCTCGTCCGGGATGATCGGCACGATGCGGTGGCCGAAGTCCTTGGAACGGATCAGGTCCTTGAGCAGTCGGACGAACGCCATGGTGGTGGCGATCTCCTGCGTGCCGGAGCCCTTCTTCGCGATGGCGTAGGCGGAGTCATCCGGCAGCGAGATCGCCGTGTGCGCGCTGCGGCGCTCCGGCAGGTAGCCACCGAGCTCGCGACGACGGTCGTGCAGGTACTGGATCGCCTCGTCGTTGTCTGCCGGCTTGTAGTACGGCGGCAGGTACGGGTTCTCTTCGAGCTGCGCGTCGGTGATCGGGATGTGCATCGCGTCGCGGAACGTCTTGAGGTTGTCCAGCGTCATCTTCTTCATCTGGTGGGTCGCGTTGCGGCCCTCGAAGCTCGGTCCGAGGCCGTAGCCCTTGACGGTCTTCGCCAGGATGACGGTCGGCTGGCCCTTGTGCTCGGATGCCGCCTTGAACGCTGCGTAGATCTTGCGGTAGTCATGGCCGCCGCGCTTGAGGCCCCAGATCTGGTCGTCGCTCAGGTCCTTGACGAGCTCGAGGGCGCGGGGGTCCCGGCCGAAGAAGTTCTCGCGGACGTAGGCGCCGTTCTCAGCCTTGTAGGTCTGGTAGTCACCGTCGGGGGTGACATTCATCAGCGTGCGCAGGGCGCCGTCGGTGTCGCGGGCGAGCAGGTCGTCCCACTCGCGGCCCCAGACGACCTTGATGACGTTCCAGCCGGCACCGCGGAAGAAGCTCTCCAGCTCCTGCACGATCTTGCCGTTGCCGCGGACGGGGCCGTCGAGGCGCTGCAGGTTGCAGTTGATGACGAAGTTGAGGTTGTCCAGGCCCTCGTTGGCTGCGACCTGGAGCTGGCCGCGGCTCTCGACCTCGTCCATCTCGCCGTCGCCGAGGAACGCCCAGACCTGCTGGTCGCTGGCGTCCTTGATTCCGCGGTTGGTGAGGTAGCGGTTGGTCTGCGCCTGGTAGATCGCGTTGATCGGGCCGAGGCCCATCGACACGGTCGGGAACTGCCAGAACTCGGGCATCAGGCGCGGGTGCGGGTAGGAGGAGAGACCGTACGGGGCCTGGGACTTCTCCTGGCGGAATCCGTCGAGCTGCTGCTCGCTCAGGCGGCCCTCGAGGTAGGCGCGGGCGTAGGTGCCGGGGGAGGCGTGGCCCTGGATGAAGATCTGGTCTCCGCCGCCCGGGTGGTCCTGGCCGCGGAAGAAGTGGTTGAAGCCGACCTCGTAGAGCGAGGCCGCTCCGGCGTAGGTCGAGATGTGGCCGCCGACGGAGATGCCGGGACGCTGTGCGCGGTGCACCATGACGGCGGCGTTCCACCGCAGCCAGGCGCGGTAGCGGCGCTCGATGCCCTCGTCGCCGGGGAAGGCTGCCTCGTCCTCAGGCGCGATGGTGTTGATGTAGTCCGTGGTCGGAACCATGGGCACGCCGAGGTGCAGCTCTTTGGAGCGCTTCAGCAGGCTCAGCATGATCTCACGGCCGCGTTCGTGCCCGTGAGCAGCGACAAGCGCGTTGAGCGATTCGGCCCACTCGGCCGTTTCCTCCGGGTCGGAGTCCACGTTGTTGACCGAGTAAGGGTCCTGGTCGTTGACAGTCACAGTCGACCTCTCTCTTTGTTCTAGTACCGATCGCGTGTGCAGGGCAGGCCGTGTCAGCGCGCTCAAAAACAATCTGAACACAAGCGAAAACCAGGTCGGGTCGCGACCGGGCACAGTACGCCATCCTATTGATTCTATTTCGGGTACGCCGACACCGGGCGGCTACGATCGAGGCGTGCATTCGGCGATATCCGGGCCGAATCAGAACAGGAGCCCCAGAGTGACGCTGCAGATTGGGCAGGCCGCCCCCGATTTCGAGTTGGCCAACCAGTGGGGTCAGGGCGTGAAGCTCAGTGATTTCCGAGGGAAGAAGTCCGTCGCGCTGGTGTTCTTCCCGCTCGCCTTCTCCGGTACGTGCACGGGGGAGCTGTGCGAGCTGCGCGACAACCTCGCCCTGTTCGCCGCGCAGGACGTCGAGCTCATCGGCGTGTCCGTCGACTCCAAGTACGCGCTGCGGGCCTGGGGCGAGCAGGAGGGCTACGACTTCCAGCTCCTGGCCGATTTCTGGCCGCACGGGGAGGTTGCCAGAGAGTACGGCGCGTTCCTGCCGGAGAAGGGCTTCGCGACCCGCGCCACCGTGCTGATCGACAAGGCCGGCGTCATCCGGGCCCACTTCGTCACGGCGCCGGGCGAGGCCAGGCAGCTGGACGCCTACCGGAGCGCACTCGCCGAGCTGGCGGAGCGGCCCGCCGCGTAGACGCGCCGGGCGGTGCCTAGCTCGCGGCGAGGATGTTGACCGCCCGCGAGATGACGAGCGCCAGCAGGACGAACCCGGTGAGCGCCTGGGCCGACATGATCAGCTTGGTGCGCGAGCGCATCGGCATGGCATCCGTCGGGCTGAACGCCATCATGTTGGTCAGCGAGACGTAGAGGTAGTCGACGAAGCCGGGCCGCCAGTCCGCGGCCTGCGCGGAGACACGGCGAATCTCGTCGACGTCGTCGCTGCTCTCGTCCTGCGGGAACTTGAAGTCGGCGATGGGGAGCTGGCTGCGTTCGAGGTTTCCGCGGGCGACGGGGCCGCCGCGATCGAGGTCCCAGTACAACAGGCCGAAGGCGATCACATTGGTGATCCACACCTGCAGGGCCGTCAGGAGCAGCGTGGGGCCGTTGGCCGAGCCGTCGATGAGCGAGCGGATGACGTAGGCGACGTTGATCTGGTTGGCGATCACCAGGAGCGCGGCAAAACTGATCGACAGCCAACGCGACCACTGTGTCTGCCGGGTGAGGCGGTGCGGGTTCTGGATCACCAGGGGGATGAACATGAGCAGCAGGATCACGGTGGCAACCTGGCGGAGCACAACCGTGTCGGGGTTCGGCACGCTCACGTAGAGCAGGAGCGCGACGACCAGCCCCGCGAACGCCGGCCAGCGCGTCTCCGAGCGGCGCTCCTGGGCGTCGCGACCATCGTCCTTCGCCGGCGAGATGCGCATGACCATGAGTGTAGGCAGCGATGCGCAGGCGGGGCCAGTGGCGCGCGGCATCCGAAAATGTCGGTAAGGTAGTTGAGTCGTTGCGCGTGATTGCGCGCAATGGGCCTTTAGCTCAGTTGGTAGAGCGCCACGTTTACACCGTGGATGTCATCGGTTCGAGCCCGGTAGGGCCCACACGCAAAACCCCCGGTAAACCCGGGGGTTTTTTGTTTGATCCGGCGGTGTTTTGGCCCAGATGTTGGCCGCGTGTCGGTGAGGTGTCGGTGGCGAGCTTCGCCAGAGTGTTGCAGATAGCTGGGTTACGTTCAAAACAAAACGCCCACCGGAATCCGGAGGGCGTTTCAGTGGAATGTCTAGGCGCTGTGCACGGCAACCTTCCGTAGAACTCGTACCTCCGCGTTCGGCGCCCTCGCCCGATCGTTGAGCGCGGTCATCGGCTGAGCGTCGGCGGCGGTCTCCATCCGATGGAGGTGGACGCGGAGCGTGATCGCGGTGTCGGCGTGCCCAAGCCACGTACTAACAGCTTTGACCTCAATCCCGGGACTCCTGCTGCTTTGCTTAACTCGGGAGTTCTCCAGGCCATTGAAATAGCCACACAAGACTTCCCACGAAGGGGCAGAACAGGTCGCTCGGGATTGGATGCGATGGCTGGGGGTACGCGACGCTGAGACGACCCGAGGTGGGGCAGACGGCGGTGTTGAAGTCACGTCGGGTCAGTTTGTAGCTCAGGTAAAGATCTACGACGCGAAGACCGGATCCATCGGCATTGACGCGGTGCGACAGATCGCTGCTATTGAGGCAGCGGAGCAGAGGAAGACAATCTTCTTCGCGACTTGCCGGTACACCGACGAAGCTATCAAGTTCGCGGAAGCCGCAGGGGTGCTTTCGTTCTGGTTCAGCGCGGTTGGAAATGGGGCTCAGCTGGCGCCTAGGACCGACCTCACACCTGATTTTGCCAGTGCAGCTGTACCCGACACGTGTCAGTATCCGAAGTGGAGGAACGACGTTGAAGCAGGCCGGGCCTGACGCCGTAATCGACGATCGAACCGCTGTCGTTCCGCGTCCCAACCAGCTGTTCAAACATTCGCGTGTGCCTGGCCGGGTCGCGAGATTCCAGACCTCCACGTCTCGCAATGTGTGAACGTCACGGCACAATGGATCGAACTGAAAGAGGGAGCCCCGGATGGCGCTAACGACTGGCCCGATTCTCCTTGACGCGGGCATCGACCTCGCTGATGCCCTGGTGATCCGACACGCGTATGTGCGAACCCATGAGGACAGCGGTCTACCAGGCATACACGCGGACTCCACCGACGCGGAGATTCTCCAGTACACGAGAAACCAGTCCGCAAACACGCAGAGGTTCCCGGCGGTACCGCCTCGTTTTTGGATCGTCTTCACCAAAGAGGGCGGTGACCAGGCCCGGCTCTGGGGCGTCGTCGAGAACCGCGGCGAGATTGCCAATGACGGGGTGCGTCGGATCTTCGACGTGATCGAGTCAGATCACATGACGGACCTTCGAAACCGGCTCGTAGTCGGATGGAGGTCGCCGCGTGCCTGGTGGGTATGGGCCAACACAGCGGCGAGCCTCCCTGTAATGGGCATCGCCGATTCGGAGCCGGTGCCCTTCCCCGGGTTTGACAGGCTCGTCCTCGATCATGCGAAACTCCAGGCGGTCATGCGTGAACACCGGTACGCCTCGTGGCGTACCGCACTCGCATCGGTTGCCGGTATCTGTTTGATAACTGACACCAGCGACGGGCGCCAGTACGTTGGAAAAGCGGATGGCCTCGAGAACATCCGTCAGCGGTGGGGCACATATGCGGCCAACGGGCACGGTGGCAACGTCATGCTCCGCGGACTCCAACCGGCCAGCTTCCGCTTCTCGCTCCTGCGTGTATTCGACCCGGCGACACCTACACCGGTGATCGATGCTGCAGAGAACCACTTCAAGGTGGCTCTGGACACGCGTGGGCATGGTCTGAACGGAGGCTAGGGCCAGGCGGCTCGCCGTAGCCGCCTGGCCTCGTGCAGCACAGATACCGCACAGGAAGAGGTCGCCCGGTCGGCGTAGGCGTGTCGCTCGCGAACTGCCGGCGCATCTCACGGAGCGAGGCAAGCTATCTGGCCAAAAGGTTAGCCCTCAGCTAGCGGCTTCCACTTCTCGTGGCCCTCGTAGCCCAGGGGCAGCCAGTCGATCGTATAAGTGTCATCAGCCCCAGTCAGAGCGACCTCATCGTAGTCGTATCCGCCCGCGTACCAGGCGACCCAGTCGGTCGCTTGCTTGGGGAAGAGCACGTTCTTCATGTGATCCGCATCGTGTGTCGCCGAGTAGCTCTCAAATGTTGAGTACGACTCCGCTTCGATGATCTCGGCATCGGTGACGATCTGCACGATGATGTCGGTCGTCTTTGCAGCACGAGTGACATCGGTGATGATCAGCTTGACCTGCTCTTTGAAACCGGGGTTCGAATAGTCGAGCTTGTCGGTAAGCACCCAATACTGCTTCAGGCCGCCTTCGGCAATCGGATCTTCAGCGGTGATGAGTTCGTATGCGGGGCCTTCGTAGACGGACACCTCAGCGGCAGGCTCCGATTTCACCTCGGCCTCCGCTTCGGCTTCCGCGGTCGCAGTGGGTGCCCCTGGAACAGACGCCGCCTCGTCGTCCCCGCCAGTGACGATGCTCATCACGGTGATAATGCTGGCCAAGACTACGACCACGCCACCCAGTATCAAGAATGGGGTCCAGTTGACTTTGGGCTTCACGCGACGGAAGCTCAGCTGGGTGCGAAGCAAAGGGAGTTCGGTCTGGGATACGAATTCCCAGCCGTCCTGCTTTGCCTTCTCGATGGAGCGTGCCTCCATGCCGCGTACGGTTGTGGCGGTCGTCGTCTCGTACTTGACTTCTACGTCAGCCATGGGGCTCCCCTAAACCCCCGCGGGGACTCATCTAAATTGAACTCAGTGGAGCCTATATGTCCCGGTACGATCGCCGATCCCGGCGCACCGGAAGCTTCAACTTCGAATTGACCCGAATCACCGGCAGGCGAAGACGCACCCATGCGACAGGTTCTCCGGCGCCATCGGCGACTGCGCCTATTCAGAGGACGTTGCGGCGTCTATCTCTCGCTTGAGTCTGAGCCATGCGGAGTCCGCCGCACTGCACCCTCCTCAGGCTTTGACCTGAATTCATTTCGTCGGGGCTGCAGCGAGACGCCCATCATTGGGAGTGAGTGCAGCCATCTGCAGCTGAAGGACGCCGCCATGTGCTGCGCGTGATTCATCCCCATCGCGTAGAGCTCTGCAGGGGCGAGCAGCCTCTCTCGATAGGCGATGCGGGGAGCCATCAGCCGAACAGCCTAGTCTTTGGGAACCGGTAGCCGGCCCAGACCGCGTTCCGAGTTGAACGAGTTGTGGAGGATTCGAACGTTCCCCCAGACGTCATCGCCACCCTCCGAACGAGGCCGAACATGGGCTATCTGCGATGCTGCTGGATGAGGCTCCTGAGCGCCCCGTCGACCGTCGCTCCGCAGATCTCGCAGGTGCCGCCGAAGTGTTCGAGCAGGTACGCCACTGCCTTGCGCCGGAGCAACTGAGAGCTGGGCAGAGGCGTCATCCGCCAGGCCCTTTCCTCGGCGTCGTGAGTTCCTTGGGGGATCCCATAGTTTGCCGCCAAATCGATCGGGGCCCGCGGTGCCGACAGCTCTGCCAAGACCCGCGTGTTACTGCAGAGCCCGCAAATCAACGGTCGCGAAGAAACAGCGGAATCTTTCGGAGTCTTGCTCTGCCTATGGCTACAGGCACATTTACACCGTGGATGTCATCGGTTCGAGCCCGGTAGTGCCCACATTGAAAAACCCCCGCTCTCACGGGGGTTTTTTCTGTTTCCGGGCGTTGTCGGCCGGCTATGCCTTGGCCGCACGGCGGGCGCGCCGGGCCTCCGGCGACGCGGCGTTCAGCACGCGCACGATGCGGTCCATCGTGTCGAGGCTGAGCTTGCCGTCGGAGTTCGCGACGAGGGTGCGCAGCGGCATGCCGCCGACGACGGCCGTGATCATCGCCTGCGTGTCGTCGTCGCCGCCCGCTGGCAGTTTCTTCGTGATGACGCCGAGCAGCGCGCCATGCAGGCGGCGCCCCAACCACGTCGTGCGCAGGTCGTCGATGGGGGAGTTGATGCTGTACGGCACGAGCCCCGCGGCCGGGGGAACCGGGCCTCCGAGGAGCCGCGCGAACTCGGCGGCGCTGGCCACCGCAGACTGGGGCCGCTCGACGGGGGTCACGGCGTCGCCGGTGGCGAGCAGCACGATCGTGGAGCTGCGGATGTCGCGCGAGGAGGAGCCGACACGGATCTCGTAGTCGCCGCTCTCCGCCGCCCACGAGGAGCGCGCGACGTCATAGATGGCGAACGCACGGTGCCCCAATGCCAGGGTCACGCGCCGGGTCTCGTTGGGTTCGAGGTGCACCTTGGCGAACGCCTTGAGCTCCTGCTCTGGCCGGTGCACCACGGAGTCTCTTGCGTGCACATAGAGCTGCACGACCTCGGAGCCGGCGCGCTCGCCCGTGTTCGTCACGGGGACGGTGATGGCCAGGTTGACGCCCTCGCCGGAGACCTCCAACGCCCCGTACTCGAAGCTGGTGTAACCGAGGCCGTGCCCGAACGGGAAGCGCGGGGCGATCCCGAACGAGTCGTGGAAGCGGTAGCCGACGTAGATGTTCTCGCGGTACTGCACCTGCGTGGGGCTCGTCGTCGGGAAGTGTGCGGACGCCGGGAGGTCGGCTGCCGCGACGGGGAAGCTCTCGCCGAGCCGCCCGCCGGGCTCCGCATCACCGAAGAGCACGTCGACGATCGCGGGCCCGGCCGCCTGGCCGCCCAGATAGGCCTCCAGCAGCGCGGCGGGGGCATCCGCCCACGGCAGCTCCAGGGGAGCGCCGTTGACGAGCACGACGACGGTTCGCGGGTTCGCCGCCGTCACGGTGCGTACCAGCTCGTTCATGGCTGGCGGGAAGACGAGGTTCTCGCGGTCGATGCCCTCTGCTTCCTTGCCCGCCGGGATGGCGAGGAGGAGGACGGCGACGTCGGCGGCCTCGGCGGCCTCTTGCGCTGCGGCGGAGTCCTCCGCGCTGACGGCGCCGGAGGTGGCGTCGTAGCCGCGAGCGAAGGTGAACTCGGCGCTCGTGCCGAGACGACCGTGCAGCGCGTCGAGCACAGTCTCGACCGTGATGGCGTTGACATGCGCGCTCCCGACACCCTGGTAGCGGGGGGTCTCGGCAGCGGCGCCGATGATCGCGATCGTGCCCTCGGCGCGGAGCGGCAAGATGCCGTCGTTGCGGAGCAGGACGGTGCCGGCGGCCGCGGCGCGGCGTGCGAGGGCGTGGTGGGCGTCGAGGTCGGCCGAAACGGCGGGGCCGGCTGCTGCCGCGGCGGCGCGCAGGGCGAGCCGGGCAACGCGGGCGGCTGCGGCATCCACCTCGGCAAGGGTGAGGGTGCCCTCGGCGATGGCCTTCTTGACGCGCCCGGTCCAGATTCCGTTGTTGCCCGGCATCTCGAGGTCGAGACCCGCGCGGATGCCGGCCGGGCGGTCGGAGACGGCGAACCAGTCGCTCATGACGAGACCGGAGAAGCCCCACTCCTCGCGGAGGATCTGCGCGAGGAGCCGCTGCGACTCGCCGGGGTGCTCGCCGTTGACCAGGTTGTACGAGGTCATGACCGTCCACGGGTCCGACTCCCGCACCGCGATCTCGAAACCGGTGAGGTAGATCTCGCGCAGCGTGCGCTCGTCGATGACGGAGTCCAGCCGCATCCGGAAGGTCTCCTGGTTGTTGCCGGCGAAGTGCTTGATCGAGGAGCCGACGCCCTGCGACTGCACTCCGCGCACGAGCGCGGCGGCGATCTTGCCCGACAGGTGAGGGTCTTCGGAGAAGTACTCGAAAACACGCCCGCCCCCGGGGTGGCGCTTGATGTTGAGACCGGGCCCGAGCAGCACGCCGACATCCTTCGAGCGGGATTCGCGACCGAGTGCCACCCCGACCTCCTCGACGAACGCCACGTCCCAGGAGGATGCGAGCACGGAGGGCGAGGGGAAGCAGGTCGCTGGCAGCATCTCGCCACCGCCGACGTGGTCGGCTTCGGAGGCCTGCTTGCCGACACCGTTCGGGCCATTCGCGAGGAACGTCGAGGGAATCGCGCCCACCGTCTCCGTCGACCACATGTTTGCGCCTGAGAGAAGCAGGAGCTTCTCGTCGAGGGTGAGCTGGGACACGAGTGTGGCAGCGCTGCCGGAGTGCGGTGTGGTCATTGCTCTTTCCTGGTGGGAGTGCCGAATTTTTGGCAGCAGTGTCGTCCTACTATGTCAAACCCGAACGTCACTTGGCATGTGGGTTTGCGGTGCCTGCGCTCCTGGCTTGCGGGGGAGGCGCGTCAAGCTAGAACGGTGAGGCGTCGTTGAATAGTAGTGGCGGTTCGATTTCGACGGATGAGCCTGTCGAAACCATCGGAGACTTCGGTGGGGCGTGCTGCATCCGAGACGGTGTCGTCGTGTACTCGCGGCCGCTCGGGGAGGTCCAGCTCAGGTTCCCGTTTCCGGTCTGCTCGACCCGCCAGCGGGAGTTGTGCTTGAGCCGGTGATGCTTCTTGCACAACACCGCCAGATTGGCCTCGACGGTCAGCCCGCCGTTCTCCCAGGCCCGGGTGTGGTCGGTCTCGGAGCGCTCCGCCTTCCGCGTGCAGCCGGGGAACCGGCACGTCTCGTCCCGGTACAGGATCCAGCGCCGCAGGGAGGCGCTCAGCCGGTACTGGGTGGGGTCGAGCTGGAGCGGGGTGCCGTCGAGCGGGTCGGTGAGGATGCGGTGCAGGGTCGGCGCCTGGGCGACGAGTCGCCGGGCGGTGTCTGCGTCGATGGGGCCGTAGCCGTGGAGCTCGGCCGGCTCCTCCGAGGCGCCGATCAGCGTGTCGATGCCAATCGTGATCTTCGGGACGGCGACGAAGACCTCGGGGCGGGCGAACGCGAGTGTCGGGATGTGGCTGCTCTCGCCGTCGGGTGAGCCAGCGGGCAGGCCGAGCAGCAGCTCGGCGGCGATGTCCGCCTCGAGTTGGGCGTGCGTGCCCGCACTCAGGATGCCGGCCGCCGCTTCTCCCGTTTCCAGATCCACGTGATCGGCGGCTTCGGCGGCCTCCTTCTGCGCCTCCGTGGCGAGGTCGCCCACCCGGGTGCTGATGGCCAGCGCTTTCTCCGCCTCGAGGTAGAGGTGCAGCCAGGCCATCCCGTCGGCGTCGGGTTCAAACACCAGCCGCCGGTCCGCCCTCGACCGGGCCGCGCGCTCGGCGAGGGCGTCCGGGTGCAGCCGGTCGCGAAGGCGGGCCACGGCCCGGTGGAACGCGGACACGTTCATGGTGCGGGCCTTGCCAAGCGCCTCCCGCTCGAAGCCGGCGTGCAGGGCCGGGGGAAGGAAGACGGCTGCGGCGAGGATCTCGCGGGCGTGCCGCCCGGTGATGGTGCCGGCGGAGAGTTCGGCCAGGGTGTTGGTGAAGGTTCCGCAGAGCTGGCCGGCCTCGTAGATGAGGCCGACCATGGTGCGCTCGTGCACCCGGAGGACCAGGGCGAGCTCGGCGGTGATGCTTCGCCTCGCGAACTGCTCGTCCAAGGACGGGCGTCCGCCCAGCGGGTCGGCGATCGCCACCGCCCGGCGCACGGCGGAATCGATGCGCCGATAGCGCTCGGCCTGCACGAAACACTCCAGCGACGCGCCCGATGAGAGCTCGGCTAGGTCCGCGTCCAGCACCGGGTCGGACCCGGTTCCTGGGGCCTGCGTCGGCTGCGTTTCCATGACTGAAGCGTCTCACCGACCTCTGACATTCCAAGCCGAAAACAGGCCCGAATCTGGGCAATTGTGGACAGTTTCGGCCGTCGTTACCTGATTGTGACCTTCGGGCGTCCGGCGCGGGCCAGTGTTGCGGGTTGGCTCCGGGGCTTCGCTCGTTCCTCGCTCAGCCGACGTGGGGAGGGGCGCTCCGCCGACGTGGGGAGCGACGTCCGGCCGACATGGGGAGGGGCGCTCGGCCGACGTGGGGACCAGTGGGGCGGAGGAGAGCGAGGGCAGGTTGGCGAGATTGGGGCGCCGGGTCTCGATACGGCGCTGGCGCGCCTACTCGACCAACGGGAAGGTGCGAGACGTGTCCCGTTCGTCCGCCGCGTGGGCTGCGCATGCTCGAGCTGGAGCAGCCCAGGGCCCGCGGAGGCGGGAAACGGCAGCCTGCCGCGGCCGGCCTCCGCACGTCGGCTGGAGGGGGCCGCGCCGCGAGGAACGAGCAGCGCAGCCCCCGAAGCCCTGGAGCGGACAACGAACGACCGCGCCGGCATCGGTCGACGCGAGTTCTCCGGCGCGAGCAGGTGCGGGCGATCGTGGCTTCGGGCGCTGGCGCGCCTACTCGACCAACGGGGTGGAGGCTGGCAGCCTGCCGCGGCCGGCCTCCGCACGTCGGCTGGAGGGGGCCGCGCCGCGACGAAGGAGCAGCGCAGCCCCCGAAGCCCGGGAGCGGACGACGAACGACCGCGCCGGCATCCGGCAGCACGGTAGAAACGGCGGTCTGCGGCATCCGGTTGGGACTCGAACGGTGGTGGGGGAGGCCGCAAACGGCGACGAGGTTTCCTCCCGTTCTCGCTACGGCCTCCGAGACGGGCGGATTGCTAGGATTGCGGGCGGCGCGAGCCGTCCATCCGACCGCCATCACTTTCTGTGCGAGTACCCATGTCAAGATCCCTCACTACCGGCGCGCCCTGGCGGGTCATTCTCGTGTTCGCTGTGCCGTTGCTGATCGGCAACATCGTGCAGCAGCTCTACCAGGTTGCGGACGCGATCGTCGTCGGCCGCTGGCTCGGCGTCGACTCGCTCGCCGCGGTCGGAGCGACCGGCTCCCTCCTGTTCCTGCTGCTCGGTTTCGCCTGGGGTGTGACCTCCGGGTTCGCGATCCCGACGGCGCAGGCGTTCGGCGCGGGAGACGTCGACGCCGTGCGACGCTCGGTCGCGACGGGCACGCTGCTCACCGGCGCCATCAGCATTGTGCTGACCGTCGGGGCACCGCTCATCGCCGGGCCGGCGCTCCAGTTGCTGCAGACCCCCGAGGAACTGCTCGATGAGGCGACGGTGTTCACCCAGGTCAGCTTCCTCGGGGCATCGGCCGTCATGTTCTTCAACTTCCTCTCCGCCGTCATCCGCGCGATCGGAGACTCGCGCACCCCGCTGCTGTTCCTGGTGCTCGCCTGTGTGCTGAACGTCGGCCTCGTCGTGCTGATGGTCGGGCCGCTGGGTTGGGGTGTCGCCGGGGCTGCACTGGCCACGGTCGTCGCGCAGGCGGTGTCCGTCGCGCTCTGCCTCGACTACGTCCGCCGACGGCTCCCCGTTCTGCACCTGCGCCGCGCCGATTGGCGAGTGCCGCGGGCCGCGGTCGCCGAGCACCTGCGGGTGGGCCTGCCGATGGGTTTCCAGGCATCGATCATCGCCATCGGAACGCTCACCGTGCAGGTGGCGCTGAACGGGCTCGGCACCGAGGCGGTGGCCGCGTACACGACGGCCTCCCGCGTCGAGTCGATCGCGGTGGCGCTGCTCTCCTCGCTCGGCCTGGCGGCATCCATGTTCGCCGCTCAGAACCTCGGCGGGCGCCGGCCCGATCGGATCCGGCGCGGGGTGGCTCAGGCCGTGTGGATGGCGATCGGCACCGCGATCGTCGTCGGCGCCCTGCTCATCCTGTTCGGCGAGCAGATGGTGCGCCTCTTCGTCGGTGACGGCTCCGACGCGGTGGTCGCGGATGCCGCATACATGCTCGCCGTCGGCGGCTTCACGTACACCTCGTTGGGTGTTCTGTTCGTGCTGCGCGGTGCGCTGCAGGGCCTCGGCCTCACCGCGGTTCCGACGCTCACCGGGGTCATCGAGCTCGCCATGCGCGTCGGGGCGGCCATCGTCCTCGGCTCGCTCTTCGGGTTCGCCGGTGTGGTGTGGAGCAACCCGCTCGCCTGGTTCGGCGCGATCGCGCTGCTCATCCCGGCGTACCTGCGGGAGCGCCGCCGGCTCGCCGCGATGCCGGTCGAGCCGCTGGCCCCGACCCCGACCACGCCGATCGCCATCATCGGCCCGGTCGACGGCTCGATGAGCGTCGATGCCGTGGTGACGGGAGCGGTGCCGGTGCAGCGCCTCGCCGACCGCGACGCCCGGACCGGGGTCTCCACGCCGACGCACTGACCGGGGCAGCGCAGGAGCTGACCCGGTCACGCTGTGGGCGTTAGCCGAGCTGGATTGCCGTGCCGTCCGTGAACATGTTGTCGCTCACGTGCAGCTTCACCGGCGTCACGCCGGCCGGGATGTCGAACAGGATCGGGCCCTGGACAGCGTTGCCGGGGTTGATCGCAGACAGCCAGGTCTGGGCGTCGCCGCCGGCGTAGAGGGAGGCGCTGGAGTCGGCGTCGTAGCTCTTGCCCTCGGCATCCTCGAGCGTGACGTAGTTCACGATGAAGGTCTGCGAATCGTTACCGACGTTCATGATCTTGAGGTCCAGCTGGTAGTAGGTTCCCTGAGCCGTCTGCGTGAACGGCTCGGCGCCGACCGTGGTGCCCGCGTCGGCAGCCGACAGGGCGGTGAACTCGAAGGCGCCGACGGTGACCGGCACGTTCAGTCCCGGCGTCTCCGGCGCCGCCACTGCCTCCGCCGGCGCCTCCTCGACGGCGGCGCTGCCGGACGAGTCGCCGACGGTCGAGTTGCCGCCGTTCGAGGCGCCGGCGCTGCAGCCGGTGAGCGCCGCGGTGACGACAAGCGCCGCCCCGGCGACGAGTGCGGAACGACGGTAGATGAAGCGTGAGAACACGGATGCCTCCTGATAGGTGCGAAAGGGGGCCGATCGGCCACATCCAGATCACCACGGGCGGGTCCAGGGCCGTCACCTCGTTTCCGGCCGTGCGCGCCGACCGAAAGGATGGAACGCCTGCCCCGCAATCCGCACAAAAGGCGGTCGGGCGGCGTCAGTGCTGCCCCATACGATCGATACATGACCGCTGCACCGCCCCTGCAGGCTGACGGCTGGGCGTCATCCGTCACCCCAGCCGTGCAGCCCTCTCGTGCCCGCCGAGCCTGGTCGCTCGCCGGGTCGATCGCCCTCGCCGTGCTGTGCGCTTTCATGGCCTTGGCCGCGGCCGGCACCCACGGTGCCGGCGAGAGCACGTTCGCGCCGCCCGTGCAGGTGCTGGCGATGGTCGGGGCGTTCCCGATGCTCGCGGTGAGCGTGCTGCTCGTCTGGCGGCATCGCATCCCCACCGTGGTTTCCGGCCTCGCGACGGCCCTCACGCTGATCATCCCGACCACGCCGCTCCCGGCCCTCATCGCGCTGGCCGCTGTGACCGCCGCCCGGAGTGGGCGAGTGCGCTGGGCGCTGGTCGGCGCGACCTACGCCGCAACGATGGTCTCCTTCTACTGGGATGTCGGCTCCCGCACCTCCTTCCTCGCACTGTTCGTGGGCGGGAGCGAGGCGGGGACGCCGGCCAGGCAGGCCCTGATCTGGGTGGTCCCCGTTGTCGCCGCGCTGGCCGTCGCCCCATTCGCGGCATTCGGCTTCTCCCGGCAGGTGCGGGCCGAGCGGGATGCGGCGCGGATGGGCAATGTGACCGCCGCCCGCAACATCGCCGCGCTGCACCAGGAGGTCTCGATCGAACGCGAGCGGCAGGGGATCGCCCGTGAGCTCCACGACACGCTGGCCGCCCGCCTGAGCTCCGTCTCCCTGCACGCCGGCGCCCTCGAGCTCCAGGTGGGAGAGACCGACGAGAAGGCCTCCGCCGCGGCGCGGGCGGTGCGGGAGTCGGCCCAGCACTCCTTGGACGATCTCCGCAACGTCGTCCGCGTGCTGCGCAACCCGGAACTACGGATGGGTGTCAGAAACGGACTGCTCGATATCGGCACCCTCGTCGACGCTGCGGCGGCGGAGGGCACCGACATCCGCACTCAGCTGTTCATCGCAGACGCGGCATCCTGCGACCCGGAGATCGCGCACGCCTGCTACCGGATCGTGCAGGAGGCCATCTCGAACGTGCGTCGCCACGCGCCGGGGGCCTCACTCTCGATCGACCTGCGCGGCGGGCCGGAGACGGGCCTCACCCTCCGCACCGTCAACTGGCTGATGCCCGAGACAGCGCCGGCCTCAACCGGCGGCGGCAACGGGCTGATCGGCATGCGCGAACGCGTGGCCATCGTCGGGGGCGCGTTTCAGGCCGGCCCGACGCCGGAAGGCGCCTTCGCGGTCGTCGCCTGGCTGCCGTGGCACCGTCGCTAGACTGGCGCGGTGCCACGCTCGGATCACCCCACCAGCCCCACCCGCGTTCTCGTCGTCGACGACGACGCCCTGGCCGCCGCCGGCATCACCGCGCTGCTCGGCACGGCCGATGACCTCCTGGTGGTCGGCCGCTGCAGCGACGGTGACCAGGTGGCACACGCGATCCGCAGCCTGACGCCAGACGTCATTCTCTGTGACGTGCGGATGCCGGGAATGGACGGCGTGGCGGTGGTGCGCTCCGTGCCGCACGGACAGCCAGGGGCTCCGCGGGTCCTGATGATGACGGCCTTCGATGAGGACGGGCAGGTGCTGGAGGCCGTCGCCGCCGGCGCCGTCGGATTCCTGCTCAAGGACGAGGACCCGAGGCGCATCATCGACGCCGTCCGGCACGTCGCGGCCGGCGACGCCGCCTTCTCGCCGCGGGCCGCGCGCCAGCTCACCCACTGGGTGCAGGACTCGCACAGCGCCGACGCGCGTCGCGACGCCCTCGAGAAGCTCGCCCTGCTCACCGACCGCGAACTCGATTTCGCCCGGGCCCTCGTCACCGGAGCGAGCGACGCCGAACTCGCCGCCCAGTTCTTCGTGGCCGAGACGACCGTCAAATCGGCGCTCTCGGCGATCAAGACCAAGTGGGGGATCCGAAACCGCACCCAGCTCGCCGTCATCGTGGCACGGTCCGGGGTGGCCTGACCCACAGGCCCAGGCGCCGGGTTTCCGCGCCGGCGAAGGCCTCACAGGTCAATTTGTAGCAGCATCGACCGAGAGCGGCTCTCAGTATTCGGTCGTAGTTTTGCCGCATGACACGCACATACGTTGTAACAGGTTCAGCATCGGGAATCGGCGCCGCCACGGCCGAGCTCTTGCGGGAGCGCGGCTTCCGGGTGATCGGCGTCGACATGCGCGACGCCGAGGTGATCGCAGACCTCTCGACCCCTGCCGGCCGCCAGGCCGCCGCGCAGGGCGCCATTGACGCAGCAGACGGCCAGATCGACGCCGTCGTGGCCGCGGCCGGCATCTCGGCGCCCATCCCGCTGACCGTCGCCGTCAACTACTTCGGCGTCACCGAGTTCCTCGAGGCGCTGGCCCCGACCCTCGCGAAGTCGGCCGCCCCGCGTGCCGCAGTCGTCAGCTCGATGGCCACCCTGCAGCCGAACTCGGTCGAGCTCGTCGACGCCCTGCTCGCCGGCGACGAGGCGAAAGCCCTCGAGGTCGGCGGCGCCCTCGCCGACCAGGGCCCGAAGATCGGGTACCTCAACTACCCGTCCAGCAAGCGCGCGGTCAGCCGCTGGGTGCGCCGGGAGTCGATCACCCCGACCTGGGCCGGCGCGCACATCCCGCTGAACGCCGTCGCCCCCGGCACGGTGCTCACCGCCATGACCAAGATGCTGCTGGAGACGCCGGAGAGTGTCGCGATGGTCGACGCCAACGTGCCGATGCCGCTCAACTACCACTCGGAGCCGGTCGTCATCGCCGGTCTGCTCGCCTGGCTCACCAGCGAGGAGAACACGCACGTCACCGGCCAGACCATCTACGTCGACGGCGGTGCGGATGCCAGCATCCGCGGCAACGACATCTGGAGCTAGCGTCGCACGATGAGCTCGGTCGGCAACCAACGCGGCTCATCGAAACGCTGCGACAGCTCCGCGGCGGTGATCGCGGGGAACGGGGCCTCGTAGCCGACGGCGAGGTAGGCCGCCTCGCTGCTCGGCAGCACCTCAACGCGCTCGTCCGCGACGAGCGCGTTGAGGGCTGCCGTGGCATCCGCGCTCATGCCCAACCACGCCACCACGTACTCCCCGAACAACATGGCGTTCTCTCCTTCGACGTCCACGCCGAGGGAGGCCAGCACGGCGAGCACCTCGGGGATGGTGCGCCCGCCGGTGCCGCGCAGAGCGGCGACCAGCGCCTCGGTGGTGTCGCTGGAAATCATGGTTCTCCCTCCACGGCCGGGAGATCGGCCGTTCGCCTCCAAGTTAAGCAGACTCCGGTGCGGCTAGCATGGCGCCATGGATGCCGAGCGGGCCGGACGGGCGCGGGGGCTGGGCTTCCGCATCGGCCTCGCGCTGAAGGGCATCGACGGCCTCGTAGAGTTGCTCACCGGCCTGCTGCTCTGGCTCGCCCCCGAGGTGCTGCGCTCCCTCGCCGCCACCGTGGCCAACACGCCCGACAACGACTCGGCCGCCGACCGGCTCGTCGAACACTGGGCCGGGCGGCTCGCCTCCGATCTCGCCTCCGGCGCGCACGTCGCCGTGATTGTCTTCCTGCTCTCGCACGGCATCGTGAAGCTGGCCCTCGTCTACTGCCTGCTGCGCGACTACCGCTGGGTCTACCGCCCGGCGCTGCTGATCCTCGGGCTGTTCGCGCTCTACCAGCTCGTCGTCCTGCTCGAGGCACCCACGCTCGGCACCGGGCTGTTGTTCCTGTTGGATGCCGTCATCATCTGGTTGGTCTGGCGGGAATGGCGGAGCAAGACCCGCTGAGATGCGGCACTATTGCTGAGTGCAACACAGCGAACCACAGATTCTCCCCGAAACCCCCCTTCGCGCCGACCGCACGAGGGCGCTCCCGCGGCTCGTCGCCCGCGCCCCGTGGTGGGTGCTGCTGCTCGTCGGCCTCGCCTGCGTCGTGTTCGGCGCGCTCATCATCCTGCGCCCGCTCAGCTCGCTGGCGACGCTCGGGGTGTACGTCGGCCTGAGCTTCATCGTCTCCGGCCTCGCCGACCTGCTCACCGCCGGCCGGGACGCCACGCCCCGCCTGACCCGCCTGCTCGGCAGCGCCTGGATCGCCGCCGGCCTCATCGTCCTGGTCTGGCTCGGGCTCGCCATCGACGTGCTGCCG
Organism: Microterricola pindariensis; assembly: GCF_002936985.1. Taxonomy (GTDB): domain Bacteria; phylum Actinomycetota; class Actinomycetes; order Actinomycetales; family Microbacteriaceae; genus Microterricola; species Microterricola pindariensis. Next base: position 6,528 of record NZ_MPZN01000027.1, on the reverse strand, counting down.
GTCTTCCTGGCCGTCGTGCTGATCGCCACCGGAGTGGTGAGCACCGCCGGCGTCATGCGCGGCAGCGCCGACCAGCGCGCCGCGGCACTGCTGTTCGGCCTCGCCGACATCGCGTTCGGCGTGCTCGCCCTGTTCTGGCCGGACGTCACCCTGCTCGTCGTCGCCGTGCTGTTCGGCGCGCGCACCGTCATCTTCGGAACGGCGACCATCTGGTCGGCCGTGCTGATCTGGTTCGGCGAGCGCCCGGCGGATGACGCGGGCGCCACGCCCAGCCTGCTCCGGCGCTGGGCGCGCCTGGGCGGCGCGATCGGCGCCGTCATCCTCGCCCTCGGCGCCAGCGCCCTGACCTGGACGATCCAGCCGGGCGCCGCCCACTCTGACGCCTTCTACACCGCGCCGGGCGAGCTCTCCGGCGAACCGGGCGAGCTGCTGCGCGTCGAGCCGTTCGAGCGGGGCATCCCCGACTCGGCCGTGGCCTGGCGGATCCTGTACACGACGACCACGGACACGGGCGCGCCCACCCTGGCCAGCGGCATCGTGCTCACCTCGGCCACCGGCACGGACGCGCCGCGTGATGCGATCGCCTGGGCGCACGGCACCACCGGCTACGCCACGCACTGCGCGCCGTCGCTGCTGGCCGACCCGATCGGGGCCGGCGCCCTGCCCGCCCTCGAGCAGATCCTCGACGCGGGCTGGTCGCTCATCGCCACCGACTACGCCGGCCTCGGCACGGCCGGCGCCCAGCCCTACCTCGTCGGCGGGGGAGAGGGCCGCTCCGTGCTGGACTCCGTGCGCGCCGCCAGCCAGATGGAGGAGATCGCGCTGAGCGGCCGGACCACGATCTGGGGCCACTCCCAGGGCGGGCACGCCTCCCTCTGGGCCGGGCAGCTGGCCGAGAGCTACGCGCCGGAGCTCGACATCGCCGGCGTGGCCGCGCTCGCCCCGGCCAGCGACACCATCGGGCTCGTCAACCACCTGCCGTCCGTGACCGGGGGCAGCGTCTTCGCCTCCTTCGTCGCCGAGGCCTACTTCGCGCACTACCCGGACGTCACCCGCGTCGAGTACCTCGAGCCCTCTGCCCGCACGCTCGTGCGCGAGATGTCGACCCGCTGCCTGTCCGCGCCGGGCGTGCTCGTCTCGGTGCTCGCCGCCCTCTCCATCGACCAGGACATGAGCATCTTCCGCAGCGACCCCACGCAGGGCGCGCTCGGCGAGCGGCTCCGCGCCAACACGCCGCGCGGCGACATCCGCTCCCCGCTCTTCGTCGGCCAGGGCGGAGCAGACCCCCTGGTCGACCCGGCCATGCAGCGCGCCTACCTGGCCGAGCGCTGCGCGAGCGGCCAGGAGCTGGAGTACCGGGAGTATGCCGGCCTCGACCACATGGGCATCGTCGGCCCCGGCTCGCCGCTGATCGGTGACCTCCTCTCCTGGACGCAGGATCGTTTCTCGGGAGAACCGGCCACCCCCAATTGCGCGGAGGCTGAAGCGGCCCGGTGAGGGCACCGGTAGGCTGGACGGGTGACAACCACTCTTGCCGACGTTATCCGGGTAGCCCACGAACTGTGGCCGCTCGACGGCGCAGAACCGTGGGACGCCCCCGGTCTGGTCAGCGGTGACGTCCAGGCGCCGATCACACGGATCGTGTTCGCCGTGGACGCCGTCTCCGACACCGTCGACGAGGCCATCGAGCTGGGCGCCGATCTGCTGATCGCGCACCATCCGCTGCTGCTCCGCGGGGTTACCAGCGTCGCAGAGGACCGCTACAAGGGTTCGCTGCTGCGACGCCTGATCAAGGCCGACTGCGCCCTGCTCACCGCGCACACGAACGCGGATGTCGTCATCGACGGCGTCTCGGACGTCATCGCCCGGCGGCTGGGGCTCGTGGATGCCGTCGCCATCGACCCGGGCGCTGGTGGCACCATCGACCCGCGCGTCGGCATCGGCCGTGTCGGTTCCCTGCCCGAGCCGACCACGCTCGGCCGGCTGGCCCGCGCCGTGGCCGAGCTGTTGCCGGCGACCGCCGGCGGGGTGCGCGTCTCCGGCGAGTACGACGCCCCGGTGCAGGCCATCGCGCTCTGCGGCGGGGCAGGGGACTCGCTCCTCGCCCGCCCGGCCGTGCTGGCATCCGATGTCTACATCACCAGCGACCTGCGCCACCACCCGGCGTCCGAGGCCCGCGAACAGGCCCGCCTCGGCGGCGGGCCGGCGCTCATCGACGTCTCGCACTGGGCCAGCGAATGGCTCTGGCTGGAGTCGGCGGCGGCGCAGCTGCGCCTGGCACTGCCCGGCGTCGAGGTGCTCGTGAGCGAGCTCAACACCGACCCCTGGAACTTCGTCATCACGCAGTGATGCACAAGCACACACCTACGCAGCACCACCTACGCAGCACCATGAGGAGAAACACGTGAAGGCACCCGAAGCGGAACAGAAGAACCTGCTGCGCCTGCAGGCAGTTGACACCCGACTGCAGCAGATCGCCCACCAGCTGAAGAATCTGCCGCAGCAGGCCGCCCTCGCCGAACTCGGCAAGACCCTCGACGAGGTGCGCCGCCGCTTCGCGATCGCCACCGGCGAGGTCGACGACGCGCGCACCGAGCTCGGCCGGCTCGAGTCGGATGCCACCGTCGTCGAGGCGCGCATCAAGCGCGACTCCGACCGGCTGCAGGCCAGTGCCTCCGTCAAGGACATCCAGGCCCTCGAGGCCGAGCTGGCGTCGCTGGCCAAGCGCAAGAACGACCTCGAGGAGATCGAGCTCACGGTGATGGAGCGCGTCGAGGAGAAGGAGGCCGCCCTGGCCGCCATCCTCGCCGAGCGTGATGCCGTCCTCGACCAGGTGAGCGTGCTCGAGCAGGAGCGCGACCGCGCCGCCGTCGAGCTGACCGCCCAGCAGGCCGACACCGAGCGCGACCGCGCCGCCGTCGCGAAGACCGTCAGCGAGGAGCTGCTGGCCCTCTACGAGAAGCGCCGCACCCTCGGCGGCGGCATCGGCGCGGCCCTGCTGCGCGCACGCACCTGCCACGGCTGCAACATGACCCTGACCGGCGCCGACCTCGAGACCGTGCGCCAGGCGGCCTGGGACGACGTGCTGTTCTGCCCGGAGTGCGACCGCATCCTGATCCGCACCGACGAGTCCGGCATCCCGCTCAGCTAGTCGGGAGCCCACCTCCAGCCGCGATAGGCTGGAGGTGCGAATGGGTCGGCAAGACGGTCGCGTCACGGGGTTTCGGCCCCGTGCCGAGGAACGTCCGGGCTCCGTAGAGCAGGACGGTGGGTAACGCCCACCCGGGGCAACCCGCGAGACAGTGCCACAGAAAACAGACCGCCTCGGGCTTCGGCCCGCGGTAAGGGTGAAACGGTGGTGTAAGAGACCACCAGGGATCAGGGTGACCTGATCTGCTCGGTAAACCTCGTCCGGAGCAAGGTCAGACAGAGAACGATGCGGCTGCTCGTCGCGTTCTCGGGTAGACCGCTAGAGGGCTGCGGCAACGTAGTCCCGAGATAGATGGCCGTCCAGCGCCGCGCCTCGGTGCGGCGGGGACAGAACCCGGCGTAATAGCCGGCCCATTCGCCCCCACCTCTGCGCGGGCTACCCCGCGTCCGGGTTGAAGCGGTAGCCCATGCCCGACTCGGTCAGCAGGTAGCGCGGCTCCGACGGCGTCGGCTCCAGCTTCTTCCGCAACTGCGAGAGGTAGAGCCGCAGGTAGCCCGTGTCGTTGGTGTACTGCGGGCCCCACACCTCGGTCAGCAGCACCTGCCTGCTCACCAGCCGGCGCGGGTTGCGCACGAGCACCTCCAGCACCTGCCACTCGGTCGGGGTGAGTCGCACGATCTCGTCGGTGTCGCCCGCCGAGCCCGTTGACACCCGCCGGGTCACCTGGCGGGCCGCCAGGTCCACCGTGATGTTGCCGAAGCGGATGACGGGCTCGTCACTGGCCGTCGGCGTGCGCCGAGTCAGCGCCCTGATGCGCGCGAGCAGCTCGTCCACGGCGAACGGCTTCGTCACGTAGTCGTCGGCGCCGGCGTCCAGGGCGTCCACCTTGTCGGCGGAATCGCTGCGGCCGGAGACCACCAGGATGGGGGCGGAGCTCCAGCCGCGCACGGCCTCGATCACCTGGATGCCGGTCAGCTGCGGCATCCCGAGGTCGACGACCAGCAGCTCCGGGCGCTGCGCCGCCGCGAGGGCGATCGCCTCCGCGCCGTCCCTGGCCACGACCACCTCATAGCCGTGTGCGGACAGGGTGATCTGCAGCGCCCGCAGGATCTGCGGGTCGTCGTCGGCGATGAGGATCTTCATAGGGCTGCCATCATTCTGCGCTGTTCTCGGTGGGGGTGGCGGATGCCGGGAGGGTGACGACCAGGGTCAGGCCGCCGCCGGGGGTGTCGTCGGCCTCCAGCGTGCCGCCCATGCCCTCGACGAAGCCCTTGGCCAGGGCCAGGCCGAGTCCGATCCCGGTCAGGTTGTCGGTGTCGCCGAGGCGTTGGAACGGCACGAACATCTCGTCCTTGCGCTCGGAGGGCACCCCGGGCCCGTGGTCGGTGACTCGCAACTGCACGGCCCCGCCGAACTCGCTGGCCGACAGTGCCGGCGGCTTGCCCTCCGGGGAGTAGCGCACGGCGTTGGCGATGAGGTTGACGATGACGCGCTGCAACAGCACCTCGTCGGCGCGTACGGCGGGCAGGTCCAGGGGAAGCTCGATGCTGATCGCCCCCGGGTGCAGCGCCAGCTCGTCGAGGGCGGGCGGCAGGAGGTCGTCGATGTCGACATCGGTGAGGGTCACGGCCAACACTCCGGCCTGCACCCTGCTGACGTCGAGCAGGTTGGTGACGAGCGCGGCGAGCGCGTCCAGGCTCTCCCTGGCCGTGGCCAGCAGCGTCTCGCGGTCACCCTCGCTGAGCGAGATGCCGTGCGACTGCAGGCTGGTCACGGCGGCGGTCGCGGCGGCGAGCGGCCGGCGCAGGTCGTGCCCGACCGCGGCCAGCAGCGCGCTGCGGACGCGGTCCGTCTCGGCCAGCGGGCCGATCTCGTTCGCGGTCGCGGTGAGCGCGTTGTGCTCGAGGGTGGCCTCGATCTGCACCACGATGACGGCCAGCAGGCGGCGGTCGCTCGCCTCCAGGTCGCGGCCGGAGAGCTCGAGCACCGCCCTCTCGCCGACGGGCAGCAGCGTCGTGTGCTCGGCGTCGGCCGGTTCCCCGTCGGAGTAGAGCACCTCCTCGCCGGCCAGCAGCCGCACCCCGTTCAGGCCGAAAGCCTCCCTGGTGCGCGAGACGAGCGCCTGCAGCGCGTCCTCCCCGCGCAGCACCCCGCCGGCGATGGTGGCGAGCAGCTCGGACTCCGAGGCGGCGCGGGCGGCAATCCGGCTGCGCTTGGCCGCCTGGTCGACGACAAGGCTGACGAGGGCGGCGACGACCATGAACAGGGCGAGGGCCACCAGGTGCAGCGGATGCGCGATGGTGATCGTGTACAGCGGCGCGACGAAGAAGAAGTCGAGGCTGAGCCCGGAGAGCACGGCGGCGAACATGGCCGGCCAGAACCCGCCGACCATGGCGACGACGACAACCAGCAGTTGGAAAGCCAGCACGTCGCTGGCCATCGACTCGATCGAGCTGGTGGCCGAGAGCAGCCAGGTCAGCAGCGGGCCGACGACGAGGGCGATCGCGAAGCCGGCCACGCGGCGGCGCCGGGTGATCCCGCCCGTCAACCGGGGGAGGGCGAAGCGCAGCCCGGCATGCGAGTGGGCCACGATGTGCACGTCAATGTCTCCGGACTCGCGGATCACCGTCTGGCCGATGCCGGGGCCGCTGAGCAGGGCGAGCAGCCGGCCGCGCCGGCTCACGCCGATCACCAGCTGGCTGGCGTTGCTGGCCCGGGCGAAGTCGACGAGCGCGGTCGGCACGTCGCTGCCGATCACCTGGTGGTAGCTGCCGCCGAGCTGCTCGACGAGGGCCCGCTGGCGCGCCAGCGCCTCCGGGTGGGCGGCGCGCAGGCCGTCGTGGCTGGTCACGTGCACGGCGAGCAGCTCGCCGCCGGCGGAGCGGGCGGCGATGCGGGCGCCGCGGCGCAGCAGCACATCGCCCTCCGGCCCGCCGGTCAGGGCCACGACGACTCGCTCGCGGGCCTCCCACTTGGTGTCGATGCCGTGCTCGGCCCGGTACTTCTGCAGCGAGCTGTCGACCTCGTCCGCCAGCCAGAGCAGGGCCAGTTCGCGCAGCGCGGTGAGGTTGCCGAGCCGGAAGTAGTTGGACAGCGCCGCGTCGATGCGGGTGGCCGGGTACACCTGCCCCTCGGCCAGGCGGTCCCGCAGGGCCTGCGGGGCGAGGTCGATGACCTCGATCTGGTCGGCGCCGCGCAGCACGGCATCCGGGATCGTCTCCCGCTGCGGAACGCCGGTGATCTGCTGCACGACATCGTTCAGTGACTCGATGTGCTGGATGTTGACGGTCGAGTAGACGTCGATGCCCGCCTCCAGCAGCTCGTCCACGTCCTGCCAGCGCTTGGCATTGCGGCCTCCGGGGGCGTTGGTGTGGGCG
>NZ_MPZN01000026.1 GCF_002936985.1 Microterricola pindariensis | reverse complement strand
TCGGCTCGTGAACCGACTTGCGGGCCATGACGCCGGGAGCCTGGAGCTCGAGGGCGCGGCGACCCTCGGGGACGATCTCGCCGAGACCGTCGATCGGGGCGCCGAGCGGGTCGACGACACGGCCGAGGAACGCGTCTCCGACGGGGACGGAGAGAACCTCACCCGTGCGGGTGACCTCCATGCCCTCGACGATGCCGTCGAACTCGCCGAGCACAACAACACCGACCTCATCTTCGTCGAGGTTCTGGGCGAGGCCCAGGGTGCCATCGGCGAACTTGATGAGCTCGTTGGCCATGACTCCGGGGAGGCCTTCGACGTGAGCGATACCGTCACCGGCATCCGTCACGTGTCCAACCTCAGTAGCAGCAGCGCTGCCGGGCTCGTAAGCCTTGACGAAGTCCTTGAGCGCGTCGCGGATCTCATCGGGGCTGATTGTGAGTTCTGCCATCATCTTCCCTTTTCTGCACGAGGTGTACAGGTTCTGTCGTTTCGAAGCCTTACGGCGCCGAGGTCAAATATGTTCCAGCCGACACAAGGTCAGCCGGCAAGCTGAATTCGCACATCGTTGAGACGAGATGCAATGCTGCCGTCGATCACGTCGTCGCCGACCTGAACGCGGAGTCCGCCGAGCACAGCGGGGTCAACCACCTGGTTGATCCGCAGCTCGCGGCCGTAGCTGCCGGACAACGCCGCAGCGAGACGCTGCAGCTGTGCCGGTGCGAGCTGCACGGCCGACGTCACCGTTGCGATGCCGAAACCGGCCTCGTCGGCGACGATGGTTGCCGCATGCCGGAGCAACTCGCCGATGCGGCGGCCGCGAGGCTGCTGCACGAGCTGGTTGACGATGGCGACGGTCTGATCGGAAGCCTTGCCGGAGAGCAGCGAGGCGACCAGGGCCGACTTCGCGCTCGCAGAGCCAAGCTTGTTCGAAATGGCCAGCTCGAGCTCGGAGTTCGAGGCGACGGCGGTACCGAACGCGAACAGTTCCTGCTCGAGTCCGGTTCCGGAGGGAGCGGAGTCTGCGATTGCGCGCAGCCCGATCTCCTCGATGGCCGCCAGGACGTCGTCCTGCTCCGACCAACGGCTGCTGGCAATAGTGCGCAGCAGCTGCTGGGCCGGCGCCGAGAGCGCAGAGCCGAACACCGAGTCGACCAAGGCGACCTTCGCTGCGTTTTCCGCACCGGGGTCGGCAATCGCCTGCAGGAGCTGGCTCGAGCTGCCGATGACGCGGCTGGCAGAGAACAGCTCCTCGCCAACGGCGAGGCTTGCTCCGCTTACTGCCGAAGCGGTCAGTGCGGCTCTCGCCGAGGCGAGGGCCTCTCTGGTCGCTGATCCCATAGTGACTACTTCTTTCCTGCCGAAGGCGCAGCCTTCTCGGCGGCCTCCAGGTCTGCGAGGAAGCGGTCGACGATGGCGCTGGCCTTGGCGTCGTCGGTGAGGCTTTCGCCGATCACACCGGATGCCAGGTCAATCGCGAGCGTGCCAACCTCGGAGCGCAGCGAGACAACGGCGGCCTGCCGCTCTGCCTCGATCTGAGCCTGAGCCGACGCGGTGATGCGAGCGGCCTCGGTCGACGCGGAGGTCTTGGCCTCTGCGACGATCTTCTTGCCATCCTCGCGGGCGGCCTCGCGGATGTTGCCAGCCTCTGCACGCGCGTCGGCGAGCTGAGCGGTGTACTCCTCGAGAGCAGCCTCGGCCTTGCGCTGAGCCTCGTCGGCCTTCGCGATGTTGCCTTCGATCGCCTCGGCACGCTGGTCGAGCATGACCTGCATCTTGGGGAGTCCGAACTTCCAGAAGAAGACCAGGACGATCAAGAAGCAGACGGCCGACCAGATGATGTCGTACGACGCCGGGAGAAGCGGGTTCTGAGCCGCTTCTTCGGTTGCAGCAGTGAACACTGCGTGAAGCATCAGGCCTCCTTAGAGAGCGAAAAAGAGGATTAGAAGCCGAAGATGAAGGCGGTTGCGATACCGATGAAGGCGAGCGCCTCGGTGAAGGCGATACCGATCCACATCAGAACCTGCAGGCGACCTGCGAGCTCGGGCTGGCGAGCGACACCCTCGATGGTCTTGCCGACGACGATACCCACACCGATGGCCGGGCCGATTGCTGCGAGGCCGTAGCCGACCGTCGCGATGCTGCCGGTGATCTCGGCGAGAACGGTTGTTGCGTCCACGTTTGTGTTTCCTTCCGTTGGGCGAATTCGGCGGTTGCCGAGTTCGTTTTAGTGTTCTTCTGCGACCGCGAGCTGGATGTAGACCGCGGTAAGTAGGGCAAAGACGTAGGCCTGGAGCACGGCCACCAGCAGCTCGAACAGCGTGAAGACGAGTCCGAATGCGAGCGAGCCGACGCCGAGCAGCGACCAGAGGCCGCCGGCCGTGAAGAAGAAGAACTGGGTTGCTGCGAAGAAGAGAACCAGCAGCAGGTGCCCGACCATCATGTTCATCAGAAGACGAAGGGCGAGGGTGACCGGGCGAATGATGAACGTCGAGATGAGCTCAATCGGCGTCACGATGATGTACACCGGCAGCGGAACGCCGGCCGGGAACAGGGAGTTCTTGAAGAACTTGCCCGGGCTCTTCTTGATGCCCGCGTAGATGAACGTCACATAGGAGACGAGCGCGAGGACAAGGGGAACACCGATGACGGCCGTGCCGGCGATGTTCAGGCCGGGGATGATTCCGGTCAGGTTCATGAAGAGAACCATGAAGAAGATCGAGGTCAGGATCGGCAGGAACCGCTTCGCGTCCTTGCGACCGAGCAGGTCTTCACCGATGTTGACGCGGACGAGGTCCAGGCCCATCTCGATGAGGCTCTGGAAGCGGCCGGGGACGAGCTTCATCTTGCGGGTTCCGAGCCAGAACAGCAGGATCAGAACAGCCACGGCGAGGAAGCGCACCAAGACGATGCGGTTGATCTCGAAGTCGGTGCCGGCGAAGAGCACGGCATCTGGGAAAAATTCGCCGATGGATGGGGCGTGGAAGCCGCTATCGTCGGTTGAGGATGTGACCAGCAGGTTCACAGCGGTAGCTAACAGCGCTATCTCCTGTTTCGGGGCGTGGAGCTCGGCTCTCGCAACAACGAACGATGGGAACCGTTTTCAGACACGGTCAAGCTGTGTCGAAACCGGGGGGAACTGGACTCACTCTAGCAAGATATGCGGCCGTGACCGAATCGAGAAGGGCTCTCCGGGCAATTATTTTTGTTCAGGCCGCTCATCTGTGCTCTGGTTGGGCAGCGTGACGTCGCTGACGTACGGCATCCGAGATTTCATCATGACCAGGACGTCGACGATGAGCGATCCGATCACGCCGGCGATGAGCGAGAGGAAGAGCACGACGGGGTTCACCCAGGCCTGGTCCTTGAGGATGATCACCACGACCAGGAACACGACGAACTTGAGCAGCCAGCCGCCGAGCACGATGCCGAAGAAGGCGCCGACGAAGAGGTCGGAGCCGCTGAAGCGGTTCGCCAGGAGGATCGTCGCCGCGGTGACTCCCATGAAGATGACGGCGAGGCCGGTGCCGATCAGCGCGCTGAGCAGGCCCACTCCCCCGTCGACCACGAAGCCGATGATGCCGCCGACGACGGCGATGCCGAGCGCGACGAAACCGCCGAGCGTCAGGGCGCGGCGCAGCACCGGGTTCGAGGAGGGGGTGTTGTTCGCGGGCTGCTTGGCTGGCGTGGTGCCGGTCATGACTGGTCCTTGTGTGTTGGGTTTTCGGCGGTGTTCGCCATGCTGGGGACGGGGTCGAGGTCGTCGAGCGCCTCGGACGCCTCGTCGAGGGGGTCGAATGGCGCGGTCGCCGCGGCATCCGGGGAATCGGGGGCTGCCGCCTGGCTGGCCGCCTCCAGCGCCTTGCGCTTGCTGAGCGGGGCCAGGGTGACGGCTGTGCAGGCGATCAGGCCGAGGACGAGGAAGACGGCGGCCCACCAGGCCGGCAGGCCGAAGTAGGCGGGCAGGATGAAGAACAGCGCGCAGCCGATGGAGGCGACCGCCGTCCAGCCGTAGAAGATGAGCACGGCGTGCAGGTGCGAGTGGCCCATGTCGAGCAGGCGGTGGTGCAGGTGCTTGCGGTCGGCGCTGAACGGCGACTTGCCCGCCCGCAGCCGGCGGAAGACGGCGAGGCTGAAGTCCAGCAGCGGCACCAGCAGCACGGCGAACGGCAGGATGATCGGGATGAACGCCGGCATCAGCTCGGCGCTGACCAGCGACGGCGACGCCGGGCTGACCTGGGTCGTGACGGCGATGGCGGATGTCGCCATCAGCAGCCCGATCAGCAGAGCGCCCGCATCCCCCATGAACAGCCGGGCCGGGTGCCAGTTCAACGGCAGGAATCCGACGCAGGCGCCGACGAGCAGCGCGGCGATCAGCGAGGCCAGGTTGAAGTAGTTGCTCGGCGAGGTCTGCTGCACGAGGAGGTAGGTGTACAGGAAGAAGACGCCGTTGGCGATCAGCGCGACGCCGGCGACGAGCCCGTCGAGGCCGTCGATGAAGTTGATGGCGTTCATCACCAGCACGATGGCGAACACGGTGATGATGAGCGAGATCCAGGAGGAGCCGATCGCCGTCACCCCGCCGAGCGGCAGGGCGTAGACCTGCACGCCCTTCCAGGCGATGAGGCCGGCGGCGAGGAACTGGCCGGCGAGCTTCGTCATCCAGTCGAGGTCCCAGATGTCGTCGGCGACGCCGATCAGCACGATCAGCAGGGCGCCGCCGAGGATGGCGAGGATCTGGGCCGGGTCGTCGAAGATGATCTTCAGCGGCGGGAACTGGGCCGAGATCAGCCAGGCCACGCCGAAGGCGGCGACGATGCCGAGGAACATGGCGATGCCGCCGAGGCGGGGCGTCGGCCGGGTGTGCACGTCGCGCGCGCGGATCTTTGGGTACAGCTTGTAGCGGTGGGCCAGTCGATACACCAGCATCGAGAGCCCGAAGGTGACCAGCGCCGAGATCAGCGCGAGCACCACGAACAGGGTCACGCGTCCGGCTCCGCGGGTTCTGTGGCGCTCTCGGGCGCGGCGGTGTCTGTCGCGGCGGCGTCTGTCGCGGCGGCGTCTGTCGCGGCGGCGGGCTGCGGCACGGCCGCGTCCGGACCGGCCAGCAGGTCGCCGACGATGGCGCGGATCTGCTCGCGGGAGATGACGCCGGCGCGCACGATGCGGAGTGCGCCGCCGGGCTGGCCGAGCGTGGTGGCATCGATGATCGTGGAGGAGAGGTCGCCCGCACGCTCGCCGATCGCCTCGTAGTCTGCGCCGGATTCGCCGCCGTCGAGGTAGACCTCGACGCTCTCGCCGAGCATGTCCTCGGCCTGGGCGGCGCCGGTCGCTGCCGGCATGCCGGTGCGGTTGGCGGAGGAGACGGCGAGCGGGCCGGTCTCGCTGAGCAGTTCGAGGGCCAGCGGGTTGGCCGGCATCCGCAGTGCGACGGTGCCCCGGGTCTCGCCCAGGTCCCAGCTCAGCGACGGCTGCGCGCGCAGGATGACGGTGAGACCGCCCGGCCAGAAGGCGTCGATCAGGTCGCGCACGGCCTGCGGCACCTCGGCGGCGAGTGCGTCGAGCGTCGCGATGCCGGGGATCAGCACGGGCGGCGGCGAGCTGCGCTCGCGGCCCTTGGCCTCGAGCAGGCGCTGGACGGCGGCCGGGTTGAAGGCGTCGGCCGCGATGCCGTACACCGTGTCGGTGGGCATGACGACGAGCGCGCCGCGGCCGATCGCCGAGCGCGCCAGCCTCATTCCGGACATGAGTTCGGTGTCGACCGAGCAGTCGAAGATGCGTGGAGCCATTTCCGACGATTCTACTGCAGGCAGCCTGTGTGCTTCTGGCACGGCACAGCAACGGCCGCGATACCGGCCCGGCGCCCGGTGACGTGTATTTCTTCGACTGCGACAAGACGCTCTACGGCTACGACGTCCGGCAGCGGCTCCCCCGCCTGGCCGAGCCGACCGGGGCCAGCCGGTATCGCCTCGCCACGTCCTGGTGGGCCGGCGGGCACGAGGCCGCCGCCGAGGCCGGCCTCTGGGCACTGGGCTCTGGATTCTGGGCACTGGGCGCTGGCTTCTGAGATCTGCCGGTCCGCGGATGCGGCGGCCGACACGCCGCGAAAATGCCGCGACACACCGCAGGCGGTCGCGCGTATCCGCAGAACGGCAGGAGGCCGGGGCAGGCGCGTTCGCGAGGGGCGGCTAGCGCAGGGCGGTGGTGGCGCGGTCGCGGGTGGTGAAGTCGCGGTGGGAGGCCACCGCGCGCCAGCCGTCGGCCTCCAGCAGCGCGGCGATCTCGGCCGCTTGCAGCTCGCCGTGCTCGATGACGAGGGTGCCGCCCGGGTGCAGCAGCCGGAGCGCGGTCTGCGAGACGTGCCGGACGACGTCGAGGCCGTCCTCGCCGCCGTAGAGGGCGTGCTCCGGGTCGAACAGGCGCACCTCCGGGTCGCGCGGGATCGCGGCCAGCGGGATGTACGGCGGGTTGGAGATGACGACGCTGACGGAGCCGTCGAGCTCGTGCAGGGCGTCGGCCAGGTCGGCGAACTGGAGGGTGGCGTTGCCGGCATCCGTCTCGCGGAAGTTGCGGCTGGTCCAGACGAAGGCCTCCGGCGAGTTCTCGACCGCCCAGATGCGGGCGCGCGGCACCTCGGTGGCCATGGCCAGCGCGATGGCGCCGCTGCCGGTGCCGAGGTCGACGCCGATCGGGCTGGGCGCGGCGGCGGCGTGCAGGGCATCGATGGCGATCTGGGCGACCTGCTCGGTCTCCGGCCGGGGCACGAAGACGCCGGGGCCGACCGCGAGCTCGAGCGAGCGGAACGGCGCGAGGCCGGTGATGTGCTGCAGCGGCTCGCGCCGGGCGCGGCGTTCGACGAGGGGCGCGAGGGCGGCGACATCCGCGGCGCTCAGCTCGGCGTCCATCACGATGCCCGCCTGCAGCTCACCGCGGGAGCGCCCGGTGACGTGCCCGATCAGCAATTCGGCGTCGATCTCCGGGTCGAGGATCCCGGCCGAGCCGAGGGCGGCTGCCGCCGAATCGCGGATCTCGCGCAGGGGGCGGGCGGCGTCGTTTGCTGAAACATTCACATAGGGGAATGTAACGCACTCGCCTGTGCCGGGCCCGAGCCCTAGTGTTGATTGCGCCGCGCCATTGTTGCTCCGGGCGCGTCTCCCGATTGATTCTGCACCGAAAGGCTTCGCCCATGGCTCCGCGCATCTATGACAGCATCATCGACACCATCGGAAACACTCCCTTGGTGCGCCTGAACCGAATCACCGACGGCTCCGAGGCCACGGTGCTCGCCAAGCTCGAGTTCTACAGCCCGGCCGCGAGCGTGAAGGACCGCATCGGCGCCGCCATCATCAACGCGGCCGAGGCCTCGGGTCAGCTGCAGCCCGGCGGCACCATCGTCGAGGGCACCAGCGGCAACACGGGCATCGCGCTCGCCCTCGTCGGCGCCGCGCGCGGCTACAAGGTCATCCTGACCATGCCGGAGTCGATGAGCAAAGAGCGCCGCGTGCTGCTGCGCGCCTACGGCGCGGAGCTCGTGCTCACCCCCGGCGCCGACGGCATGCGCGGCGCCGTGGAGCGGGCAGAGCAGATCGTCGCCGAGACCCCCGGCGCGATCCTCGCCAGCCAGTTCGCCAACCCGGCCAACCCCGCCATCCACCGGGCGACCACCGGCGAGGAGATCTGGGCCGACACCGACGGCGCCGTCGACATCTTCGTGGCCGGCATCGGCACCGGCGGCACCATCACCGGCGCGGGCGGCCTGCTCAAGGAGCGCAAGCCCGGGCTGCAGGTGATTGCCGTCGAGCCGCTGGACTCCCCCATCCTCACCGGCGGCACCCCGGGCCCGCACAAGATCCAGGGCCTCGGCGCGAACTTCGTCCCCGCGATCCTGGACACCACCGTCTACGACGAGGTCATCGACGTGGCCACCCCGGATGCCATCGCCACCGCGCGCCGGCTGGCCACCGACGAGGCGATCCTCGGCGGCATCTCCTCCGGCGCGGCCGTCTGGGCCGCACTCGAGGTGGCCAAGCGCCCGGAGAACGCCGGCAAGACGATCGTCGTCGTCGTGCCCGACTTCGGTGAGCGCTACGTGAGCACCGTTCTCTACGAAGACCTGCTTGACTAACGGGATGACCTTCTTCGCAGCGCTCCGGGAAGACGTGGCAACGGCCAGGGCCCATGACCCGGCTGCCCGGAGCAATGCGGAGATCTTCCTCGCCTACTCCGGGCTGCACGCCGTGTGGAGCTACCGGCTCGCGCACACGCTCTGGCAGCGCGGCATCCGCCTGCCCGCGCGCCTGCTCTCCCAGCTCACCCGATTCGCCACCGGCATCGAGATCCACCCCGGCGCGACGATCGGCCGCCGGCTGTTCATTGACCACGGGATGGGGGTCGTGATCGGCGAGACGGCGGTGCTCGGCGACGACGTCATGCTCTACCACGGGGTCACCCTGGGCGGGAAGAGCCTGCACGGCATCAAGCCCGGGCAGAAGCGGCACCCGACCCTCGAGGACGGGGTGACCGTCGGGGCCGGCGCGAAGGTGCTCGGCGACATCGTCATCGGCGCGTGGAGCACAATCGGCGCAAACGCGGTGATGAGCAAGGACGCCCCGCCGCACTCGCTGATCGTCGGCGTTCCCGCGCACATCCGGCCGCTGAAGCCCGAGACGATGGACGCCGCCCGCGGCGTGCACGACTGGAGCATCTAGCGACGCTCTGCGGCAGACCCCTCCGCCACCCCGCCCCAACCCGCAGGTTGAGCCTGTCGAAACCCCGCCGGTTGAGCCTGTCGGAACCCAGCAGGTTGAGCCTGTCGGAACCCCGCCGGTTAGCGGGGAGCCTCCTCCTTGCGGAAGGTTGCCGGGCTGCTCGGCGCGGCATCCGGGCGCTGGCGCAGTGAGTCCCGGCCCCAGCTCAGCCAGATCAGCGCCCCGACCAGCGGGAACATCAGGATGATGAGCAGCCAGATGAGGCGCTCCATGCTCGGCATCTCCGCGTCGAAGAGTGTCTTGAGGACCCAGATGCCCGCCGCGATCACACCACCGATGGCGACCATCCCCAGCAGGATGTTCTGCAGTTCCATGGTTGCCCCCTCGCGCCGACCGTGCGGTGCAGAGCCTAGCGGCCGTCCGCCCCCGTCGGTAGTGCAGTGGGCGCATCGCCGTCGCGCGGGTGCGGGTACTCGGCCGCCCGATGTTGGAATGCCAGGATTGCCGGGTTCGCGATGACGCCGTTCTCGATCTCGACGGCGCGGCTGATCGTCTCGTTGCCCGCCCAGGCCGCCGGACCGCCCATGACGCCGCCGAGGAACGGCAGCAGCGCCTCGCTGATCTCCCAGCTGGCGGAGTTGAACAGGTAGGACGGGCTGTGGTCGACGGCGTAGTAGTTGATGCTGCCGCCCACCGTGAACATCGGCTCCGCGAAGGTCGTCGACCGCGCCCAGTCAAAGGCCATGCCGTCGTCGCAGGAGACGTCGATGATGAGGCTGCCGGGCCGGAATGCGCCCAGGTCGGCCGTGCGCAGGTAGAGCAGCGGAGCATTCGGATCCTGCAGCGTGCAGTTGACGACGATGTCGCTCTCGGCCAGGAACGGCGCAAGCGGCACCCGGCCGTCGTCGGTGATGACCTCGCTGAGGTACGGGCCGTCGTCATGGTCGAACTGCACGATCTGCGCGGAGTGGATCGGTGCGGCGACCGAGGCGACGCGGCGGTTGGTGAGCACGCGCACATCGTGGATGCCGAGCGCGTTCAGCGCGGTGACGGCCCCGCGGGCGGTGGCACCGAAGCCGATCACGACGGCGGTGAGCCTGCGCCCGTAGTCCCCCGTCGAGCCGCAGAGGGCCAGAGCATGCAGCACAGAACTATATCCGGCGATCTCGTTGTTCTTGTGGAACACGTGCAGGCCGAAGCCGCCGTCGCTCTGCCAGTGGTTCATGGCTTCAAAGGCGATGAGGGTGAGTCGCTTGTCGACGGCCAGCTGGGTGAGGGCGGCGTCCTGCACGCAGTGCGGCCAGCCCCACAGCGTCTGTCCGTCGCGGAGCGCCGCGACGTCCTCGAGCTGGGGTTTGGGAAGGAGCACGACGTCTGCCGCCTCGATCACCTCGGCGCGGCTGCGGATCGCTCCGACGAACGGGGCGATCTCGGCGTCGCCGACACCGAAATGGCGGCCGTAGCCCTCTTCCAGGACGATGCGCTGGCGCAGCGACTCCGCGATGCGCTCGAAGTGCGCCGGATGGATGGGGACTCGTCGTTCATCGGGCTTGCGCGATGTGCCGAGCACACCGAGAACCGTTTCGTGCGTTGGAAGCATGTGCTCATCCGCTCACGGGGGCCAGTGTGACTCCGTGCTGCCGACACTACTGCACGCAGTCGCGAAAGGGTTGTGCGCGTGCGCGTGCGCACGCGGGCCGCAGGGGCGGAACAGACGGCGGAGACAGCAGTGGCGCAGCCGGCCGAAGCCTGCTGCGCCGCTGGGGGTGCATCCGCACGGGTGCGGGTGACTAGCCCTGGTCGCCGATGTCGGCCAGGCGCGCCTCCTCGTCGGCGTGGATCGCCGACTCGATGACGGGGTCGAGTGCGCCGTTCATGACGGAGTCGAGGTTGTACGCCTTGTAGCCGGTGCGGTGATCCGCGATGCGGTTCTCCGGGAAGTTGTACGTGCGGATGCGCTCTGAACGGTCCATGGTGCGGATCTGTGTCTTGCGCTTGGCGCTGTCGAGCTCGGCCTGCTCCTCCTGGCGGCGGGCCAGGATGCGGGCGCGCAGCACGCGCATGCCGGCCTCGCGGTTCTGCAGCTGGCTCTTCTCGTTCTGCATGGCCACGACGATGCCGGTCGGGAGGTGTGTGATGCGCACGGCGGAGTCGGTCGTGTTGACCGACTGGCCGCCGGGGCCGCTGGAGCGGTAGACGTCGATCTTGAGGTCGTTCGCGTGGATCTCGACCTCCTCAGGCTCGTCGACCTCGGGGAAGACCAGCACGCCGGTCGTCGAGGTGTGGATGCGGCCCTGGGTCTCGGTCGCGGGCACGCGCTGCACGCGGTGCACGCCGCCCTCGTACTTGAGGTGCGCCCAGACGCCCTGCGACGGGTCGGTGGCGTTGGACTTGATGGCGATCTGGACGTTCTTGTAGCCGCCGAGATCGCTCTCGTCGCTCTCGATCATCTCCGTCTTCCAGCCCTTGGAAGCGGCGTACTGCATGTACATGCGGAGCAGGTCGGCGGCGAACAGCGCGCTCTCCGCGCCGCCCTCTCCACCCTTGATCTCCATGATCACGTCGCGGCCGTCATCCGGGTCGCGCGGAATCAGCAGGCGGCGCAGCTTCTCCTGCGCGGTCGCCAGGTGCTCCTCCATGGCGGGGAGCTCCTCGGCGAAGGCGTCGTCCTCCTTGGCCAGCTCCTTAGCTGCGGCGAGGTCGTCCTGCGCCTGCACCCAGCCCTCGTGGGCGGCGACGATCTTGGAGAGCTCGGCGTAGCGCCGGTTCACCTTCTTGGCGCGCGCCGCGTCGGCGTGCAGCGCGGGGTCGGCGAGCTGCTCCTGCAGATCGGCGTGCTCCTTGAACAGGACCTGGACTGATTCAAACATTGCTTCCTCCGTGACTCATTCTCCCTCGACGACAAGAACCCGCCTGCCCCGCGGATGCACGATCGTGCATCCGCGGGACCAGACGGGTTCTGACAGAGAGCTAGCGGTGGTCGTTCTCGTGACCGGCGGTGCCCGCCGGCATGGTCTTCTGCACCTGCATGAGGAACTCGACGTTGGACTGGGTCTCCTTGAGGCGCCCGAGGACGGCCTCGAGGGCCTGCTGCTGCTCGAGGCCGGCGAGGGCGCGGCGCAGCTTCCAGGTGATCTTGACCTCGTCGGCACTCATCAGCATCTCTTCGCGGCGGGTGCCGGATGCGTTGACGTCAACGGCCGGGAAGATGCGCTTGTCGGCGAGCTGGCGGGACAGGCGCAGCTCCATGTTGCCGGTGCCCTTGAACTCCTCGAAGATGACCTCGTCCATCTTGGAACCGGTCTCGATGAGCGCGGTGGCCAGGATGGTGAGCGAGCCACCGTTCTCGATGTTGCGGGCGGCACCGAAGAAGCGCTTCGGCGGGTACAGGGCTGCAGCGTCGACGCCGCCGGAGAGGATCCGGCCGGATGCCGGCGAGGCAAGGTTGTACGCGCGGCCGAGGCGGGTGATCGAGTCGAGCAGCACGACGACGTCGTGGCCGAGCTCGACGAGGCGCTTCGCGCGCTCGATGGCCAGCTCGGCGACCGTGGTGTGGTCTTCTGCCGGGCGGTCGAAGGTGGAGGCGATGACCTCACCCTTGACGGTGCGCTGCATGTCGGTGACCTCTTCGGGCCGCTCGTCGACCAGAACGACCATGAGGTGGACCTCGGGGTTGTTCTGCGCGATGGCGCTGGCGATCTGCTGCAGAACGATGGTCTTGCCGGCCTTCGGCGGAGCGACGATCAGGCCGCGCTGGCCCTTGCCGATCGGCGACACCAGGTCGATGATGCGCTGGGTGACCTTGCCGGACTCGGTCTCCAGGCGCAGGCGCTCCTGCGGGTAGAGCGGGGTCAGCTTCTGGAACTCCACGCGGGCCGCGGCCTCGTCGACGGTCTGGCCGTTGATCGAGTCGACCTTGACGATGGCGTTGTACTTCTGGCGGCCGCTCTGGTCGCCCTCGTGCGGCTGGCGGATGGCGCCGACGACGGCGTCACCCTTGCGCAGGTTGTACTTCTTGACCTGGCCGAGCGAGACGTAGACGTCGCTCGGGCCGGGCAGGTAGCCGCTGGTGCGCACGAAGGCGTAGTTGTCGAGGACATCGAGGATGCCGGCAACGGGAACGAGCACGTCGTCGTCGCTGATCTCGGGCTCGAAGTCGTCGTCGAGGCCGCCGCCGCGACGCTTGCGGTCACGGAAACGGCTGCGGCCGCTGCGGTCGCCGTCGAGGAGTTCGCGCTCGCCCCGGCCATCGCGCTCGCCACGGTTCTGCGCCTGCTGGGCGCCCTGGCCCTGCTCCTGCTGCTGGCCGCGCTGGTTGCGCTGGTTGCCCTGGCGCTCGCCCTGCTGGCGGTCGTTCTGCTGGCGCTCGCCCTGCTGACGCTCGCCCTGCTGACGCTCGCCCTGCTGGCCGTCGGCCTGCTCGCCGCCGTTCTGCTGCTTGTTGCGGTTGCGGTTGCGGTTGCGTCCCTGACGGGGCTCCTCGCTGGTGCCGGCCTCGGCGCTCTCGCCCTCGGCGGGCGCGGTGGCCTCTGCGGCCTCGCCCGAGTCGCCGTTCGCGGGGGCGTCGCCGCCGCGCGAGCTGCGGCGGCGGTTGCGGCCGCCCCGCTCGTTCTGTGCGGGCTTCTCGCTGGCGTCGCCCTCGGTGGCGCCGGCGACCGTGGTGTCGGCGGCCGTCGTGTCGGCGACGGCTGCGTCGGTGCCAGCGGCGTCGATCGGCGCGGCGGTCTTGCCCGCCTGGCCGGCCTTGTTCGTCTGGTTGGCCTTGTTCGCCTTGTTGGCTGCGACGGCGTCGAGCGCGGGGACGAGGCTGTCCAGGCCGGTGCCGGCCTCCACGTTGACGTGGCCTGCTGCTGCCGTCGCGCTGCTGGCACGGCGCGGTCCGCGCTTGGCGCGGGCGGGCTGCGCGGCAGGCGCCTCAGCGGGCGACTCGGCCGGTGCGGCTGCCGGGGCCTGAGCGGCCGCGGCCGGCGCGACGGGAGCGGCGTCGACGATGACGGCCTCCACTGCGGCGGCCGGGGCAGCGGATGCCGGGGCGGCCGTCGCTTCGGTCTCGGAGATCGCATCGATGAGCTCGCCCTTGCGGAGCTTGCCTGCACCGCTGATGCCCAGCTGGTTGGCCAGGGCCTGCAGCTCGGCAACGCGCAGCGCGTTCAGTTCGGTACGGGTGTGTGCGCCTGTGGCGCCGGTGTTGACATCAGTCACGGGGTCTTGGTCCTTCCGTCTGGCCCACAACGAGAGTGTGGTGCCAGGGAGCTGATCGTTCGAGCTTCTGAGAGCGAGTATCAAGGGAGATGACGCGCAGAGCAGTTGGCGCGAGCGAAAGCAAGATTTGCTAGAAATACACCGGGTTCTGGATTCGCCTGTGTGGCGCCGTTTACCGGGTGCTCTGCAACCCTAGCATCTCGGGCTGCGCGTTTCTCACACGCGGGCAACGGCGTGTCGCGAAGCGTCGCGAAAGGCGGCAGCCATTCCCCAGGCAACCTACAAAACGGCAACCGCTGCTCGTCGGCCTCCCCCCGCACGACCCGCTCCGCGCACGAGTCAACGAGTGCACCGGGTGCACCCGGCAACCGCCCGCCCTGCACCGTTGGCTTCGGTCGCAAGCTCCCTCGAGCCAACGTGAGGGTGCTCGTCGGCCTCCCCCCGCACGACCCGTTCCGCGCACGAGTCAACGAGTGCACCGGGTGCACCCGGCAACCGCCCGCCCTGCACCGCTGGCTTCGGTCGCAAGCTCCCTCGAGCCAACGTGAGGGTGCTCGCCGGCCCGAGGCGTCACGACCCGCTCCGCGCACGAGTCGCCGGGCTCTCGACAGCAGCAACCAGCGGCTGCTCCCGGCCGGCAACGCATCGACTACGCACAAGGTGCCCCAACCTGGCGCGGTTGGAGCGCTTTCCGCGTAGTCGATGGCGCAGGCGGGCGGCAGCTGGAACGCAGAGAGCGGATGCCGCGGCCTGTTGGCCGCGGCATCCGCTCGGATCTGCAGAATCTCGTGAAACGGAGTCGCAGGGTGACGGAGGGCTCGGTCTAGCTGACGCCGAGCACCGTTCCCTTCACGTCGACGGCGAGCATGAGCGCCTGCCACGGGGTCTCCGCGTGCTGGGCCACGAGCTCGGCCGCGATCAGGCGCTGGCTGGGGTCGCTCGCCAGCACCAGAATCGATGGACCGGCACCGGAGACCACGGCGGGCAGGCCCGCGTCCCGCAGCAGCGTGATGAGACGGTTCGTCTCCGGCATCGCCGCGGCGCGGTAGTTCTGGTGCAGTTTGTCTTCGGTGGCCGCGAGAAGCAGCTCAGGGCTCTGGATCAGGGAGGCGATCAGCAGGGCCGAGCGCGACACGTTGAACACGGCGTCCTCGTGCGGCACGGAGTCCGGCTGCAGGCTGCGCGCCAGCGCCGTGGACATCTCGGCCTCTGGCACGAACACGACGGGTGAGACGCCGCGGTGCACCATGAGCTTCTTGTGCTGCGGGCCGTCCGGGGTCACCCAGGCGATGGTGAGGCCGCCGAACAGGGCGGGCGCGACGTTGTCCGGGTGCCCCTCCATGTCGGTGGCGAGGGCCAGTGCGTCCACATCGCTCATCTCGGCGATGCCGGTGAGCAGGCCGCGGGCGGCGATGATGCCGGCCGAGATGGCGGCGCCGGAGGAGCCGAGGCCGCGCCCGTGCGGGATGGTGTTGTGCGCCTCGAGGCGAAGCCCCGGCAGCGCGTAGCCGTAGTGGGCGAGGCCGTGTGCGATGGCACGGACGACGAGGTGGGTCTCGTCGGTGGGCACCTCGCCGGCGCCGACTCCGTGCACCTCGACGTGGACGCCGGGGGTCGCGGATGCCGTCACGACGAGGTCGTCGTACTGGGCCAGTGCCAGGCCGAGGGTGTCGAAGCCGGGGCCGAGGTTCGCCGTGGTGGCGGGAACCTTGACCTCGACGCGGCGGCCGTCGATGAGAGCGCCGAGCTCACGCAGCGGGGTCACCGCTGCCGTGCTCCCGGCGCCGGGCATCACGCCGGTCACGCCTTGCCCAGTCCGAGGACGCTGGCGATCTCGGCGGTGTCGACGGGGACGACGGTCGGCTGCACGGTGCCGCCGTCTGCGGTCTGCAGGGCCCACTGCGGGTCCTTCAGGCCGTGGCCGGTGACGGTGAGCACGACGGTCGCGCCGGCGGGGACGTTGCCGGCGTCCGCCTGCTCGAGCAGGCCGGCCACGCTGATGGCGGAGGCGGGCTCGACGAAGATTCCGACCTCGGCGGCCAGGATGCGGTACGCCTCGAGGATGCGCTCGTCGGTGATGGCGCCGAAGTAGCCGTTGCTGACCTCGCGGGCGTTGAGGGCCATCTCCCACGATGCCGGGTTGCCGATGCGGATGGCGCTGGCGATCGTCTCGGGGTTCTTCACGACGTGGCCGAGCACGATGGGTGCGGAGCCGGCGGCCTGGAAGCCGAACATGCGGGGCAGCTTGGTGGTGGTGCCGCGCTCGAGGTCCTCGCTGTAGCCGCGGAAGTACGCCGAGTAGTTGCCGGCGTTGCCGACGGGCAGGAAGTGGAAGTCCGGCGCGTCGCCGAGAACCTCCGACACCTCGAATGCGGCCGTCTTCTGGCCCTCGATGCGGTCGTTGTTGACCGAGTTGACCAGGTGCACCGGGTAGTTGGCGGCGAGGTCGCGGGCGATGTCGAGGCAGTCGTCGAAGTTGCCCTGCACCTGCAGCAGCTGGCCGTTGTGCACGACCGCCTGGCTGAGCTTGCCCATGGCGATCTTGCCCTCCGGCACGAGCACGGCGGCGGTGATGCCGGCGTGGGCGGCGTAGGCGGCGGCCGAGGCGGAGGTGTTGCCGGTGGAGGCGCAGATGACGGCCTTGGCGCCGGCCTCGACGGCCTTGGAGATGGCCATCGTCATGCCGCGGTCCTTGAAGGAGCCGGTCGGGTTCATCCCCTCGAACTTGACCCACACCTTGGCACCGGTGCGCGCGGAGAGCGCGGGGGCCGGGATGAGCGGGGTCCCGCCCTCGCCCAGGGTGATGATGGGGGTGGCGTCCGTCACATTCAGGCGGTCCGCGTATTCACGCAGGACGCCGCGCCATTGCCGTGAAGTGGGGCTGGGCTGGGCGTTCATGGTCGCTGGGCTCCTTCAACTCTGATGACGGATGCGACGGATGTCACAACACTGTTTGACGACAGGGCGTCGACCGTGGCCGCGAGCGCGGCCTCGGGGGCTTGGTGGGTCCCGATCACAAGGGTAGCCGTGCCGGCGTCGCCCTGGATCGACTGCTCGACGAGCTCGACCGATACGCCGTTCTCGGCGAAGACGTTGGCGATGGCGGCCAGGACGCCGGGCTCGTCGGTGACCTCGAGGGTGACCGAGTAGCGGGTGCTCACGCTGCTGATGTCGAGGATCGGCAGCTCGGAGTGGGTGGACTCGCCGAGGCCGGGGCCGCCGGCGACGTGCCTGCGGCCGAGCGAGACGAGGTCGCCGAGCACGGCGGATGCCGTCTCCACTCCCCCGGCTCCCGCGCCGTAGAACATCAGGCTGCCGGCGGACTCCGCCTCGACGAAGACGGCGTTGTTCGCGCCGCGGACGGCGGCCAGCGGGTGGTCGCGCGGAACCATGGCGGGGTGCACGCGGGCGGAGACGCCCTCGACGCCGGTGGCGGGGTCGGTGACGCGCTCGCAGACGGCGAGCAGCTTGACGACGTAGCCGGCCTTCTGGGCGGAGGCGATCTGCTCGGCCGTGATCCCGGTGATGCCCTCGCGGTAGACGGAGTCGATCGGCACCGAGGTGTGGAAGGCGAGTCCGGCCAGGATGGCGGCCTTCTGGGCGGCGTCGTAGCCGCCGATGTCGGCGGTCGGGTCTGCCTCTGCGTAGCCGAGCGCCGTCGCCGTGGCGAGGGCGTCCTCCAGCGTGGCGCCGGTCGAGTCCATCTGGTCGAGGATGAAGTTCGTGGTGCCGTTGACGATGCCGAGGATACGCAGCACGGTGTCGCCGGCGAGGCTGTCGCGCAGCGGCCGGATGATCGGGATGGCGCCGCCGACGGCCGCCTCGTAGTTGAGCTGCGCGCCGACCTGCTCGGCCAGGGCGAAGAGCTCCGGGCCGTGGGTGGCGATCAGGGCCTTGTTGGCGGTGACGACGTCGGCGCCGGATCCGAGCGCCTGCAGGATGAGGGTGCGGGCCGGCTCGATGCCGCCCATCAGCTCGATCACGACGTCAGCGCCGAGGATGAGGGATTCGGCATCCGTGGTGAACAGCTCGCGGGGCAGGTCGACGGTGCGCTCGGCGTTGACGTCGCGCACGGCGATGCCGATCAGCTCGAGCTTGGCGCCGACGCGGAGGGCGAGCTCCTCCTGCTCCTCGAGCAGGAGGCGGGCGACCTGGGCGCCGACGGACCCGCCGCCCAGCAGGGCGACGCGGAGGGAGCGGTAGGCGATCATCGTGCGGTCTCCTGAACGGTTGAGCCGGCTGCGCCCAGGTCGCGGGCGAGCAGGTCGGCCTCGGTCTCGCCGCGGACGATGAGGCGGGCTGCGCCGGCCTTGACGGCCACGACGGGCGGGCGGGTGAGGTAGTTGTAGTTATTGGAGAGCGAGAAGCAGTAGGCGCCGGTCGCGGCGACGGCGAGCAGGTCGCCCGGGGTGACGTCGCTCGGCAGGTAATCGGCGTCCACGACGATGTCGCCGGACTCGCAGTGCTTGCCGGCGACCCGCACCAGGCGCACGGGCGCCTCGGAGGCACGGTTGGCCACGCGCACCGTGTAGTCGGCGCCGTAGAGGGCGGGGCGGGCGTTGTCGCTCATGCCGCCGTCGACGCTCACGTAGAGGCGGGTGTTGTCGGCGTCGGCGCCGCCGGCATCCGGGACGCTGACCTGCTTGGTCGTGCCGACCTCGTACAGGGTGACGCCGGCGTTGCCGACGATGGAGCGGCCGGGCTCGATGGCGATGTGCGGCACGGGGATGCCGAGGCGGGCGCACTGCTCGCCGACGGCGGCGGCCATGCCGCGGGCGATGTCCTCGATGGCGGCTGGACTGTCTGCCTCGGTGTAGGCGATGCCGAAGCCGCCGCCGAGGTTGAGCTCGGGAACGGGCCCGCCGGCGAGCAGTTCGGCCTGCAGGGTGAGCAGTCGCGCGGCGGACTCGGCGAAGCCGGCCGCGTCGAAGATCTGCGAGCCGATGTGGCAGTGTAGGCCGCGGAAGTCGAGGCTGTCGTGGGCGCGGATGGCGGCGACGACGGCGGGGGCGTCGGCGAGCGTGATGCCGAACTTCTGGTCCTCGTGCGCGGTGGCCAGGAACTCGTGGGTGTGGGCGTGCACGCCGCTGTTCACGCGGAGGCGCACCGCCTGCACCCGGCCGAGCCGCGCGGCGGCCGCGGCCACCCGCTCGATCTCGATCGAGCTGTCGATGACGATGGTGCCGAGGCCGAGGGCGACGGCGCGGTCGATCTCGGCGACGGACTTGTTGTTGCCGTGGAAGCCGAGCTCGGATGCCGGGGCGCCGCCGGCGAGGGCGACGGCGAGCTCTCCCCCGCTGCAGATGTCGACGCGGAGACCGGCGTCGCGCACCCAGCCGACGACCGCCGTGCTGAGGAACGCCTTGCCGGCGTAATAAACGGAAACAGTGGTCCCGATGGCGGCGAAGGCCGCCTCGAAGGTCTCGCGCATCTGGATGGCGCGGGAGCGCACGTCCTCCTCGTCGAAGACGTAGAGCGGGGTGCCGAATTCGGCGGCCAGCGCACGCGCCGGGACACCGGCGATGCTGATCTCACCGGCATCCGTGCGCTCGGCATGTGCCGGCCAGATGGCCGGGTTCAGGGCGTTTGGCTGGACTGGAACGGCCAGCCAGTCGGGGGCGAGGGCAAAATTGGCCACGGTGAGGACCTCACGGAGAGAACGAGTGGGAGTCACACTGCGTGGCGAGCGAACCCGGATTGGTCCCTGAAGCCAGCAAACAGAGGTCGCCGCCTGCCGCAGGTGAGCGGCGGGGCGAGGTACGGCAAATACTAGCGAGAACCGGGCGGGGCCTGCCAATCGGCCGCACGCTGGGCGGCTACGGCGCGCAGCTGCCCAGCGTGCCGAGGGTGTCGTCGTTGAGCACCAGGTCGTGCGCCTCGAGGCGCACGGTCGCGCTGCCGGGCACGACGTCGATGCTGCTGACCTGGATGCCGACCGGCAGGTACTGCGCGGTGCAGACGCTGATCGGCTCGGAGCCGACGATCAGGTCGACGAGCCTGCCGACGTCGAGGCTGCCGCCGCCGGCCGTGACCTCGGCGCCGGTCGGGGTGACGAGCACGCTGTCGCCGGCCGCCTGCAGCTCGCCGGTCACCCGGTAGCCCACGGAGAAGCCGAAGAAGCTGGCCTCGGCCGCGTAGCTGAGCTCGCCGGAGCCGAGCTGCACGGCCGCGTTCGGGGCGGTGCGCTCCACCAGGCTGTTCAGCGCGTCCTCGCTGAGCGTGACCGTTCCGGTCAGCGTGTCGACGGGCTGGGTGGTGTCGACGGGGAAGCCGTTGGCCTGCAGCGTGACGTCGGCGGGGATGCCGTCGATGACGGCATCCGGGGCCGAGACCGTGACGTCTTCGAAGCGGCCGCCCAGGTACTGCGCGATCACGCTGGTGCCGCCGATGTGCACGCTCGGGCTGGCGACGACGCCGTGCGGCAGTTGCGCGACGATCTCCTCGGCGACGCGGCGCTCGGCCACGCCGCGGGCGATGCCGTCGGCGATGAAGAACACCGCGACGAGCACGCCGAGGCCGATCAGAACGCTGAGCACGATCGTGAGCGGATTCCGGCGCTTTCTCGCCCCGGTTCCGGCCTCTGTCGCGCCCAGCGCCTCCGACATGACTACATCCGCTCCGGTGCGCTGACGCCCAGCAGGGCGAGGCCGTTCCGGATGACCTGGCCGGTCGCGTCGTTCACCCAGAGGCGGGTGCGGTGCACATCGCCGACCGGCTCCTCGCCGAGCGGGGTGACGCGGCAGCTGTCGTACCAGCGGTGGTACAGGCCGGCGAGCTCCTCGAGGTAGCGCGCGACGCGGTGCGGCTCGCGCAGCGTGGCCGCCTGGGCGACGATGCGCGGGAACTCCTGCAGGCCGCCGAGCAGAGCGGACTCGCTCTCGTGGTCGAGCAGTTCGGGGGCGAACACGCTGCGGTCGACGCCGGCGGCCAGCGCGTTGCGGGCGACACCCGTGGTGCGGGCGTGCACGTACTGCACGTAGAAGACGGGGTTGTCGTTGGTGCGGCGCTGCAGGATCTCCGGGTCGATGGTCAGCGGGGAGTCCGCCGGGTAGCGGCCGAGCGTGTAGCGCAGCGCGTCGGTGCCGAGCCAGGCCTGCAGGTCGTCGAGCTCGATGATGTTGCCCGCGCGCTTGGAGAGCTTGGCGCCGTTGATGCTGACCAGCTGGCCGATGAGCACCTCGACGTCCTTCTCCGGGTCGTCGCCTGCGGCGCCGGCGAGGGCCTTGAGGCGGTGCACGTAGCCGTGGTGGTCGGCGCCGAGCAGGTAGATCTTGTGCTGGAAGCCGCGGTCGCCCTTGTTGAGGTAGTAGGCGGCATCCGCGGCGAAGTAGGTGTAGATGCCGTTGCCGCGGCGGATGACGCGATCCTTGTCGTCGCCGAAGTCGGTGGTGCGCACCCAGACGGCGTCGTCCTCGTCGTAGACGTGGCCCTGGGCGCGCAGGCGCTCCACGGCGGTGTCGATGTCGGAGACGCCGTCCTCGCCGGGGGCGTGCAGGGTGCGCTCGCTGGTCCACACGTCGAAGTGCACGTTGAAGCGGTCGAGCGAGGCCTTGATCTCGGCGAGCTGCAGCTCGTAGGCGATCTCGGTGGCGGTGTGCAGCGCGATGGCGTCATCGAGCTCGAGCAGCTTGGGCTCGCGGGCGAGCACCTGCTCGGCGAGCGTCGCGATGTAGGCGCCGGGGTAGCCGCCCTCCGGGGTGGGCTCGCCCTTCGCGGCGGCCAGCACGGATGCGCCGAAGTTCTGCATCTGGTTGCCGGCGTCGTTGATGTAGTACTCGTTGGCGACGGTGGCACCGGCGGCGCGGAGCACCCGGCCGATGGAGTCGCCGAGCGCGGCCCAGCGGGTGTGGCCGATGTGCAGCGGGCCGGTCGGGTTGGCCGAGACGAACTCGAGGTTGATGGTGCTGCCGGCGAGCGAGTCGCTCGTGCCGTAGGCCTCGCCGGCCTCGACGATGGCCCGGGCCAGCGCGCCGGCTGCGGCCGCGTCGATGCGGAAGTTGATGAAGCCGGGCCCGGCAACCTCGGCGCTGGCGATACCGTCGATGCCCGCGGCGGCGGCGGCGATCTCGGTGGCGAGCTCGCGCGGGTTGGCGCCGAGCGGCTTGGCCAGCTTCATGGCGATGTTGGATGCCCAGTCGCCGTGGTCGCGGTTCTTCGGGCGCTCCAGGACGACGTCGGCGGCGGTGATCACGGGCGCTGCGGCATCCGGGGCGTCATTCTCGCCCTCGCGCGCCGTTCGTCGGCCGTCGACGATGCTCTGAACGATGCCGGCGAGGGAGTGGGAGAGTTCTGCGGGAGTCACGAGCCCCAATCTTACCCGGGCGGCCCGATTGCTAGAGTCGCGTACATGCCTGTTGTTCCTGCCCCCGCGTTGCGCGCGCGCTCGCGCTCCCTCCTCCTCGTTGGATCCCTCGCCGCGGTTGCCGTGTTCGGCCTCGCCGGCTGCTCGGCGGAGCCGACCCCGGAGGCGACACCGGGCGGGACCGCGACGGCGGCCCCGACGGACGCCGCGACGGACGAGCCGACGGCGGAGCCGACGCCGAGCATCGAGCCGGGCACGCCCATCACGATCGACTGCGAGACGTTGCTCACCCCGCAGGACATCTACGACTTCAACCCGAACGTCAGCACCGACCCGGGCTTCGAGCCGGCCGAGGGCTCGCTGGCCGCCCTCGCGTTGGCCGACAACGGCATCGCCTGCGGCTACCTGCACCAGACCAGCAACGAGCTGATGAACTTCGCCCTGTCGCAGCCGAGCCCGGAGCAGCTGACGCTGGCCCTGAACGCGGCGGCAGCCTCCAGCACGCCGGTGCCGACCTATGGCACCCCGCCCGCGGTGAACGGCTTCTTCGACCCGAAGAGCGGCGAGGTGCAGGTCTTCACGCCGACGTACTGGCTGAGCGCCACCTCGACGATGTTCTTCGAGCCGGGCGACGCGCAGACGCTCGTGAACGCGGCGCTCTCGCACCTGCCGGAGTAGCGCAGCCCGCTCCGGCCGCCGTCGCAGCCCGTGGTCTTTCGACGCGGTCGGAATGCGGTAATCTCGTTCAAGCGCCTCCGTAGCTCAGGGGATAGAGCGCCGGTTTCCGGTACCGAAGGTCGGGGGTTCGAATCCCTCCGGGGGCACAGCAGCAACAACGGGTGAAGCCCCGGCCAGTGGCCGGGGCTTCACCCGTTTCTGCGTTCGGACGTGGTGCGATCGGCGTCAGACGGCCGCCACCACGTCGCGCTGCAGCGCGCCCGCGTTCCGCACGCGCTCCCGCATCGCAATCGCCCCGACCGTCAGCCCGCTCCCGCCGAGGACCCCGAGCACGATGATGATCATCGCCGCGGGCGGCATCGACTGGGCGGCAGTGAGGATCGCGAAGGCGACCAGGAACAGCACAACGGCCGCAACGCCGCTGCCGATGAGGGCGTTCAGGGGCCAGGATGCCGCTGGCTGAAGCATTCCGCCGTGCCGCAGCAGGGACAGGAGCCTCCACGCCGCGAGAAGCGCCACCTGCGCGCACACGACGATCGCCACGCAGCCGATGATGCCCGGCATCCGCAGCGGTTCGGCCTCCGGGAACACCATGACGGTGTCCAGAGCAAGCCGTGGGATCAGGACGACCTGGGCGAGGACGGAGACGGCGAGGAGAACGACGAGCACAACTCGTGCCCCCGCACGTGTTGCTGCGTGCATGACGATCCCCCGCTTCTCGGCGTCCGGTCTTCGATATCCGGCCTGCGGGCGACCATATGGGCAACGGGCCGGGCCGTCAATGGCTAGGGCTGCCGCCGGGCGCTCACCGCTGTCTGGGGCCGGAGGGCGTTCGGCTGCTTGTCGTCCTTCGGCGCCGCGTCCGAGCGACTACCTGGCACCTGTTGTGCACAGTGCACCCGTTGTTGAAACTTGTCCACATCAGGGCTTTTCCCCGAGCACTGCGGCAGTGCGTCGGTAAAATTGGGGCATGCAGGATCGGTCCCCGGCAATCTCACCAGCGGCGCAGCTCATCGAGAGCTGCGAGCAGACGACGGTGCGCCTGACCGCCGCCAGCTACGACGCGCTGGGCGACTCAGCGCTCCTCGCGACGATAGGGGCTCTCTCCCAGCATGCGTCCACGCTGCAGCGGCAGATCGCGCTGGCATCGGCATCGCTTGCCCGCCGCTCGGGCCGGGAGTATGGGCAGGCGGGTCTGGCCAACCGGATGGGGCACACCAGCCCGAACGCGCTGCTGCAGAGGATCACCGGCGGCTCCCGCACGGAGGTGGCGACTCTGTTGAACACCGGCCTGATGCTGGCGCAGACGGAGGCGGCCGATGAAGAGACCCGTTTGCGGCATGAGGCCGGTCTCCCGGACGGCGAGCCACTGCCCGGTCTGGGCGGGGCGGGGCCCGCGGAGGGGGCGGGCTTCCCCGCTTCGGCCGCCGCGAGACCGTGGTTCGGCCCGATCAGCGATGCTGTCGCATCCGGCCTGTTCAGCCTCGGTGTCGGCGATGCGATCCGCGGCGGGTTGCGCGCAGGGCCGGACGGGCGACTTCTCCTCACCGAGGCGCTGCGCGGGCCGCTCGGGGCAGGGGGTGCCGCATCCGCAGCCGACGGAGCGCGCGTCGAGCCGGCCGAGGCCCGAGCCGCCCGTGAGGAGGCCCTGGTCGCCGCGGTTTGCGCAGTGCTGCCCGAGCTCATTCGGGAGTGCGCACGCCTGACCCCGGAGCTGGCGTTCAAGGAGGCACGGGCCGCGCGTGATCGAGCTGATGCGGCCGGCGTCCTCGCGCGCTCGGAGCAGATGCGGCGGCAGCAATACTTCAGGGCATGGGAGCGACCGGACGGCATGGTCGCCGGGTCCTTCCTGCTGGAGCCGGAAAACGGCGCCCTCGTGATCGCGGTCAAAGATCGGTTGCGCCATCCACGGAGGGCCGGGGTGAAGTTCCGCTCTCAAGTGGACACCGTCGCCGCCCGCGCCGCCCGGGGCGACCTGCGTGAGGTCGATGAGTTCACGGCTGATGGCTTCGTCGACCTGCTCCGGGCCGGCGTCAGCGTCGACCCCGACAAGATTCTCGATGATCATCGCCCGTGCGTCACCCTGCACGTGCAGCAGGAATCCCTCACCCGGGGCACCGACGGAGCGGGGGTGGGTTTCGGGATCATCGAGTCCAGCAATGAGGCAGTGCCCCGCGAGGCCGTCGAACGCGAGATCTGCGCCGGAGGCTCCATCGCCGTGCTGTTCAACGAGCAGGGGCAACCGCTCAACCTCGGTCGGGAGACCCGCCTGTTCACGAGGCGGCAACGGATCGCCCTGGCCGCACGCGACGGCGGATGCATGGCCGAGGGCTGCGACAGACCGGTCTCCTGGACCGAGGCCCACCACATCAAGCACTGGCAGCGCGACAACGGCCGAACAGACATTGACGACGGCATCCTGCTCTGCCGTTACCACCACCTGCTGTTCCACAATCAGGGTTGGGAGGTCATCCACGACGGTGCGGGGCACCTGCTCATCCCGCCGCGCAGCGTCGACCCGGATCAGACGCCCCGGCGCTTGACATCCAAATCGGGGCTGCGGCGCAGACCGCCGGTACAACTCCCCGACCGGCTCGCGCGCCCCAGGACAGCGGGCGATTCCGTCGCGAAGGCGGCGGCAGGCGCCACCCCCGCGACGGCCGGGCACCGCACCGAAACGCTGATTCCGGGCCCGTAGAGTGGGTCGCATGTCGACTTCCCCACTCTCCGCGCTGGCCGCCGAGAGCTATGTGCTCCTGACCACGTTTCGACAGAGCGGCGAGGCCGTCTCGACGCCTGTCTGGATCGCGGAGAGCCCCGACGGCCAGGTGCTGGTGACGACAGGCACAAACTCGGGCAAGGTGAAGCGGATCCGCAACAACCCGCGGATAGAGCTCGTCGCCTGTGACGCCCGCGGCGGCATCCGTGGGGATTCCGCGCCCGTGCAGGCGCGCGCAGTGATCGTGTCGGACGCCGACACGCGCGTCGTCACCGACGCTGCGCTGAAGGCAAAATATGGCATCCAGTTCACGGCCATCCGCCTGGCGAACAAGTTCAGCTCGAAGAAGTCGGGCAGCGTCGCCCTGCGCCTCTCGGCGGTCACGGCCGACGAGGGGGCCAGGCAGCCTGCCGGCTCCTAGATGAACACGAACAGCTGGCCGAGCACCAGGATGAGGATGACGAACACCGCGACGATGGCCCCGGCGATGGTCAGGGTCTTGGCACTCAGCTTGGCGACGCCGAAGCCCACGAGAAACGGCAGCGCCACGATCATGGCCACCAGCACCCACCAGAACAGCGTGTAGCCGAACTGCGAGGCTTCCTCCAGCCGCCCGCCGAAGAGCGCCTGCGTTGCGGGATGGGTGGCGAACGACAGCGCAGCGGACAGCGGGAAGGCGACCAGCGCCAGGGTGATAATGCCGGCGAAGGCCCCCCAGAGCCCCGACTTGCTGGTGTGAACGGTGCTGCTCATGAACGCTTCCCTCCGCTTGCCCGACAGTGCCCGTGCACGAGGGACGCTGCATGCGGCCCCCTGCTGCCCGGCAGTCTAGTGGCGCGATCGCGCGCGTGGCGAGACTCCCGGGGCGCGCCGCACGCGCCGTGCTCCGCTACTGCCGGTGGTCGTAGACGCGCTTGAGCTTGCCGCCGGAGCGCTCCAGGCTCCCCGGGGCGGCGAGGTGCACCTCGACCGTCGTGCCGACGCGCACCTTCACCTCGCGCACGAGGGCGGCGACGGCACGCTCCCCGTCCGCGGCGCTGAGGCCGCTGGTCGGCTCGACGTGCACCGTCATCCGGTCCAGGTGTCCGACGCGGGTCAGCTCCAGCTCGAAGTGCGGCGAGAGGCCGTCGATGGCGAGCGCGATCTCCTCGATCTGGCTCGGGAAGAGGTTGACGCCGCGCAACACGATCATGTCGTCGTTGCGCCCCGTGATCTTCTCGATCCGGCGCATGCCCGGCCGGGCGGTGCCCGGCAGGAGCGTGGTGATGTCGTGGGTGCGGTAGCGGATGACCGGGAGCGCCTGCTTGCGGAGGGTGGTGAAGACGAGCTCCCCCTGCCGGCCGTCCGGCAGCGCGTGCCCCGTCTCGGAGTCGATCACCTCCGGACGGAACTGGTCCTCCCAGATGTGCGGGCCGTCCTTGGACTCGATGCACTCGCTGCCGACGCCCGGCCCCATCACCTCGCTGAGGCCGTAGATGTCCAGCGCATCGATGCCGAGGCTGCCCTCGATCATGGAGCGCATCTCATTGGTCCACGGCTCGGCGCCGAGCACGGCCACCGCCAGGGAGGAGTCCCGCGGGTCCATGCCACTCGCCGCCAGGGCGTCGATGATGGTCAGCAGGTAGGTCGGAGTGCAGAGGATCGCGTCCGGCTCGAAGTCGCGGATCAACTGCACCTGCTTGGCCGTGTTGCCCCCGGACATCGGCACCACGGTGCAGCCGAGCCGCTCGATGCCGGTGTGGGCGCCGAGTCCCCCGGTGAAGAGGCCGTAGCCGTAGGCGTTGTGCACCATCTGCCCCGGGCGGATGCCGGCTGCACGCAGCGACCGCGCGACGAGCTGCCCCCAGTCATCCAGGTCGGCCTTCGTGTAGCCGACCACGGTCGGCTGCCCGGTGGTGCCGGATGACGCGTGGATGCGGGCGACCTCGGCCCGCGGCACCGCCAGCATGCCGAACGGGTAGTTCTGCCGGAGGTCTTCCTTCGTCGTGAAGGGGAGCTTCTCGAGGTCGCTGAGCTCGCGGATGTCGTCGGGGTGCACGCCGACCTCGTCGTACTTCCGGGTGTAGAACGGCACGTTGGCGTAGGCGTGGCGCACGGTGTCCTGGAGCCGGGCCAGTTGCAGGGCCTCCAGCTCGTCGCGCGACATCCGCTCCTCGGCGTCGAGCTCCTGCAGGGCGGGGGCGAAGGCCGGCGATTTCGACAGCTGTGTCATGGATGCTCCATTGCATTGTTCATGTGGGTGACGAGGGGTGCAGGCCCGGACAGCTCTGGGCTCGGGACGCTACGGCGTGCCGGTGCCGGGCACGGGGCCAGGCAGCCGCGTCGTGCGGCTGCGCCCGCGGAACTCCGCGACCACATGGCCGGCCTCATCGACCACCTGCACATCGTAGATGCCGCTGCGCCCCGCCCGGGTGCGGCGTAGCGCGGTCGCGGTCAGCTCCTGCCCGACCCGGACCGGTCGGAGGAAGGAGATCTCGGCGCCGGCGGCGAGGGTGACCTCGTCGGTCTCGTTGCAGGCGACGGCGAAGGCCGTGTCCGCGAGCGAGAAGATGAGCCCACCATGCATGACGTCGAACCCGTTCAGCATGTCGTCGCGAACGACCATGGTGATGACGGCGTGGCCCGGTTCGTCGACCGCGAGGCGCATTCCCAGCGTGACCGCAACGCGGTCGCGCAGCAGCATGGGCCGGAGTCCGCCTTCTGGAGCCGCGCGAACATCGTCCATGCTCTCGATCGCCATCCTCACCCGTCCTGTTCGCGTCGCAGGAATCACTCCCCGCCAACTGAACGTACAGTAAGCGAGCAACCCGAGCAACACAATTTCGGACGCTTCCCCCACCTCCGGTGCCAATATTGACGCAGCGCGCAGCACATGACATCGTTTACAGAACGAACGGTCAGTAAGTCCGGTTCTCGAGCGCGAGTCCGTGGGAACTGCATGCAAGGTAACGGAGCCATGGCAGAAGCATTTGTAGTTGGCGGAGTTCGAACTCCCATCGGCAGGTACGGCGGCGCCCTCGCAGGGGTGCGCCCAGACGACCTCGCCGGGATCGTGGTCCGCGAGCTCGTCTCCCGCACGGGCATCGACCCTGCCGTCATCGACGACATCATCTTCGGCGCCGCGAACCAGGCGGGCGAAGACAACCGCAACGTCGCCAGAATGGCCGCGCTGCTGGCCGGCCTGCCCGAGACGGTGCCCGGCATCACGGTCAACCGACTCTGCGCATCCGGGCTCTCGGCCGTGCACCTCGCCACCAGCATGGTCAAGTCGGGTGAGGCCGACGTGGTGATCGCCGGCGGCGTCGAGTCCATGACACGCGCACCCTGGGTGCTCGCCAAACCGGAGAAGGCATTCGGCCGGCCAGGGGAGCTGGCAGACACCTCGATCGGCTGGCGCTTCACCAACCCCGACTTCGGCAAGCGCGACGGCTTCACGATGAGCATGCCGGAGACGGCCGAGCACGTCGGCGCCCTCGAAGGAGTCAGCCGGGCCGAGGCGGATGCCTTCGCCCTGCGCTCGCACCAGCGCGCCCTGGCGGCGATTCAGGCCGGCCGGTTCGCCTCGGAGATCGTCGGAGTGCCCACGAAGAGCGGTGATGTCACCGTCGATGAGGGCCCCCGGGCCGACAGCTCACTCGAACGGCTCGCCGGCCTGCGGCCCGTGGTGCAGGGCGGCAGCATCGTCACGGCGGGCAACGCCTCCTCGCTCAACGACGGCTCGGCCGCCGTGCTCATCGTCAGCGAGGACGCGATCGCCCGCTACGGCCTGGTGCCGCGTGCCCGGGTGCTCGGCGGCGCGTCCGCCGGAGTGCTGCCGGAGGTGATGGGGCTCGGGCCCGTGCCGGCCACCCGCAAGCTCTTCGCCCGCCTCGGCCTCAGCGCCGGCGAGCTGGCCGCGGTCGAGCTGAACGAGGCGTTCGCCACTCAGGCGCTCGCGTGCATGCGGCAGCTGGGCCTCGACGAGGAGATCGTCAACGCCGACGGCGGGGCGATCGCGCTCGGGCATCCGCTCGGCGCCTCCGGCACCCGCATCCTCACCACGCTGCTCGGCCGCCTCGAGCGCGCAGGCGGAGGAACCGGGCTCGCGACGATGTGCGTCGGCGTCGGCCAGGGCGCAGCCCTCGCCGTGGAGACGGTGTGATGACCGCCAGCACACTCCGCATCATGGCCGAACGCCCCGACCGGCTGCACGTCGCGCTCAACCGGCCCGCCGTGCGCAACGCGATCGATGCGGCAATGGTCGACGAGCTGCACACCGTGTGCGCCCAGCTCGAGGCCGTCCCGCGGATCCTCATTCTCAGCGGCGACGGCGGCGTCTTCGCGTCTGGTGCCGACATCGCCGAACTGCGCGACCGGCGCCGGGAGGATGCCCTGGCCGGCATCAACTCCCGGCTCTTCGGCCGCATCGCCGCCCTGCCGATGCCCGTCATCGCGGCCATCGACGGCTGGGCGCTCGGCGGCGGCGCCGAGCTCGCCTACGCGGCGGACTTCCGCATCGCCAGCACGAGCGCACGCATCGGTAACCCAGAGACATCCCTCGGCATCCTGGCGGCGGCCGGCGCCAGCTGGCGCCTCGCCGAGCTCGTGGGCGAGCCCGTCGCGAAGGAGATCCTGCTCGCCGGCCGGGTGCTGAACGCCGAGGATGCGCTCGCGCTGCGCCTGGTCACCGAGGTGCACGAGCCGGAACAGCTGGAGGCGGCGGCCCATGCGCTCGCCGACCGCATTGCGAAACAGGATCCCCTCGCGGTGCAGGCCACGAAACGCGTGTTCCACGCACCGCGCGCGGCCCACCCCGCCGTGGACGAGCAGGCCCAGTCGGTGCTGTTCGAATCGCCGGCGAAGTTCGAGCGGATGGACGCCTTCCTGGCG
Organism: Microterricola pindariensis; assembly: GCF_002936985.1. Lineage (GTDB taxonomy): Bacteria > Actinomycetota > Actinomycetes > Actinomycetales > Microbacteriaceae > Microterricola > Microterricola pindariensis. The sequence goes on along the minus strand of NZ_MPZN01000026.1, from coordinate 14,001 downwards.
AAACGGAAGAAGAAATGACAGAGACTGTGAACGTCCCAACCGGCGTGCCCCGCGTCGTCGGCATCGCCGGCGGCGGCCGCATGGGCGTCGGCATCGCACACGCGTTCCTGCTGGCCGGCGCCTCCGTCAGGATCTTGGAGCGTGACTCCGACTCCGCCGCGCACGCGGCGCAGGCGTTGCGCTCCGTGATCGCGTCGAGCGTCGCCCGCCAGACGACGGCCGAGTCTGCGCACGCCCTCGAGGCGAGAACGGCAACGACGACGGATGCCGCAGACCTGGCCGCGGCGACGCTCGTGATCGAGGCCGTGCCCGAAGACGCGCAGCTGAAGGTCGAGGTGCTCACCCGCCTCGAGCGCGAGCTCTCGCCGCAGGCGTGGCTCGCCTCGAACACCTCCTCGCTCTCGATCGGCGAGTTGGCCACCGCACTCGCCCGGCCGGAACGCTTCTGCGGCCTGCACTTCTTCAACCCCGTGCCCGCGTCGAGCCTCGTCGAGATCGTGCGCGGCCCGGCCACGGCGCCCGCGCTGGTCGAGCAGGCGCTCGGCTGGGTCGCGGCGATCGGCAAGACGCCGATCACCGTGCAGGACTCCCCCGGCTTCGCCAGCTCCCGCCTCGGCGTCGTCATCGCGCTCGAAGCGATCCGCATGCTCGAAGACGGCGTCGCCTCGGCCGAGGACATCGACGCCGCAATGGTGCTCGGCTACAAGTTCCCCGTCGGCCCGCTGCGGCTGACCGACCTCGTCGGGCTCGACGTGCGCCTCGGAATCGCGGAGTACCTCGAGAGCCGGCTCGGCGCACGCTTCGAGGTGCCAGCCCTCCTGCGGGAGAAGGTCGCCGCGGGCAAGCTCGGCCGCAAGAGCGGTGAGGGCTTCTTCACCTGGGCCGACTGACCCGGCATCCCGCATCGAATGCACCAGCACCGGCACCAGCACCATCACCGGCACCGACACCGACACCGACACCGACCACACCAACACTGCACGAACCAGCACCGCGAAGGGCCACGACCATGACACCCAGCGACTCCACCACTCCCCGCCTCCTCCCCAGCTTCGTCGAAGGCGCCTGGTGGGAACCCCGCACGGGAACCATCGCACGGGACGCCTCGACGGGCGAGGGCGTCGCGCTCGTCGGCAGCGACGGCCTCGACATCGCCGCCGCGGTGGAGTACGGCCGCACCGTCGGGCAGGCGAGCCTCGGTGAGCTCACCTTCCACGAGCGCGCACTGCGGCTGAAGGCCCTCGCCGTGCACCTCAGCGACGTCAAGGAGGAGCTGTACGCACTGAGCGACCGCACCGGCGCCACCCGTCGCGACTCGATGGTCGACATCGACGGCGGAATCGGCGTGCTCTACACCTACTCCTCAAAGGGTCGGCGCGAGTTGCCCAACGCGAAGCTCCTCGTCGACGGAGACCCGGAGAATCTGGCACGCGACGGGTCGTTCGGCGGCCAGCACGTCTACACCCGCCTGCCCGGGGTCGCCTTCCAGGTGAACGCCTTCAACTTCCCGGTGTGGGGCATGCTCGAGAAGTTCGCGCCCGCCTTCCTCGCGGGCGTGCCGAGCATCGTCAAGCCGGCAACCCCGACGGCGTACCTCACCGAGGCCGCGGTGCGGGCGATGGTCGACTCCGGCCTGCTGCCCGCCGGGTCGCTGCAGCTGATCTGCGGATCGGTGCGCGGCTTCCTCGACACCCTCGACGTGCGCGACAGCGTGGCATTCACCGGCTCGGCCTCCACCGCGCACACCCTCGCCGAGCACCCCCGTGTGCTGCGCGGCGAGGTCACCCTGGGTCGCGAGACCGACTCGCTGAACGCCGCAATCCTGGGCGCGGATGCCGTGACGGGCACCCCAGAGTTCGACGCCTACGTGGCGAGCGTCGTCACCGAGATGACGTCGAAGGCCGGGCAGAAGTGCACCAGCATCCGGCGCCTCATCGTGCCGGCCGCGCGCGTCGACGCCGTCGTGGAGGCGGTCGGCGCCCGCCTCGCCCAGCGCGTCACCCTCGGTGACCCGCGCGCCGCCGGCGTGACGATGGGACCGCTGGCCAGCATCGAACAACGCGACGAGGTGCGCCGCAGCGTCGAGAAGCTGCTCGCCGGGGGCGGCCGCCTCGCATTCGGCAGCCTGGACGAGCCCGCCGTCGTGCGGCTGAACGGCACCGTGGCACCGGCCCCGGAGGGGGCCTTCTTCGCGCCGGTGCTGGTGCGCTTCGACGATGCCGACGCACCCGCCGTGCACGACATCGAGGCGTTCGGCCCCGTCGCATCGGTGATCGGCTACACCGACGCGGCCGACGCGGTGCGGCTCGCGAACCGGGGCGGCGGCTCCCTCGTGGCCACGGTCGCGAGCTTCGACCCCGAGACGGTCGTGACGCTCGTCTCCGGCATCGCCCCCTTCCACGGCCGGGTGCTCGTGCTCGACCGGGATGACGCGAAGACCAGCACCGGGCACGGCTCGCCCGTTCCGCACCTCGTGCACGGCGGGCCCGGCCGGGCCGGCGGCGGCGAGGAGCTCGGCGGCATCCGTGCGGTCAAGCACTTCATGCGCCGCACCGCCATCCAGGGCACGCCGGCCGTGCTTTCTGCGCTGACCGGCCGGTGGCGCGCCGGCGCTCCGGTGCAGGCGGGCGAGGAGCACCCGTTCCGCAAGTCGCTCGCCCGGCTGCGCATCGGCGACGCCGTCGTCTCGGCGGAGCGCGAGATCACGTTGGAGGACATCGGCCACTTCGCCGAGTTCACCGGCGACACCTTCTATGCGCACACGGATGAGGAGGCCGCGGCCGCCAACCCGTTCTTCCCCGGCCGCGTCGCCCATGGCTACCTGCTGCTCGCCTGGGCGGCCGGCCTGTTCGTCGACCCCGCGCCGGGGCCGGTGCTCGCCAACTACGGCCTCGAGAACCTGCGCTTCATCACCCCCGTCTCGCCCGGCGACAGCGTGCGCGTGACGCTGACCGCCAAGCAGATCACGCCGCGCGAGAACGAGGAATACGGGGAGGTGCGCTGGGACGCCGTGCTGGTGAACCAGCACGACGAGGTCGTCGCCAGCTACGACGTGTTGACCCTGGTGGCCAAGGAGGGTTAGGCGCCCGCCGCGGGCACGGCGTCGGCAGCGTGCACCCGCACACCCTCGAAGGCGACCGTGATGACGTCTTCGGCGAGCTGATCGGGGGTGAGCGCGCCGCCCGGCTTGTACCACTCGACGATCGAGTTGATCATGCCGAACAGCAGGCGCACGGTGGTGCGGGCGTCGACGTCGGCGCGCAGCGCCCCCTCGACGCGGGCCTCGTCGACGAGACCGGCGATCGCGTGGTCGAACGCGCGGCGGCGCTCCAGCGCCTCCCGCTCCACCTCGGTGTTGCCGCGCAGGCGCAGCAGCAGCGTGACGTATGGCAGGTCGTCGGCGAGCACGAGCACGGCGCCGCGCAACACGTAGCGCAGCCGTTCGACGGGCGAGCCGTCCATGGCGCCCTGCTCGGCGAGGATGCCCTCCAGCCCGCCCAGCGCCCGCTCCAAGGCCCGTCGAAGCAGGTCTTCCTTGCCGGTCACGTGGTAGTAGATGGCCGACTTGCTGGTGCCCAGCCGCTCGGCGAGCACGCCCATCGACGTGGCTTCGTAGCCGAACTCGTTGAAGGCCAGAACGGCAATGTCGAGCACGGCGTCGAGGTCGTATGGAACACGGCCCGCGCGACCGTTGCCGCCGCGCGGCGCCCGGTTCGTGGGGTTCGATGGCTGGTTCACGACGCGACTCTCTCCAGGTCTCGGCTTGCGGATCCGCCCGGCGAGCGGAGCCCAGTGCGGTTCCCGATTCTAGCCGACCACCGGTTGCGGGCCGGGGAGGCCAGTGCTGCGGGCACCGTGGCCGCAACACCTTGATGGGGCCGGGCCACGGTGCTAACATTACTGAACGATCGGTAAGTATCGTGAACATTTCCGGATGCCCCGCGCGTCCAGAGCAAGGAGGCTCCCGTGGCAGACCCACTGCGCCAGCTGCACGCGGCACACGAGCTGGACGACGATCCGGACGGCTCGGGCCAGCGCCGCTTCGACGAGCTCATCGCCACCGACAGCCGCATCGAGCCGAGCGACTGGATGCCGGCCGCCTACCGCAAGACGCTCGTGCGGCAGATCTCGCAGCACGCGAACTCCGAGATCATCGGAATGCAGCCGGAGGGCAACTGGATCACGCGCGCCCCGAGCCTCAAGCGCAAGGCGATCCTGATGGCCAAGGTGCAGGACGAGGCCGGGCACGGCCTCTACCTCTACTCCGCCGCGCAGACGCTCGGCACTGACCGCGACACGATGTTCGAGAACCTCATCACGGGCAAGGCGAAGTACTCCTCGATCTTCAACTACACGACCCCGACCTGGGCCGACATGGGCTCGATCGGCTGGCTCGTCGACGGGGCGGCGATCTGCAACCAGGTGCCGCTCTGCCGCGCCTCCTACGGGCCGTATGGGCGCGCGATGGTACGCATCTGCAAGGAGGAGTCGTTCCACCAGCGCCAGGGCTTCGAGATCCTCCTCGAGCTCATGCGGGGAACCCCGGCGCAGCAGCAGATGGCCCAGGAGTCGGTGAACCGCTGGTACGCCCCCGCCCTGATGATGTTCGGCCCGCCCGACGCCGACTCCCCCAACTCGCAGCAGAGCATGGCCTGGAAGATCAAGCGCTTCAGCAACGACGAGCTGCGCCAGCGCTTCGTCGACATGCTCGTGCCGCAGGCCGAGATCCTCGGTGTGACGCTGCCGGACCCCGACCTGAAATGGAACGAGGAGCGCGGCCACTACGACTTCGGCGAGCTGGACTGGGCCGAGTTCACCGAGGTGCTCGCCGGCCGCGGGCCGGCCAACGCGATCCGGGTCTCCCGGCGCCGCACCGCCCACGAGAACGGCGAGTGGGTGCGCGCGGCCGCCCGCGCCTACGCCGACAAGCAGAGCGCAGACGGGCAGAGCGCAGACAGGCAGACGAATCAGGCTCCGGCCCACGAATGGATGGCATCATGACCAGCCCCGGCGACTCCGGCGAGCGCGAACAGTGGCCCCTCTGGGAGGTCTTCATCCGATCCTCCCGCGGGCTCTCTCACGTGCACGCGGGATCCCTGCACGCCCCCGACGAGACGATGGCCGTGCGCAACGCCCGCGACCTGTACACCCGGCGGGCAGAAGGCGTCTCGATCTGGGTGGTGCGCGCCTCGGCGATCACGGCATCCGACCCCGACGCCAAGGGTGCGTTCTTCGAGTCCCCGCAGGGCAAGGAATACCGGCACGCCACCTATTACACCGAGTCAGACACGGTGCCCCACCTGTGAGCGGGCACAGCAACCGGGCCATCTCGACCGCGCTCACGCCCGAGTCGATCCGGCAGACCATCACCGAGACGGATGCCGGGGCCGACGACGCCGTCGCGCGCTACGCCCTCGGCCTCGGCGACGACGCGCTCGTGCTCGCCCAGCGCCTCGGCGAGTGGGTCACGAACGCACCAGAGCTCGAGGAGGACGTGGCGTTGGCCAACATCGGCCTCGACCTGCTCGGCCATGCGCGCAGCCTGCTGACCTACGCCGGCTCCGCCTGGGGCCAGAGCGAGGACGACCTCGCCTACTTCCGCGACGAGGCACAGTTCACCAACCGGCAGCTGTTCGAGCAGCCGAACGGGGACTTCGCCCAGACGATCGCCCGCCAGCTGATCGCGTCCGCCTACTTCATCGGCCTGTACCGGGAGCTGTCGGCATCCGCAGACCCCCTGCTCGCGGGCATCGCGGCCAAGGCGCTCAAAGAGGTGGACTACCACCTCGACCACTCGGAGCAGTGGCTGCTGCGGCTCGGGCACGGCACCGCGGAGTCGCACCGTCGCATGCAGCGCGGCCTCGATGCCATGTGGGTCTTCGTCGATGAGCTGTTCACCGACGACGCCATTCCGGGCGACGAGGATGCCGCACCCCTCGCCGGCATCGCCGTCGCCCCGTCGTCGCTGCGTGCCGGCTTCGACGCCCTGGTGCCGCGGCTGATCACCCAGGCGGGGCTCACCGTGCCCACCGCACCCTCCGCCCGCGGCGGCGGCCGGCAGGGTTCGCACACCGAGTACCTCGGCCCGATCCTGGCCGAGATGCAGGTGTTGGCCCGAGCGCACCCCGGAGCATCATGGTGACCGAGCTGGAACGCGTCGCCCGCCCGCGGCCGCTCGCCGAGCCCGACCGGAGCGTCTGGGATCTCGCGGCGACCGTCGTAGACCCCGAGGTGCCCGTGCTCACGATCGAAGATCTCGGCGTGCTGCGCAGCGCCCACGTCGACGAGCGCGGCGCCGTTCTCGTCGAGATCACCCCCACCTACTCCGGCTGCCCTGCCGTCGACGCCATCCGCGACGACATCGCCGCCGCGCTCGCCCGCAGCGGCTACGGCTCGATCACGGTCACCACCGTGCTGTCCCCCGCGTGGACAACAGACTGGATGAGCGACGCCGGGAGGGCCAAGCTCGAGAAGTACGGCATCGCCGCGCCGCGCACCCGGCAGGCGGGCGGCGCCGTGAGCCTCGGCCTCGGCATCCGCTGCCCGCAATGCGGCTCTCTGCACACCCGCGAGGTGAGCCGCTTCGGCTCGACCTCCTGCAAGGCCCAGTACGTCTGCCAGCGCTGCCACGAGCCGTTCGACTACTTTAAGGACCACTGACGGTGCCGGAAGACACGACAGCGACGACAACCACCCGCCGCCGGGCCGCATTCCACCGGTTGCGCGTCTCCGCGGTGCGCAAGCTGACCACCGACGCCATCGCGGTGAGCTTCACCGTGCCGGACGAGCTGCGCGACCAGTACGCGTACGCCCCCGGGCAGTACATCGCGCTCCGCACCGTGCTCGAGGGCGAGGACCTGCGCCGCAGCTACTCGATCTGCCAGGCTCCCGTCGCCGGCGAGCTGCAGGTCGGCATCAAGCGCGACCTCGGCGGGGTGTTCTCCAGCTGGGCGCTCGACCACCTGCAGGTGGGCATGGAGCTGGAGGTGATGAGCCCGGAGGGCACATTCACCTCCCGCCTGGCCGACACGGATGCCGCCCACCTCGTCGCGATCGCGGCGGGCTCCGGCATCACCCCGGTGCTCGCGCTCATCGAGAGCACGCTCGGCGCCCACCCGGGCAATCGCTTCACGCTGCTCTACTCGAACCGCACCGTGATGGACACGATGTTCGTCGACGAACTCGCCGACCTCAAGGACCGCTACCCGGACCGGCTCGCCCTGCACCACCTGCTCACCCGGGAGATCCGCAGCTCCGAGCTGCTGAGCGGGCGCCTGGACGCGCACAAGCTCCGCAGCATCCTGCGCATGCTGATCGAACCGGGCACCGTCGACGAATGGTTCCTCTGCGGCCCGTTCGATCTCGTCCAGCTCTGCCGCGACACCCTCGCCGAGTTCGGTGTCGACGCCGACGCCATCCGGTTCGAGCTGTTCACGACCGGGCGCCCCGAGGCCCCGGCCGGGCAGAGCGGCCGCCCCGTGCAGGTCTCCGCCGGCGACGAGGTGCACACGATCAGCTTCCGCCTCGACGGCACGACGGGCACGGTGACGAGCCCGGTGCACAGCAACGAGAGCATCCTCAACGCCGCCCTCCGGGTGCGCGGCGACGTGCCGTTCGCCTGCGCGGGCGGGGTGTGCGGCACGTGCAGGGCGACCCTCGTCTCCGGCACAGTGGAGATGGCCGAGAACTACGCCCTCGAACCGGACGAGCTGGAGCGCGGCTACGTGCTCACCTGCCAGTCGGTGCCCACCAGCCCCAGCGTCGAAGTGAACTACGACTCCTAACCCCGTCCCCCGATCTCACTGGAGGAACCATGACCGTCGAGCTCACCCTCGCCGATGGCGTTGCCGAGATCCTGCTCGACGAACCGGGCAAGCTCAATGCGCTGGACGAGCAGGCGATCGCCGACCTCGCCGCCGCGTACACCCGGGCCGCCGAGGCGGGTGTGCGTGCCGTGCTTCTGCACGGGCAGGGGCGCGCGTTCTGCGCCGGCCGGGACATCTCGAATGTCGACCCGGCGACGGATGACGCCGAGGGCTACCTCTCCCAGGTGGTGACCCCGCTGCTGGCCCAGATCGACTCCTTCCCGGCACCGACCTTCGCGATCGCGACAGGGGCGTGCCTCGGCGTCGGGCTCGGCCTGCTGATCGCCAGCGACGTCGTCTACGTCGCGGACACCGCCAAGATCGGCTCCCCGTTCGCGAACCTCGGGGCGACGCTCGACTCCGGCGGGCACGCCCTCTTCTTCGAGCGGCTCGGCGCCCACCGCACCCTCGACCTCATCTACACGGGCGAGCTGATCAGCGGGAGCGAGGCCGTGCAACTCGGCCTGTTCAGCCGGGTCGTGCCGCACGAGGAGATCCTCGCTTTCACCCGGGCGCGGGTGGGCCGGGTCGCCAGCGGGGCCACGCAGGCGTTCCTCGCCAGCAAGCGACTGGTGCACGAGTTGCGTGACGAGCGGGTCGGCCTCTGGCGCTCGCTGGCCGCCGAGAACGCCGCGCAGGGCGCGCTCTCCGGCAGCGCAGACTACGCAGAGGGCTTCGCCGCGTTCCAGCAGAGGCGCAGTCCGTCGTTCACGGGCGAGGGCTGACCCCGCCCGCTAAGTGGGTCATGCGTCCCAGACGCTTGACTTAGTCACGGATGTCGGCGATCCTCGGAAGCAGCAGCGCACAGCAGTCCGCGCAGCCCTGCCCCCGCATCCCTGACAACGCCGTCGAGAGGCCACCATGACCCAGCCGTCCCCGTTCCCCGTCCTGCCGCAGGGTTTCGTCTGGGGGGTCTCCACGGCCGCCTACCAGATCGAGGGCGCGGTGGCCGAGGACGGCCGCGGCCCGAGCTCCTGGGACGCGTTCTGCGCCGAGCCCGGCCGGGTGCTGAACGGCGACACCGGCGAGGTGGCCTGCGACCACTACCACCGCTACCCGGAGGACATCGCGCTGATGGCCGAGCTCGGGGTGGACGCCTACCGCTTCTCCTTCGCCTGGAGCCGCATCCAGCCCGCCGGGTCCGGCGCGGTGAACCCGCTCGGCCTCGACTTCTACGACCGCCTCGTCGACGGCCTGCTCGAGGCCGGCGTGACGCCGTCGCCGACGCTGTTCCACTGGGACACCCCGCTGCCGCTCGAGCAGGCGGGCGGCTGGCTGAACCGCGACACCGCGCTGCGCTTCGGCGAGTACGCCGGCATCGTCGGCGAGCACTTCGCCGACCGCATCCCGCGCTGGATCACCATCAACGAGCCGGTCGTGCTCACCATGCTCGGCTACGGCGCCGGCATCCAGGCCCCCGGCCTGCAGCTCGGCTTCGAGGCGCTCCCCGCCGCGCACAACCTGCTGCTCGGACACGGCCTCGCGGTGCGGGCGCTGCGGGCGGCCGGCGCCGGCAACATCGGCGTCGCCAACAACCACGCCCCCACCTGGGCGGCCAGCGAGGTGCCGGCCGACCAGCAGGCGGCCGGACTGTACGACAACATCTCCAACTGGATCTTCGCCGACCCGATCCTCACCGGGCGCTACCCCGAGGCCATGGCCGGCATGCTGCCCGAGGTGCCGGCCGAGGACCTCGAGATCATCTCCAGCCCAATCGACTGGTACGGCATCAACTACTACAACCCGACCGCGGTGGCCGCACCCGGCTTCAGCCAGCGCCAGGGCGACGACGGGCCCGCGCTCATCGACGGCCACGAGCTCGACGCCAGCCTGCCGTTCGAACTCGTCGACATCGACGGCTACCCGCGCACCGACTTCGACTGGCCCGTCATCCCCGCCGGCCTCACCGAGCTGCTGGTCTCCTTCCGGGAGCGCTACGGCGACGCCCTCCCCCCGGTCTACATCACCGAGAACGGCGCGGCCATCAATGACGGGCCGGATGCCACGGGCCAGGTCGCCGACCAGCGCCGCATCGACTACACCGACGCGCACCTGCGCGCCATCGCCGCGGCCATCGCGGCCGGCGTCGACGTGCGCGGCTACTTCCATTGGTCGCTGCTGGACAACTTCGAGTGGGCGGTCGGCAACTCGATGCGCTTCGGCCTCGTGCACACGGACTTCGAGACGCAGCGGCGCACCCCGAAGCAGTCCTTCCACTGGTACCGCGACGTCATCGCGGGCAACCGCGCCCGGGCCTGATCCCGGGGCCTGGCGTTCGCCCGGGGCTTGGCGCTCGCCCCGGGGCATGGCGCTCGCCCCGCCGCGGTGCTGTACTGGAGGGGTGACCGAGCTGGACGCGCGCCGCGCCGAGATGCTCGAGCGACACCTCGCCCGACGCGGCATCACCGACGCCCTCGTGCTCGGCGCGATGGCCGCCGTGCCGCGCGAGGAGTTCGTGAGCCCGGCGCTGCGCGCCGATGCCTACGCCGACCACCCCCTGCCGATCGGCGACGGGCAGACCATCTCGCAGCCCTACATCGTGGCGCTGATGGTGCAGGCGGCCCGGGTGCGCGCGGGCAGCAGGGTGCTCGAGGTCGGCACCGGCTCCGGCTACGCCGCCGCCGTGCTCGCGGCCATCGCGGCCGAGGTCTGGTCGATCGAGCGGATGCCGCTGCTCGCCGCCCGGGCGGGTGAGCTGCTCGCCCGCCTCGGCTACGCCAACGCCCACGTTCGGCAGGCGGACGGCACGCTCGGCCTGATCGAGCACGCGCCGTACGACGCGATCATCGTCTCCGCGGCCGGGCCGTCCATCCCCGAGGCGCTCCGGGCGCAACTCGCCCCGGCCGGCCGACTGGTGCTGCCGGTGGAGTCGCCGAGCGGCTGGCAGCGCCTGCTGGTGCTGCACCGGCCCGGAGACGCGGGCGCGGTGGCCGCGGGCAGGGAAGACGCCGGGTGGGAGCTCGAGTCGCTGGGCGGCGTGCGCTTCGTGCCCCTGATCGGCGAGCAGGGCTGGCAGCCGAACGGCACCCAGCCGGGCTCCCCGTGAAACCCGCCGTTCACCTCCTGCCGCGCGCCGCGCCGCTATGCTCGTGAAGACTCCTTACAGTGCGGCCTCAGCCGCAGACGGCTCGAAGGCGGCCCCGGTGGCAGTGAAATCCTCAGCGAATCCCGCGGTGAAGTCCCCTCAGGGCACCCCCGCGTGGCTGGGCGCTGTCAACGACCGGACGGGTCTGTCGCTGCTGCTGGAGCACGGGCCGCTGACCCGCAACCGCATCTGCGAGCTGGCCGGCGTCTCCAAGCCGACCGCCTCGCTGATGATGGCGAGGCTCGAGCAGTCCGGCTTCATCGTGCAGGCGGGGCGCCAGACGGGCACCCCGGGGCCCGCACCGATCCTGTATGCGGCCCGGGTGGACAAGGCACTCGGCGTCGCCGTCGACATCGATGCCCACGAGATCCGCTCCAGCGTCGTCGACGCGGCGGGCACGCTGCACCCCGTCGTCCGGGCCCCGCTGCCGGCCGACCCCGCAGAGCGCGACCCTGTGCGCGACATCCGCGGCGCCATCGAGCGCGCCTGCGCGGCGAGCGGCTCCGACCCGGCCGCCGTGCACAAGCTGTGCATCGGAATCCCGGGCTATGTCGACCCGCGGCACGCCGACGAGCTGTTCACCGAGGCCCTGCCGAAATGGCCCGTCACCGGCGTCCGCGACCTGCTCGAGGACGCCCTCGGCGCACAGGTGCGCATCGAGAACGACGCCAACCTGGCCGCGACGGCCGAGAGCGTGGACGGCGTGGGCCAGGGCCGCGAGGTGTTCGTGCTGATCTGGCTCGGCAACGGCGTCGGCGCCGCCTTCGACACCAACGGCGCGCTGCACCGCGGCGCCTTCGGCGGTGCGGGCGAGATCGGCTTCATGCCGATCCCCCACGCCGCCATCCACTACGACGAGTCGGCCCGCGAGGTGCAGGACCTGATCGGCGGGCGCGCCGTGCAGGCGCTGCTCGCCCGGCACGGCATCCCGGGCGAGACGCTTCCGGCGGCGCTGGACGCGCTGGCGACGGCGCCGAACCGCCACGAGGTGATCGAAGACCTCGCCCCGCGCATCGCCATCTCGCTCACCCCGCTACTGTCGGTGCTCGACCCGGAGCTGCTCGTGCTCGGCGGCCCGACGGGCAGCGCCGGCGGGGCGGAGCTGGCCGCGCTCGTTGCCGGCCACATCCGCGCGCAGAGCCGGTGGTACCCGGAGGTGGTCGCCACCAGCGTGCGCGACAACGCCGTTCTGCAGGGTGCCAGGGAGCTGCTGGTGACCGAGGTGCGAGCGGAATTGCTCGACCGCGTCGCCCTCGTCGGGGCCTGACACCGCCCGCTCCCGCCCGCGAGAGCGCTGCTGGACGCCTCGGAGGCGCTCCCCCTAGACTTCGAAAAGAGTACGCGCTAGAGGAGGTGGGCCGATGCGGGCACGGTGGGCTGTGGGGGCTGCGCTGGCGGTCGGCGCGCTGATATTCGCGGCGCCGCTGGCGGCGTCCGCCGCGGGGCCGGTGACGTTCGGGTCCAGCCCGATCGTCGACACCGTCGGCGCCCTCGGCTCCGGCACCGGCGACGTCGACAAGGCCATCGACACCCTCTACGAGAACGAGCGGGTGCAGCTCTACGTCGCGTACGTGGACGTCTTCGAGAACCCGTCCGACGCGGTGGCGTGGACGGATGCCACGGCGAACGCCAACGGGATGGGCGCCAACGACTACCTGCTGGCCGTCGCCGTCGACGGCCGCACCTACTACCTCTCCGCCGCCGCTGACTCGCCGCTGACCGACCAGCAGCTCAGCGAGATCGACCAGAACTACATCGAGCCTGCGCTGCGCGAGGAGGACTGGGCCGGGGCGGCGATCGGTGCCGCGACCGGCCTGGAGCGCGCGGTCGGCGGCGACTCCCTGGACGGCAGCACCGGCGGTTCCGGCGGCTCGGGCTTCGTCTGGTTCTTCGTGATCGGCGTGCTGGCGGTCGGCGTGGTGCTGTTCTTTGTGCTGCGCAGGCGCGGCTCGTCGGCATCCCGCGGCCGGGCAGCCCCCAGCGGGATCGGCGCGCTCAGCACCGCCGAGCTCAAGCAGCGCGCAGGCAGCGCGCTGGTGCGCACCGACGACGCCGTGAAGACCAGCGAGGAGGAGCTCGGCTTCGCCATCGCCTCCTACGGCACCGAGGCCACCGCGGGCTTCCAGAAGGCGCTGACCGAGGCCAGGGAGCTGCTCTCCCGCGGCTTCACCCTGCAGCAGAAACTCGACGACTCCGAGCCGGACACCGAGGAGCAGCAGCGCGGCTGGTACGCCCAGATCATCGAGAACTGCGAGAAGGCCAACGCCGTGCTGGACGCCCAGGCCCAGGCATTCGATGCCCTGCGCGCCCTCGAGAAGAACGCCCCGCAGGCCGCACAGGCAACCCGGCAGGCGGCAGAGGCGGCGCGCGCCCGCCTGGACGGCGTGCGTGCAACGCTGGCCCGGCTCTCCAACCAGTACACGGATGCCGCGCTCGCCACGATCGCCGACAACCCGACGCAGGCCGAGGACCGGCTGGCCTTCGCCGGCACCGCCCTGGCCGAGGCCGACACGGCCCTCGCGGCCGGCAAGACCAGCGACGCAGCCGTCGACATCCGGGCGGCGGAGGAGGCCGTCGACCAGGCCGCCCTGCTGCTGGACGCCGTCGACCGCCTCGACCACGACCTCACCGAGGCCCGGGCGAGCTTCTCGGAGGCGATCGCCGACCTCCGCTCCGACATCGCCGCGGCCAAGGCGCTGCCGGCCAGCGCCGACAGTTCGGGGCAGCTGGCCTCCGTCGTCGCCTCGACCGAGTCGGTGCTCGCCGACGTGTCGGCCAAACTCTCCGCCGACCGGGTGAACCCGGTCGAGGTGGTGCAGCGCCTGGAGCAGGCCAACACCCAGATCGACGCGCTGCTCGGCAGCGTGCGGGATGCCGAGGCCGCCAGGCAGCGCGCGCAGGCGGCGCTGGCGCAGACACTGCTGGCGGCGCGCAGCCAGCTCGGGGCGGCAGAGGACTTCATCACCGCGCGCCGCGGCGCCGTCGGGGCCGAGGCGCGCACTCGGCTGGCGGAGGCCGGACGGCTGATCGTGCAGGCCGAATCGCTCGGCG
>NZ_MPZN01000025.1 GCF_002936985.1 Microterricola pindariensis | reverse complement strand
CGTGCTGACCGCCCGCGCGGGAACCTGGACACCGGCTCCGGTCAGCCTGACCTACCAGTGGCTCGTCGCCAACGTCGCCGTCCCCGGCGCCACGGCAGCGACCTACCGGCCGGTGGCCGCCAACGTCGGCAAGACCGTGACGGTGCGCGTCACCGGTACCAAGACGGGCTACACCACCAAGTCCGTCACCAGCGCCGCGACCACCCCGGTCGCCGCAGCGACAGCACCGCGAGGCCCACAGCGGCTCGCAGGCGCAGACCGCTTCGAGACGTCGGCCCTCGTCTCGGCAGCGACCTTCAGCGCTGGGGTGCCCGTCGTCTACATCACCACCGGCGGCGACTACCCGGATGCACTCTCTGCCGGGCCAGCGGCGGGGACGAGCGGGGGCCCGGTGCTGCTGGTCTCGAGAGACGCGATCCCGCAACCCGTCAAGACCGAACTGCTGAGGCTCAAGCCGGCACGCATCGTCGTGGTGGGTGGCACCAGTGTTGTCTCTACCGCGGTACAGACTGCGCTCGCGCAGATCGCCCCGACGAGTCGTGTGGCTGGCGCCGACCGCTTTGAGACGTCGGCCAGACTCTCGGCCGCCAGCTTCAAGCCCGGTGTCGCGGTGGCGTACGTTGCCGCCGGGACCAACTTCCCCGACGCCCTCTCGGGTGGCGCTGCGGCCGGCTCCGTGAAGTCGCCGGTGCTGCTCGTGACCTCCACGGGCATCCCCGACGTGATTCGCGCAGAGCTTCAGCGGCTCAAGCCCGCGAAGGTCGTAGTCCTCGGCGGAACCGATGTCGTCTCGGCTGCGGTGGCCACCGCCCTCGCCGGGATCGCGCCGACCTCGCGGGCTTCCGGAGCGGACCGGTACGCGACGTCGGCGAAAATCTCCAGCACCGCATTCGCTCCCGGAGTGAAGGTGGCGTACTTGGCCACGGGAGAGAACTTCCCGGACGCCCTCTCGGCCGGCTCTGCGGCGATCGTGGGCAGCGGACCGGTTCTGCTCGTCCAGGGTGGCTCGCTCCCCACAGCCATCGCGGCCGAGCTCTCCCGGCTGCGCCCCCAGCGCATCGTTGTGCTGGGTGGCCCGGTGGTGGTGAGCGATGCGGTGTTGAACGCCGCACAGACATATGTGCGCTAGCCCTGGCGGTCGGCGGCTGAACGCCCGGCCGCCGACACTCCCGACAACCGACTCACTCCACCCGCGACACATCGACCTGGAATGCGATAAAACACCATGATCACCACAGTTACCGGCGGCGCCGGGTTCATCGGCAGCCACCTGGTCGAGCAGTTGATCGAACGCGGCGACTACGTCACCGTCATCGACGACCTCAGCACCGGCTCGATCGAGAACCTCGCCCCCGTCCTCGGCCATCTCCGGATGCGCTTCATCGAGGGGTCCATCCGCGACCCGGAGGCCGTGGCCAGCGCCGTCGAGGGCGCCGACCGCGTCTTCCATCTGGCGGCCGCCGTCGGCGTGCGCCTCATCGTGGAGCACCCGCTCGAGAGCCTGCGCACGAACATCCACGGCACCGAGACGGTGCTCGACGCGGTGCGTGCGGCCGGTGCGACGCTGCTGCTCGCCTCGACGAGCGAGGTGTACGGAAAGAACACCGCAGACAGCCTCGACGAGGAGGCCGACCGAATCCTCGGCTCACCCCTCAAATCGCGCTGGACATACGCCGCAGCCAAAGGCATCGATGAAGCCATCGCCCATGCATACTGGCGCGAGTACGGGCTTCGCGTCGCGATCGTGCGGCTCTTCAACACGGTCGGCCCCCGACAGACCGGTCGCTACGGCATGGTCGTTCCCACGCTGGTCGGGCAGGCCCTGGCCGGCGAGCCCGTCACCGTGTTCGGCGACGGTTCGCAGACGCGCTGCTTCGGCTACGTCGGCGACGTGATCCCCGCCCTGATAGCCCTGGCGGAGGAGCCGGCCGCATACGGGCAGGCGTTCAACCTCGGCGGCCGCTACGAGGTGTCGATCCGAGACCTGGCGCAACGGGCCATCGACCTGCTGCACAGCGACAGCTCCATCGTCTATGTGCCGTACGCGGAGGCCTACCCGGAGGGCTTCGAGGACATGCAGCGTCGAGTGCCGAACAACGGCAAAGCCCGCGAGCTGATCGGCTTCGACCCGCAGACAACGGTCGACGAGATCATCGCCCATGTCGCCGCCGCATTGTCGACCTCTGGCGCGCGCCGCGCCGCCGTCACGGAAGTCGCCGTCGAGGAGTTCGCCGCCGGCGCCGGCGTCGTCTAGCAGTCGGGCGAGCCAGAAATGGCGCTCGACGAGCGGCCGGCCGACAACCAACGGGTGGTCTAGGCCGGGCGCGATCGTGGTCTCCGCCGTGCGCCTCGCGCCAGGCGGAGGCCACGGGCGGCCAGCCCGACGACGAGCACGACCACGGCCGTCAGCACGCCCTGCCAGGGCAGAGTGAAGACCAACAGCGTGCAGCCGACAGCTCCGACGACATGCACGGAGGGGTGCAGCCAGCGCTCGGCAACGGGTTGGCGCAGTGCGGCCAGGTGAGCGATCGCGTAGTAGGCCAGCACGCATGTGGCCGAGAAGCCGACCAGCCGGGCCGGATCGAGCAGGAGAACGGCCGCCATCGCGAGTACGGCGACGACGAGCTCGGCGACAACCGGTGAGCCGCGTCGATCCGAGACCCGACTGAGGCTGCCGGGCAACTCCTGGTCGCGGGCCATCGCCAGGCCGGTCCGGCTCAGCCCGGCCAGGATTCCCAGCAGGGAGCCGAGGCATGCCAGCGCGGCGACGAGGCTCACCACGAGCACCCACGCGTTCGGGCCGCTGGACACGCCCGAGCCACCGGTGACAACGGCCGCCACCTCGGCCAGCGGCGAACTCGAGCCAGCGAGGCGTTCCGGGCCCAGAACAAGCACGACAGAGAAGCCGATCGCTGCATACAGTCCGAGAGCGATTGCCAGCGCCCCGAGGATCGCCCGGGGAAGGGTGCGGCGCGGCTCACGCACCTCTTCGCCGAGGGTGGCCATGCGCGCATAACCGGCGAAGCAGAAGAACAGCAGCCCGGCCGATTGCAGCACGCCCAGCCAGCCGGCATCCGCCCCGGGCAGAACCGGGGCCGGGGACGCGGCGACACGGCCGCCGCCCGCCGCCCACAGCACCACGAGCACCACCAACCCGCCGAGGCCCACCAGGACGACGGCCACGACGGCGCCGCTGAAACGGGCCGTGCTGCGCACGCCGAGTGCGTTGACGATCGCCAGCACTGCGATGGCGCCGACCGCCACCCAGCGCCCCTGACCCGGCCAGAGGTACTCACCGGCGATCAACGCGATCGCCCCGGCCGAGGCTGTCTTCCCCGCCAGGAACAGCCACCCCGCCGAGAAGCCCCACCACTGTCCGAGCAGCGCGCGGCCGTAGGCATAGGCGCCACCGGAAACGGGGTGCGCCATGGCGAGCTGGGCAGAGCTCAGCGCGTTCAACGTGGCGATCACGGCCGCGATCAGCAGGCCGATCAGCAGCCCGGTCCCCGCCGCCGCGGCCGCCGGCGCCCAGACGTAGAACACGCCCGCACCGATCATCGAGGCCAGGCCGATCGATATCGCGCCAGGGATGCCGAGGTGACGTCGCAGTGTGTTCACCCGCAGATCGTAGCGGGGAGGGGTGAACGTCTTGGTGCACCGCCGTCATCCGCGATACTGGAATGCGCAACAAACAAGGAGAACGCATGCGGAACCCTCAATGGCGGCAGCAGGGCGAAGAGCCCGACTACCGTTTCACCCTCGCCAACGAGCGGACCTTCTTGGCGTGGATCCGCACCGCTCTGGCGCTGCTTGCCGGTGGCGTGCTGCTGCACCAGTTCTCCCACGCCCTCGGCCCGCGCTGGGTTGTCGTGGCGCTGGCCGTCGTGCTCGCCCTCATCGGCGCCGTGCTCAGCGTGATCGCGTACACGAGGTGGCGGGCCAATGAGATCGCGATGCGCACCGGCAAGCCGCTGCCCTTCTCGCTGCTGCTGCCACTGCTGGCCGGATTCTGCCTGCTCACGGCGGCCATCATCGCCGTTCTCATGATCTTCGGATGACGCAGCCATGACCCCCGCTCAGCCGGCGGCCCCGCGTCCGCGCGACCCCGGCTTGCAACCGGAGCGCACGGCGCTCGCGTGGAATCGCACCGCCCTGGCCGTCGCGGTCAATGCGGCGCTCGTGCTGCGTGCCGGCGCGCTCGGCGATGCCCCTCTGTTGGTGGGCGTCGGCGTCTTCCTGTTGCTGGCAGCGGGAGCGGCGACCGCCTACTCCTCGATCCGCAAGCGGCAGCTGCTGCGCGCGATCGACACGCCCCCGCCGAGCAGCTCCCTGGCGCTGACGCTGGCGGCGATCCTCGCGCTGCTGGCCAGCGCGGCCGGAATCGCGTCGATCCTCACGATTCGATGACCGTTCCCGCCCCGACAGCGTCGAACTGCGAAGATGGAGCACGATGACAAACCACCCAGAACTCGCCATCCACGACGACGATGATTCCCGGCCGCTGCACGGCAACCGGCGGCGCCGGCTCACCCAGATCGTCGTGCTGCTCTGCGTGCTCGGCCTGGTGCTGCCGACCATCTTGACCACGCTCAGCGTGTCTACGGCGACAGCGGATCGGGCCTGCGAGATCACGGTCGCCGCGTACTATCCGGACGCCGGCGGTTCTCGCGCCGGGTTCGAGCTGTTCGGCAACGGCGGCCCCGGCTGGCAGTGCTACCGGCTGAACCAGAGCGGCGCCGAGTTCTACCTGGCCCCGCTCGGACTCCTGCCCGGCATCCCCTCAGTCGTCCCCGGCCAACAGAGCTAGCCTGCTCGGGTTGGCTCGAACCCGGGTGCGCGGTCTCGATACGGCCCTGGCGGGCCTCCTCGACCAACGGGATTGATCGTTCCCCCGTCGGCTCGAGGGAATGTGCGACCGAAGCCCACTCTGTGACCCCTCTGAGTGAGACCGTCGAACCCCTGAGCCGTCAGCGCGCTCAACTCTCGGGCAGGAACACCCGCTTGTACTTGCGTCCGTCCGGAAGCTCGATGGTCTGCGCCTCCAGCTGTCCCCGCGTCACGCGCAGGTAGATGGCCTGAGCCGTCACGCCGAGCTTGTCGGCGGCCTCGGCGACAGAGAGACCGGGCAGGTCGGTGGGCTTCGCACTCGGCCGCGCCGAACGCTTCCGGCTTGCCTGCTGGCGCTCGGCGATCGCCGCGTCGTCGCCCTGCCAGCGGGCCTTGGCGGCAGCCGGGCTGAGCCGGGCGGCTCGGCCGATCTGCTCCCAGTCGGCGCCGGTCGCGAGGGCTTCCCGCACGGCCGTCAGTGCGGCGGCATCCGCCTCGAGGGCCGCGATCAGCGTGCGTACCGCGGCCAGACGGTCGAGGGCGGATGCCGGCGTTGGGGTCGCCGCGTCAAGCTCCTGAGCGCGCGCCAGAGCGGCGCGGGTGTCATCGGCGAGAAAGGGCATGGCTACCTCCGGTTCGGGACGCCTGCGTCAGGGCGGCGGCCACCTAGCGAATCTACCGAATCGCCGTGCGCCGCGGTGTTGCCCTGCCGCCCGGCC
This sequence comes from Microterricola pindariensis, assembly GCF_002936985.1. Classification (GTDB taxonomy): domain Bacteria; phylum Actinomycetota; class Actinomycetes; order Actinomycetales; family Microbacteriaceae; genus Microterricola; species Microterricola pindariensis. The sequence continues at coordinate 42,137 of NZ_MPZN01000025.1, read as the reverse complement.
AGCGGCGCAGAAACCGCGTCTCGCTGCAGCTGGTGCTGCGGTGAAACGCGGTTTCTGGTGGGAGACGGATGCGGCGCGAGTGGCCAGCGGTCGCTGTTCCCGAGGATGCATGGGGAATGGCTGCCGTTTATCCCGGCGCCCTCGTGGCCAGCGGTCGCTGTTCCCGGGATTTCCTCTGCATGGGCTGCCGTTTATCTCGGCGCCCTCGTGGCCAGCGGTCGCTGTTCCCGGGATTTCCTTGGGATTGGCTGCCGCCTTTCGCGGCGTAATAAAAGGCGCGCAGCGCCTTTTATTACGCCGCGCCGTCAAACATGCTGGTGACGGAGCCGTCCTCGAACACCTCGTGGATGGCGCGAGCCAGCAGCGGGGCGATCGGGAGCACCGTCAGGCGGTCCCAGGTCTTCTCGGGCGGCAGCGGCAGGGTGTCGGTCACGACGACCTCGTCGATGAACTCGCTCTGCAGCAGCTCGGTCGCGGGGTCGCTGAACACGGCGTGCGTTGCGGCGACGACGACGCCGATGGCGCCGGCGGCCTTGAGCGCCTCCGCAGCCTTGACGATGGTGCGGCCGGTGTCGATCAGGTCATCCACCAGCAGGCAGACGCGCCCCTCGACCGGGCCGATGATCTCGTGCACGGAGACCTGGTTCGGCACGAGCGGGTCGCGGCGCTTGTGGATGATGGCCAGCGGGGCGCCGAGCTTGTCGCTCCAGATGTCGGCGACGCGCACGCGGCCCATGTCCGGCGAGACCACAGTCAGGGTGGCCGGGTCCAGCTTGTCCTTGAAGTGCTTGAGCAGCACCGGCATGGCGAAGAGGTGGTCGACGGGGCCGTCGAAGAAGCCCTGGATCTGCGCGGCGTGCAGGTCGACGCTCATGATGCGGTCGGCGCCGGCCGTCTTGAACAGGTCTGCGACGAGGCGGGCCGAGATCGGCTCGCGGCCGCGGCCCTTCTTGTCCTGGCGGGCGTACGGGTAGAACGGAGCGACCACGGTGATGCGCTTGGCAGAAGCGCGCTTGAGGGCGTCCACCATGATCAGCTGTTCCATCAGCCACTCGTTGATCGGGGCGGTGTGCGACTGAATCACGAAGGCGTCGCAACCGCGCACGCTCTCGTCGTAGCGAGCGTAGAGCTCACCGTTGGCGAAGGTCCGAGCATCCGTCGGCACCAGATCGGAACCCAGTTCCGTGGCAATGTCGATGGCAAGTTGCGGGTGTGCTCGCCCGGAGACGAGGACGAGGCGCTTTTCTCCGCTGGACTTGATTCCGGACACGTGTAGTCTCGCTCTCCCCGACGGCGGGCCGTCGAAATTTTGTTATTCTGCCTGCGCGGCCTGGGCGGCGTCATCCGCGGCGCTTCCGGACCGGTGGGTGTGCACCCAGCCGTCCATGTTTCGCTGCGGAGCGACGCTGATGGCCAAGGCGCCGGCCGGTACGTTCTTGCGAACGACCGTTCCCGCACCCGTGTACGCTCCGTCACCAATTGTAATCGGCGCGACGAAGACCCCGTGCGACCCGGTGCGCACATGCGACCCGATTTGCGAGGAATGCTTGTTGACGCCGTCGTAGTTGGCGAAGATCGAGCCGGCGCCGATGTTGGAGTGCTCGCCGATCGTCGCGTCGCCGACGTAGCTGAGGTGCGGCACCTTGCTGCCGGTGCCGATCTTCGCGTTCTTCGTCTCGACGAAGGCGCCGATCTTGCCGTCGGATCCGAGGATCGTGCCGGGGCGGAGGAAGGCGAAGGGGCCGACGGATGCCGCGGCGCCCACGACCGCGAGCGTGGCGTCGCTGCGGCGCACCTCGGCGCCCTCGCCGATCTCGCAGTCGACCAGGGTCGTGTCCGGGCCGATGACGGCACCGGTCTCGACGACGGTCGCACCGAGGATCTGGGTGCCGGGACGCAGCGTGACGTCGGGTGCGAGCTTCGCCTTGAGGTCGATCCAGGTGCTTGCCGGGTCCTGGATCGTGACGCCGGCCAGCTGCCAGCCGCGCACGATCAGCGCGTTCAACCGCAGGGCTGCCTCGGAGAGCTGGGCGCGGTCGTTGACGCCGGCCACCAGCCAGGCCTCGGCCACGGGAACCGCGCTCACATCGGAGCCCGCCGCGCGCAGCAGGCCGATGACGTCGGTGAGGTACTTCTCGCCCTGGGCGTTGTCGGTGGTGAGTTTGCCGAGCTGCTCGCGCAGCGCGTCGGCGGAGAAGACGTAGACGCCGGCGTTGCCCTCGCCGATCGCGAGCTGCGCTGCGGTGGCATCCTTCTGCTCGACGATGCTGTCGAACTCGCCGGTGTCCCGACGCACGATGCGGCCATAGCCCGTGGCGTCGTCGTAGACGGCCGAGAGCACGGTGGCTGCGGCGCCGCTCGCCCGGTGCGCCTCGACGAACTGGCTGAGCGTCTGGGCGTCCAGCAGCGGAACGTCGCCGTTGATGACGAGCACATCGCCGGAGAAGTCGTCCGGCAGCGCGGCGACGGCCTGCTCGACGGCGCGGCCGGTGCCCGGCACCTCGTCCTGGTCGACGATGATGCTCTCTGGCAGCTCGGCGTTGACGACGGCGGTGACGAGGTCGCGCTCGTGGCGCACGACGGTGACGATTGTCGCGGCGTCGAGGGCCTTCGCGGTGGCGAGCACGTGGCTGACCATCGGCATGCCGGCGATCGGGTGCAGGAGCTTCGGCGTCGCCGACTTCATGCGCGTGCCCTGGCCTGCTGCGAGAACGATAATCGCCAGATTCTGATCGGTCATGGTTTCAGGCTCCTCGTAGTGGGAAGTGGGCCGCTTTCGTGGCCATGTAGGTGCGGGCACGATTTCTTTTCCAAGGACTTCCTTGGAATCACGCTGCCGCCTTTCGGAGCGCCCTTTTGGAGCGCACAGCGCTGAGAAAAGCGCTCCGCCGCCAGGACTCGAACCTAGACCTAACAGCTCCAAAGGCTGTCGTGCTGCCATTACACCACGGCGGAACGCGCCGAAGTGACTTCCGCGCGTCCTCCAGTCTGCCAGAACATGGGGCCGGTCTCCGACGCGAACGCCGAAGCTGTGCGTGCCGCGCGCCGCGGCCGCGCCGTGCGGCCGGGATAATGGGGGGATGCCCACGAGTGACGAAGTCGACCGCATCGTCGATGCCTGGCTGCGCGAGCGCCCGGATCTCGATTTCACCCCGCTCCAGGTGCTCTCCCGGGTCGGCCGTTTGGCCAAGCACCTCGACCGCGCGCGCCGCACCGCCTTCGCCCGCTCCGAGCTGGAGTCGTGGGAGTTCGACGTGCTCTCGGCGCTGCGCCGGGCCGGAGAGCCGTTCCAGCTCTCCCCCAAGCAGCTCCTGCAGCAGACGCTGGTCTCCAGCGGAACGATGACGAACCGCATCGACCGGCTCGTGGTGCGGGAGCTCGTGCAGCGCCGCACCGACCCCAACGACGGCCGCGGCATCCTCGTCGTCATGACCCCGGCGGGCCAGACCCGGGTGGATGCCGCGATCACCCGCCTCGTCGACGCCGAGGCCGAGCTGCTCGGCGCACTCAGCGCCCCAGAGCAGGAGCGCCTGGCCGGCCTGCTGCGCAAGCTCTCGCTCGACTTCGACTGATCGGCGCCCCGGGTCTCGAAACGCCCGTTCCTCGCTACTCGACCAGCGGGTGACCGCGAATCCGCCGATCGACCAGCGGGTGTTCTCAACATCCGTTGGTCGAGCAGCGCCGCCTGCGGCGTGTATCGAGACCCGGGACGGACCCGCCTTAGCGGCGGAGCGCCTTGCGGGCGAGGCGGTTGCCGAGCCACTGCACGAGCTGCACGAACACGACGATGAGCAGGATGGCCGCCCACATCACGACCGGCTCGAACTGGCGGTGGCCGTAGAGCTGCGCGAAGTAGCCGAGGCCGCCGCCGCCGACGAAGCCGGCCATCGCTGTCATGTCGACGATCGCCACGACGACGAAGGTGTAGCCAAGGATCAGCGGGCCGAGCGCCTCGGGGATCACGATCGTGCGGAGGATCCGCACCGGGCCCGCGCCCATCGCGCGGCCGGCCTCGACCACGCCGGGCGACACCGTGACGAGGTTCTGCTCGACGATGCGGGCGATGCCGAACGCCGCGGCGATGGACAGCGCGAACACGGCGGCGTTGTTGCCGATGCCGGTGCCGATCACGGCGCGCGTCAGTGGCTGCAGCGCGGCGATGAAGATGATGAACGGGATCGGCCGGAAGAAGTTGATCACGACGTTGAGGATCGTGGAGATGGTCTTGTTGGGCAGCAGCCCGCCGGCACGGGTCGTGTACAGGCCCAGCCCGATCAGCAGGCCGAAGAAGCCACCGAAGAGCAGGGTCGCCGAGACCATGTAGAGCGTTTCGGCGGCGGCCTTCCAGAACTCGGGCTGCAGTTCGATCAGCGCATCCATCACGCCACCTCCGTCACGCTCGTGGCCTGGGCAATGTCGGCGAGCACGCCGTCGATGACGGCATCCGATGCCCGCAGCGCCAGGGTCAGGTGGCCGAAGGCCTTGCCCTGAATGTCGTTGATTCCGCCGTAGATGAGCTCGAATTCGACGCCGGCCTGGGCCAGCTTGAGGAACACGGAGGCCTGGCTGGCGTCGCCGTCGCGGAACGACAGCGTCACGATGCGCCCCTCGTGCCGCTCGCGCAGCACGGCGCGCTCGGCCGGGCTGGGCACGCCCTTGACGACGGTGCCGACGAAGGTCTGGCTGGAGCCGTTCTGCGGGTTGGAGAACACCTCGAACACGTCGCCGCTCTCGACGATGCGGCCCTGGTCCATCACCGCGACCTTGGTGGCGATGCTCTGGATCACCTCCATCTCGTGGGTGATCACGACCATCGTCACGCCGAACTCGGAGTTCACCCGCTTGAGCAGGGCGAGTACCTCCTGCGTGGTCTCCGGGTCGAGGGCGCTGGTGGCCTCGTCACAGAGAAGGATGCTGGGCGCCGTCGCCAGCGCGCGGGCGATGCCGACGCGCTGCTTCTGGCCGCCGGAGAGCTGTTCCGGGAAGTTCTTCGCCTTGTCGGCGAGGCCGACGAACTCCAGCAGCTCGTCGACGCGGGCCTGGATCTTCTCCTTGGAGGCGCCAGCCACGCGCAGCGGGTAGGCCACGTTGTTCCACACCGTCTTCGCGTTGAACAGGTTGAACTGCTGGAAGATCATGCCGATGCCGAGGCGCACGGGGCGCAGCTGCTTCTCGCCGAGCCCGGCCAACTCCTGGCCGTTGACGACGACGCTGCCGTCGGTGACGGGCTCGAGGGCATTGATCAACCGGACCAGGGTGCTCTTGCCGGCGCCGGAATAGCCGATGATGCCGTAGACGTCGCCCGCCTCGATGTCGAGACTGACGTCGTTGATGGCGAGGACGGGGTCGCCGCCGTTCGGGTTCGGATACGCCTTGGTGACGTTCCGCAGGCTGACCAGGGCCATGGGCTACTCCTTTGCGGCGTCGTGCGGGGTGTGCATCGGCCGCGTTGTGTGAAAACGTGAGGAGCGGCCCCGCGGGGAGGATCCTGGCCCGGTGGGGCGGATGCCTCCCCGCGAAGCCGCGGGGTGGTGCGGTGTTGCTACTGCTGAACTACTTCTGTGCCTTGGTGTCGGCCTCGACCTTGGCGAGCGAGGCGACCAGGTCGGCGACGGGGGTCTGCAGCGCGAGGCCGGTTCCGGCGGACGACTCGAGCAGACCGGCTTGGACGGCCTCGTCGGTCTGGAAGATCTCGACGAGCTTCTTGTAGGTCGCGTTGTCCTTGTCCTCGGCGCGCGCGGCGAAGACGTTGACGTAGGGCAGCGCGTTGGGGTCGCTGGGGTCGTCCTTGGCGATGGCGTCGGTGAACTCGAGGCCGGCATCCTGGACGAAGTCGTTGTTGATGACCGCGGCGGCGACATCCGGCAGCGAGGTCGGGATGAGCGAGGCTTCGAGGGCGGTGACCTTGACCTTGGACTTCGCCTCGTCGATGTCGTTCAGGCCGGAGAAGATGCTGCCGCCGTCCTTCAGCTCGATGAGCTTGGCCGACTGCAGGACGAGGAGCGCGCGGGCCAGGTTGCTGGCGTCGTCCGGCACGGCGACCGTCTCACCGGCGGGGATGTCGGCAACGCTGCCGTACTTGGTGGAGTACAGGCCGAGCGGGTAGATGGCCGTGGAGCCGATGACCGTGAGGTCCTCGCCCGAGGCGACGTTGTAGTCGGCGAGGTAGACGATGTGCTGGAACTGGTTCAGGTCGAGGTCACCGGCGGTGAGCGCGGGGTTCGGCTGGGCGTAGTCGCCGAAGTCGACCAGCTCGACCGTGATGCCCTCGGCCGCGGCCGCATCGACGAAGGCGGGCCACTGCGGGTCGCTCTTGCCGACGACGCCGACCTTGACCGTCTCGGACTGCTCGGAGGATCCGGCGCCGACCTCGGCGGTCGTGGCGCAGCCGGCGAGGGCTGCGAGGAGGGGGAGCGTTGCGAGAGCTGCGAGGACCTTGGTGGTCTTCTTCGAGATGGACATAACTACCTTTCGCTGTGTGTACCCGACGACCGGTGATCTGCTGCGATCACGAAGCCGGTGCGGCTCCGCCATCTCTCTCGGCGCAGAGCTCCGCCACGGGGAAATTCCACGGGGGTTTTGTGCGCCGCAGCTGTGCGGGGTAGTTACAACCGTACGCGGCCAATCTTCGACCGCCGGACCACTCCGCCTTAGTTCGTCACAGTTCCTGCGGCGCTAGCCCTCGAGAAGCTCAGAAAGTTCGATCCACCGGGTCTCGTTCGTGACCACGTCAGATTCGAGCTTCTGCAGCTGGGCCGTCAACGCACCCAACCCGTCGTAGTCGCTCTGGTCGTGAGTGGCGAGCTTCTCGTGAATCTCGGCGATCTGCTGCTGCCACTTGGCGATCTTGCGGTCGATGGATGCCAGCTCCTTCTGCGCGTTGCGCAGCTCGGCGCCGCCCAGCTTCGGCTTGGCGGCCGCGGCGGGCTTGCCCGCGGCAGCCGGGGTGTCGTTGGAACCGACGACGCTCTCGAAGCCGACGTTGTCGGCATCCGCCGCCACCTGGCGCTTGCGCATCTCGATGTACTGCTCGACGCCGCCGGGCAGGTGCTTGAAGTGCCCCTCGGTGACGGCGTACTGCTGGTCGGTGACGCGCTCGATCAGGTACCGGTCGTGGCTGACGACGAGCAGCGTGCCGGGGAAGGAGTCGAGCAGGTCTTCCATCGCGGCGAGCATGTCGGTGTCGAGGTCGTTGGTCGGCTCATCGAGAATCAGCACGTTCGGCTCGTCGAGCACGATCAGCAGCAGCTGCAGGCGGCGCTTCTGGCCACCGGAGAGGTCCTTGACCGGGGTGGAGAGCTGCGAGCTCATGAAGCCCATGCGCTCGAGCAGCTGGCCGGGCGTCATCTCCTTGCCGCCGGCGACGTAGCTGGACCGCTGGCGGCCGATGACCTCGCTGACGCGGTCGTTCTGGATCGCCTTGAGCTCGTTGAGCTGCTGGGTGAGAACGGCGACCTTGATCGTCTTGCCGCGCTTGACGGTGCCCGTGGTGGGCTGCAGGGTGCCGGCGACGAGGTTCAGCAGCGTGGACTTGCCGGCCCCGTTGACGCCGAGGATGCCGGTGCGCTCGCCCGGCGCGATGCGCCAGGTGATGTCGTTCAGCACGGTCTTCTCGGCCGAGTGCGCTGTGGCGGGGAACTTGACGGTGACGTCGATCAGGTCGACGACGTCCTTGCCGAGGCGCTGCATGGCCATCGACTGCATCGACACGGTGTCGCGGGGCGGCGGCTCGTTCGCGATCAGCTCATTGGCGGCGTCGATGCGGAACTTCGGCTTGGCGGTGCGGGCCGGGGCGCCGCGGCGCAGCCAGGCCAGCTCCTTCTTCATCAGGTTCTGGCGCTTGGCCTCACTGACGGCGGCCGAGCGGTCGCGCTCGACGCGCTGCAGGATGTACGCCGCGTATCCTCCCTCGAAGGGCTCGATGATGCGGTCGTGCACCTCCCAGGTGGCGTTACAGATCTCGTCGAGGAACCACCGGTCGTGGGTGACGACGACGAGGCCGCCGCTGCCCTGGGGCCAGCGGCGCTTGAGGTGCCCGGCGAGCCAGGCGATGCCCTCGACGTCGAGGTGGTTGGTGGGCTCATCGAGGAAGATGACGTCGTGGTCGCCGACGAGGAGGGCAGCGAGGGCGACGCGGCGGCGCTGGCCGCCCGAGAGGCTCTCCACGATGCCGTCCCACGGCACGTCGCTGAGCAGCCCGCCGATGACGTCGCGGACGACGGGGTCGCCGGCCCAGACGTGCTCGTCGATGCCGCCGACGACGGCCTGGGCGACGGTGAGCGTCGAGTCGACGGTGTCGGCCTGGTCGAGCATGGCCAGGCGCACGTCGCGGCGGCGCGTGACGCGGCCGCCGTCGGGCTCCATCCGGCCGGCGAGCAGCTTCAGCAGGGTGGACTTTCCGTCGCCGTTGCGGCCGACGATGCCGACGCGGTCGCCCTCATTGAGCCCCACCGTCACTTCGTCGAAGATCACGCGGGTAGGGAATTCGAGGTGCAGCCTTTCGGCGCCAAGCATGTGTGCCATATCGCCACCAACTCTACTGGGCGCGCCTGTGCGTCGGGCCCGCCTCCCCCGTTCTCCTCCCTCCTTCCCTTCGCCCTTCCTCCCCTCCCCGATTCCATCGAGACTGCGCGACTTGTAGTTCACGCCCACTCGAACGACAAGTCGCGCAGTCTCGATGTCTGGAGGAGGGAGGCGGGCGGGGCAGCTGTGGATAACTTCTGCGGGAACAGGCGCCGTTCGGGCACGCTGTGTGCATGCACAAGCGCGACCAGCTGCGCCGTTTCCTCGCCGCGAGCGGACCGCTCGCCACGACCGAGTCGGCGGCAATCGGCATCACTCCAGGACAGCTGCGGCACCGCGATGTGCTCAGCCCGTTTCGCGGAGTCGTGATGGGCCGGGCCGCCGAGTCGGTCCCCGAGTTGGCGGCCGCCTATGCGAAGCGGATGCCGCGGCGCCAGTACTTCAGCCATTCCACCGCGGCGCTGCTCCACGGCATCCCGTTGCCAGCCGAGCAGGAGCGGGCTCTCGTGCTCCACGTCAGCACCTCGGTCGCCGGAGGGATTCCCCGCTGCCGCGGCGTCGTCGGCCATCAGGGCGCCTGGGATCGCTCGCCCACCGAACGCGCGGGGCTGCGCCTCAGCGCGGCCGTGCACGCCTGGTGCGAGCTCGCGTCGCTCCTCGCCGTCGACGACCTCGTGGCCGCCGGCGACTTCCTGGTCACCGGGGACGAGCCCTACTCCGGCCTCCCTCCGCTGGCCACGCTGGAGCAGCTGACCGCAGCGGTCAGGGCGTACGGCTCCCGGCGCTACGCGCGCCGGCTTCGCCAGGCTCTCGCACTGGTGCGCTACGGCTCGATGTCGCGGATGGAGAGCCTCACCCGCCTGGCGATGCAGGCTGCGGGCCTCCCCGAGCCCAACTTGAATCACCCGGTGTTCGACGAGCACGGCACCCAGACCGCGCTGATCGATCTGGCGTACCCCGAGTTCAAGGTCGGGATCGAGTATCAGGGTGACGGGCACCGCGATCGGGTGCAGTACCGCAACGACACCGCCAGGCGGGAGCGCCTCGAAGACCGCGGCTGGACGATCGTCTATGTCACCGCCGACGACCTCAGGTTCCGCTTGAACGAGACCATGGACCGCATCCGAACCCGTCTGCGCCAGCGCGGCGCCCGCTTCTAGCCCCTCCAGCCCCAGCGCGCGCCGCCCCCACACGCCCACCCATTCACGTCGAGACTGCGCGACTTGTAGTTCGCGCGCGCTTGAACGACAAGTCGTGCAGTCTCGACGCAAGGGGGTGGGGTGCGGGGCGCGGGAGCGCGGGGCGCGGGAGCGCGGAGGGCGGAGGAGGTGGGGCGGATGCGGGGTGCGACTAGGAGTGCATGACGCGGGCGCCGTGCACCGGGCCGTGTGCCCGCACCGCGGTCAGCCGCGAGGCGGAGAGTGCCACCTGCAGCTCGAGTGCGGTGTCGGCGTCGGGTGCCAGGAAGGCCAGCGTCGGGCCGGAGCCGGAGACGATCCCGGCCAGCGCGCCGTTCGCCTCGCCGAGCTCGAGGATCTGTCCGAGTCCGGGGGCCAGGTGCAGCGCCGGCGCCTGCAGGTCATTGTGCAGCGCCTCGGCGAGCAGGACGGAGTCGCCGGCGCGCAGGGCGTGCAGCACGCGGGCGTCGACCTGCGGCGAGACGGCCGCCGGCCGGATGTCGGCGGCGTTGCGCTCCCGGTGCCGGTCCAGCTCGGCGTAGACGGCCGGCGTGGACATGCCGAACTCGGCGACGGCGAGCACCCAGTGGAAGTTGCCCTGCGCGAGCGCCGGGCTGAGCTGGTCGCCGCGGCCCGTCCCGATCGCGGTGCCGCCGGCCAGGGCGAAGGGCACGTCGGCGCCCAGCTTCGCCGCCAGCGCGTGCATCTCGTCTTTGCCGAGTTCGGTGCCCCAGAGCGCGTCGCAGGCGATCAGGCTGGCCGCGGCATCCGCGGAGCCCCCGCCCATGCCGCCGGCGATGGGCACGTTCTTCTCGATCTCCAGTCGCACGCCGCCGCGGTAACCCGTCTTTCGAGCGAGCAGCCTGGCCGCCTTGATGGCGAGGTTGCTTCCGTCGACCTCCAGCCCCGAGGTGTCGACGCTGCCGCCGAAACTCACCGAGAAGTCGTCGGCCGGGTAGGCACGCACGTCCTCGTACAGCGAGACGGCCTGATAGGCGGTGGCCAGGTCGTGGTAGCCGTCGTCCTGCAACGCGCCCACGGCGAGGAAGACATTGATCTTGCCCGGCGCCCTCGCATGTACAACTGGGGAGGAGGCGGCGAGAGTCATATCTTCACGCTATCCCAACTCGGCGGCGGCCTGCAGCCAGCCCTGCATGCGCAGCTTGGCCGGGGCGACCTCGTCTGCCCCGCCGAGCCGCTGCCAGGTGAGGCCGGCCGAGGTCCTGCCGCCCTTCGAGGGCGCGGCCGAGGCCAACAACGAACCGACCGGCATCGGCCAGCGCGCGGTGACGTGCTTCGCGGCACGGCTCTCGGAGGCCGGCGTGCCCAGCTCGGCCGAGACGGCCGCGATCACGGCGTCCAGCGCCGGGAGCTGCTCGAGCGGGAGCGTCTTGGAGACGCTCGCCTCGAAGCTGCCGTCCTGGCGCTGGCCCGGCGCGCGGATGCCGCGGGCCTGCTCATAGCCGACGGTGACACCCTGCGCCCACCAACCGCCGAGCGGGTAGTTCGCGTCGAGCCAGCGGGCGATCACGGAGTGCTTCCAGCCGACGGCCCCCTCGGCGTCGAGGATCGCGAACCACTCCGGCCAGGTCTTGCCGGTCGCGGCCGCGAGCGCCTCGTCGCTGACGCCGTCGCGGCGCCCGGTCACAGGTTCATCGGCCATGCGGGCAACGCTAGCCGGTGGCCGCCGCGCCGCGCCAGAGCGGACGCCGCCGGCCTCCGTCCTCATCCGGTGCTCCCCTGCCGATTCCCGCTGACTGGGCCTGTCGAAATCCGCTCACCCGAAATCCCCTCACTGTGGACGAGGCTTCGACATGCTGAACCAGCGGACGGGCGGATCTCCCCCGTCGGCTCGGATCAGTTGGCGCTGGCCGCAGCGGAGCGCGCGATGCGCAGGAAGTCGTGCACGGTCAGCTGCTCGCCGCGCTCGGTCGGGCTGACACCGGCGGCCTCGAGCACGGCGCTGGCCGTCGCGGTGTCGCCGAGCACGGGCGCCAGCGACTGGCGCAGCATCTTGCGGCGCTGCTGGAAGGCGGCATCCACGAGCGCGAACGTTGCGAGGCGCTCTTCCTCTGTGCCGATCGCGCCGGTCTCGTCGATGGCGGCGTCGCCGCTGGATGCGGCATCCCGGCGGTCGAAGCCGACGAGGATCGAGTCGACGTTCGGCACCGGCCAGAACACCTGGCGGGAGACGTGGCCGGCGGTGCGCCAGGAGCCGTACCACTCGGCCTTGACGCTCGGGCTGCCGTACACCTTGGAGCCGGGCGTGGCCGCGAGGCGCTGGCCAACCTCAGCCTGCACCATGACGATGCCGGAGCGGATGGACGGGAAGTGCTCGAGGAAGTGCAGCAGCACGGGCACCGAGATGTTGTACGGCAGGTTGGCGACGAGCCGGGCCGGCTCGCCGGGCAGCTCCGTGACACGCATGGCGTCCTGGGTGATGACGGTGAGCGGGACGCCCGGCTGCATGAGCTCGACGGTCTTCGGCAGCTGCTCGGCCAGGCGCTTGTCGATTTCGACGGCGGTGACGGATGCCCCGGTCTCCAGGATCCCGAGGGTGAGCGAGCCGAGCCCCGGCCCGATCTCGACGATGTGCTCGCCCGAGCGCACTCCGGCGACCTTCACGATGCGCCGCACCGTGTTGGCGTCGATGACGAAGTTCTGGCCGAGCTTCTTGGTGGGGGTGACGTCGAGGAGTTCGGCGAGGTCGCGGATCTCGGCCGGGCCGAGCAGGCGGCCGTGCCCTGGCACCGTCTCAGGCGTTTCTTCTTCGTGGCGGTGTGCGGTCATGCGATGCCTCCGATGGCCTCGGTGTTGCCAGGTGAAGTCGTGGCAGGGGAAACGGCGGGTGAGGCAGAAAGCGGTGCGCTGCGCGGCGCGGCGGATACTGCGGCGGCTGGCGTGAGGGAGCCGACCGGCTCCGCGTCCCAGCGGCCGTAGACCAGCTCGGTGTTCGAGTTGACCTGCGCGGCGAGCATGCCGACGTCGGTGCCGAGCTCGGACGCGATCGCGCGCAGCGTCAGCGGCAGCAGGTACGGCGCGTTGGGCCGGCCCCGGAACGGGGTCGGGGTGAGAAAGGGCGCATCCGTCTCGACCAGGATCTGGGAGCGCGGGATGACGGCGAGGGCGTCGCGCAGGTTCTGCGCGTTCTTGAAGGTGACGGTGCCGGCGAAGGAGAGGAACCAGCCGTTGTCGGCGCAGACCTTGGCCATCTCGGCGTCGCCGGAGAAGCAGTGGAACACGGTGCGCTCGGGCGCCCCGACCCGCAGCAGCGTCTCAATGACGGCGTCGTGCGCGTCGCGGTCGTGGATCTGCATGGCCAGGCCGTGGCGCTTGGCGATGTCGATGTGCGCCTCGAAGGAGCGGTGCTGGGCCGCGCGCCCCTCCTCTCCGGTGCGGAAGTAGTCCAGACCGGTCTCGCCGACGGCGACGACGCGCGGCAGCCCGGCGAGCCGGTCGATCTCGGCGATCGCCGCGTCGAGCCCGCCCTGCCAGCTGCCGTCCGGGCCGCCCGCGGTGTCGTAGATCGGCGCCTCGTTGGGGTGGATCGCCACGGCCGCGAGCATACGCGGCTCGATCGCGGCGGTCGCGGCGGACCACTGCGAGGTGGGAACGTCGCCGCCGACCTGGATCACGCCGCGCACGCCGACGGCCGAGGCCCGGTCGAGCTGCTCCCGGTAGTCGAGGGGGTTGTCGCCGTCGGCGATCTCCAGGTGCGTGTGGTTGTCGTAGATGCCGACGGTGAGCGCCTCCGGCAGCGGTGGGTAGCTGAGCTCCCGCCCCTCGGTCTGTGCGCGTGTGCGGACGTGCCCCGAGATGTCAATGTTGGCGTCGCTCATCGTCGTTCCTCCTGGACCCGGCCCCGGGGCGGCCGCGAACGGCCGCCCCGGGCAGCGGGCATGTTATTCGGCCGAGGTCTCGATCCGCGGGAACAGGGCCTCGAGCGGGGTGACCGTCCCGGACCCGGTCCACTCCCACGCCTGGTCGATGCGCACGTCCTGCACGGCGCCGTCGCCGCCGAGCGCGGTCCACAGCGTCGCGGTCGCCTTGGTGAGCACCGGCGAGAGCAGCACGGCGAGCGTGCCGAGGCCGCGGACGGCGGTGTTCAGCACCGTCTCCAGGCGCTCCCGCTTCTCCGGGTCCTTGGCGAGAGCCCACGGCTCCTGCTCGGTGATGTAGCCGTTCAGGGCGTCGACGAGCTCCCACACGGTGCCGATGGCCTCGTGGATGGCGAGCCGGTCGATCGCGATGGATGCCGTGGCGGTCGCCGTGCGCTCGATCGCGCGGATGGCGGCATCCGCGTCGGTCATGTCGCCGGCGGCGGGGATGACGCCGTCGCAGTAGCGGTTGACCATGGCGATCACGCGGGAGGCGAGGTTGCCGAAGCCGTTGGCCAGCTCGGAGGTGTAGCGGGCGTGCAGGTCCTCCCAGGAGAAGGAGCCGTCCTGGCCGAAGTGGATGGCGCGGAGGAAGTAGTAGCGGAACGCGTCGGAGCCGAAGGTGTCGGTGATCTGCGTCGGCGCGATGCCGGTGAGCTTGGACTTGGACATCTTCTCGCCGCCGACGAGCAGCCAGCCGTGGCCGAAGACGCGGTGCGGAACCTGCAGGCCGGCGGCCATGAGCATGGCCGGCCAGATGACGGCGTGGAAGCGCAGGATGTCCTTGCCGACGAGGTGGGTGGCCGGCCAGCGGCGCTCGAACTCGGCATCGTCCTGCCCGTAGCCGACGGCGGTGACGTAGTTCAGCAGCGCGTCGAACCAGACGTAGACGACGTGCGACTCGTCCCACGGCACCTTGACGCCCCAGTCGAAGCTGGAGCGCGAGATGGAGAGGTCGTCGAGGCCGGAACGGACGAAGGACATGACCTCGTTGCGGGCACTCTCCGGCTGGACGAAGTCCGGGCGCTCCTCGTAGAGAGCCAGCAGCTGCTCGGCGAAGGCGCTCATCTTGAAGAAGTAGTTCTTCTCGTGCAGCAGCTCGACGGGCTTGGAATGGATCGCGCAGACCTTCTGGCCTGCGTAGTCGCCCTCGCCGTCGAGCAGGTCGCCCGGCTGCTTGTACTCCTCACAGCCGACACAGTAGAAGCCCTCGTACTCGCCGGTGTAGATGTAACCCGTGTCGTAGAGGTGCTGCAGGAACTTCTGCACGTTCTCTTCGTGGCGCTTCTCGGTGGTGCGGATGAAGTCGTCGTTGGAGAGGTCGATGGTCTCCAGCAGCGGCTTCCACGCCTCCTCGACGAGCTTGTCGGCCCATTCCTGCGGGGTGACGCCGTTGGCGGTCGCCGTGCGCAGGATCTTCTGGCCGTGCTCGTCGGTGCCGGTCAGGAACCAGGTGTCATCGCCGCGCTGGCGGTGCCAGCGCGCGAGCACATCGGCGGCCACCTCGGTGTAGGCGTGTCCGATGTGCGGCACGTCGTTGACGTAGAAGATCGGCGTGGTGACAAAGAAAGAGGAGCCATCGGACATGCGCTCCATTCTATTCGGGCGCAGGATGCCGCTGGGGCGCGTTACCGGCGGCCGGCGGTTTCGGCGCGAGGGCGGCCAGAATCCGCCGGGCGTTCATGGCGATGGCGAGAGCAACGCTCAAGGTTGACGACGTTGTCTCGGATCGCTCATCGAGGCGGTCGAGCAGAGCGGTCAGAGCGTCGTCAGCCACCGCGACGGTTTCCGGGTCCGAGTCTGCTCCGTTGCGGGCGAGAAGGGCCCCGGCCACCGCTTTCAGCACCTCGCCAACGGGTGCCCGCAAATCATCCGGGAGCTCGGCGGCGAATCCGCGCTCCCATATCGACGCGGCCAAGACATCGGTCATGTCCCGCACATGGAAGGTGATCGTTTCCAGCGTCTGGAGTTGAGCGTAGTCGAGGCCGAGATCGCGTTTCTGCAGCTGCGCCCTGGGATTCGCCTTGCGCGACTCTTCCGCCTCTTGCAGGGCCGTGCGCACCGCGTCGGAGGTCGTGCGGAGCAGCTCGTCGCGGGTGGCCCACTCCTCGTTCTGTGGGGGCCATTCTTCCTGCAGCGCCGTCGACATCTCCTGCAGGTGGCGGGCCAGCAGTTCCCGGAACTCGTTGAGGCGAAGCACCGCGGCCGTCACCGTCAGGGGCGGGAAGATCAACAGGTTCACCCCGAGTCCCACCACGATGCCCACCGCCATCTGCACCAGGTACCCAATGGAGTAGTTGTCGGCATTCGCGCCGCCGATGATGAGCACGAAGAGCGCGGCGGTCGGCACATACTCACCGCCGACAGTGAGCCAGCGGCTGCCGGCGATCAGCATCCCAATTCCGACCGCGAGCGAGATCGTGAGCACATTCGGTTCCCAGAGCACGAGGACTGCGCCGGCCAGGAGGATGCCGAGGCCCAAGCCGACCACGGTCTGCAGCCCCGTGCGCACCGAACCCATCAGCGTCGGTGTCATGCTGACCAGCGCACCGAGCGGGGCGTAATAGGGGTACTCGTCGGCAACGCCAGGGACTAAGGGGGCGATGAGCCAAGCCAGCCCGACGGCGAGGGCGGTCTTGGCGGCCAACAGCAGCCGGGAGTGGGTGATCCAGGTGTTCAGGGACGTGCGGATAGCGCGCGCGGCACGCTGCGCGGCAGCGGAAGCCATCCTCATATTCTCGCCAACACCGGCTGAAAGGTCGAATCCGGCCGCGTCGCTGCACCGGTCGGCTGGCCGGGTTGCTCACCGATCGACGACCGCTTCGCCCTCCTCCTCGGCCTCCGCTTCGGCCTCGGCCAGGGCGGCGGCCTCGGCGGCCTCTGCCGCGTCCAGCTGTTCGGAGGGGTGCGGGTGATGCTGTCCGCGCAGGTGCCCGAGCACAGGGGGAAGGTTCTCGAAGACCCGCATCCTGGCGTGCCTGGTGGGAACGTCGACGGTCGAGGCGGATTCCTTGAGCGGCACCCCGTGCGCAGTGGCGCCGTGCACGCGTTGCCGGGAGTAGCCGACCGGGTGCATGCCGAGCAGGATCTTGCCCCTGACGTGCCCGCGGTCCAACTCCTCGAACGCCTCCCGGACCTCGTCGATGGCGAAGATGTCGGAAATGGGCAGCAGCAGCCGGTGCTGCACAGCGAGCCGGGCGAGTCGGCCGACGACTTCGTGCCCATACTCCTCGGCGCTCTCGTCGGCGATGTCCGAGCCTTCCGCGCCGGAAGCGGCTGCACCGGCGCCCCGCGTTCCCGGCTTGGTGCGACCGTACTCATCGAGCCCGTAGTCGAAGACGCCGTCCCAGTCGACGACGCTGCGGATACGCGCCTCCTTCACGTTGAGCTCGCGCGCGATCTCGAGGTTCTGCCCCCCGAACGCGTCGAGGTACACGTCGACCCCCTCGGGCGCGAGTTCCCGGATCTGGCCGGCGACATCGCCGTCGTGGATCACCGGGATCACATCGAGCTGGCGGAGGAAGTCGGCGTTGCGCTCGCTGACCGTGCCGATGACCTTCGCCCCGCGCAGGCGGGCCAACTGGGCGGCGATGCAGCCGACGCCGCCGGCCGCGGCCGAGATGACGACGGTGTCGCCCTGGCCGATGTCCACCGCGTTGATCGCGGCCCACGCGGTGGTGCCCGTCACGAACAGGCTGCCGGCGACCTCCCAGGGGAGGTGCGGCGGCTTGGGGGTGATGTTCGTGGCGGGCACGGTGAGGTGGGTGGCGTGCGAGCCGCGCGAGACGTGCCCGATGACTTCGTCGTTCACCGACCAGCCGGTGACGCCGGGGCCGATCCCGCGGACGAAGCCGGCGAAGTCTGAGCCTTGGCCCTGCGGGAAGTGCGCCGGTATGCGATCCGCCAGTTTGCCCTCGCGCAGCCGCGAGTCCGCCGGGTTCACCCCGGCCGCGACCACCTCGATCAGCACCTCGCCCTCTCCGGGCACAGGCATGTCAATGTCAACGACCTCGAGAACCTCGGGACCGCCGTATCGCGAGAACTTCACTGCTTTCGGCACGGTGCACCTCCAACACTGGCTTCAACGGATTAAACGCTGCCGGGCTGTGCGTTGTTCCCGGCTGCTGGCATCATCACGGCAGGATCGCCCCGGCCGAGATGTTGAGATTTGCCGCTGTGATCGTGCGGGCGTGCTCGGAGGCGGCGAAGACCGCGACGTTGCCGACGTCCTCCAGCAGCGCGGCCCTTCCGAGCATCGTGTCGGCGGTGACCATCTCGGCGATCTGGGCGAACTCCGCCGCCTCGACGGGGTCGGCCGGGGTGTCGCCCAGCACTCCGCCCGTCTGGATCATCACCGTGCGCACGCCCCGGGGACCGAGCTCTGCGGCGAACTGCTTCTGCAGGTGGTCGACGGCCTGCAGTGCCACCTGGAATCCGCCCATGCCGAAGCCGCGCACCGGATCGCCGGTGCCGCCGAAGAACAGCAGCACCCCGGAGCCCTGCGCACTCATCTGCCTGGCCGCGGCCCGCGCCGTGAGGAATGCGGTGCGCACCCCCAGATGGATGGGGCGCTCGAAATCGGCGAGCGACATGTCCACGAGCGGCGTCCCCATCACCTCGCCGATGCCGATCACGTTCAGTGAGATGTCGATGCGGCCGGATTGCTCGACCACCGCGGCCGCGTGTCGCTCGACCTGTTCCTCGTCCAGCGCGTCGACGACAGCCGGCTCGGCCTGCCAGCCGTCCGCGCGGAGCTCGACGGCGAGGCGCTCCACCGGTTCGGCGGTGCGACCGGCCAGGTGCACGGTGGCGCCGGCACGGGCGAACGCGCGCGAGACCGCGCCGCCGATCTGGCCTCCGGCACCGTAGACGATGGCGACCCGGCCGTCGAGCAGTCGGCTCCCCGAGTGGCTTTCCTGCGGCTGCATGGGCACCTCCACCGTCATGATCGCACCGGCACCGGCCGCCCGCAATCCCCGCCCAGCTCGCGCGGGGCCTAGGGAGTGACGGGCTTGCCCGGCTTGGCCGGCTTGGCCTCCAGAGCAGCCTGGTAGAGCTCGCGCTTGCCGAGTCCGGTGCCCTCCGAGACGACGGCCGCGGCATCCTTCAACCGCTCCCCCGCCGCCACCAGCGCCAGCACCTCTGCAATGCCGCTGGCCAGGTCGCCGACGCGCTTCTCCGCCCCGGCCACGACGATGCAGATCTCGCCCTTGACCCCGGATGCCGCCCACTCGGCGAGTTCGGCTGCGGTGCCGCGCTTGACCTCCTCGTAGAACTTCGTGAGCTCCCGGCAGACCACGACGCGGCGCTCGGCGCCGAACACGCTCGCCATGTCGGCGAGGGAGGCGGCCAGGCGGTTCGGCGACTCGAAGAACACCATGGTGCGGCGCTCGTCGCGCAGCTCGGTGAAGGTGCTGACCCGCTCGCCGTGCTTGCGCGGCAGGAAGCCCTCGAAGGTGAACCGGTCGGTCGGCAGGCCGGAGACGGCGAGGGCGGTGAGCACGGCACTCGGGCCGGGCAGCGCGGTCACGGTGACGCCGGCGCTGGCGGCGGCGTCGACCAAGTGGAAGCCGGGGTCGGAGACGGTCGGCATGCCGGCGTCGCTCAGCACGAGCACGTCGCCCTCGCGGGCCAACTCGACGAGTTCGATCGACTTCTCGCGCTCGTTGTGGTCGTGCAGGGCGATGAGGCGGGGGCGGTTCTCGATGCCGAGGGCGGCGAGCAGGCGCTGCGTGACGCGGGTGTCCTCCGCCGCGATCACCGTGGCGGAGCCGAGCGCCTCGACCAGGCGCACCGAGGCGTCCTTGAGATTGCCGATGGGGGTCGCCGCGAGAATGATCATGTGTCCAGTCTGGCCTAGCATGGGCGCATGAGCATCGGGACGTCGCAGCAGCCGAGCGGCGATGACGCACCCAGCTCCCCCATTCTGGCCGCTGGACCGGGCGGCGAGACCGCGTCGACGGGACTGCCCGGGCAACAGATCGGGCAGCCGCTCGAGCATCCGGTGGAACCGGTCGAGGAGCGGCCAGAGCCGCGCGGCAGCCGCCTCGACGAGTGGTGGGGCCACATGCTCCGCACCCCCGGCCGTCGGCGGCTCTGGTACTGGGGCGGCCCGATCGCCGTCACGCTGCTCGCCGCCGTCCTGCGGTTGTGGAACGTGGCCAACCCGCACTCCCTCGTCTTCGACGAGACCTTCTACGTCAAAGACGCGTACACCCTGCTGAACAACGGCTACGAATCGCAGTGGCCGGCCGGCGCCGACCAGCGCTTCAACTCCGGAGACACCGACATCTTCAGCGACGAGGGGTCCTTCGTGGTGCACCCGCCGCTCGGCAAGTGGGTGATCGCCCTCGGCCTGGCCGCCTTCGGCGCCGACAACTCCTTCGGCTGGCGCATCGGCACCGTCGTCGTCGGTGTTCTCGCCGTCTTCCTGCTCACGGTGATCGCCCGGCGACTGTTCGCCTCGACCATCGTCGCCGTCATCGTCGGCTTCCTGTTCGCGATCGACGGGCACGCGATCGTGATGTCCCGGGTGGCGCTGCTCGACGGCATCCTGATGTTCTTCGCCCTGCTGGGCTTCGGCGCCATCTTGCTCGACCGCACCTGGCACGAGAAACGCCTGCGCGCCTGGCTGGCCGCACGCCAGGCGAGGGTGGATGCCGGCCTGGCCACCGAGTCCAGCTGGGGGCCGGGCCTGTGGTGGCGGCCGTGGCTGCTCGCGGCCGGGCTCGCCTTCGGCATGGCGGCGAGCGTCAAGTGGTCTGGCCTGTACTTCCTGGCCGCCTTCGGCGTCTATGTGGTCGTCGTCGACGCCCTCGCGAGGCGGCGGGCCGGCGTGGCGTTCTGGGCGAGCGCGGCCGTGCTCAAGCAGGGCCCCATCTCGTTCCTGTTGATGGTGCCGATCGCCCTGGCGACCGTCATCGCCAGCTGGACCGGCTGGTTCCTCACGGCCGGCGGCTACTACCGCAGCTGGGCCAGCGAGGCCGGCAACGCCTGGACCGGCGCGCTCGCCTGGGTGCCGGAGAGCGTGCAGAGCTTCTGGCACTACCAGGTCGCCGCCTACGAGTACCACGTGGGCCTCAGCACCCCGCACCCCTATCAGGCGAACCCGCTCACCTGGCTGTTCATGACCCGACCGACGAGCATGTACTACCAGGGCTCGAGCTACGGCGAGGACGGATGCCGCGCCGACCTGTGCAGCGCAGCGATCCACTCCGTCGCCAACCCGCTGATCTGGTGGGCCGCCGCGGCCGCCGCCTTCTACCTGCTGTACCGGCTGGCGCGCTACCGCGAGTGGCAGACCGGACTGATCCTGATGGGCCTCGCCGCCGGCTACCTGCCCTGGCTGATGTACCTGAACCGCACGGTTTACCAGTTCTACACAATCGCCTTCGAGCCGTACCTGCTGCTCGGCCTCGGCGTCGTGATCGCCGTCATCCTCGGCCGACGCGACGACCCCCGGTGGCGCCGTCAACGCGGCATCGGGGTGGTCGCCGTCTACCTCGGCGTCGCCGCACTGGTCAGCGCCTTCTTCTACCCGATCTGGACGGCCCAACTCGTGCCGTACTGGTTCTGGCACCTGCACATGTGGCTGCCCAGCTGGGTCTGACCCGGCCGGGACACGGCCGGGAAATCGGGCACATTGCCCGCGAGGAACATACACCCTTCATATTCCCGCCACGGCATGCAACAGGCGTGTAATCGAGGCCGTTTCTCAGCCAAAGCGACGTAGGCTGCTCTCATCCGATCGCAATGTCGCCGTATGAATTTCGACACGTGAGCTCCGGGCAGTTGCCCACCCCCGACTGGGAAGTCACTCACACGAAGGTCGACGATGAGCGAAGCGAACGCCGCCCCCCTTGCCGCCGGAGCCGCGGCATCCGTCATAATCACCAAGCCTGCCGTGCGGATCATCCGCACCCGCCCCGGCGGTGACCGGCAGAACCCCACCACCGAGTACTCGGCGCTGCTGCACACCGTGCGCAACCTCGGCCTGCTGCGCCGCGCCACCTGGTTCTACTGGATGATCTTCGGCATCCTGCTGGCCGCCCTCGGCGGCATCGTCACCGGCTTCGTGCTGCTGGGCGACAGCTGGTTCCAGCTGCTCATGGCCGCGGCCCTCGGAATCGTGCTCACCCAGTTCGCCTTCCTGGCGCACGAGGCCTCGCACCGAACCGTGTTCGAATCGGGCAAGGCCAACGACCGGGCCGGGCGCATCCTCGCCAACGCCTTCGTCGGCATCAGCTACTCCTGGTGGATGACCAAGCACTCGCGGCACCACTCGAACCCGAATGTCGTGGGCAAGGACCCCGACATCGACAACGACTTCATCGTGTTCCAGCCGGAGGAGGCCGCCAAGGTCAACCGCCTGCACGCCTTCGTCACCCGCAAACAGGGCTGGCTGTTCTTCCCGATGCTCACCCTCGAGGGCCTGAACCTGCACATGCACGGCCTCCGCACCGTCATGGGCAAGGGCAAGGTCGACAAGCGCGGCCTCGAGATCAGCATGATCGTCACCCGCCTGGCCGCCTACCTGGCCGTGCTCTTCCTCTTCCTCCCCGTCGGCATGGCGTTCGCCTTCCTCGGCGTGCAGCTGGCCGTGTTCGGCGTGTACATGGGTGCGTCCTTCGCCCCCAACCACAAGGGGATGCCGATCCTCCCGCACGACTCCAAGGTCGACTTCCTGCGCCGCCAGGTGCTCACCAGCCGCAACATCCGCGGCGGCTGGGGCATGCTCACCTTCATGGGCGGCCTGAACTACCAGATCGAGCACCACCTGTTCCCGAACATGCCGCGCCCGCACCTGCGCAAGGCGCAGGAGCTCGTGAAGGAGTACTGCCAGGCGCACTCGATCAGCTACACCGAGACGGGCCTGTTCCAGAGCTACGGCATCGTCGTCGAGTACCTGAACAAGGTCGGGCTCTCGGCCCGCGACCCGTTCGACTGCCCGATGACGGCGCGCTTCCGCACCCACTAGCGCGTCGCGCAGCGACGCGAAAGGCGGCAGCCTCTCATCAGGCAACCTGCAGACCCGTCACCGATGCTTGGCCGTCTTAGTCGGACGCAGGGCCCCGGCGGGCCAGATATGGCCTCGCCGGGGCCCTGCTCCTGTTTTTTGTGATTCCGGCATGCGGTTAGGCTCGTTGGGTGAAGTGGTTGCCCGGTATCGCCCTCGCGGCCGCGGCCGCACTCCTCTCGTGGGGAATCCACGCGCTGATCCCCGCGATCCCGCTGCTCACGGCCGCCGTCGCCCTCGGCATCATCGTCGCCCAGATCCCCGCGCTCCGGCCAGCCCTCGCCGGCCCGCTCAAGCCCGGCCTCGGGGTGGCGTCCAAGAAGTTCATGCGGCTGGGCGTCGTGCTGCTCGGGCTGAAGCTCAGCCTCGTCGACATCCTCGGCCTCGGCTGGGTGTCGATCGCGATGATCGTGGTGATCGTCGTGCTCACCTTCGTCGGCACGATCGGGCTCGGCCGCGCGCTGCGGCTGCCCGGCCACCAGCCGCTGCTGATCGCGACGGGATTCTCGATCTGCGGCGCCTCGGCGATCGGCGCGATGAGCGGCGTCGTCAAGGCCAAGGATGAGGAGACGGCGACGCCGGTCGCCCTCGTCACCCTCTGCGGAACGCTGGCGATCGCGGTGCTGCCGCTGCTCTGGCATCCGCTCGGCCTGAGCAACGAGCAGTTCGGCCAGTGGGTCGGCGCGAGCGTGCACGACGTCGGCCAGGTCGTCGCGACCGCGCAGATTGCCGGCCCGGCCGCCCTCGCCGTCGCGATCGTCGTCAAGCTGACCCGCGTCGTCATGCTGGCCCCGATGGTCGCCACCGTGGCAGGCATCGAGCGCCGCAAGCACAGCGCTGCCGTCGCCCATGCCGCGGCGACCGGCGGGGAGGCCCCGGATGCCGGTGCCCGCCCGCCGATCGTGCCGCTCTTCGTCGTCGGCTTCCTCGCCGCGGTCGTCGTGCGCACCGTGTTGCCGGTGCCGGAGGTCGTGCTGGAGACGGCCGACGTGCTGCAGACGGCGCTCCTCGCCATGGCTTTGTTCGGCCTCGGCTCCGCCGTGCGGCTGCGCGAGCTCGTGCTCACCGGCTGGCGCGCGCTACTGGTCGGCCTGCTCTCCTGGGCGCTGATCGCGGGACTGGCCTGGGCCGTCGTCGTCTACGTCTAGCGCAGGCGGCGCGGCGCGGCGGGGCAAGCACGGCGGCTGGCAGTCCCAGCCGGCGGCTAGTCGACGAACTTGAGCCCGACGATGCAGCCGACGAGGCCCATCAGCAGCAGGATCTTCAGCCAGGACACGCTCGTGTCGCCGGTGATCATGGCGTAGACGACGGTGAGCGATGCGCCGATGCCGACCCAGACGGCGTAGGCCGTCGCGGTCGAGATCCCGCGCATGGCGAGGGCGAGCCCGCCCATGCTGAGCACGATGCTGATGCCGAAGATGACCGACGGCCAGAGCTTGGTGAAGCCCTCGGATTTGCCGAGCGCGGTGGCCCAGACGGCCTCGAGCACGCCGGAGACGATGAGGATGATCCATGACATGACTGTTCACTCCTGTGGCCAGTCTTGTCGCGTTCCGGGTACTGATCCCTCGTCCGGGGCCGCAGTCGGCGGCCTCAGAAAAGACTAGCAGCGCGCAGGCGGCCGGCCCTGTGCAGGCACTGTGCACGCACTGTGCACGGCACTGTGCACGGCACTGTGCACGGCCGGCATCCGCCCGCCGTGCCGTCAGTTCAGCCGCCGAGCACGACCGCGAAGTGCTCGACCACCGGGAACGGCTCGTAGAAGGGATGCAGCAGCGTGCGCCACTCCTGATACTCCGGCGAGCCGCGGAACCCCTGCTCGTGCGCCTCGACGCTCTCCCAGCCGACCAGCAGCAGGTATGTCGACGGGGACTCGATGCCGCGGGAGAGGCGGAGGTGCAGGAAGCCGGCCTGCCGCTCGATCAGCGGGCGGGCCAGCGCGAAGGCCGCCTCGAACTCGGCCTCGCGGCCGGGCAACACGGGCAGCAGGGCGTGTTCCAGGATCATGCAGGCCAGCGTATCCTTTGGCCGAGGCCCGCCCTGCTCGAGCGGCCCGATGCCGGCTGGCCCGGCATTGCCCCTTCCGGATGCCGCCGGCAGCCGCCATCATGGGTGCATGAGCCTCGACCCCAACGCCGCCCTCATCGTCATCGACATGCAGAAGGGCTTTGCCGACCCCGGCTGGGGCCCGCGCAACAACCCCGACTGCGAGTCGAACGTCGAGCGCCTGCTGGGGGCCTGGGCCGCATCGGCGCGCCCGGTGGTGCTCGTGCGGCACGACTCGCTCGAGGAATCGCCGCTGAACCCGAACCACCCGGGCAACGCGCTGCTGGACTTCGTCGCGGCCGCCCCGCACGAGCTGTTCGTGCGCAAAGACGTGAACTCGGCCTTCTTCGGCGAGCCCGACCTCTCCGGCTGGCTCGACGAGCGCGGCATCCAGCAGATCGTGATCTGCGGCATCCAGACCAACATGTGCGTCGAGACGACGGCCCGCATGGGCGGCAACCTCGGCTACGAGGTGCTCGTGCCGATCGACGCGACGCACACCTTCGACCTCGAGGGCCCTGGCGGCGTGCGCCTGAGCGCCGACGAGCTCTCCCGGGGCACAGCCGTCAACCTGCACGGGGGCGAATTCGCCACCGTGCTGAGCACCGACGAGCTGCTCGAGCGCGCCTAGGCCGCGCCGGCTCTACGCGGTGAGGGCGTAGCCGAAGCTCAGCAGCTTGAGCTGGTTGCCGTTCGGGAACGTCATCACCGGCTCGCGGTCGAGCAGGCGGTCGAAGCCGACCTGTGCGTACAGCTTGTGCGCGCCGAGCATCTCGGGGCCCGAGTTCATGACCACCTGGGAGACCTGGCGCAGCCGGCCGAGCAGAAGCACGTGGCGGCTGAGCAGCTCGCCGAGGCCGCGACGACGGGCATCCGGGCTCACCGCGAGCAGGCGGAAGTCCATCTCGCCCGGCTGGGCGAGGTCGGTCATGGTGGCGCCATCGCGCGGCGTGGACACCGTTCCGAGCAGGGCGCCGGTCTGGGTGTCGACGGCGACCCACACCTGGTGCTCGGCGGCGCGGCCGGCGACGTCGACGATCGACGCGCGATAGGAGTCGTTCAGGGTGTAGTCGTGGGAGTAGGCACGCTCTGAGAGGCTCGCGACGGCATCCACCTCGTCGTCGTGCATCAGGCGCACGAGCACCTCGTCGGGGCTCTGCTGCAGCGGGTATCGGTAGACGACGAGCGAGGCGGCGCGGCCAGTGCCGTCGATGACGGCCTCCCGCTCGAAGCCGAGGCGCTCGTAGAGGCGCTGAGCCGTGAGGTTGAGCTCGCCCGTGTCGAGCACGAGGGCCGTGGCGCCCCATTCGAGGGCGACCTCGAGGCTGGCGCGCATCAGGGCGTCGCCGATGCCGGCGCCGCGCGCCTCAGGGGCGACGGCGAGCAGGCGGATCTCGGCCTCGCCGGCGTTGGCGCGGCGGGCGTACGGGGTGCCGGCACGCAGAACGCTGGCGGTGCCGACGAGCGCGCCGTCTGCGTTCAGGGCGACGAGCAGGGTTCCGGATGCCGCGCGGCCGGCGGCGTCGAGCGAGAACGCGCGGCGCTCAGCGCTGACGGGCAGGTGGCCGTAGGGGCCGACGAGAAAAGCGCTCTCGGTGAGCTGACCGATTGCGGCGGCCTCGGAGTCGAGGGCGGGCCGGATGGTCAGGGAAGAAGGTGCGAACGTCACTGAATCCAGTGTACCGGGGCGTAATGAATCGCAATAATCGGCGCAGTGGTTGACGGCGGGAGCGCCGCGGGGTCAAACCGCGGCCATCGCGCCGAGAACGCCGCGTTCCCGCACCCCGGCCACGAAAAGTGCCGCCCACCGGGCGAATACGCACGAATCTGCGATGTGATGCCACACTCCTGCGCGCCCCGATCTCTACGATGAGAGGCGTGACAGCGTTCGTCTCAGCCCTCGATCTCTTCTCGATCGGCATTGGCCCGTCCAGTTCCCATACGGTCGGCCCGATGCGGGCTGCCCTCGACTTCGCCGGCCGTCTCGGGCCCGGCACCCTAGAGAGCGTCGACCGCATTTCGTGCGTGCTCTTCGGCTCGCTCGGTGCCACCGGCATCGGCCACGGCACCCCGGATGCCATCGTCGCCGGTCTGGCCGGACTGCGCCCGGAGGACTGCGACCCCGCCGCGGTGCGCGGCGCCTGGAGCACGTTGCCGCGGGCAGCCGATGGCGCGGGCACCGTGCTGCTGGGCGGTTCCCGGCCCGTGCCGATCACCCGCGACGACATCACCTTCGCGCCGTTCACCCGCCTGCCCGGGCACCCGAATGCCATGACGTTGCACGCCTGGGCGCGCGATGCCGCCGGCACGGAGCGCGAGCTGCTGCACGAGACGTACTACTCGGTGGGCGGTGGCTTCATCCGCCGGGCCAGCGAGGACGCCGGCGGTGCGGCCTCGCTCGCGGGCGGTCCCCGTGCGTCGGCGACGGCGGCGCCCGGCCCGAGGCGGGCGACCGCGGCGGCCACGCCCCGGCATCCGCTGCCCTACTCCAGCTCGGCCGAGCTGCTCGCCCTGTGCGAGGAGCAGGGTGTCGGGCTCTGCGACATCGCACGCGCCAACGAGGAGGCGCTGCACGGGCGCGAGGCGCTGGATGCGGGACTCGACGCCATCTGGGCGGCCATGCACAGCTGCGTGGAGAACGGGCTCGTCACCCCGGGTGTTCTGCCCGGCGGCCTCGGCGTCAAGCGCCGCGCCCCCATCGTGCGCGAGCAGCTCGACGCGCACGACTGCCAGCCGGTGCGCGAGCGCGACACCTCCACCGAGTGGCTGCACGCCTTCGCCCTCGCCGTCAACGAGGAGAACGCCTCGGGCGGCCGGGTCGTCACGGCGCCGACCAACGGCGCGGCCGGCATCATCCCGGCGGTTGCGCACTACTATCTGCGTTTCGTGCCGGGGGCGTCGCCGGAGGGCATCCGCAACTTCCTGCTGACAGCGGCCGCGATCGGCTCGCTGGTCAAGGCCAACGCGTCCATCTCGGGGGCGGAGGGCGGCTGCCAGGCCGAGGTCGGGTCCGCGTGCGCGATGGCCGCCGGCGCCCTCTGCGGCGTGCTCGGCGGCACGCCGCGCCAGGTGGAGAACGCGGCCGAGATCGCGATGGAGCACCATCTCGGCCTCACCTGCGACCCGGTCGGCGGGCTGGTGCAGGTGCCGTGCATCGAGCGCAACGCGATCGCCGCGTCGACCGCGGTGTCGGCTGCCCGGCTCGCCCTGCTGGGCGACGGCACCCACCTGGTCTCGCTCGACACGGTGATCGAGACGATGCGCCAGACCGGCCTCGACATGATGACGAAGTACAAGGAGACCAGCGAGGGCGGGCTCGCCGTCAACGTCATTGAGTGCTGAGCCCTGCTCTGGGGCTGATGCCGCGCGAAAATACAGGACCAGAGCGGTGCGACCCCTCAATGGAGGCGTCACGGGCGTCTCCTCCTGTTTTTGTGTGTGCCGGCTTCTGCGGTCTTCGGATGCCGGAGCTCAGAGCCCGCGCATGGTGAAGGCCTGCGCCAGCAGCGCCCGGAACGGCGGCCGGGCCAGCAGTCGCACGAGCGCGTTGCGCGCGGCGAGGCTGCCGCCGCGCGCCGGCCGCCCGACGCCCATGTTGAACGAGGCCTGCAGCACCGTGCGGCGGGCGGCACGGCCGCGGCGGGCGCTGTAGTCGGCGAGGGCGCGGGAGCCTAGCGCGTGCCCGCCGCGCACGCCCAGCTCGAGGGCCGGGGCGAGGGCCGCGGCATCCAGCCAGCCGAGGTTCATGCCCTGGCCGCCGATCGGGCTCACCTCGTGCGCCGCGTCGCCGAGCAGGGCGACACGGCCGGCCGCCATGGTGCCGGCCAGGTGTTGCCGCACCGCGAAGGCGCTGATCGAGCGGGCGGTGCGCTGCGCGTTGTCATGGTCGCTGTCGTGGGGGTGGTTGTTGTCATGGGCGTGGTTGGTGTCGTTCCCGGCGGTGGCTGCGCCGGCTGCCGCGTCCAGCACGATTCCGGTGCGCTGCCGCACGATGGCGGCGAGCTCATCGGCCGTCGCCTCCGGGCGCAGCCGCCCGGTGAGCACCACCCAGCGGCGCCAGCCGCCCGGCAGCGGGAAGGACTCGACGACTCCCCCGCGCTCGAAGGCGAGCAGCGCGGTCGTCGCCATGTGCGGCGCGGCGAGCGGGCTGCCCCGCACTCCCGACCGCGCGGGCTCGCTCTGCTCGCTGCGGAAGTCGCCCATCAGGTACGGCTGCGCGTCGCCGACCGCGCGCCAGCTGATGCCCAGGTACTCGCGGACGCGGCTCCGCGCGCCGTCAGCACCGACGGCGTAGCGCGCCCGCAGCCCGGCGCCTGCGGCCAGCCGCACCCGCACGATGTCCCCCCGCTGCGAGAGCGCGACGACGCGCGCGCCGCGGCGCACCGGGTCGCGGCCGTCGCAGAGCTCGGTCAGCCGTTCGCGGAGCAGCCGCTCCGTGTCCCGCTGCGGGAGGGCGAGCACGAAGGGGTAGCGGCCGGCCGCCTCGCTGATGTCGAGCCCGCCGAGGACCTCGCCGTCGCACCACGCCTCCCCGCGGAAGATCGGGGTCCCGGCGGAGATGGCCGCGTCGGCGAGCCCGAGCTGGGCGAGCACGGCGAGGCCCGGCGGGTGGATGCCGATCGCACGGGAGTGCTCAGAGCCCTGCTCGCGCGCCTCGAGCACGACGACGCTCAGACCCCGCTGCACCAGCAGGCAGGCGAGGAGCAGCCCGACTGGACCGGCCCCGACGACTGCGACGTCCACGACCTCTGTGGAGTCGGCTGCGTCCGTGGAGTCCGGGGTGTCCAGGGCCCCAGTGGCGTCCGCGGCGCCAGGGGCGTCCGCGGCGTCCGCGGCGTCCGCGGCCGTGTCGGTGCCCGGGTCTAGCGTGTCAGGCATCGGGACCGGCCCAGGTGAGCAGATAGCGGAAGTGGCTCTGCGGCTGGACCGACCAGCCCGGCGGCAGGGCGACCTGCAGCTCGGCCGGCCGGTAACTGCGGCGAATGGAGGTGAGGCCATCGGCACGGATGTACGAGCGATTCAAGAGGTTGCGGGCGAACGGCAGCGTGCCCAGCGCGAAGCCGGCGTAGGCCAGGGCGCTCCGGGTGATGTCGCTGTGCAGCGCGCGCGGCAGCCGTCGGCCGTGCGGGTCGGCGGCGTTTCCTGGGCCGGTGGGGTCGGACGCCGGACGCACCAGCCGCTCGCTGTCGTAAAGCAGGCCGCCGAGCTCGGCGGGGGTGAGGTGGTGCAGCATGTGGTTGGAGATCACCAGGTCGAACTGGGCCCCGTCGGCGACGAGCTCCGAGCTGAATGCGCGCCGGAACTCCACGCCGCCGACGCCGGGCTGCAACCGCGCCGGATGGCGCAGCACGAGCTGGCGCCGGGCGAACTCGTCGGCCCGGGCATCCGGGTCGATGGCCGTGACCTGCAGGCGCAGGCCGTCGTTGGTGGCCCAGTGGGCCAGTGAGAGGGGCAGGTCCCCGCCGCCGGCGCCGATGTCGAGCAGCGTCGTGTCGCGGGTCGCCGAGAGGTGCGGCCGGACGAAACGGCGGTAGATGTCGCGCCATCCGGAAACGGCGGCGTTGACCAGGCGAAACTGCTCGTAGGTCCGCGTCAGCATCTCCGGGTCGGCGTCGGGGGCGTCCATGAGCTCGGCGGCGTCCGTCGCCCTCGAGCGCAGCGGCCAGCCCCAGCGGGTCACGCCGTCAGCACCGAAGCTGCGGCGGGCTGCGGGGCGGCCGCACTCGCCTCGGCGTTCGCCCCGGCACTCGCCCCGGCAGCCGTCGGCGCTTCCGCGGCGTGTGGAACCCGCACCCCGGCCACGGTCAGCAGCGCCGTCTCGACGGTGAGCCCCGGCCCGAACGCCATCGCGAGCACCCGCTCGCCCTCGGCCGTCGCGGGTGCCTCCAAGATCTTCTTCAGCACGAACAGCACCGTCGCACTCGACATGTTGCCGAAGTCGCGCAGCGTCTCGCGGGCCGGCACCAACTGCGCCTCGCTGAGGCCGAGCTTCTGCTCGACCTTGTCGAGGATGCTGCGCCCGCCCGGATGGATCGCCCAGTGCTGCACGCTCTGCCCGGCGGCCCCGGCGGCGAGCGCCGCGGCAAGCACCGGTTCGGGGGCGAACAGGGGGGCAAGCGCGCCGCCGATGTGCTCGTCGATGATGTGCGGCACGTAGCTGGAGAGCACCATCTCGAAGCCGTTGTCTCCGATGCGCCAGGCCATGTCGCCTTCACCGACGGGGGTGATCACGGTCTCGGAGCGGTCGAGCACGAATGCCAGCTCGCCCTCCACTGGTGGGCGCGAGCTGACGATCCCGGCGGCCGCGCCGTCGGCGAACAGCGAGGAGGCGACGATCTCGTCCGGGTCGTTCGAGCTGCGCAGGTGCAGCGTGCAGAGCTCGGCGCTGACGACCAGCACGACGGCGTCCGGATCAGCCTCGACGAACTGACGGGCGGTGCGGAGAGCCGGCATGGCCGCGTAGCAGCCCATGAATCCCAGGTGGTAGCGCTGGACGGATGCCGCCAGCCCCAGCTGGCGCACCAGCATGTAGTCAGGCCCCGGCTGGTAGAACCCGGTGCACGAGACCGTGATGACGTGGGTGACGTCGGCGGCCTCGATGCCGGGGCAGGCTGCGAGCGCGCGCCGGGCCGCCTCGACGAAGAGCAGTGTCGCCTGATCGGCGTAGAGCTCGTTGCGCACCTTGGTGCCCGGGCTCAGCAACAGCCCCGTCTCGGCGTCGAAGAACTGGTGCTCGCCCGGGGATTGCTCCAGCGAGAGCTCCTCGATCACCGAGTATCGAGTCTCGATTCCGGAGGAGTTGAAGGCCGTGCTGACCAGGCGTTGGCCGAGCCGGCCGAGGCCGGGCTGGCTGGCGAAGACGTCACGCACCTCCTCCTGCACCAGCACGGTGGGGGGAACAGCGGTCTGCAGTGCGCGAAGCGTCACATCCATGGTTCATAGTAGGCGCGCATCCCGGTGGGGCACAGGGGAAAATCAGAATGTTCCCAGCCTCGGCGCGAGCGCTAGCAGTCGCAGCGGATGCCGGCGGCCCCCGTGCCCGACGAGACCGGGCCGACCAGCGGGTCCATCGGACCGGCTGCGGTGCCGGCATCCGTCTCCACCGGGTAGCCCTCCCTGGCCCAGTACTCGAAGCCGCCGATCATTTCGCGCACCGCGTAGCCCTGCAGGGAGAGGGCGAGGGCCGCCTTGGTGCTGCCGTTGCATCCGGGGCTCCAGCAGTAGACGACGACGTTCGTCCCGGCGGGCAGGAGCGCCGCGGCCCCGCCGGCGATCCGGGCGGTCGGCAGGTGCACGGCCCCGGCGGCGCGCCCCTGCGCCCAGGCCGCATCGCTGCGGGTGTCGACCAGCACGAAGCTCTGGTCGCCCGCTTCGAGCTCGGCCCAGACGTCGGAGGCGTCGGTCTCGAACGCGAGCTTCGCCCGGAAGTGGGCGACCGCCTCGTCCCGACTGGCGGCCGGCTCCGCGCCGAAGATGGGCGCGACGGGGGAAGCGGGGGACGCGGTGAGCTGGCTGGCTGTCATGCGCCCATGATGCCGGATGACGCCCGCGGGCGCCGCCAACGCTTGACAGCGTGTTGGCCCCGACCTAGGTTCGCCACTGCCGGGTGTCCCGGGCGGATGCCGCGGCATCCGCCCGTCGCGTCGGACCGGCGGCTCGGAGAGGGAGAAGGACCATGAGGATTGTGAGCTTGGGGATGCAGATCACCCTGGACGGTTTTGTCGCTGGGCCGGAGGGCGAGCTGGACTGGGCGATGGAACGGCTCGATGACGAGCTGTTCGCGCACCAGGAGGTGCTGATGCAGGGCTCGGACACGATGCTGCTTGGGCGGGTGAACTACCTCGACCAGGCCGCCTACTGGCCGACGGCCACGGAGCCGCTGGCGAAGATCCTGAACGCCCAGCAGAAGATCGTCTTCTCGACCACGCTGAAGAGCGTGGACTGGGAGAACTCGCGCCTGGCCAAGGCGTCGCCGGCCAAGGAGATCGCCGCGCTGCGCTCCACGAAGGGGACGGCGATCAGCGTCGCCGGCGGCTCCCGGTTCGCCCAGTCGCTGTTCCGGGAGCACCTGATCGACGAGGTGCGCTTGTACGTGCACCCGATCGCGCTCGGACACGGCATCCCGCTCTTCGCCGAGCAGATCAAGCTCGAGCTGATCGGCACCCGCCGCTTCGCCAACGGCACCCTGCTGAACAGCTACCGCGACCCGCTCTCCGCCGCGTCGAAGGCGGGCGCGACGACCCCCGCCGACTGAGAATCGAACGGGTACTCCCCCACGGCGGCTCGAGGGAGCGAGGAACGAGCGACCGAAGCCGCGCAGCCAACACGACCAGGCAGGAACCGGTTGTTGGCTTCGGTCGCTGGCGCTCCCTCGAGCCAACGGGAACTCCCCACGGCGGCTCGAGGGAGCGAGGAACGAGCGACCGAAGCCGCGCAGTCACCACGACCAGGCAGGAACCGGTTGTTGGCTTCGGTCGCAGGCTCCCTCGAGCCAACGGGACTAGGCAGGCTCCGGATGTTGGCTTCGGTCGCTGGCGCTCCCTCGAGCCAACGGGAGGGGGACGCGGGCCGAGCGTAGGATGCCGACATGAACGAGCCTCCCCGCGAGCCGGTTGCGAAGCACGTCCTCGTGCACGGCCTCGTGCAGGGCGTCGGATTCCGCTACACCGCCCGCGCCGAGGCGGAGCGGCTCGGCGTCTCCGGCTGGGTGCGCAACCGCTCCGACGGCGCCGTCGAGGCCGAGGTCCGCGGCGGCGCCGAGGCGGTGGCACACATGCTGGACTGGCTTGGTCGCGGGCCGCTCGGATCCGACGTCTCGTCGATCGAGGTCAGCGACGCGCCCGACGCCACGCCGCGGCATCCGTCTGCGGAATTTCGCATCCTTCCGTGACGCGGCGCTCAGCGCGCGCTCGGCGAGTGCCCAGCAACCGGATTTAGCCTGATCGTATGACCCAGGAAATGTGGTGGATCCCCCTGTCGGCATCCGGGCTTCTCGTGCCCATGCTGCTCGGCCTCGTCGCGCCCAGACGCCGCGCCGTTCCCGTACGGGTCGCGCGCCAGGCCGACCCCCGCCGCGACGCCGGCAGCCTCCGCCGCTAGCTCCGGCTTCTCCGGCCGCGCGATTGGCCGTGTGCGGGGCACGATGTCAGCGGCGTCTGTCAGGCTGTAGCCGTGAACAACATGCAGAACGCAGACGTGCAAAACACAGACGTGCAGAACGCCGACGTGCAGAACACAGACGTGCAGAGCGCCGAGCAGCCCGCGGCCGCCGCCTACTCCCCCGACTCTGGTGCCGGCGGCATCCGCCCCGCCGCCCTCGCCGCGCTGCGCGCCCTCGTCGGGCGGCCGGACGCCGACTTCCACGACGGCCAGTTCGAGGCGATCCAGGCCCTCGTCGCCGAGCGCCGCCGCGCCCTCGTCGTGCAGCGCACCGGCTGGGGCAAGTCCGCGGTCTACTTCGTGGCCACCAAGCTTCTGCGCGACGCCGGGGCCGGCCCCACCATCCTCGTCTCGCCGCTGCTCGCCCTCATGCGCGACCAGGTGGCCGCCGCCGCCCGTGCCGGGGTGCGCGCCGTCTCAATCAACTCCGCCAACGCCCACGAGTGGGGCGCCGTGCTCGAGCAACTGCGCGCCGACGAGGTCGACGTGCTGCTCGTCTCCCCCGAGCGCCTGAACAACCCGCGCTTCCGCGACGAGCAGCTGCCCGCGCTGATCGACCGGGTCGGCCTGCTCGTCGTCGACGAGGCGCACTGCATCAGCGACTGGGGCCACGACTTCCGCCCCGACTACCGGCGTCTGCGCGAGCTGATCGCCGAGATGCCGGCCGGCGTGCCCGTGCTCGCGACGACGGCGACCGCCAACAGCCGTGTGGTGACGGATGTCGCCGAGCAGCTCTCCGTGGCTGCCTCGCACGGCGACCCGGCCGACGCCGCCCCGGTGCTCACCATCCGCGGCCCACTCGCGCGCGCCTCGCTGCGCCTCGGCGTGCTGCGCCTGCCCGACGCGAAGGCGCGCATGGCCTGGTTGCTCAGCCACCTGGCCGAGTTGCCCGGCAGCGGCATCATCTACTCGCTGACCGTCGCCGCTGCCGAGGACACCGCCCGGCTGCTGCGCGAGGCCGGCCATTCCGTCTACGCGTACACCGGGCAGACCGACACCGACGAGCGGGAGGCGCTCGAGG
The DNA here is from genome assembly GCF_002936985.1 of Microterricola pindariensis. GTDB lineage: Bacteria > Actinomycetota > Actinomycetes > Actinomycetales > Microbacteriaceae > Microterricola > Microterricola pindariensis. The sequence continues at coordinate 7,316 of NZ_MPZN01000025.1, read as the reverse complement.
GCCAGCTGAAGCGCAACGAGCTCAAGGCACTCGTCGCCACCAGTGCGCTCGGCATGGGCTTCGACAAGCCCGACCTCGGGTTCGTGCTGCACCTCGGCGCCCCCTCCTCCCCCGTCGCCTACTACCAGCAGGTCGGCCGCGCCGGCCGCGCCACCGACAACGCCGACGTTCTGTTGCTGCCCGGCGTCGAAGACGAGGCGATCTGGACGTACTTCGCCACTTCCTCGATGCCCGACGAGGAGAAGGCTCAGGCCGTGCTGAGCGCGCTCGCGCAGAGCGAGCGGCCCCTCTCCACCCCGGCGCTGGAGTCCATCGTCGACCTGCGCCGCTCCCGGCTGGAACTGCTGCTCAAGGTGCTCGACGTCGACGGCGCCGTGCGCCGGGTGCAGGGCGGCTGGAGCTCCACCGGGCAGCCGTGGGTCTACGACCGGGAGCGTTACGCGCGCATCGCCGCCGAGCGCGTCGCCGAGCAGCGCTCCATGATCGAGTACGAGCGCACCACGGAGTGCCGGATGGCGTTCCTGCAGCGCGCCCTCGACGACGACACCGCGGTGCCGTGCGGGCGCTGCGACAACTGTGCGGGCATCTGGTACCCGGTTGATGTGGCCGCGGATGCCGCGGCCAGCGCCAGCGCTTCCCTCGACCGCGTCGGCGTGGCCATCGAGCCGCGCGCCCAGTGGCCCACCGGGGTGGCCTCGCTCGGCGTGCCGGTGAAGGGCAACATCCCACCCGGCGAGCGGCTGGAGCCCGGCCGGGCGCTGGCCCGGCTGAGCGACCTCGGCTGGGGCGGCCCACTGCGGGCGATCTTCGCTCCGAGCGCCGCCGAGCAGGAGGCGTTTCGACAGGCTCAAGCAGCGGGAGAGTTTGGCTCCCCCCACGATGCCAGCCCGAGCGACGCCCCGGCGACGCCTGCCCTCCTGCAGGCCTGCGTGCGGGTGCTCGCCGAGTGGGGTTGGGAGGAGCGCCCGGCCGCGGTCGTCGCGATGCCGTCGCGCCGGCATCCGCAGCTCGTCGGCTCGGTGGCGCAGGCCATCTCTGAGCGCGGCCGGCTGCCACTGCTCGGCACCCTGGACTGGGCCAACGGGGGCCCGACCGGGGGCTCCGGCGGCAACAGCGCCTACCGGCTCTCCAACGTCTGGGACCGTTTCGCCGTCGGACCGGAGCTAGCCTCCGCACTGGAACAGTACGCTGGCCGTCCCATCCTGCTCGTCGACGACATCGCCGACAGCCGGTGGACCCTGACCATCGCCGGTCGGCTGCTGCGCCAGCGCGGGGCCGGCGCGGTGCTGCCGTTCACCCTGGCGCTGCAGGCCTGACCCGGCTGCGCCGCACAGGTACAGGTACAGGCGGCGCCTAGGCCGTGCCTCGTCATGCCCTCGTCCAGCTCGTGCTCACCCGGACGACGACCGCGCATCGATCTGTCCGGGCGAACCTGTCGAATCGAGTGGCGGGACCGCACCGCTGGTTCGCATCGACGAGAACGGGCCACCCGGGTCGAGATCCTGCGGACTCACTCATCGAGTAGATCTCGGGCACGGGCTCGGCAGTTGACCGGTGGGCGGGTGTGGTTCGACTCGGCCGGCGCCCTACTCGACGAGGACGGGCTGGCGCTCCCGCTGGCGCTCGAGGAGGTCGGCCAGCTGGGTGCGGGACTTGGTGGATCTTCGCCACGGCGTCTCGGCGTCGGTGCGGCCGTTCCGGAGCCAGGGCGGCGGCTTCACGAACGGGACGCCGTCGATCATCAGGATCAGCCAGCCGCTCGTCTCGATCGTGCGGTGGTGGAACCAGCAGAGCAGCACCCCATTGCAGGTCTCGGTCTCCCCGCCGTCCCGGTACGCGATCACGTGGTGGATCTCCGACCAGGCCGCCGGGATCGTGCAGCCGGGGATGATGCAGCCGCCATCGCGGAGGCTGATCGCCCGCCGCTGCGCCGCGTTGAACACCCGATCGGTGCTGCTCAGGCTGACCAGGCGCCCGTCGTCGTCGATCAGCACGTGCTGCTGCCCGCCCGCGCAGATGAACTGCTCGATCGCGCGGAGGGAGATCGGCGCCTCGCAGCCCTCGATGAACCCGGACCCGCTGTGGGCATCGAGGTCGGCCTGCCGCACCGACACCAGCACCGTCGGGGCCGCCCCGCCCATCGTCGGGGCGGCCGCGCTGCGGGCGGCCCCGTCGATCAGACTCGCGAACACGTCGTGCCGGGCCTGCGCGGTGGCGCGCGGGTCCTTCGGCTGGTCCGGGTCGGCCTCGGCGAAGCTGGGCTTCGAGCGCGGGCTCAGGTACGCGTTCAGCAGGGTCTCGAACTTCGCGTCGACCTCCGGCAGCAACGCCATCCTGCGGTGCACCAGCCCGTCCCGGGTCAGCCCGCCACTGATGCCGCGGGCGGCCATCGCCCGCTCCTCGGCCGGGATCGTGCCGTCCTCGTCGAGGACGCTCTCCCAGACCCGGGCCTGGCCGCGGACCTCGTCGGCGGCAAACGGCAGCGGGGACTCCACGGTGGGGCGGGTCGCCGCGGCGACGAGCGCCTGCTCGGCGAGCTCGACGTTGAGGTCGCCGACCCGGCCGCGGATGGGGTCGAGGGTGTCGATGATCGCCGCCGCGCTGTCGTAGCCGAGGGTGCCGGAGCGGAGGGCGTCGGCGACCTGTTCGAAGCGGGCCGGCATCGTGTCGCCGGTCAGTGCGGTGCGGGCGCGGGTCGCCGCCCCGAGGCGCATCCGCTGGGTGAGGCTGCGCTCGGAGGCCAGGGTGGTCCGGGCGAGGAGCTCGACCCCGTTGCGGCAGCCCTTCCTGGCCGACAAGCGGTCCTCGCCGAGCTCCCGGCGGGAGCGGAACGCGACCTCGCCGGCGGCGCGGATGCGGAGCGCGTCGGCGAGCCGGCCGACAGCCTCGGCCGTCGCGGTGAGCTCGAGCAGGGCGTCATCGCGCAGCATCCGCTCATCGGAGCCGGCGAGTGCGCGGGCCAGGAGAGACTGTGCCTCTGCCAGCTGCCCCGCCGCGTTTTCCATGCTCCAATTCTACGGCGGAATGCAAGTGAATCCCGAGAAAAATGCCTGATGTGGATAACTTTTCACGCAGTGTCGGTGGGGTGCGGTAGCGTCGGAAGTGGCGCCGCGTTCGGGCGGGAAACCGGGCTTCGGTCGCTCGTTCCTCGCTCCCTCAGCCGACGTGGAGAGAGGGCCCAGCCGACGCGGGAAGAGTGGCCCGGCCAACGTGGGGAGAGGGGCTCTAGAGTTGCACGCCGGCTGGAGGGAGCGCCAGCGACCGAAGCCCCGACACGGCGTGAGACAGGTGACGCTCGCGGGAGACTCAACCAGCGGCACGGCGACGCGAACAGGTCGGAAGCCGGGCTTCGGTCTCTCGTTCCTCGCTCGCTCAGCCGACGTGGGGCAGGCTCCCTCATCCGATGTGGGGCAGGCTCAACGAGCGGGGCTGTTTCGTCTGGCCTCGCCAGCGGAGCCGATGGGAGTGACGGGACTGATCGCTGAGAGAGAATCGGCTAGCCCGGCGCGGGCGGCAGCAGGTCTGCGAGGCTGCGCGCCGGGTGCCCGGTGAGCCGGCGTACATCGTTGCTCACCGCGGCCAGCGAGCCGTCGGCGATCGCCGTGTATGTACTCACCCAGGCGTCCAGCTGCCACTGCTCCACCCCGTAGTGGGCGCGCGAGGCATAGGCCTCCTCGATCGTCTCGTTCTGGAAGGTCAGCCCCGTGGCCGCAGCGATCTCGTCGAGGGTGAGCGCCTCCGGCCCGGTGAGAGTGTACGTCGCGTCCAGGTGGGACGGCAGGTCGCGGATGACGGCGACGGCGGCATCCGCGACATCCGCGCGCGCCACCGCGGCGACCCGCCCCTGCCCGGCCGGGCCGCGGATCACGCCGTTCTCGTCGGCGAAGTGCGGCAGCAGGTCAAGGTAGAGGTTGTCTCGGAGGAAGGTGAAGCGCATGCCGCTGGCCCGGATGACCTCCTCCGTGTAGGCGTGGTCCTGTGCGAGGGTGAACGTCGCCCCGGGATCGGCCCCGACGAACGAGGTGTAGACGATGTGCGGGACGCCGGCGTTTGTGGCGGCTCGCACGAACTGGCGGTGCTGCTCGCGCCGGTCGGCCGACTCGGTCGCCGACACCATGAAGACGACGTCGAGCTCGCCGAGGTCGACGGCCGTGACCGAGTCGTAGGAGGCCTGGACCACCTCGATCGCTGAGAGCACGTCGCCGTTGGCGACCCCGTCGAGGCTCGGCAGCCTGGCCGGGTCACGCGTGATGAGCCGAAGCGTCTGGTCTGGCACCGGCCCCGCAACCAGGGCTTTGGTGACGAGGCCGCCGATGTAGCCGGTGGATCCTGTGATGCCGATGCGCGTCATGGGGGCACTCTAATGCCGAACCCTGTCAGTGCGAACAGCTCCGCCCGAATCCGGCAGCACCCGTCAGGACTGCGTGCTCAGCTGCCCGGCTTCAGCCTGGGCCCCGGGCAGCTCGTCGACAAAGGGGCCGCGCGGCATGACCACGATCAGCAGCGTGGCGATCGGCCCGAGCAGCAGTGAGAGCAGCCACCAGTTGAAACGGCCGCGCCCTTTCGACTCCGCCAGCCCCGCATTGATGAGCGAAAGGGTGAACCAGATTCCGCCGCCGCCGAGGCCTTCGATGCTCAGATCCATGGCGCCAAGTATGGCGTGCTGCGTAAAGATCCGGCGCTATGCCCCGCGGAGGAACGCGGTGATGGCGCGGCTGAGCGCCACGGCGTCGTCCACGTGCACGAGCTCGCGGGCCGAGTGCATCGACAGCAGCGGCACGCCGACGTCGACGGTGCGGATGCCGAGGCGGGTGGCCGTGAGCGGTCCGATCGTCGAGCCGCACGGCACGGTGTTGTTCGAGACGAACTCCTGGAACGAGACGCCGGCCGCCGCGCAGGAGCGCACCCAGAGGGCGGCGCCGGCGGCATCCGTCGCGTAGCGCTGGTTGGCGTTGATCTTCAACAGCGGTCCGCCGCCCGCGTGTGGGCGCACGTTCGGGTCGTGCCGCTCGCCGTAGTTCGGGTGCACGGCGTGGCCGGCATCGGCGGAGACGCACCAGGAGCCGGCGAACGCCTGCAGCTGCTGCGAGGCGGTCGCGCCGAGGCCGTCGGCGATGCGGCTGAGCACGTCGGCCAGGAACGGGCCGGAGGCGCCAGAGCGGGTCTCGGAGCCGAGCTCCTCGTGGTCGAAGGCGGCGAGCACGCTGATGTGCTGAACGGTTGCGGGCGTGCGGGAGGGCGCTGCGGCATCCGCCCCGCTCGGCGCCGTCGCGAGGGAGGCGACGTCGATCAGGGCGACGAGGGCGGCGTAGACGGAGCTGAGGTTGTCCATGCGGCCGGAGGCGAAGAGTGCCTCGTTCAGGCCGAAGCGGGCGGGCGCCGCGGTGTCGGCGGTGAGGATGTCGTAGCCGGCGACGTCTTCGGGGTTCAGCCCGGCGAGGCCGGCGAGGTGGCCGAGGAGGTCGGCCTCAATCGGGTCGCCGATGCCCCAGACCGGCTGGGTGTGCCGCTGCTTGTCGAGCGTCAGGCCGTCATTGACGCCGCGGTCGAGGTGGATCGCGAGCTGCGGGATGCGCAGGAACGGGCCGGTGCGCACCAGGTGTGCGTGGCCGTCGCGGGTGACGAGGCGGCCGGCGAGCTCGAGCTCGCGGTCGAGCCAGGAGTTCAGTAGCGGGCCGCCGTAGACCTCGACGCCGGCCTGCAGCCAGCCGTTCGACCCGGTGGTCGGCTTCGGCTTGAGCTTGAATCCGGGCGAGTCGGTGTGCGCGCCGAGGATGCGGAACGGGGTGGTGGGGCCGGATGCCGCGGGCTGCACCCACGCGATGATCGCGCCGTCGCGCACCACGAAGTAGCGGCCGGGGGCGTCGCCGTCGGTGCTGTCGTCGCTGTTGTCGTCGCTGCTGTCGTCGCTGGTGTTGTCGTCGCTCGCACCGGCATCCGCTGCGGGCCTCGGCCACGCCGCCGTCTCGTCCAGGCCCGTGAATCCGGCCTCAGCCAGTCGCCGCGCGACCTCGGCGGCCGCGTGGTACGACGACGGCGAGGCCTGGATGAAGCGGGCGAAATCTTCGATGTAGGCGGTGGTGTAGACATCGGCACTGACTTCAAGATTCATGAGTCCATCCAAGCAGACCTGCGCGACGCGCAGCGTCGCGAAAGGCGGCAGCCCAACCCAAGGAATCCTCTGGACAGTTACCGTTGCTCGCCGGGTTTCGACAAGCTCAACCAACGGGCCCGGGGTTTCGCCGAGCTCAACCAGCGGGAGCGACGCGGGCGGCTACACCCAGAACGCGTCATGCACGACGCGGGCGGCTACACCCAGAACCCGTCGTGCACGGCGCGGGCCTCGGCGGCGAGTGCCTCGGCCGGGCCGACGACGACGGTCGGGCGCTGCCCGGCGGCGAACACCTCGCGACAGGGCAGCCGCATGGTGGGATTCTCCGGGTTGGCGCCGGTGATCGCGTACAGCTCCGCCTCGGCGAGCGCGTAGACGACCCGGCCGATGCCGGACCAGTAGATCGCGCCGGAGCACATCGCGCACGGCTCGCAGCTCGTGTACAGCGTGCACGAGTCCAGCTCCGCCGGCGTGTAGTCGCGGGAGGCCAGGCGCACGAGGTTGGTCTCGGCGTGGCCGGTCGCGTCCCCGGTGGTGACGACCGTGTTCTCGGCCTCGAGCAACACCGAGCCGGCGGCATCCGTCAACACGGCCCCGAAGGGATGGTTGCCATGGCTGCGGGAGCGCTCGGCGACCCGGATGGAATCGAGCAGCCGGTCGAGGTCGCGCGGCCCGGGCTCGGCGGGGGGCGGCACGGCGCGGGCAGGGGAATCGCTCGTCATGCGCCCATTCTGCACGCGCACCCCCGCGTTCGCGAGCGAAACCACCCACCGGATGCGCTTCAGGCTTACCCTGAAGACATGCTCACGCCACCGCTTGCCGCCCAGGTTCCGACGGAACGCGTTCACCACGGCGACGTCTACGTCGACAACTACGAGTGGATGCGCGACAAAGACAGCCCCGCCGTTCAGGCGCACCTGCACGCGGAGAACGCGTACACGAAGGCCCGCACCTCCCACCTGAGCATCCTGCAGGAGCAGCTCTTCGAGGAGATCAAGGCGCGCACACAGGAGACCGACCTCAGCGTGCCCGTGCGCCGCGGCGACTGGTGGTACTTCACCCGCACCATCGAGGGCCAGCAGTACGGCGTGCACTGCCGGGCCCCCATTGCGGATGCCGACGACTGGACTCCCCCGACGATCGCCGCGCCCGCCGCCCCGGACGCCGGGGCCGCCGGGGCCGCCGGGGCCGCGGGGGCCGCCGG
>NZ_MPZN01000024.1 GCF_002936985.1 Microterricola pindariensis | reverse complement strand
CGGAGCAGTACTGCCCGATCGACCTGCCGCCGTTCCCGTCGGCCCGCGCGGCCGTCCTGCTCGCGCTGCGCCCGGAGCACGCCTTCGCGGAGCGGCTGAGCGCCGCCTGGCTGCACGGCGCGGTGGAGGATCCACCCGCGCTCGGACAGTTCGCGCTGCCCACCGGGGTGGGGGCACGGCCGCGCCGCAACAGCAGGCTCGCCCTGCGCCAGGTCGCGATCTCCCCCGGCGAGCTCCAGCTGCTCGGCGGCTGCCCGGTGACGTCGGCGGTGCGCACGCTCGTCGATCTGCTGCTGGACGATGCGCTCGGGGACGCGGAGTCGCTCTCCGCGGCGTCCGCGCTGGGCGCGCGGGCCGGCCTCTCCCCCGCCGCGGCGCGCTCGGCGCTGCGGCGCCGCCGGCCGCTGCCGAATCGGGCGCTGGCGGAGCGCCGGCTGGCCCTGCTCGGCGCCTAGCTTTCGCTGACTCTAGCCGTCGCTGACTCTAGCCGTCGCTGACGCGGTACACGTCGTAGACGGCGTCGATGCGCCGCACGGCGTTCAGCACGCGGTCGAGGTGGGTGGTGTCGCCCATCTCGAAGACGAAGCGGCTGAGCGCCAGCCTGTCGCTGGAGGTGGAGACGTTGGCGGAGAGGATGTTCACGTGGTGCTCGGAGAGCACCCGGGTGACGTCGGAGAGCAGCCCGGCCCTGTCCAGCGCCTCGATCTGGATCTGCACCAGGAACAGGCTCTTGGAGGTCGGCGCCCACGCCACCTCGATCATCCGCTCCGGCTCGTTCAGCAGCGACTGCACGTTGTGGCAGTTGGCCTGGTGCACGGAGACACCGGAGCCGCGCGTGATGAAACCGACGATCTCGTCACCCGGCACCGGGGTGCAGCAGCGGGCCAGCTTGACCAGGATGTCCGGCGCCCCGCGCACGAGCACGCCGGAGTCGCTGCTGCGCAGCTGCTGGGTGCGGCCCTTGACCGGCAGGGAGAGCTCTGGGCCCTCCGAGTCGTCGACGGCCTGCACGGCGGCGACGACCTTCTCCAGCACGGACTGCGTGGAGACGTGCCCCTCGCCGACGGCCGCGTAGAGCGCGGAGACGTCGACGTACTTCATCTGGGCGGCCACCTCGGCGAAGGAGTCCTGGCTCATCAGCTTCTGCAGCGGCAGGTTCTGCTTGCGCATGGCGCGGGCGATGGCGTCCCGGCCCTGCTCGATGGCCTCGTCGCGGCGCTCCTTGGTGAACCACTGCCGGATCTTGTTGCGCGCGCGCGGGCTCTTGACGAAGTTCAGCCAGTCCTGGCTCGGCCCGGAGTCCGGGTTCTTCGAGGTGAACACCTCGACGACGTCGCCCGTGTTCAGCGGGGTCTCGAGCGGCACCAGGCGGCCGTTGACCTTGGACCCCATGGTGCGGTGCCCGATCTCGGTGTGCACGGCGTACGCGAAGTCGACGGGGGTCGCGCCGGCCGGGAGGCCGATGACGCGCCCCTTGGGCGTGAAGACGTAGACCTCCTTGGCGCCGATCTCGTAGCGCAGGGAGTCGAGGAACTCTCCGGGGTCGGCCGTCTCGGCCTGCCAGTCGGAGATGTGGGCGAGCCATGCCATGTCTGTGTCGCTCTGCAGGGCGGAGCTGCCGGCCTTGCCGGTGGCCATCTGCTCCTTGTACTTCCAGTGCGCCGCGACGCCGAACTCGGCGCGCTGGTGCATCTCCTGGGTGCGGATCTGCAGCTCGACGGCGCGCCCCTCCGGGCCGAGCACCGTGGTGTGCAGCGACTGGTAGAGGTTGAACTTCGGGGTGGCGATGTAGTCCTTGAAGCGGCCGGGCAGTGGCGTCCAGCGGGCGTGGATCGCGCCGAGCACGGCGTAGCAGTCGCGGACGGAGTTCACCAGGATGCGGATGCCGACGAGGTCGTAGATCTCGTCGAAGTCGCGGCCGCGCAGCACCATCTTCTGGTAGATGGAGTAGTACTGCTTGGGGCGCCCGACGACCTGGCCGCGGATCTTGGAGGCGCGCAGGTCTTCGTTGACGGCGTCGATGACCTGCTGCACGAACTCCTCGCGCTGCGGCGTGCGCTGGCGGACGAGGGACTCGATCTCGGCGTAGAGCTTGGGGTAGAGCACGGCGAAGGAGAGGTCTTCCAGCTCCCACTTGATGGCCTGGATTCCGAGGCGATGGGCCAGCGGGGCGTAGATCTCGAGCGTCTCTGTCGCCTTGCGGGCGGCCGACTCCGCGGGCACGAAGCCCCAGGTGCGCGCGTTGTGCAGGCGGTCGGCGAGCTTGATGATGAGCACGCGGATGTCCTTGGACATCGCCACGATCATCTTGCGCACGGTCTCGGCCTGCGTCGAGTCGCCGTACTTGACCTTGTCGAGCTTGGTCACGCCGTCGACGAGCATGGCGATCTCGTCGCCGAAGTCGGCGCGCAGCTGTTCCAGCGTGTACTCGGTGTCTTCGACCGTGTCGTGCAGCAGCGCCGCTGCGACGGTCTTCGAGCCGATGCCGAGGTCGGCTAGGATCTGGGCGACGGCCAGCGGGTGCGTGATGTACGGCTCGCCGCTGCGCCGCTTCTGCCCGCTGTGCGCGCGCTCGGCCGCCGTGTACGCCCGCTCGATGACGGCGAGGTCGGCCTTCGGGTGGTGCATGCGCACCGTGCGCACCAGGGTGTCGACGGCGCCGGCCGGCTGGGCCTTCGAGAAGATGCGGGGCACAAGGCGGCGCAGGGAGGCGGTGGACGACGTGGAATCGCTCATCATCTCATCTCCTCCCTGCGTGCCATGCGCTCGGTCAGCCTACGCCGTGACGGCGTCGGCGGATGCAGCGGCTGCGGCCTTCTCGCGGGCCGCGAGCACCTGCTTGTCGTGCTTGACGACGTCCTTCTCGCCCTCGCGCAGCTGCGAGTACAGCGGCGCGGCGAGGAACACCGTGGACCAGGTGCCGACGAGGATGCCGATGAACAGGGCGAGCGAGATGTCGCGCAGGGTGTCTGCGCCGAGCACGAACGCGCCGAAGAACAGGATCGCCGCGACGGGCAGGGCAGCCACGACGCTGGTGTTGATGGAGCGCACCAGGGTCTGGTTGACGGCGAGGTTCGTCGACTCGGCGAAGGTGTGCTTGGACTTGACGGCGTCCTCCGTCGTGTTCTCGCGGATCTTGTCGAACACCACGACGGTGTCGTACAGCGAGTAGGCGAGGATCGTCAGGATTCCGATGACCGCGGCCGGGGTGATCTCGAAACCGGTGGCGGCGTAGATGCCGACCGTGACGATGAGGTCGACGAGCAGGGCGCCGATGGCGGCCAGCGACATCTTCCAGGTGCGGAAGTAGAGCGCCATGCCGACGGCGGCGAGCACGAGCAGGACGATGAGGCCCTGGATCGTCTGCCTGGTGATGTCCGCGCCCCAGACCGGGCCGATGAACGAGGATGCGACTTCACTCACCGGCACGTCGTAGGCGTCGGCGAGGGCGGTGGCGACCTCGCTGGTCTGCTCCTGGGTGAGCTGGTCGGTCTGCACGCGCACGCCGCTGTCGCCGACCGTGCTGACACGGGCGACGGCCTCGGGGACCACGGAGGCGACGGCCTCGATGGCCGGCTCCTGGCTGGCGTCCGCGACGCTGGTGACGACGAACTGCGAACCGCCGCGGAACTCGATGCCGAAGTTGAACCCGCCCTTGACGATCGGGATCAGGATGGCGGCGAGCAGGAGCGCGCCGATGATGATGTACCAGGTGTTGCGCTTGCCCACGAAGTTGAAGGAGCGCTTGCCGGTGTAGAGGTCGTTGCCGAAGGTAGCCATGCGGTTGGCCATCAGGATTCCTTGCCTTCCGTGGTCTTGGTGTCGCCGCCGGTGGAGGCGCCGTGGCTCGCGGCGGCGAGCTCAGCGGCCTTGCGCTCGGCGATGGTCTGGCGCTTGCCTGCCTCGCGGGCGCTGGACGCGGCCTTCTTCGGGTCGAGGGATGCCGCGGGCTTGCGGAACTCCGCGCGCCCCCGGTAGACGGCGCCGAGCGCCTGCGGGTCGAGACCGCTCCAGGGGTGGCCGCTCGAGAAGAACTTGGTGCGCGAGAGCAGCTGCAGCATCGGGTGGGTGAACATGATCACGATGATGACGTCGATGATCGTCGTCACACCGAGGGTGAAGGCGAAGCCGCGCACGCTGCCGACCGCGACCAGGTACAGCACGACGGCCGCGAGCAGGTTGGTGGCCTTGGAGGCGAAGATCGTCCGCACGGCGCGCTTCCATCCGGCCTCGACGGCCGAGGTGAGGATGCGCCCCTCGCGGAGCTCATCGCGCACACGCTCGAAGTAGACGATGAACGAGTCCGCGGTGAAACCAATGGCCACGATCAGACCGGCGACGCCGGCCAGGGACAGGCGGTAGCCCTGCGTCCAGGACAGGATCGTGATCGTGATGTAGGTCATGATCGCCGCGACGACGAGGGACGCAATCGTCACCATGCCGAGCAGGCGGTATTGGAACAGCGTGTAGATGATGACCAGGATCAGACCGAAGATACCGGCGATGATTCCGCTCTGCAGCTGCGAGCTGCCGAGCGTGGCGGAGATCGTCTCGGAGCTCTGCACGGTGAAGCTGATCGGCAGGGCGCCGAACTTGAGCTGGTCGGCGAGGGCCTTGGCGCTGGCCTCGGTGAAGTTTCCGGAGATCGACGGGCGGCCGTCGGTGATGATGCCGTTCATCGCCGGGGCGGAGAGCACCTGGCCGTCGAGCACGAAGGCGAACTGGTCCAGCGGCGGCGTCGACTTCAGGCCGAAGAGGCGAGTGCTGACCTCGGCGAAGTCCTTGGTGCCCTGGCCGTCGAAGACGAGGTTGATGACCCAGCGGCCGGTGCTGGCACCGGACTGGGTGGTCTCCATGCCGGCAGTGGCGTCGGAGATGTTCGCGCCCTCGACCTCGACCGGGCCGAGGATGTACTTGACCGTGCCGGTGTCGTCACAGGTGATGAGCGGCTGGTCGGCGGGCGCCGCGTTGGCCGTCTCGGCCTCCGTGGAGGCACAGTCGAAGGTCTCGAACTGGGCCTGCAGCTCCGGGGTCACCCAGGCGAGGTCGCTGCCGTTGCTCGGCGTGACGCTCGGGGTGGCCGCGGGGGTCGGCTCTGCGCTCGGCTCGGGGGTCGCGGTGTTTCCGCCGACGGACTGGTCCGTGGGGGTTCCCGCGACGAGGACGGGCCGGAGCTCGAGCTTCGAGGAGGACTGGATGCGGTTGCGGGTCTCATCGTCGAGCTCGCCGGGGATGGCGACGACGATGTTCTGCCCACCCTGCGTGCTGATCTCCGCCTCGGAGACGCCGGAGGCGTCCACGCGCTGGCGGATGATCGTCACCGCCTGGTCAAGCTGCTCCTGCGAGACAGTCTGGCCGCTCTCGGTCTTCGGGGCGAGAATAATCTGCGTTCCGCCCTCGAGGTCGAGTGCGAGCTTCGGCGTCCACGATCCACCGCCCCACATCACGCCTGCTGCGTTGATGGCAAACAGGCCAACAATGATGACGGCGAGCCAGGAGAGGCTACGCCAGGCTTTCTTGACCGGGGTCGACTTTGCCACCGCGGAACTCAGCTTTCTACGTTCGTGCCCACGCCATCATTGGCGTGGGCACGGAAAACGGACTATTTAGTCGTTCGACTTCTTGTCGGCGGAGCCGTCGACGTCGCCGGAATCGGTGCCGGCGTCCTCGATGCGCTCACCGAACTCGGGAGCGGCCTCGTCGACGACGCTCTCTGCGGTGGCAACGGCCTCGACCGGAGTGACCACGCGGGCGATGGTCTGGCGGTGCAGGGCCAGAACGGTGCCGGGGGTGGACTCGAGGAGGACCTCGTTCTCCTCGTCGTCAATCGACAGGATCGTTCCGAACAAACCGGAGTTGGTCATGACCTTGGCACCGGGAACGACCTGGGTCTGCAGCTGAGCTGCATCCTTCTGGCGCTTGCGGCTGTTGCGGAACATGAAGAAGATGAGCACCGCGAGAACGGCGAGCATGATCATTGTCAACGGATCCATAAAGTTGGAAAACCTTCCGATTTGCGGCTGTACGCCCGCCTCAGTCGAGGGCGGCACTTGGTGAGCCAGCTTGAATTATAGGTCATCTTGCATGGAGCGGGCCGCAGCCGGCTGCATGCCGAAGTGTTGCCAGGCGGCGGCCGTCGCCACGCGTCCCCGAGGGGTGCGCGTTAACAGTCCGATGCGGACCAGAAATGGCTCGACAACGGCCTCGATCGTCTCGGCCTCCTCCCCCACCGAGACGGCGAGGGTGTTCAGCCCGACTGGCCCGCCGTCGAAGCGGCTGAGGATGATCTCCATGACTGCCCGGTCCAGCCGGTCCAGGCCCAGCGCGTCGACGTCATAGAGTTCGAGGGCCGCCCGCACGGCGTGCACATCGGCCGTGCCCGTCCCGGTCGAGTACACCAGCGCATAGTCGCGCACGCGGCGCAGCAGCCGGTTGGCGATGCGCGGGGTGCCGCGGCAGCGGCCGGCGATCTCGGCGATCGCCGCCTTGTCGATGTCCAGCCCGAGCAGGGTGGCCGCCCGACTGAGCACGCGCTCCAGCTCGTCGTCGCCGTAGAACTCGAGGTGGGCGGTGAAGCCGAAGCGGTCGCGCAGCGGGTTCGGCAGCAACCCGGCCCTGGTGGTGGCGCCGACGAGCGTGAACGGGGCCAGCTCGAGCGGCACGGAGGTGGCGCCGGCACCCTTGCCCACCATGATGTCGATGCGGAAGTCCTCCATCGCCAGGTAGAGCATCTCCTCGGCGGAGCGCGCCATCCGGTGGATCTCGTCGATGAAGAGGACCTCGCCGGGGACGAGCGAGCTGAGCACGGCGGCGAGGTCGCCGGCGTGCTGGATGGCCGGGCCGCTGGCCATGCGCAGCGGCCGGTTGCCCTCGTGCGCGACGATCATGGCCAGCGTCGTCTTGCCGAGGCCGGGCGGGCCGGCGAAGAGGATGTGGTCGGGGGTGCGGCCCTGCATGGTCGCGGCGGTGAGCAGCAGTTGCAGCTGGCCGCGCACCTTGACCTGGCCGACGAACTCGGCCAGGGAGGACGGGCGGAGGGCGCCCTCGAAGGCGAGCTCGGTCTCCGACTCCAGTTCGGGGGCCAGCAGCTCCGCTGGCGTGTCGTCGAAGCTCACGCGCGGCCGCCGATCGTGTGCTGGGCGGGACCGAGCTTGCCGAGGGCGAGGCGGAGCAGCACGGCGACGGAGCCCTTGTCTGCGTCGCCGGCCTCGGTCAGTGTCTGCTCGACGACGGGCGCGGCCACCTTCTCCGACCAGCCAAGGCCGACCAGTGCGGCCAGCACGCTCTCGCCGACGCCGGCCGGGGCGAGCCGGCCCAGGGTGGGCGCGCTGGCGGCGGTCACGGCGAGCTTGCCGGTGAGCGAGAGCACGATGAGCTTCGCGGTCTTGGGCCCGATGCCGCTGACCTTGCGGAATGCCGCATCGTCGTCATCCGCGACCGCCCGGGCCACCTGGTCCGGGCTGAGCACGGCGAGCACGCCGAGGCCCGACTTGGGGCCGACGCCGGTGACGCCGGTGAGCAGCTCGAAGACGGCCAGCTCGTCGGGGCTGTCGAAGCCGTACAGGGTCAAGGCGTCCTCGCGCACCACCAGGGTGGTGTGCAGGCGCAGCTCCTGCCCGATGCGGGCCGCGAGTGCGGTGGCCGGGGTGACGTTGACGGCGAGGCCGACTCCCCCGACCTCGATGATGACGGTTGACCCGAGGGCGGAGAGCACGAGGCCACGAACGGAAGAGATCACCGCTTCAGACTACGGGGCCTTCAGACCACGGGGCGCCGCCGACATGCGGGTGCCGGCCTCCGCGGCGCGCCATGCCTTCTGCGCGGGGGTGAGCCCGGAGGCCGGGGCGCCGGCCGCGTTCGGCAGGGTGCCGCCGCTGACGCCAGTGCGCCAGGCGTGGCAGATGGCGATGGCGAGGGCGTCGGCGGCATCCGCCGGCTTCGGCAGCTCACTGAGCTTGAGGATGCGGGTGACCATCGCCCCCACCTGGGCCTTGTCGGCCGAGCCGTAGCCGGTGATGGAGGCCTTCACCTCGCTCGGCGTGTGCATGCCGACGGCCAGGCCGCGCTGGGCGGAGAGGAAGAGGGCGACGCCGCTGATCTGGGCGACGCCCATCACGGTGCTCACGTTGTGCTGGGCGAAGACGCGCTCGATCGCCACGGCGTGCGGCTGGTGGCGGTCCAGCAGCTCGATCAGGCCGGTGGCAACGGTGAGCAGGCGCTTCTCGATGGGCTCGTCCGGCGAGGACCGGATGACGGTCACATCGACGAGCCTGGCCGTGCGGTTGGGCTCGACATCGACGACGCCGACACCGCAGCGGGTGAGGCCGGGGTCGATGCCGAGCACACGCACGGCCATGGTGTTACTGCGCCTCGAGTTCCGCCTGGACCTCGGGGGTCAGGTCGAAGTTGGTGTAGATGTTCTGCACGTCGTCGAGGTCCTCCAGGGCGTCGATCAGACGGAACACCTTGGTCGCGGTCTCGGCGTCGATCTCGATCTTCAGCGTCGGCACGAAGGCCGAGTCGGCGGAGTCGTAGTCGATGCCGGCCTCCTGCAGGGCGACGCGGGCGGCGACCATGTCACTCGGATCGGTGATGATCTCGAAGGTCTCGCCCTCGTCCGTGACCTCCTCCGCGCCGGCGTCGAGCACGGCGTCCAGGATGGTGTCCTCGGTGAGGTCGTCGGTCTTGGAGACGACGATGACGCCCTTGCGGTGGAAGTTGTACGCCACGCTGCCCGGGTCGCCCATGGTGCCGCCGTTGCGGCTGACCGCGGTGCGCACCTCGGCGGCTGCACGGTTCTTGTTGTCGGTGAGGCACTCGATCAGCATGGCGACGCCGTTGGGTGCGTAGCCCTCGTACATGATCGTCGTGTACTCGACCGACTCACCGCTGAGGCCGGCGCCGCGCTTGACGGCGCGGTCGATGTTGTCGTTGGGGACCGAGGTCTTCTTGGCCTTCTGGATGGCGTCGACGAGGGTCGGGTTGCCCGAGAGGTCCGCACCGCCCATCTTGGCGGCGACCTCGATGTTCTTGATCAGCTTGGCGAAGGCCTTCGCCCGGCGCGAGTCGGTGATGGCCTTCTTGTGCTTGGTCGTTGCCCATTTGGAATGCCCGGACATGAGTCTCCTGAGTGTGCTCGCTGAAATCTGCTTGACCAGTCTAGGACAGTGAGGGCCTAGGCGAGTTTCTGCAGGGTGCGGAGGTTTCGGTTGGTGGTTGTGCTGCGAAAGCGGGTGCGCGCGGCGAGTTTGCTGAACGGGCTGTCGATGCCGACGGCGCGCCGGCAGTGCCAGTAGAGCACCCCGTCGCCGGCGACGACGCTCTCGTCGGCGGGGTCGAGGCCGGGTGCGGCCTCGAGCAGCTCGGTGAGGGAGCCGGCCGAGGAGCTGAACAGGACATACGGATGCCAGCCCTCCCGCAGCGCGTCGAACGGAAAGCCGTCGATGACCTGGTGCACGCGCTCCAGGGTCTCGAGTACGATCCAGGCGTCGTAGCCGAAGCGCTCGGCGAGGCCCTGCTCGACACGGGCCTTGAGCGCGGCGGTCGCCCCGGCATCCGCGGGATCGGCGGCTGCGTCGAACACGACGTTGCCGCTGGCCAGCACCGTCTTCACATTCGCGAAGCCGAGCGAGCGGAACAGCTCGGCGAGGTCTGCGGACTTGATGGTGACGCCGCCGACGTTCACGCCGCGGAGCAGGGCGACGTAGCGGGTCGTTCCTGAGGTGGTCATGCCGCGGGTGGTCATGCCGCGAGTGTACGGGCGCGCACCTTCGACAGGAAGTACTCGTGGAAGCGGTACTCCCCCGTGATCTCCGGGTGGAAGCTGGTGCCGAGCAGGTTGCCCTGCTCCACGGCGACGACGCGGCCGTCGGCCAGCGTGGCCAGGGCAGTCGCGGCCGGACCGACGGACTCGACGACGGGGCCGCGGATGAAGACGGCGTGCACCGGGTCGGCGCCGAGGACCGGGATGTCGAGGTCCGTCTCGAAGGACTGCGTCTGCGAGCCGAAGGCGTTGCGGCGCACGACGACGTCGAGGCCGCCGAGGCTCTCCTGCCCGACGATCGCGTCGAGCACGCTGTCGGCGAGCATGATCAGCCCGGCGCAGGTGCCGTAGACCGGAAGGCCGGAGCGGATGCGCGCGCGCAGTGGCTCGGCCAGGCCGAAGGCGCGGGCCAGCTTGTCCATCACACTGGACTCGCCGCCCGGAATCACGAGTCCGTCGACGACGGCCAGTTCCTCCGGACGGCGAACGTGGATGACGTCCGCCCCCAGGGTGCGGAGCACGTCTGCGTGCTCACGGAAATCACCCTGGAGGGCGAGAACGCCAACTGTCATAGTGCTGCGTTACCAGCCGCGCTCTGCGAGGCGGTGCGGTGCGGCGAGGTCGGACACATTGATGCCGACCATGGCCTCACCGAGTCCGCGCGACACCTCGGCGATGACCGCGGGGTCGTCGTAGAAGGTGGTGGCCTTGACGACGGCCGCTGCGCGCTGCGCCGGGTTGCCCGACTTGAAGATGCCGGAGCCGACGAACACGCCGTCTGCGCCGAGCTGCATCATCATCGCGGCGTCGGCCGGGGTGGCGACGCCACCGGCGGTGAACAGCACGACGGGGAGCTTGCCGGTCTCGGCGATCTCTGCGACGAGCGCGTAGGGAGCCTGCAGCTCCTTGGCGGCGACGTAGAGCTCGTCCTTGCTCATCGAGCTGAGCTGGGCGATCTCGCTCTTGATCTTGCGGATGTGCTTGGTCGCCTCAGAGACGTCGCCGGTGCCGGCCTCGCCCTTGGAGCGGATCATCGCCGCACCCTCGTTGATGCGGCGCAGGGCCTCACCGAGGTTGGTCGCGCCACAGACGAAGGGAACGTTGTAGCCCCACTTGTCGATGTGGTTGACGTAGTCGGCCGGGCTCAGCACCTCGGACTCGTCGATGTAGTCGACCTCGAGTGCCTGCAGCACCTGAGCCTCGACGAAGTGGCCGATGCGGGCCTTGGCCATCACGGGGATGGACACCTCGGCCTTGATTGCCTCAATCAGGTCGGGGTCGCTCATGCGGGCAACACCGCCCTGCGAACGGATGTCTGCGGGAACGCGCTCGAGGGCCATAACGGCGACAGCGCCGGCGTCCTCTGCGATACGGGCCTGCTCTGCGGTGACGACGTCCATGATGACGCCGCCCTTGAGCATGTCGGCGAGGCCGCGCTTGACGCGGCTGGAGCCGAACTGCTCGGTAGAAGTGCTCTCAGTCATGATCCCAATCCTATTCCGTGGCCGCGGGGTGGTTGCGCGCCATGACGGCGGGCGCCTCAGGTCGCGCTGCGCCACGCCCCGACGACGACCTCGCCGCCCGTCACGTCGCTGCGGAACGCCAGCATTTCGCGGAGCCCGCCGTGGTAGGGCGCCAGGTGCAGCCAGTCGGCCGTGGCCAGACCCTCCGTCGGCATCGCCCGCCACGCGATCGAGGCGACCGCCTGCTGCTCGGGGCCCAGCAGCAGGCGCACCGGGCCGACATCCGTGCCGCCCATGGACGAGCCGTGCTGGATCCGGACGTCGACGAGGCCGGTCTCCTGATCGCTGAAGGCCACGTCGGGGTAGCCGTCGAGCACGCACGGGGCCTGGCTCACGTTCGTCGCGATGACGCTCATCCCCCGGCTTCCCGCGGCGGCGTCGGGTTCGGATGCCGCCAGGCTCAGTTGGTTCTCCGTGCACCATTCCGGGTCCAGCTGCCACTCACCCGGGGCGATCTCCGGCACGGGCGTGCCCGTGGGCACCGGCTCCGGGGCCGGTTCTTCCGCGGCCAGGGCGCGGTGCCAGGCGTCCTCGCCGGCCGGGACCAGGGCGAGGAGGGCGACCAGCGCGAGCGCCACGGCCACGGCCGGCGCGGCCACGGCGGCCGTGGCGGGACGCCGGGCGCCGCGCGGGCGCCGGGCCTGCAGGCGTGCGTGCAGGAGTGCCGGCAGCCAGCCCCAGACGAGGCCCCAGTAGGCGGCGGCCTGCACCGGCTCGACCGAGAACGCGGCACGCGCGCTCGGGTCGAGCCAGCCCATCGCGGCCAGGCCGACGGCGAGCACGCCCTGCACGAGCGCCCCGGCCGCGATGACCGCGAACCAGCCGGCCGCGAAGCCGCTGCGGCTGCGATCGGGGCGGAGCAGGCCCCGCACCAGCAGGTAGGCGCAGGCGACGGCGGCCGCCCAGACCGCGCCGGCCAGCGCCCCCTGCGGCCAGGGCGCGGCGGCAGCGACGGTCATGGTGTCGGGCGCAACGGCGCGCACGAGGGTGCGCAGCACCAGGGATGGCGTCGCCAGGCCCAGCTGGGCGACGGCGTCGCTGGCCACCCAGAGCAGGGCGACGAGCAGGGCGGGAAGCAGGGCTGTCAGCGGTGCTGGGCGGCGAGGCATCCGCCGACTCTAGCGCAGGCGCCCGATTCGGGCGGCGGTCAGGCCTTCGGCCACGCCTCCGCGATCTCCTGGCGGACGTCGCCGAGCAGGCGCGGCAGCGCCTTGGTGCCGGCGATGATGGGGAAGAAGTTCGCGTCGGTCTCCCAGCGCGGCACGATGTGCTGGTGCAGGTGGGCCGCGATGCCGGCGCCGGCAACCTTGCCCTGGTTCATGCCGAGGTTGAAGCCGTCACAGTGCGAGACCTCGGTGATGACGCGCATGGCGATCTGGGTGAGCTCGCCGATCTCAGCGACCTCCTCCGGCGTGGCCTGGTCGTAGGTCGCGATGTGGCGGTACGGGCAGACCAGCAGGTGGCCGCTGTTGTACGGGTAGAGGTTGAGCAGCGCGTAGGCGTGGGTGCCGCGGGCGACGATCAGCGACTTCTCGTCGTCCAGCGTCGGCGCAACACAGAACGGGCACTCGTGCTCGGCCGGCTGCTGCCCGCCCTGGATGTAGACCATGCGGTGCGGGGTCCAGAGGCGCTGGAAGGCATCGGGCGCGGCGGCGAACTCGCTGGAGTTCTCCACCGGTACCGCGCCGGCCGGCGCCCCTGGATCCGTCATCTAGATCTGTCCCTGCGAGGTGACCTGGGCACGGGTCGTGATGGCGTTCGTGATGCGGGCGATGGCGTCGGCAACGGGCACGCCGTTCTCCTGCGTGCCGTCGCGGAAGCGGAAGCTGACGCTGCCGTTGGCGCGGTCCTCCTCGCCGACGATGAGCTGGAAGGGGACCTTGGCCATGGTGTGGTTGCGGATCTTCTTCTGCATGCGCTCGTCGGAGAGGTCGAGCTCGGCGCGGACGCCGGCCTTCTTGAGCTGGTCGATGACGTCGCCCAGGTAGTCGGCGTACTGCTCGGCGACGGGGATGCCGACGACCTGCACCGGGGAGAGCCAGACCGGGAACGCGCCGGCGTAGTGTTCGGTGAGCACGCCGAAGAAGCGCTCGATCGAGCCGAACAGGGCGCGGTGGATCATCACCGGGCGCTGGCGGCTGCCGTCGGGGGCGGTGTACTCGAGGTCGAAGCGCTCCGGCAGGTTGAAGTCCAGCTGGATCGTGGACATCTGCCAGGTGCGGCCGATGGCGTCGCGCGCCTGCACCGAGATCTTGGGCCCGTAGAAGGCGGCTCCGCCCGGGTCGGCGACGAGCTCGAGGCCGGATTCCGCGGCCACCTCGGCCAGCGTGGCCGTGGCCTCTTCCCAGGCGTCATCGCTGCCGACGAACTTCTCCGGGTCCTTGGTGGAGAGCTCGAGGTAGAAGTCGTCGAGGCCGTAGTCCTTGAGCAGGCTGAGCACGAAGTTCAGGGTTCCGGTGAGCTCCTCGCGCATCTTCTCGCGCGTCGTGTAGATGTGGGCATCGTCCTGGGTCATGCCGCGCACCCGGGTGAGGCCGTGCACGACGCCGGACTTCTCGTAGCGGTAGACGCTGCCGAACTCGAACAGGCGCAGCGGCAGGTCGCGGTAGGAGCGCGCGCTGGAGCGGTAGATGAGGTTGTGCATCGGGCAGTTCATGGGCTTCAGGTAGTAGTCCTGGCCCTCGCGGTGCACGGTGCCGTCCTCGCCGATCTCGGCGTCGATGTGCATCGGGGGGAACATGCCGTCGCGGTACCAGTCGAGGTGCCCGGAGACCTCGTAGAGCTTGCCCTTGGTGATGTGCGGCGTGTTGACGAAGGAGTAGCCCTCCTCAACGTGGCGGGAGCGCGAGTAGTTCTCCATCTCGGCGCGGATGATGCCGCCCTTGGGGTGGAAGACGGGCAGGCCGCTGCCGAGCTCCTCGGGGAAGCTGAACAGGTCGAGCTCTGCGCCGAGCTTGCGGTGGTCGCGCTTGGCGGCCTCCTCGAGGCGCTCCTTGTACGCGCGCAGCTCGTCCTTGCTCGGCCAGGCCGTGCCGAAGATGCGCTGCAGCTGCTTGTTCTTCTCGGAGCCGCGCCAGTAGGCGGCGGCGACGCGCATGAGTGCGTGCCCCTCGCCGATCAGGCGGGTGCTCGGCAGGTGCGGGCCGCGGCAGAGGTCCTTCCAGACCGTCTCCCCCGTCTTCGGGTCGACGTTGTCGTAGATCGTGAGCTCGGCGCCGCCGACCTCGACGTTCTCGTTGTCCGCACCGGCATCCGAACCGCCCTTGAGCCCGATGAGCTCGAGCTTGTACGGCTCGTCGGCGAGCTCGGCACGGGCCTCATCTTCAGTCACGACGCGGCGCACGAAGCGCTGGCCCTGGCGGATGATGCGGCTCATGGCCTTCTCGATGCCCTTGAAGTCGGCCGTGCTGAACGGCTCTGCGACGTCGAAGTCGTAGTAGAAGCCGTCGGTGACGGGCGGGCCGATGCCGAGCTTGGCCTCCGGGTTGATCGACTGCACAGCCTGGGCGAGCACGTGGGCCGCCGAGTGGCGCAGGATGCTGAGGCCGTCCGGGGAGTCGATCGTCACCGGTTCGACGACGTCGGTGGTCGTAGTCTGCGTGGCGAGGTCTTTCAGCTCACCGTTGACGCGCATCGCGACAACGGACCGGTCGGTGAAAAGCTCGAAGCCGTCAGCCACCTTCATCCACTCCCAAAAATTGATTGATGCCCGCGAATTCACGGACTCATCAACTTTAGCGCCGTCGGACGCGCTCAAATGCCGCCGAGGCCGTGCCGCCGGCGCGAAAAAGGCCCGCCAGATTTCTCTGACGGGCCTGCTGCGTTTCTGAGCGGATGACGAGATTCGAACTCGCGACCCTCACCTTGGCAAGGTGATGCGCTACCACTGCGCCACATCCGCATTGTGTTGCTGCCACACGCTCCTGCGATGCGTGGTGGGCGATACTGGGATCGAACCAGTGACCTCTTCCGTGTCAGGGAAGCGCGCTACCGCTGCGCCAATCGCCCATTTCTGGGGGTGTTGCCTGCACTCGCGGGCCGAGAATGCCCGTGAGCCACAAAAAACCCACCAGATCTCCTGGTGGGCTCTTCATGTTTCTGAGCGGATGACGAGATTCGAACTCGCGACCCTCACCTTGGCAAGGTGATGCGCTACCACTGCGCCACATCCGCATTGTGTTGCTGCCCAGGATCTTACACCTGTGCTTCAAGCAAAAACCCCCGGCAGTCCGGGGGCTTTACTTGGTGGGCGATACTGGGATCGAACCAGTGACCTCTTCCGTGTCAGGGAAGCGCGCTACCGCTGCGCCAATCGCCCATTTCTGGGGTGCTGCTTGGGGGTGGAGTGCTACGAGGTGGCGACGGGATTCGAACCCGTGTGGACGGCTTTGCAGGCCGCTGCCTCGCCTCTCGGCCACGCCACCATTGTGGGTTCCCCACCTGTGTTACCGAAACTGGCTTGCTCGGCTTCACTCGAGCGGATGACGAGATTCGAACTCGCGACCCTCACCTTGGCAAGGTGATGCGCTACCACTGCGCCACATCCGCATTTCTTTTTCATCGCATTTCTGCGACGTCAGAAACTCTAACCGATGGATCTCTCGATCACCAAACCGGCGAAACCCGGGCGTGTTCAATCATCGC
The DNA here is from genome assembly GCF_002936985.1 of Microterricola pindariensis. Classification (GTDB taxonomy): domain Bacteria; phylum Actinomycetota; class Actinomycetes; order Actinomycetales; family Microbacteriaceae; genus Microterricola; species Microterricola pindariensis. Next base: position 35,285 of record NZ_MPZN01000024.1, on the reverse strand, counting down.
CGTCGTGGTGCCGCGCGGGGTTGGAGAACCCGCCAATCTCGTGCAGCTGACCCTCCCCGGGGAAGAAGCCATTGAAGCCGGCATGCGGGTCCCTCTCCACCTGCTCGGCCAGTTCGCGCTCCTCCGCTTCTTCCTCAGCCTCCTCCTCGGCGGCGGCCTCGGCTTCTGCCCGCACAGCGGCTGCTGCTGCGGCGTCGGCTTCACCGGCTGCGGCGGCCGCTGCGTTCTCTGCCGCCGCGTCGTTGGCTTCGGATTCCGGTGCGCGGTTCATGTCCTCAGTCATGTGGGCAAGATACTCCGCCGCCTGCCGGCACGCTAGGTCCGCCGGCGTGCCCTGCAGCGTTCTGCACCGTTCCGCACCGGGGCAACAAAAAACCCCCGACCGAGGCCGGGGGTTGTGTGTGGGCGATACCGGACTCGAACCGATGACCTCTTCCGTGTGAAGGAAGCGCGCTACCAACTGCGCCAATCGCCCATTTCTGGAACTGTTTCTCGCTCTCACCAACGTGCCGTGATCGCGATTACCGATACTAGCCGACGCCGGTGCCTCAATGCACATCGAGCGTGCGCCCCGGCGTTTCGGGGTGCGGCAGAGAGTGCTCCAGCCCGTCCACACACCGGTGTCGCGCTGGCTCGAGGGAGCGTGCGACCGAAGCCGCTTTCGGCACCACAGGCCCAGCGGTACGGGGCTCTAGAACGGCGGGGCCACTTCGCGAGTTGAACCAGCCGTGCCGCGAATCCCCACTGGCTCTCCCCCGCCGGTGGAGCCTGTCGAAACCTGTGACCCGGACGGCCCCGGATGTCGGGGCGGCGCGTGTTGCATCCGGGGTGCTGTGGTCGTGTACTCCCGGCCGCTCGGTGAGGTCCAGCTCAGGGTGCCGTTGCCGGTCTGCTCCACCCGCCAGCGGGAGTTGTGCTTGAGCCGGTGGTGCTTCTTGCACAGCACCGCCAGGTTCTCCTCGACGGTCAGCCCGCCGCTCTCCCAGGCCCGGGTGTGGTCGGTCTCCGAGCACTCCGCCTTGCGGGTGCAGCCCGGGAACCGGCACGTCTCGTCCCGGTACAGGATCCAGCGCCGCAGCGACGCGCTCAACCGGTACTGGGTCGGGTCCAGCTGCAGCGGGGTGCCGTCGAGCGGGTCGATCAGGATCCGGTACAGGGTCGGCGCCTGCGCGACGAGCCGGCGGGCCGTGTCGGCGTCGATCGGCCCGTAGCCGTGCAGCTCGGCCGGCTCCTCGGAGGTGCCGATCAGCGTGTCGATGCCGATGGTGAGTTTGGGGACGGCGACGAAGACCTCGGGGCGGGCGAAGGCGAGCGTCGGGATGTGGGTCTGGCCGTCGTCGGTACTCTGGGCGGGGAGGCCGAGGAGGAGTTCGGCGGCGATGTCGGCCTCCAGTTGGGCGTGCGTGCCTGCGCTGAGGATGCGGTCGGTCGTCTCGCGCGCCTCCACAATCACACCCTCGGCGCTTTCTGAGGCCTCGCGTTGCGCTTCGGTGGCAAGATCGCCCACCCGGGTGCTGATGGCCAGCGCCTTCTCCGCCTCCAGGTAGAGGTGCAGCCAGGCCATCCCGTCGGCGTCGGGCTCGAACACCAGCCGCCGGTCCGCCCTCGACCGGGCCGCGCGCTCGGCGAGGGCGTCCGGGTGCAGCCGGTCGCGAAGGCGGGAGACGGCTTTGTGGAAGGCGGACACATTCATGGTGCGGGCCTTGACCAGCGCCTCCCGCTCGAACCGGGCGTGCACGGCGGGCGGCAGGAAGACGGCCGCGGCGAGGATCTCGCGGGCATGCCGGAGCGTGATGGTCCCGGAGCCCAGCTCGGCCAGCGTGTTGGTGAAGGGCCCGCAGAGCTGGCCGGCCTCATAGATCAGGCCGACCATGGTCCGCTCATGCACCCGCAGGATGAGGGCGAGCTCGGCGGTGATGCTGCGCCGGGCGAACTGCTCATCCAGGGAGGGTCGGCCGCCGAGCGGGTCGGCGATCGCCACCGCCCGGCGCACCGCCTCGTCGATCCGCCGGTAGCGTTCCGCCTGCAGAACACACTCTGCGGAAGCCCCCGAACTCAGCTCGGCCAGGCACGCATCCAGCACCGGGTCGGACCCGATCCCGGGGGCCTGCGCTGGCTGCGTTTCCATGACTGAAGCGTCTCACCGACCTCTGACACTGAGTGGCGGAAACAGGCCCAAAACAGGCCGTTTCTGAGTGATGCTCGAGTTCTGTTACCTAATCGTGACCTTCGGCGGCGAGCGTTGCGGGTTGGCTCCGGGGCTTCGCTCGTTCCTCGCTCAGCCGACGTGGGGAGGGACGTTCAGCCGGCATGGAGACGAGCGGGGACTCGGAGCGCGGGGGCAGGTTGGCGAGGTCGGGTCGCCGGGTCTCGATACGGCGCTGGCGCGCCTACTCGACCAACGGTGGTGGCGACAGCCCGCCGCCGCGGCCATCCGCACGTCGGCTGGAGGGGGCCGCGCCGCGAGGAACGAGCAGCGCAGCCCCCGAAGCCCGGGAGCGGACAACGAACGATTGCGCCGGCATCCGCGTCGACGCGAGTTCTCCCGCGCGAGCAGGCTCGGGCGATTGTCGCGTCGGGCGCTGGCGCGCCTACTCGACCAACGGTGGTGGCGGCAGCTTGCCCCCGCGGCGGCCGTCCGCACGTCGGCTGGAGGGGGCCGCGCCGCGAGGAACGAGCAGCGCAGCCCCCGAAGCCCGGGAGCTGACAGGGAACAGGCGCCCGCAGCATCCGACGGGAACGGCACCCGAGCCTCGTGCGTCGTTGGTGCGCACACGAGCAACCGTGTCGGGTTGGCTCCGGGGCTTCGCTCGTTCCTCGCTCAGCCGGCGTGGAGAGGCCAGTGGAGAGGGGGTGGGGACGGGTGCGCAGCCGACGTCGGATCGCGGCCCGGTGCGGCAGTCGTCCGCAGATCGTCGCCTCGGCAGGGCTCCACGGCCTCGTCGGCGCGGCTCAGGCGGCGTGCGGGACGACGGCGTCGGCGAGCTCGTTGGAGGCCGCGAGCGTGGCGCCGATGAGCGTGCCGTCTGCGGTGACGTCGGGGGCGAGCCAGTCCGCGTACATCGCTGGCGGCACGATCAGCGGCATCCGGTCGTGAATCTCCTCGACGTGGCTGGCGGCCGGCCTGGTGACGATTGCGTAGGACACCACCCAGCCGTCATCCGTGCCCGCCGCGTCGGAGCGATCGAGGTTGTAGATCGCGGCCAGGCTGAACAGCTCTCCCCCGAGGTCGAAGCGGCGCCCCTTCTCGAAGTAGTGGGTGACGGGCACGAGCGCCCGGCGCGCCCGCGCCGGCCCCAGCCAGGCGCCCTTCAGCAGGTTCTCGCTGCGGGCGTTGATGGTCGAGAACTTCGGCCGCTGGCCGCCCACCCAGAGCTGCCACCAGGCCAGGTCCACCCGGCGCACCGCTTCACCGTCGAGCAGGCGCTCGCGCACCAACGGGTTGAGGTTCAGAGCGCGCGGGCCCGTCGGCTTGACCACGGTGCCGGCATTCTGCGCCAGCCAGTCGACGACGGCGTCGTTGCGGCCGCGCTCGTCGAAGGCGAAGTGCTCGTCCAGCTCTTCCGGGGTCGTTTCCAGTCCGTAGCTCGCACACATGCGCTCAGGCTAACCCCACCGGCCGACAGAGCACAGCCCCGGGTTACCTCCAGCCATATCGGGCGCGCAGGGCGGACGCCACCGCGTCGAAACGACGCCGGTCAAGCGAGGCCCCCTCCCGACGCATCCCGGACGGGAAGACGCGGAACACCCGGTCGATCTTCACCCAGCTCGCCCGGCCGCTGGAATCCCACGGGCCGGAGCCGAGCGCCAGCTGGTCCGGGTCGCCGTCGTGGCCCTTGCTGGTGAGCTGCACTGCCAGCAGCGCCCCGCCCCGGCCGCCCGCCACGATGAGCACGGGGCGGTCCTTGCCGCGGCCGTCGTGCTCCTGGTAGGGCACCCACGTCCAGACGATCTCGCCCGGATCCGGGTTGCCGTCGGTGCTCGGGCTGTAGCTCATCCGCACGCGGCCGACGGTGCGCGGGTCGACCTCGCTCGTCGCCTCCCTCCCGTACCGCCCCGGCGATGCCTCCCCGTCGGTGCGCGGCAGGCCCCGGAGCGCGCCCCGCAGCGCCGACCAAAGCCCCGTGAACGCGGCCATGGCGCCTACTCGGCCAGCTCGGGTCGCTGGCGCAGCCAGACCAGCTGCGCACTGACCCGGCGGATGACGAAGGCGAGCGTCGCGGCGAACGCGAACGCGAACGCGGTCACGACGGCGATGGAGAACAGCTGCGCGCCCAGCTGCATCCAGCTGCCGGTCAGCAGCCCGCCGACCCCGTCCCCGAGGATCCCGATGAAGACGAGCCCGAGCGCGGCCGCGGCGAACTGGGTGAGCAGCAGCCCGAACACCGAGCCGCGCGGGCCAGCAATGGCGGACGCCACGGCGCCGGCCGCCAGGCCGAGCACCCCGGCCCAGAACGGGGTGAGCACGTCGGCCGCCGCCGTGATGGCGACGAGCCCAGCGAACACGCCGCGCACCGCCCCGTCAAGGCTGAAGCGGCGGTGTCGGATGCGTTCGACCACGGCCCAGGCCAGCGCCGCGCAGAGCGGCGCGACGAGGGTGTTCGCCGCGGCGACGAGCGCCGTGGCATCCGGCACCGCCTCGGAGCCCACCGTCACCGCGAAGAAGCCGATCCAGAGGGCGGCGATCGTCAGCATGGCCCGCCGCGGCGCGGCGACGGCCACGATGGGCCCCCGGTTCCTGGCCACGAGCAGCCAGCCCAGGCCGGCCGCCGAGCTGCCGAGGAACAGCAGGGCGGCGCCGCCGAAGTCGAGCAGTCCGAGGCCGACGACCAGCCAGCCGTCGACGAGGTTGAGGGTCCACCCGGCCACGGGGAACGCCACGATCAGGGCCCAGACCGCCACGAAGACGAGCCAGCCGATGAGCGGAACCCTGCCGCCGGCTGCTGCGGACTCGCGGGGCATCACGGCACCGAGCTGCACCGCCGTCAACGCGACCGTCATGCCGTAGAAGATGCTCAGCCCCGGCGAGGCATCGGCCCCGAGCACGCTCTGGGCGCCGGTCAGCGCCCAGAGCGCCAGCACGAGGGCGGCAGCGGCGGCGACCCAGGGCAGCTGTTGCATGCGGAGCCCGCCGAGCAGCGCGAGGCCGGCGGCGAGCACCGGCAGCAACGCCGCGAAGGCCAAAACGAAGCCGGGATCGTCGTAGTTCACTGGGGTCCTCTCCGGGCGCCGGGCGCACGAGAAGGCCCCTGCAGAACACCCTAGCGGGCGCGCTGCAGGGGCCGTCGTCGTCTAGAGCTCGCTCAGCGCGTAGCCCTCCTCGCCGTGCACGACGGTGTCGATGCCAGCCACCTCGTCGGCGTTCTTGACGCGGAAGCCGATGGTCTTCTCGATGGCGAAGCCGAGGCCGAAGGCCACCGCGAAGGAGTAGAGCAGCACCGCGGCGGCCGCGATCACCTGGACCGCCAGCTGGCCGAGGTCGCCGCCGGTGAACAGGCCGGTGCCGATCGCGAAGAAGCCGAGGTAGAGGGTGCCGATGATGCCGCCGACCAGGTGGATTCCGACAACGTCGAGCGAGTCGTCGAAGCCGAGCTTGAACTTGAGCTCCACCGCGAGGGCGCACACGGCGCCGGCGAGCACGCCGAGCAGCAGCGCCCAGCCGGGCTCGAGGTTGGCGCAGGCCGGGGTGATGGCGACGAGGCCGGCAACCGCACCGGATGCCGCGCCCACTGCCGTGGCCTTGCCGTCCTTGATCTTCTCCACGACCATCCAGCCGAGGATGGCGGCGGCGGTTGCGCCCAGCGTGTTGACGACGATGAGGCCGACGTTGGCGAGGCCGTTCAGCCACTCGGCGCCGGCGTTGAAACCGAACCAGCCGAACCAGAGGATCGCGGCGCCGAGCAGCACCAGCGGCACGTTGTGCGGCTTCGTGATGCCCTTCTGGAAGCCGACACGCTTGCCGAGGACGAGTGCCAGGGCCAGCGCCGCCGCACCGGCGTTGATGTGCACCGCCGTGCCGCCGGCGTAGTCGATGACGCCGGGCAGGCCGAGCGTGTTGCCGAGCTCCATGATCCAGCCGCCGCCCCACACCCAGGCCGCGACCGGGAAGTAGACCAGGGTTGCCCAGATGCCGGCGAAGATCATCCAGGCGCCGAACTTGGCCCGATCGGCGATCGCCCCGGAGATCAGCGCGACGGTGATGATCGCGAAGGTCGCCCCGAACGTGGCGCCGAGCAGGTCGGTGTTCGACGTCTCGCCGGTCGCGAGCGAGCCGAGGCCGAAGTCGGCGAACGGGTTGCCGGCGAAGTCGGTCGGCGCGTCGACCGCGCTCATGCTGAACCCGTACAGGATCCACAGCACGCTGATCAGCCCGAGTGCCCCAAAGCTCATCATCATCATGCTGACGACGCTCTTGGCCTTGACCAATCCCCCGTAGAAGAATGCGACGCCCGGCGTCATCAACAGCACGAGTGCCGTTGCCGTGATCGCCCAAGCAATGCTGCCTGTGTCCATGATTGCACCTCTCGAAGTTTCCATTGGGGACGTGCCCACAGTGGCCCTCGGAGGTTTCGGCGAGAGTGCCGCTCGTGTTTCAGCGGCGTTACGAATGCCGGCCGCGCGTAACGGGCGTGTTTCGCGCTCAGTCGTGCGGGGGCAGCTCCCCCGTGGTCAGCGCGATCAGGCGTGACATGGCGCGCTGGTACTTCTTGCGGTAGCCGCCACCCATCATGTCGTCGTCGAAGACCTCGCTGAGCGGGGTGCCGCTGGCGATGATGGGGATCTCGGCGTCGTAGACGCGGTCGATGAAGGCGACGAGGCGCAGCGCGTCGGTCTGGTTGTGCAGCACGTGCGCGCCCGTGAGGGAGATCACGTCGATGCCGCGGATCATCTTGATGTACTTGGACGGGTGCACCGTAGCCAGGTGCGCCATCAGCTCGTCGAAGCTGTCGGAGCTGACCGCGCTGCCGCGCTCGGCCATCGTTCCGACCATGTGTGCCAGTGCGGCATCCTCGACCGTCGTGGCCCGCCCCTCGACGTTGCGGCGGCGGTAGTCGAGGCCGTCGATGCGCACGGTCATGAAGTTGGAGGAGAGCGCCTGGATCTCGCGGAGGAAGTCTGAGGCGGCGAAGCGGCCCTCGCCGAGCGAGTTCGGCGGGGTGTTGGATGTCGCGGCCACGCGGGTGCCCGTGGCCATCAGCTCGCCGAGCAGGCGGGTCATCAGCATGGTGTCGCCCGGGTCGTCCAGCTCGAACTCGTCGATGCAGATCAGCTGGGTGCCGCGCAGCAGCGCCACGGTCTCGGCGTAGCCGAGCGCCCCGACGAGCGCCGTGTACTCGATGAAGGTGCCGAAGTACTTGGGGCCGGGCGCAGCATGCCAGAGCGAGGCGAGCAGGTGCGTCTTGCCGACGCCGAAGCCGCCGTCGAGGTAGATGCCGGGCAGCGCAGCCTTGGGCTTGCGGTTGCGCGAGAAGAAGCCGCCGGGGCGCTGGGCGCGCCAGACCGCCTCGAACTCCTTGAGGTGCTCTATTGCCCCCGCCTGGGAGGGGTAGTCGGCGTCGGGACGGTAGGACTCGAACGAGGCGTGCGCGAACTGGGGCGGCGGCACGAGGCCACCGGCGATCTCGCTGCCGGTGATGCTCGGCGAACGATCGATCAGACGAAGTGCGGTGGAGCTCTGCATGCGCGCGCGTGCCGTTTCTGCTGTGGAGACGCGCACGCTCTGTCGAGGACGCGTAGATTTGGGGGTGTGGACAGGCATCCAGCCTAATCTGCTCCCCCACATTCTTTCGCCCGCCAGGGCGCCAGCCAGGAGGCCACCATGCCCGTCGACAACGACACCGCTTCGAAGTTCGCCGAGTACGCGCACCCCGAACGGCTGGTCTCCACCGAGTGGCTGGCCGCCCACCTCGGCGAGCCCGGTCTGGTCGTCGTGGAGAGCGACGAGGACATCCTGCTCTACGAGATGGGGCACATCCCCACCGCGGTGAAGATCGACTGGCACACCGACCTGAACGACCACGTGTTGCGCGACTTCGTGCAGGGCAAGGAGTTCGCCCGCCTGCTCGGCGAGAAGGGCATCAGCCGCGACAGCACGGTCGTGCTCTACGGCGACAAGAACAACTGGTGGGCGGCGTACGCCCTGTGGATCTTCTCGCTGTTCGGCCACGAGGACGTGCGGCTGCTGGACGGCGGCCGCGACCTGTGGATCGCGGAGGGGCGCGAGCTCACCACGGAGGCCCCGGCCCCGGCATCCGTCGAGTACCCCGTCGTCGAGCGGGACGACGCGACCCTGCGCGCCTTCAAGGAGGACGTGCTCTCGCACTTCGGCAACCCGCTGATCGATGTGCGCTCCGTCGAGGAGTACACCGGTGAGCGCACCGAGATCCCCGGCTACCCCTCGGAGGGCGCACTGCGCGCCGGCCACATCCCGAGCGCGGCCAGCGTGCCCTGGGCACGGGCGGCCGCCCCGGACGCCACGTTCAAGAGCCGCGCGGAGCTCGAGGCCATCTACCAGGGCGAGGCGGGTCTCGCCGAGGGCGACGACGTCATCACCTACTGCCGCATCGGGGAGCGCTCCAGCCACACCTGGTTCGTGCTCACCCACCTGCTCGGCTTCGAGGGCGTGCGCAACTACGACGGCTCCTGGACGGAGTGGGGCAGCGCCGTGCGCGCGCCGATCGCCCAGGGCGCCGAGCCCGGCAGCGCGACCGCTCCGCACACCAGCGTGGCAAAATAGTCGGGTGACCACGACAGCAGAGCTCCCTGAACAACTGGCCGAGATTCGCGACGACTTCCTCGCCCTCGAGCAGCGCGACAGGCTGCAACTTCTGCTCGAGTTCTCGAACGAGCTGCCCGAGCTGCCCGAGCGCTACCAGGACCACCCGGACCTGTTCGAGCGCGTCGAGGAGTGCCAGTCCCCCGTCTTCCTCTTCGTCGAGGTCGACGACGCCGGCGCCGTGCAGCTGTACGCGACGGCCCCGGCCGAGTCGCCGACGACGCGCGGCTTCGCGTCGATCCTGGCGCAGGGCCTGTCCGGCCTGAGCGCCGAGCAGGTGCTCGCCGTGCCCGACGACTTCCCGCAGACGCTTGGCCTGACCCAGGCCGTCTCGCCGCTGCGGATCCGCGGGATGACGGGCATGCTCGGCCGCACCAAGCGCCAGATCCGCGCCCGCCTCGCCCTCGCGGGCTAGAGCGGTCGCGGGCTGGAGCGCTCGCGGCTCAGAGCCCGGCCAGCCAGGAGCGGATCGCCCCGTTCCACCGCTCCGGGTCGTAGTTCCAGAGCTTGGTGTGCCGGGCGCGCGCGAACTCCTCGAAGGTGACGATGTCCGGACGGGCCGCCGCCAGCTCGCGGGAGCCCGCGATCGGGACGAAGCCGTCGTCGACGCTGTGCATGAGCAGGATCGGCAGCGTGAGCTCCGCCGACCGGACCGCCATGTCGAGGCGCTCGAAGTCGATCGGCCGCTCGAGGCCGGTGACGGCGCGCCCCCACGGGGAGGAGATGGCCTGGATCGCGGCGCTGTTGACGGCGCGCGGCAGCCCGTAGCCCGCCCCCTGGAAGTGCAGGATGTCGTGCCAGTCGACGGCCGGCGACTCCAGCACGATCCCGCGCAGCAGATCGCGCTCCTCGGCCCTGAGCGCCGTCTGCATGGCGATCGCGCCGCCCATCGACCAGCCCATCAGCACGATGTCGCGTGCGCCGTGCTCGCGCGCGAAGCGCAGGGCGGCGGCGACATCCTGCCATTCCGTGTCGCCGAGGCCGTAGCGACCGTCGCGGCTCTCCGGCGCCTCTCCGTCGTTGCGGTAGGAGACGATGAGGCTGTGCATGCCTGCCTCGTGGAAGACGGGGATCGCGCGCAGGCACTCCTGCCTGCGCACCGCGCGGCCGTGCACCTGCACCACCCACCGGGTGCTCGGCCCGGCCGCCGGAACCCACCAGGCGGGGGCCGGGCCGACCGGCGTCGGCACGGTGACGTTCTCGTAGGGCAGCTCGAACTCCCACGGCCCGAGGTAGAACCAGCCGCTCCACCGCCCTTCCGAGGCCAGCGCCAGCTGGCCGAAGTCGACCCCGAGCAGCCGCCGGGTCACGGTGGACTCGGAGCGCCGCAGGACCTCGCCGACACGGGCGTGGCCCTGGTCGGCGCTGAACCAGAGGCCGTAACGGCCGTCGACGACCGTGTCGTTGTCCGCGGCGAGGACGATGGTGGCATCCGCCAGGTTGGCGTCGAGGATGCGCTGCTCGTCCTTCCTGCCGCGCGGGGGTGTGACCACGGTGCGGGCGAAGACGGCGACCACGGTGGCCAGCGCGGCGCCGACGGTGAGCACGGTGGCGCCCAGTGCGATACCGCCGCCGATCAGCCAGCGGCGGAGGGCACGCCCACCCCGCACATTCCCACCGGTTCCGTGTGCATCCATGCGAATTCCCCGTCAGCCACATCGTGCGGCGTGCCTCACCGACAGCGCCATGAAAAAACTCTAGTCTGCACTCGTGCCCGAATCACCGTCTGAGCCTCACCTCCCGCCGGAGTTCCAAGCGGCAATCGACGCGGCACGTCGGGCCGCGACCCGCCCGGAGTTGATCGTCACCGAGATCCCGGCGCCAGGCAGCCTGGCGCCGCACGCGCTCGCCCTGGCGGCGGATGTCTCGCCCTCCCGGCACGGCAGCGACTCCGACTTCGGAACGGGCCGATTCATCCTGCTCTACGACCCTTCGGAGCCGGAGGAATGGGGTGGGCGGTTCCGTGTCGTCTGCTTCGCCCAGGCTCCATTGGAGACCGAGATTGGCCTCGATCCGTTCCTCGCCGACGTAGCATGGTCATGGCTTGTCGACGCGCTCGACGCCCGTGGGGCGGAATACTCCGCGGCATCCGGCACGGCAACCAAAATTCTCTCCACCGGTTTCGGGGAGCTCTCTGCACAAGGCGATGGCGCCCAGATCGAACTGCGCGCCTCCTGGACGCCACGCGATCACAACGTTGCTCCTCACGTCGAAGGCTGGGGTGAACTCCTGTGCATGCTCGCCGGGCTGCCCCCGACAATGGAAGGCGTGAGCATGCTGACACCGAAACGACACAACCGTGGCTGAACCGCAGCGCCACGTCATCGACACGCGGGCCGAGTACCTCGAGGCCGTCGAGCTGATTGCGGCCGGCACCGGCCCGATCGCCATCGACGCCGAGCGCGCCAGCGGCTTCCGCTACTCGCAGCGCGCCTACCTGATCCAGGTGTTCCGCCGCGGCGCCGGCGTGTTCTTGTTCGACCCGCCGGCCGTCGGCGGATTCGAGGAGCTGCAGGCCGTCATCGCCGACGTCGAGTGGGTGCTGCACGCCGCCAGCCAGGACATCGCCTGCCTGCGCGAGGTCGGCCTCGACCCGGCGACGATCTTCGACACCGAGCTCTGCGCCCGCCTGCTGGGCTTCGCCCGGGTCGGCCTCGGGACCGTGATCGAGCAGCAGCTCGGCATCCACCTGGCCAAGGAACACTCGGCCGCCGACTGGTCCACCCGCCCGCTGCCCGCATCCTGGCTGGAGTACGCCGCCCTCGACGTGGAGCTGCTGGTCGACCTGCGCGACTCGCTGGAGAAGCTGCTCGTGGAGTCCGGCAAGGAGGAGATCGCGCGGCAGGAGTTCGCGGCCGTCCTGACCAAGGAGGCCAAGCCGGCCGCCGCCGAGCCGTGGCGCCGTCTCTCCGGGATTCACGGGGTGCGCGACCGCCGCAGCCTCGCCGTCGCCCGGGAGCTCTGGCTCGCCCGCGACGCCTACGCCCAGGAGATCGACACGGCTCCCGGCCGGCTCGTCCCCGACTCCTCGCTGCTCGCCGTCGTCAAGGCGATGCCGCGCAGCCGCAAGGCCCTCTCCGACATCCGCGAGTTCACCGGGCGGGCCAGCCGCAGCGAGATCGCCCGCTGGTGGGAGGCCGTCGAGCGCGGGCTGAACGCGACCGATCTGCCCGCGGTGCGCGCCAGCAACGACACTCTGCCCCCTCCCCGCGCCTGGTCGGAGCGCAACCCGGAGGCCGACCTGCGCTTGAAGGCGGCCCGCGGCGCCCTGGCCGAGGTGTCGGAGGAGCTGAACATCCCGCTGGAGAACCTGCTCACCCCCGAGTACCTGCGCCGGCTGGCCTGGACTCCCCCGGAATCCGTCGACCCCGACTCGCTCGCCGCTGCGCTGCGCGACCTCGGCGCGCGCCCGTGGCAGATTGACGCTTGTGCACAGAGAATCAGTGACGCCTTTGTAGAAGCCCACCAATCATTGCTCGAATCGTCCGAAGCCCCCTCGTAGGAACCGGCAAACGATTCCGGGGCCGCCCCGGGCACTCCATAGGATCAACTCAGAGTCGATCTGAACGATGGAGGCAAAGTGGCCGAGAGAACTGATGTCGTGTTCGTGGATGGGGTTCGCACCCCATTCGGGCGAGCAGGCGAAAAGGGAATGTACTGGAACACCCGAGCCGACGACCTCGTGGTCAAGGCGATCATCGGGCTGCTCGAGCGCAACCCCGGCGTTCCGAAGGACCGCATTGACGAGGTGGCCATCGCCGCCACGACGCAGCAGGGCGACCAGGGCCTGACCCTCGGCCGCACGGCCGCGCTGCTGGCCGGCCTGCCGAAGTCGGTGCCCGGTTTCGCGATCGACCGCATGTGCGCCGGCGCGATGACCTCGGTGACGACGCTCGGCTCCGGCATCGGCTTCGGCGCGTACGACCTCGTCATCGCGGGCGGCGTCGAGCACATGGGCCGCCACCCGATGGGCATGAACGCCGACCCCAACCCCCGCTTCCTCGCGGAGCGGCTGGTGAGCGCCGACGCGCTCAACATGGGCAACACGGCCGAGCGCATCCACGACCGCTTCCCGCAGCTCACCAAGGAGCGCGCAGACCGCTTCGGCATGCGCAGCCAGCAGAAGGTCGCCGCCGCCTACGCCGCCGGAGAGATCCAGCCCGACCTCGTGCCGGTCGCCCTGCGCACGGATGCCGGCTGGGGCCTCGCCACACAGGATGAGGGCATGCGCCCCGAGACCACCATGGAGGGCCTGGCCACGCTGAAGACGCCGTTCCGTCCGCACGGCCGGGTCACGGCGGGCAACGCCTCCCCCCTGACCGACGGCGCGACCGCCAGCCTGCTGGCCAGCGCCGAGACCGCGGCCGAGCTCGGCCTCCGCGCCAAGATGCGCATGGTGAGCTTCGCCTTCGCCGGCGTCGAGCCGGAGATCATGGGCCTCGGCCCCGTTCCCTCCACCGAGAAGGCGCTCCGCAAGGCGGGCCTCAGCATCACCGACATCGGCCTGTTCGAGCTGAACGAGGCGTTCGCCGTGCAGGTGCTCTCCTTCCTGGACCACTTCGGCATCGACGACGAGGACCCCCGGGTCAACCCCTGGGGCGGCGCGATCGCCATCGGCCACCCGCTGGCCGCGAGCGGCGTGCGGCTGATGATCCAGCTCGCCCGCCAGTTCGAGCAGCACCCCGAGGTGCGCTTCGGCCTCACCGCGATGTGCGTCGGGCTCGGCCAGGGCGGCACCGTCATCTGGGAGAACCCCCACTACACCAACGCTGCGAACTAAGGCGGGAGCACACATGACTGACTACTCGAAGATCGATTTCTCGCTGATCGCCTCCCTCGACCCCGACGAGGTCGTCTCGCACTCCTACGTGCGCGACGTGCCGCTGCCGAGCGGCAAGGTGCTCGCCCTCGTCACCCTCGACAATGGCCGCGACCACACCCGCCCGAACACCATGGGCCCGAAAACCATGCTCGAGCTCGGCCGCACCTACGACGCGCTCACCGAGCGCGCCGCGCGCGGCGAGATCCACGCCGTCGCCACCACCGGCAAGCCGTTCATCCTGGCGGCCGGCGCCGACCTCTCCAAGATCAACGAGATCCCGAGTCGCGCCGTCGGACTGCAGATGGCCCAGCTCGGCCACTACGTGCTCGGCAAGCAGGCCACGTTCGGCGTCCCATCCTTCGTGTTCATCAACGGCCTCGCCCTCGGCGGCGGCACCGAGCTGCCGCTGAACGCCGACTACCGCACCATCGACAGCTCGGTTCCCGCCATCGCGCTGCCCGAGGTCTTCCTCGGCCTGATCCCCGGCTGGGGCGGCACCTACCTGCTGCCGAACCTGATCGGCATCGAGAACGCCCTCAAAGTCATCGTCGAGAACCCGCTCAAGCAGAACCGCATGCTCAAAGGCCCGCAGGCGTTCGAGCTCGGCATGGCCGACGCGATGTTCGCCCCGGCGAACTTCCTCGAGGACTCGCTGCGCTGGGCCGACGGCGTGCTCTCCGGCACGGTCACCATCGAGCGCAAGAACGCGCCGGGCAAGATCGAGCGCCTGGTCAAGTGGGATGCCGCCATCGGCATCGCCCGCAAGATGCTCGAGAGCAAGATCGGCACCGTTCCGCAGTCGCCCTACGCCGCCCTCGACCTGCTGAAGGCCGCCAAGAACGGCACCAGGGAGGAGTGCTTCGCGCTCGAGGACGAGGCCCTGGCCGATCGCATCATCAGCGACCAGCTGCAGGCCAGCATCTACGCATTCAACCTCGTGCAGAAGCGGGCCAAGCGCCCGGCCGGCGCCCCGGACAAGGCGCTCGCCCAGAAGGTGACGAAGGTCGGTGTCATCGGTGCCGGCCTCATGGCCAGCCAGTTCGCGCTGCTCTTCGTGCGCCGCCTGCAGGTGCCCGTGGTCATCACCGACCTCGACCAGGGTCGCGTCGACAAGGGCCTCGCCTACATCGCCGAGGAGATCGGCGCGCTGGAGGCCAAGGGCCGCATCTCCCCGGACGAGGCCAACCGGCTGCGGGCCCTCGTCTCCGGCACCACCGACAAGGCCGACTTCAACGACTGCGACTGGGTCATCGAGGCCGTCTTCGAGGACCTCGCCGTCAAGCAGCAGGTGTTCGCCGAGATCGAGAAGCATGTCTCCCCGACCACGATCCTCGCCACGAACACCTCCTCGCTCTCGGTCGAGCAGATCGGCGAGAAGCTCGAGCACCCGGAGCGCGTCGTCGGCTTCCACTTCTTCAACCCGGTGGCCGTGATGCCGCTGCTGGAGATCGTGAAGGCCCCGGCCACGAACGACGCCACGCTGGCGACGGCGTTCGCGACCGCGGCCACGCTGCGCAAGAGCGCCGTGCTCACGGCCGACGCCCCCGGCTTCGTCGTGAACCGCCTGCTGGCCAAGGTGATGGGCGAGGCCGCGCGCGCGGTCGACGAGGGCACCCCGGTGCCGGTCGTCGAGCGGGCGCTGGCCCCGATCGGTCTGCCGATGGGCCCGTTCGAGCTGATCGACCTGGTCGGCTGGGCGGTCGCCGCCCACGTGCAGGACACCATGGTGGACAAGTTCCCGGAGCGCTTCTACGCCTCGGAGAACATGCACAAGCTCTCCCAGCTGTCCCAGGTGGTGGAGAAGAACAAGGCCGGCAAGGTCACCGACTTCACCAAGGAGGCGAAGAAGCTGATGAGCGTGGGCTCGACGCCCGTCGACGAGGCGACGATCCTGCGCCGCGTCGAGGACGAGCTCGCCGGCGAGATCAAGCTGATGCTGGACGAGAAGGTGGTGGCCGCGGCCGAGGACATCGACCTCTGCCTGATCCTCGGTGCCGGCTGGCCGTTCCAGGCCGGCGGGGCGACGCCATACCTGGACCGCGTCGGCGCCAGCCGGCGCGTCTTCGGCGCCACGTTCCACGACCCCGAGATTCGGGGCGTAGGCAACTAGCAGCCACGCGGAAGGGCCCGACCACGGTGTGGTCGGGCCCTTCTGCGCATTCAACCGTTCAGCCGTTCAGCCGTTCAGCCGTTCAGCCGTTCAGCGGCGACATGTCGGCGTAGCGGTCGCCCTTCGGTGCCTCGATCGCGGTCAGCGCCCCGAGCTGCTCCGGGCTCAGCACGAGGGCGTCCGCCGCGACGTTCTCCTCCAGCCGTGAGACGCGCTTCGTGCCGGGGATGGGTGCGATGTCATCGCCCTGGGCCAACAGCCAGGCCAGGGCCACCTGCGCCGGCGTCGCCCCGACCTCGTCGGCGACGGCGTCCACCTCTTCGAGGATGCGCAGGTTGGCCGCCAGATTGTCGCCGATGAAGCGCGGGTTGTGCCTCCGGAAGTCGTCCTCCTCGAACTCATCGATCGAGCGGATGGCACCGGTCAGGAAGCCCCGCCCGAGCGGCGAGTACGGCACGAGCCCGATGGTCAGTTCGCGCAGCACCGGCAGGACGGCGCGCTCGGGGTCGCGCGTCCACAGTGAGTACTCCATCTGCACCGCCGTCACCGGGTGCACGGCGTGCGCCCGCCTGATCGTCTCCGGCGACGCCTCAGAGAGGCCGTAGTGGTGGATCTTGCCGGCTGTGACGAGCTCCGACAGCGCCCCGACGGTCTCCTCGATGGGCACGGCCGGGTCGATGCGGTGCTGGTAGTAGAGGTCGATCCGATCGGTGCCGAGGCGCCGGAGCGACCCCTCGACGGAAGCGCGCACATTCGCGGGGCTGCCGTCGTAGCCGCGACTGCCGTCCGGCCTGCGCACCAGCCCGAACTTGGTGGCGAGCACGACCTCGTCGCGGCGGGCGGCCAGTGCCCGGCCGAGGAGCTCCTCGTTGAGGTGCGGCCCGTACATCTCCGCCGTGTCGAACAGCGTCACGCCGAGGTCGACGGCCCGGTGGATGGTGCGGATCGACTCCGCCTCGTCGGAGCCGGCACCCGAGTAGAACGCCGACATCCCCATGCAGCCCAGGCCGATCCGGCCGACCTCGAGCCCGGTGCTTCCCAACGTGATGTGCTTCATGGCTGGACTCCCCGTCCTGTTCGCGAACCGCGCCAGGGTGAGCCCGCATGCACCCTTGCACACCGCTACCTAAACCCGCGGCGGCGGCGCCGGTCAAGGGCGGGGCGGCAACACCCAGCAACCTCGCGAGTACGCCCGCGTCCGGAGGGCGCCCGGCATCGGCGCGCCTGCCGCCACGCGCGCGCACGCTGCGACGTTTCCTGCCTAGGCTGGGGGCATGCACCCCTCCCCCGACGGCCCCCTCGCGGATCTCGAGGCGCTGGCCGCGCGCAGCCTGGACTGGAGCTCCACGCTGATCCGCAGCCTGCCGGATGCCGGCCACGCTCGGCACGCCGCCGTGCTCGTGCTCTTCGGGGTGCTCGACGACGTGCCGGCGGCGGCGGGCGGACCGGTGCCGCAGGACCTCGACGTGCTGCTCGTGCGGCGCGCCTCGACGCTCGGCAGCCACCCCGGGCAGATCGCCTTCCCCGGCGGCCGGCTGGACGAGACCGACGCCGATGCGACGGCGGCCGCACTGCGCGAGGCCGTCGAGGAGACGGGGGTGGACCCGGGAGGTGTGCGCACCCTGGGCGCCCTGCCGGAGATCCCGCTGGCGGTGAGCAACCACCTCGTCACCCCGGTGCTCGCCTGGTGGACCCGGCCCTCCGAGGTCGTCGCGATCGACCATGCCGAGACGGTGGAGGTGTTCCGGGTTCCGGTCGCCGAGCTGGTGCACCCGGCGAACAGGGCGGTGACCGCGCACGGGGACTATCGGATGCCGGCATTCACCGTCGGCGGGCGCCTGGTCTGGGGCTTCACCGCGCTCGTGCTGGCGCGCCTGTTCGACGAGCTGGGCTGGGCCGAGCCCTGGGACCATGGCCGGGTCGTGCAGCCAGACAGCTGATACCCCTCACCGATGTCGGAGGCCCCTTCTAGGCTGGGTGCATGACTACTCAGTACTACGTCGCCTGCAGCCTGGACGGGTTCATCGCCGACCGCGACAATTCGATCGACTGGCTGCTGCAGTTCGGCTTCGAGGAGTTCGGCTCCCACTACGAGCACTTCCTGGCGGGCATCGGGGCGGTCGTGATGGGCGCGGACACCTATCAGTTCCTGCTCGACGACGACTCAGGCTGGGGCTACACGATGCCGGCCTGGGTGCTCACGCACCGCGAGATGCCCGGGGTCGACGGGGCCGACATCCGCTTCGCCCAGGGCCCCATCGCCGAGGTGCACGCTGCGGCGGTCGCGGCGGCGGGCGACAAGCATGTCTGGGTGATCGGCGGCGGCAACGTCGCGGCCCAGTTCGCCGATGCCGGCCTGCTCGACGAGCTGCTGGTCACGATCATGCCCATCGCGCTCGGCGCGGGCCGGCCGCTGCTGCCGTTGGCCCGCACCACGGCGCTCACCGCAACGGGCACGACGCCGTTCCCCGGCGGCGCGATCGAGCTGCGGTACCGGGTCGGACGGGGCTAGGGCCTAGCCCTCGGCCTTCTTCGGCGGGCCCACGTGCGGCACCTTGCTGCCGGCGAACATCGCGGCGATGTCGGCGGCGATCTGCGGTGCCGTCAGCCCGATGTCGAACATGATCTGGCCGCGGGTGGCGTGGTCGATGAACTCGTCGGGCAGGCCGAGCTCCGTCACGGCGGTCTCGACGCCGGCGCCGCGCAGGTCCTGACGGATGCGGGTGCCGATGCCGCCCACCTTGATGCCGTCCTCGATGCTCACCACGAGGCGGTGCCCGCGGGAGAGCTCGATCACGCTCCGCGGCACGGGGACGACCCAGCGCGGGTCGATGACGGTCGCGCCGATGCCCTGCTCCGCGAGCAGATCGGCGACCTCGAGCGCCACGCTGGCCATCGGGCCGACGGCGACGAGGAGCACATCGCTGGTGGCCGACTCGCGCAGCACGTCCACGCCGTCCTCGGTGCGCCGCTCGGCCTCGAACTCGACGCCGACGCTGCCCTTCGGGAAGCGCAGCACGGTCGGGCCGTCGTCGACGGCCACGGCCTCGGCGAGCTCCTCGCGCAGGCGGGTCGCGTCACGCGGGGCGGCCAGGCGGATGCCGGGGACGACCTGCAGGATGGCGAGGTCCCACATGCCGTGGTGGCTGGGGCCGTCCGGCCCGGTGACACCGGCCCTGTCCAGCACGAAGGTGACGCCGGCCTTGTGCAGCGCGACATCCATCAGCACCTGGTCGAACGCCCGGTTGATGAAGGTGGCGTACACGGCGACGACGGGGTGCATGCCGCCGAACGCCAGGCCCGCGGCGGAGGTGGCGGCGTGCTGCTCGGCGATGCCGACATCCAGGACCCGCTCGGGGAAGCGCTCGGCCATGCGGTGCAGCCCGGTCGGGCGCAGCATGGCGGCGGTGATGCCGACGAGCCGTTCATTGGCGGCGGCGAGCCGCACCATCTCGTCGGCGAAGACCGAGGTCCAGGAGGCCGCGGAGGAGGAGTCCAGCGACTCCCCCGTCTCCGGGTCGATCTGGCCGACCGCGTGGAACTGGTCGGCGGCGTCTTGGCGGGCGGGCTCGTAGCCGCGGCCCTTGTCGGTGATCGTGTGCACGATCACCGGTGCGCCGTAGCCCTTGGCCTGGCGCAGCGCCTCCTCCATCGCCACCAGGTCGTGGCCGTGCACCGGCCCGATGTACTTGATGTCGAGGTTGGAGTAGAGCGCCTCGTTGTTGGAGAAGCGGCTGAGGAAGCCGTGCAGGCCGCCGCGGACGCCGCGGTAGACGGCCCGGCCGGGGCCGCCCATCTTGTCGAAGGCCTTGCGGCTGGACATGTACAGCTCGCGATAGCTCTTGCGCGTGCGCACGGTGTTGAGGAAGCGGGCCATGCCGCCGATGGTCGGGGCGTAGGAGCGGCCGTTGTCGTTGACGATGATGATCAGGCGACGGGCGTTGTCGTCTGTGATGTTGTTGAGGGCTTCCCAGGTCATGCCGCCGGTGAGCGCGCCGTCGCCGACGACGGCGATGACGTGCCGGTCGTTCTGCCCGGTCATGCTGAACGCGCGCGAGATGCCGTCGGCCCAGCTCAGCGAGCTGGAGGCGTGGGAGCTCTCGACGATGTCGTGCTCGGACTCCGAGCGCTGCGGGTAGCCGGCCAGGCCGCCGCGCTGGCGCAGCGTGCTGAAGTCCTGCCTGCCGGTGAGCAGCTTGTGCACGTAGGACTGGTGGCCGGTGTCGAAGACCATGGCGTCGCGCGGGGAGTCGAAGACGCGGTGCATCGCGATCGTCATCTCGACCACGCCCAGGTTGGGTCCCAGGTGCCCGCCCGTCTTGGCGACGTTCTGCACCAAGAACTCCCGCACCTCTGCGGCGAGTTGCACGAGCTGGTCTTTCGAGAGTGCGTCGAGGTCTCGCGGACCCTTGATCGTCTCGAGAAGGCTCACGCCCTACCGCCTTTCAGAAGCGACCGCCTCACATCGGCGGTACCCATCGAGTTTACGCGTATCGCGCTGCCACCCCCGCATTCGGCGCCGAAGCATCCGCTGCCGCCCACTGTTTGCACAGACGCCCTCTGCTAGCGTCGATCGGCGGACCGCGCATTCGCGCCCACCCGAAAGGAACAGCCCCTCCATGCAGCCCACCCTCCTCGGAATCGACTTCCTCGACGCCGATTGGCTCGTCCACTGGTTCGGCCCCTTCATCCTGCTGGGTGTTGCCGCCGTCGTGTTCGCCGAGACCGGACTCATCGTGCTCTCCTTCCTCCCCGGCGACTCGTTGCTCTTCACCGTCGGCCTGCTGACCGCGACCGGCTTCGTCCAGTTCCCCATCTGGGTGACGGCATCCGTCATCTTCGTCGCCGCATTCGCGGGCGACCAACTGGCCTACTACCTCGGGCGCAAGGCCGGCCCGGCCATCTTCAAGCGCGAGCAGAGCCGGTTCTTCAACCCGGCGAACGTCGAGCGCACGAACGCCTTCTTCGACAAGCACGGCGGCAAGGCCATCATCCTGGCCCGCTTCCTGCCCGTGTTCCGAGCCTTCGTGCCCGTCGCGGCCGGCGTGGGCCGGATGCCCTACCGCACCTTCATCACCTTCAACCTGATCGGCGCGTTCCTCTGGGGCGTCGGCCTCACCCTGGTCGGCTTCTTCCTCGGCCAGATCGACTTCGTGGCCCGCTACTCCGAGTTCTTCATCATCGGGATCATCCTGCTCTCCGGCATCCCGATCCTGCTCGAGCTCGGCAAGGCGGCCCGCGCGGCTCTGGCCAAGCGCCGGAGCCCGGCCGCCGCGGCCCCGGCCGAGCCGGCCGCAGACGAGCTCGCCGCGCGCTGAGGCCGCCCGCTCTCACGCCGTCCTGTGACAGAGTGATCCCACCGGATCGCGAAGGAGCGAGATGCCAGAGAGCACAGAGGTCCCAGAGAGCACAGAGGTCCCAGAGAGCACGGACGGACCGCGGAGCAGTGAGCTCTCAGACGTCGGCGTGGACACGGAGTCCGGCCGCATCCGGGGCAGCCTGGCGGGCGGGGTGCGCCGCTTCCTCGGTGTGCCATACGCGGCGGCGCCGTTCGGCGCCCTGCGCTTCCGGCCGCCACAGCCCGTCCCCTCCTGGCCCGGCGAGCGGGACTGCACCACACCGGGGGCGACGTCGCCGCAGCTGCCCTACGCGGGCGGCATGGAGCGGCTTCTCGGCAGTGTGAGCGTGCCGGGCGAGGAGATCCTGAACCTGGCCATCTGGGCGCCGGAGCGGCGCGACGCCGCCCTCGCACCGGTCATCGTCTGGATCCACGGCGGGTCCCTCAGCCGCGGCAGCAACGCCCTGGAGGCCTACGACGGCACTCGCTTCGCCCGAGACGGGGTCATCTTCATCGGCGTCAACTACCGCCTCGGCGCAGAGGGCTTCTCCGTCTTCGCCGACGGCGAGGCGAACCTCGGCCTCGCCGACCAGATCGCGGCGCTGCGCTGGGTGCGCCGCAACATCTGGGCCTTCGGCGGCGACCCGAGCCGGGTCACCGTGATGGGCGAGTCGGCCGGCGCGATCACGATCGCCGCCCTGCTGGCGCGGCCGGACGCCGCGAGCCTCTTCGACCGCGCGATCATGCAGAGCGGCCCGCCGGACGCGAAACCGGCGAAGACCGCGGGCGCGGTGACCCGCCGCATGGCCAAACTGCTCGGCGTGGCACCGCTCCGCGCCACCTTTGCCGAGCTCTCCCCCGCCCGCCTGCTCGACGCCCAGCGCCGGGCCACGGCCGGCACGACGCCGATCACCGGCGGCCCCGCGTTCGCGCTCACCCTCGGCACAGAGACCGTGCCGCGGCATCCGATGGCCGCGTTGACGGGCGGGGCCGGTTCCGGCATTCCCGTGCTGATGGGCGCGAACACCGAGGAGTACCGGCTCTGGTTCGTCCCGACCGGGCTGCTCGCGAAGATCGGCAGGGCGCACATCGCCGTCGCGATGGCGAAGTTCGGGATCTCGCCCGGCACGGTGCGGCTGTACCGGCGCAACCGGCCGGGCGCCGGCCTCGGCGAGCTGTTCGGCGCGCTGGCCACCGACCTGCTGCTGCGGATCCCCCTGAACAAGCTCGCGGACGCCCGGCTGCGGGTGCCGGGCGCGGCCCCGAGCTTCGTCTACGAGTTCGCCTGGCGCTCCCCCGTCGACGGGCTGGGCGCCTGCCACGCGCTTGAGCTCGGCTTCGTCTTCGACAACATCGAGAGCGAGGAGGCCGTCGCGATGGCCGGCCCCGACGCGCCCCGACGCCTGGCCACCGACATGCACGCGGCCTGGGTGCGCTTCGCCGCCACCGGCGACCCCGGCTGGCCGGCCTGGTCGCCCGAGCGCCCGGTCAAGGTGTGGGACGGGGCCGCGGATGCCGTCGTGCTGGCGCCGCGGGAGGACGAGCGCGCCCGCTGGCGCTGAGTGCCCCTGACAGCAGAAACGGCCGGCCCCGTCGGGGCCGGCCGTCCGCTGGGATCGGGTGCTGCGGGTTTAGAACAGCGCGCCGTTGATGCCGGCCGTGCTGACGGCGCCGTCTTCGACGCCCCACTTGGCGAGGATCGCGCCGTAGCTGCCGTCGTCGATGATCGACTGCACGGCCGCCTCGACGGCCTGGGCCAGCGTGCCGGACTCCTTGGCGACGGCGAAGCCGAACGGCGCGGAGTCGTACTGCTCGCCGATCAGCTCGAGCTTGCCCTGCGTGGCGGAGACGGCGTAGGCGGTCACGGGCGAGTCGGCGGCGAAGCCGGCCGCGCGGCCGAGCACGACGGCGTTGGTGATGTCGTCCTGTGTCTCCAGCTTGAGGATGCTGATGGGCTCCTTGCCGGCGGCGACGCAGGCCTCGGAGCGTGCGGGGATGTCGTCGGTCTCCTGGTAGGTGGTGGCGCCCGCCGCGATGACCAGGCCGCAGGCGTCGTCCGGGTTCAGCGTGCTGCCGGCCGCGGCCGCCCAGCGGGTGCCCGCCGAGTAGTAGTTGACGAAGTCGACGATCTTCTCGCGCTCCTTCGTGTCGGTGAACGAGCCCTGTCCGACGTCGTACTTGCCGCCGATCACGCCGGGCAGGATGTTGTCGAAGGCCGCACCCTGGTACTCGACCTCGAGGCCCATCTTGGCGCCGATGGCGTCCATCAGCTCGATGGCCCAGCCGGTCGGGGCGCCCTCCGCCGTCTTGAACTCGTTCGGCGAGTAGGTGAGGTTGACGCCGACGCGGAGCGCGCCGCTCTCGGCGATCGCGGCCGGGACGAGGGCGGTGACGGCGTCGTCGGCGCCGACGGCCACCGCTTCACCGGTCGGGGCGGCCGTGGTCGGCGCGTTCTGGACACAGCCGACGAGGCTGACCGCGAGGAGGGACGCGGCTGCCACGAAGAGCAGGCGGCGTGCGGGGCGAACGGAAGTCATGGTGCTCCTTAGTGTGATTCTGCTGTGAGTGCTGTGGAAAGGGAGTCGATGTCGGTGCCGGCGGCGGCGAGGTAGGCGAGGACCTCGCCGACGGATGCCGCGCCGGAGCGGGCGCCGTGGGCCTCGGTGGCCCGGGCGCCGGCGCCGTTGGCGAAGAGCGCGGCGAGGCCGGAATCCGCGGTGCGGTCCAGGGCGAACAGGAAGGCGCTGCAGAAGGCGTCGCCCGCGCCGGTGACGTCGAGCACGGCGGCCGCGATGCCGGGGACCTCGATGGGCTCGGAGCCGGAGTAGACGATGCAGCCGTCGGCGTCGCGGGTCACCACGAGGTGGGACAGGCCGCCGGCGAGGAGGGCGGCGGCGCAGTCGGCAGCGCTCCGACCGGCGCGGAGGCGCTCGAAGCCGATCCGGTTGACGAAGAGGAGGTCGACCGTGCCGATCAGCTCGAGGTCGCCCGGCTCGAGGTCGGCCACGTCCAGGTCGAGCACGATCCGGGTGCCGGCGGCGCGGAGCGCGCGGAGGATCTCGGCCGGGCTGAGCGCGCCGTGGCGGAGGCGGCGCAGGTCGCCGATCGAGCTGTAGACACTGCGGGCCGCGCCGAGCAGGTCCATCCGCACGGTGTCCAGCTCGAAGCGCTGGTCACCGATGCGCGGCGTCAGCACGACGTGCTGGCCCCCGGCGAGGAAGATCAGGCAGCGCGAGTCGGCCAGCTCGTTGTCGACGAGGCAGAGCGCGGTGTCCACCCCGCTCTGCTCGAGGTCGGCGAGCAGCCGCTGGCTGACGGCCCCGTCGTTCATGGCGGTCACGAAGCGGGTGGGCGCGCCGAGCGCGGCGTGCACGCAGGCGGCGTTGGCGATCATGCCGCCGACGACCGCGGGCAGGGGGTCGAGCCACGCCTTGTCACCGAGGGCCGGCCAGCTCTCGGCCGTGAAGTACTCGTCGAGCGCGACGTCGCCGATGAAGATGGTGCTCTGGGCACTCATGCGGCGGCCTCCACGGTCACCGCGGCCCCGGTCGGCAGCACCCACTCGTCGGCGATGCTGTCGTCGGCGGTCGCCATCCAGTAGTAGTGCGCGGGCTTGCCGACGCCGTGGCAGGCCGTGTGCCAGATGCCCTCGGCGAGCACGATGACGTCGCCCGGCTGCAGCAGGAACGCCCGGAGGTCGGCGGCGTCCGGCCGCTCGCCGGCGGTGGCGGCGACGGCGACCACGACGGGCTCGGCGGCGCAGAGCAGCACCTCGCGGGTGTGGTGGTGGCGCTCCATTCCGGTGATCTGGAAGGGGGTGGCGGCGCCGAGGGTGAACCCGAGGTGGCCGGGTGTCTCCAGCACCGCGTGCAGCGAGCGGCGGTCGGTCCAGCCGTCGCCGCGCGTCGTCAGGACGCGCTCGCCGCCCGCGCCGAGGTCGAGGTACTCACCGAAGGCGGCGAAGGCGTCGGCGCTGAGCGGCTCGGCGGTCAGCGTGCGCGTCTGCGGGCTCATCGGGCACCGTGCGCGATGGAGGTGAGCTCCGCGACGTGCGCGGCCAGCACATCGCCGTCATCCTTGCGGGTGTCCTTGAGGAAGCTGCCCACGATGGCCCCGTCGGCGTCCTCGAGCTGGGCCACACAGTTGGCGGCGGTGATGCCCGCGCCGACGATTAGGGGGAACTCGCCGAGGATGCCGCGGAACTCGCGGATGCGCTCGAGGCTCGTCTCCATGCCGGTGCCCTCTCCGGTCACGACGATGGCGTCTGCCCGCTCCCGGCCGAGGCCGAGGTCGGTGCCCAAGTCGTTGCCGCTCAGGTAGGGCTGGTACTTGAAGCGCACGCCGCCGAGCACCGCGGCATCCGTCGACGCGCGCCAGCCGGCGAGCCGTTCGGCGAAGGCCGGCTCGTCCTCGGCGCCGAGGTGGCCGGCGACCGAGTCGAGCTGCACGAAGCTGGCGCCGTACTGCCCGGCCAGGGCGAAGCCGCGCTCGTCGTCGTCGAGCACGTTGACGCCGTAGCAGGCCGTCGGGCGCTCCTGCTGCAGCACGCGCAGCACCGCCTCGACGTCAGCCGGCGTGCCGAAGTAGTTCTCCACGATGACGGCGTCGACGCCGTTGCTGTAGAGGGTCTCGATCTCGCGGCGGGCGATGTCGAGCTTCTCCTCGGCGGTCTCACCCTTCAGGTGGACCATGCCGAGAACGACGGGGGCCGCTGCGAGGCGGTCGAGGAAGGCGGTGCGTCTGGAAGTCATGTGGTGGGTCCCGATGGGTCTCAGGCCTGGCGCGCGGCCGGCAGCGTGGTGGAAATGTTGAATTGGACCGTGGACGAGTAGACGATCTCGATCTGCTCGATCTCGCGGTCGTGCTGGTCGAAGGCAGCGCCGTGCAGCGTGACGAGGGCCGGATCGGCGCGCGTCTCGCCGAGGACGGCGCTCATGGCGGCGTCCGGGATCACGGTGCTGAGGGTCAGCTCGGTGCGCGACGGGTGCACGCCGTAGTGGGCGCGCAGCGTGTCGTAGAGCGAGGCGTTCTCGAAGTCGACGGTGTCGAGCCCCGGGAACAGCTCGAGCGAGAGGTGCGAGGTGTCCAGCGAGAAGATGCTCTCCGTCTCGGCGATGCGCACGCCGCGCAGGCGCACCAGGCGCAGCTGCGGCGTGCCGCCCGCCTCGATGACCTCGTGCTCGACGACGCGGGAGATCG
Source organism: Microterricola pindariensis (assembly GCF_002936985.1). Lineage (GTDB taxonomy): Bacteria > Actinomycetota > Actinomycetes > Actinomycetales > Microbacteriaceae > Microterricola > Microterricola pindariensis. The sequence goes on along the minus strand of NZ_MPZN01000024.1, from coordinate 9,040 downwards.
GGATGCCGCCGCGGCCGCGCATGGTGTCGCTGAAGCCGCCGAAGTTCCAGATGCTGTGCGTCATCGGTCGGAATTGCACGAAGGTGCCCTTGCCCTGGACCCGGCGCACGAGCCCCTCGGTGACGAGCTCGCCGATGGCCTGCCGCACCGTGCCGCGCGTGGTTTGGAACGTCTCCATGAGCGAGGGCTCAGAGGGGATGGCCTCACCGTCGAGCAGCTCGCCGTTCAGGATGAGCGAGCGCACGTGGCGCCCGATCTGCGCGTACAGCGGCAGATAGTCCTGTGCAGCCATTGGTGCCTCCTCGTGTGCTTGTATAGACGACCATACAATCACGGGGTGTGCGAGGCAAGACTGGTGTGCGGCGGGGCCTCGGGCTTCCGAGACGGAGGGGCTCGTCGACAAGAGGTTCCGCGCCGATTTGCCAGACTCGGCGCTCACACTGACAGTGTGCAGCAGGAGATGGCCCGGGTGACGACGACCGACGGCACCGGACTGGCGTACGCCTCGATCGGCGCCGGCCGGCCGGTGATGTACGTCGCGGGCTGGCTCGGCCATCTGGAGCTGAGCTGGGAGCTGCCTCCCGAGCGGGCCTACTACGAGAGCCTCGCGCAGGGCTGCCGGCTTGTCCGCTACGACCGCGCCGGATCTGGGCTGTCGGCGCCATCGCCCCGGCCGCCGTCACTGGCGTACGAGCTCGAACAGCTCGACGCGGTGGTCGCAACCCTCGACGCGGAGCCCTTCGACCTGGTCGGGACGTCACTGGGGGCGCTGGTCGCCGTGGCGTGGGCGGCGGCGCACCCGGGCGCCGTCCGACGGCTGGTGCTCTACGGCGGCTGGGTGTCCGGCGCGGACATCTCCCCGCCCAGCGCCCGGGAGCACGTCCTGGGGCTGGTCGAGTCGCACTGGGGGTTGGGGTCCGACGTTCTGACCGAGATCTTCGCGCCGGACGCCGATGACGCGACGCGCAGGGCGTTCGGCCGCTACCAACGCGCCTGCGCGACCGCCGCCACGGCGCGAGCGCTCCTGGCGCTGAGCTACGAGCTCGACGTCAGCAGCCTCCTCCCTCTCGTGCAGGCCCCGACAGTGGTGGTGCACCGGGACCGCGACCGGGCCGCTCCCGTCGCACAGGCGAGGGCACTCGCAGCAGGGATCACCGGCGCGCAGCTCGTCGTGCTGCCCGGCCGCTCCCATCTGCCGTACGTTGGCGACACCGCCGCGCTCGTCGGGACGGTCCGCCGGTTCCTCGGACTGCCGGTGCCGAGGCGCGGCGCCCGAGCGTTGACGGCCCGCCAGGGCGAGGTCGCGGCGTTGATCAGCGAGGGCTGCACCAACCGCGAGATCGCCGCACGGCTGGGCATAGACGAGCGGTCGGCCGAGGGGCACGTAGAACGGATCCGCCTGCGCCTCGGCTTCCGGTCGCGCGCCCAGATCGCCGCATGGTACGTCGCGCAGCGCGGCCGGCCGGGACCGGCGAACTGAGGTAGTTCCACGCCTGACGGAGCGGACGGCATCCGGCACGCTGGTGACATGAGCATCAGTGTCACACCCACCGCCACGCCGGCATCGACCGGCTTCGAGCTGCACGCCGGCCGTGGCCGGTTCAACGCCGCCTTCTTCTGGCTGATGGACCCGTACCTGGAGTGGAGCCTGCACCGGCAGAAACGACGCGTCTTCGCCGGGCTTCCGCGGGAGGTCGTCGAGATCGGGTCCGGCGTCGGCGCCAACCTCCGCTACCTCCCGGCCGGCGGCACCCTCGTCGCCTTCGAGCCGAACCGCTACATGCACGGCCCCCTCCACGCCGCCGCCCGCCGCAGAGGGGTGCACCTCGACCTGCACGAGTGCATGGCCGAGCACACCGGCCTCCCCGACGACAGCGTCGACGCCGTGATCTCCTCGCTCGTGCTCTGCTCGGTGCAGGACCCGGCGACCGTGCTCACAGAAATCCGGCGCATCCTCCGCCCGGGCGGCACCTTCCGGTTCCTCGAACATGTCGCCGCCCGGAGCGGCACACCCACCCATGCCGCACAACGGCTGCTGCGCCGACCGTGGGCCTGGGCGTTCGAGGGCTGCTCGTGTCAACGCGATCTGGAATCCGCCGTGCGCGCCGCCGGGTTCGCGAGCGTCACCATCACGCGCTACCGGGTGCACACCCCGCTTCTCCCGTTCAACACCCACATCGCCGGCATCGCGCGGGCCTGACCCCCGGGCCGGCGGCCGACCGCCTCCCCCGAAAGGAAACCATGATGAACACCCCACCCATCTGGCACGGCGATGTGCCACCCGACGTCCTCACCGGCATGCGGCGAGGCACCCTCATCGAGACGCTCGGAATCGAGGTCACCGCGGTCTTGCCCGATTCCCTGCAGGGTCGGATGCCCGTCGATTCTCGGACCACCCAGCCAGCCGGGATGCTCCACGGCGGCGCCTCCGTCGCGTTCGCGGAGACGCTCGCGTCGATTGCGGGATTCCTGGCGGTCGACCGCGCACGCTTCCATGTCGTCGGCATGGAGATCAACGCGAACCACCTGCGGCCCGTTGCGGAGGGGTGGGTGACCGGCGTCGCCCGCCCGGTCTACCGTGGCGGGCGGGCCCAGGTCTGGGAGGTGCGGATCGCCGACGACCATGATCGCCTGGTCTGCATCTCGCGGTGCACCCTCGCGGTGCTCGAGGTGCCGACCACGTACCTGGGCGCCGAACAGCGGGCGTAGCACCGACACGACGAGCCGGCGCACCTGGCGATCCGGCGCACGCCCGGCCCGCGATCCGGCCCGCGATCAGGCCGGGAGGCCCGCGGCGTCCGCGAGGGCCTGGATCCGCAGCGCCAGCGCGACGTCCCGCTCCGTCACGCCGCCGGCGTCGTGCGAGCTGAGCTCGAAGGCGATGCGGCCGTAGCCGAGTCGCACATCGGGGTGGTGGTTGATCTGGTCGGCGATCTGGGCGACGGCGTCCAGCAGGCGCACGGCGCCGGAGAAGTCACCGGTCTGGTAGGCCGCCTCCAGCCTCCCCGGCTTGTGCGTGAACGCCGTCCCGGCGAGGGCGTCGGCGGTGTCGCTGGGCAGCAGCAGTGAGTGGTGTGCGCGCATGCCTCCATGCTGCGCCCGGCGTGCCGAAAGCACAACGGGCAGCCCAGAGCGGCTCACACGCAGCCCGGGAAAGCAGTCAGCGACTGCGTACGATCTCGGAAAACTTCTCTCGCAACTCGTCGACAGTGTGTACGCGCACGAGCAACTCATCGTCGTTTCGTTCCCGATAGCTGATGGTGTAGCCATCGCTCTGTTCACGCAGCGTGTAGTCAGAGAATCGAATCGAACGAGGCTCCGCCCGCTGCGCGACGATGAAGCCGGCCGACTGAGCTTCAGCGAGCAACGCGGGGGTCACGAGATCCAGCGCCGGGCCGTGAGAGAGGAAGTCGAGGATGCCGCCACCCTCGCTGTCCAAAAACGCATTGCCCAGTTGACGCAGGGTGAATCGCTGGACGCGTTCCATCGCGCTGGCCCGATCCAGGAGGCCCCAGATGGCGTGGCCGAGGGGGCGTTCGTAACGCGCACCGACAAACAGCATGAGCCACCGGCAGACATCTTCGAGAAGCTCGGAGCTGTAACTCGGCGGATCGTTCCTGAGCACGATGTGATCCACCAACTGCACCTGGTAGCCCGCAGCGGTGAGAGCAATTCGCAGAGACTGGGTGCCGGAACTTGCCACAAACGGATTGCCGAAGAGCTCCTGCGGCGGCGCCCATCCCACGGCGGCCAGCCACTCCGATACCTCACCCGGTAAGTCGGCGATCGTGATGGCGTCGACTGGACCCGCATGAGAGGTCGGCTCGATGAGCTCCCAAATGTAGGCGTAGGCCTGCCCGGCCGTGCTGAAATAGACCGGTTCAGGACCTTCTCGGTCGGCCGGGAATCGCGACGGCCTGAAGAGTTCTCGTTGGGACACACTGAACGGCAGGGGCAGGTCGTCATGTACCTGCACAGACCAAGCGAAACGGCAATACCGGGGCACGTAGTCCCGGGGGCTCAGCCGGTTGTACCGCCCGTCGTAGGCCAAGAAGGGGTCGAGCCGGGCGTCACGAAGATTCTGCTGCAGTTCGAGAAAGTCCACCCCTCATCATTGCGCATCGAAAGCCTGCTCTGAGCGCTGCCCTCACTCCCCACTGGCAGCCTCGAATCAGCGTTCGACGCGGGCTGGGTGCGTCCGGGACCGGAGAAGGGGCCGGATTCCACAGGAATCCGGCCCCTTCTGGTACTCGGAGTAACGACTAGGCTACGAGCGAGCGCAGCACGTACTGCAGGATGCCGCCGTTGCGGTAGTAGTCAGCCTCACCAGGGGTGTCGATGCGCACCACGGCGTCGAACTCGACGACGGCCTTGCCGGCCGGCGAGTTCTCGGTCGGGGTGGCGACGACACGAACCGTCTTGGGGGTGGCGCCGTTGTTCAGCTCCTCCAGGCCCAGAATCGAGACGGACTCCGTGCCGTCGAGGCCGAGCGTCGCCCAGCTCTCGCCGACCGGGAACTGCAGCGGCACGACGCCCATGCCGATGAGGTTGGAGCGGTGGATGCGCTCGAAGCTCTCGGTGATGACGGCCTTGACGCCCAGCAGGCTGGTGCCCTTGGCTGCCCAGTCACGCGAGGAGCCGGAGCCGTACTCCTTGCCACCGAAGATCACCAGCGGGATGCCGGCGGCCTGGTAGTTCTGGCTGGCGTCGTAGATGAACGACTGCGGTGCGCCCTCCTGGGTGAAGTCGCGGGTGTAGCCGCCCTCGACGTTGTCCAGCAGCTGGTTGCGCAGGCGGATGTTGGCGAAGGTGCCGCGGATCATGATCTCGTGGTTGCCGCGGCGCGAGCCGTAGGAGTTGAAGTCCTTGCGCTCGACGCCGTGCTCGACGAGGTACTGGCCGGCCGGGCTGTCCGCCTTGATGTTGCCGGCGGGGCTGATGTGGTCGGTGGTGACCGAGTCGCCGAGCTTGGCCAGGACGCGGGCGCCCTGGATGTCGCTGACCGGGGTGGTCTCCATCGTCATGCCGTCGAAGTACGGGGGGCGGCGCACGTAGGTCGACTTCTCGTCCCACTCGAAGACCGCACCTGCGGGGGTCTCCAGCGAACGCCAACGCTCGTCGCCCTCGAAGACACCGGCGTACTGGGTCTTGAACATGCCCTCGTTGATCGAGCTGTCGATCGTGGCCTGCACCTCGGCGGCGTCCGGCCAGATGTCCTTGAGGAAGACGTCGTTGCCGTCCTGGTCCTGGCCCAGGGCGTCGACCTCGAAGTCGAAGTTCATCGAGCCGGCGATGGAGTACGCGATGACCAGCGGCGGGCTGGCCAGGTAGTTCATCTTGACGTCGGGGCTGATGCGACCCTCGAAGTTGCGGTTGCCGGAGAGGACGGCCGTGACGGCGAGGTCCTGCTCGTTGATGGCGGCCGAGATCTCGTCGAGCAGCGGGCCCGAGTTGCCGATGCAGGTGGTGCAGCCGTAGCCGACGGTGTAGAAGCCCAGCGCCTCGAGGTCCTCGGTCAAGCCAGCCTTGGCGTAGTAGTCGGTGACGACCTTGGAGCCGGGAGCCAGCGTGGTCTTGACCCACGGCTTGGCCTTGAGGCCCTTCTTGACCGCGTTGCGGGCGAGCAGGCCGGCGGCGAGCATCACCGAGGGGTTCGAGGTGTTGGTGCACGAGGTGATCGCGGCGATGGCCACGGCACCGTGGTCGAGCACGAAGTTCTCGCCGCTGGCCAGCGACACCGCGGTCGGCTTGGAGGCCGAGGCGGGGGCGTGGCTGTGGTGCACGTGGTGGTGCTGGCTGTGCTCGCTCTCCGGCGTGTTCGCGGGCGGGTCGGATGCCGGGAAGGACTCGGAGATCTCGAGGTCGACCAGGTCGTGCTCGATGTCGGTGTAGTTGAGCAGGTCGCGCTCGAACGCCGACTTGGAGACGCTGAGCTCGATGCGGTCCTGCGGGCGCTTCGGGCCGGCGATGGAGGGCACGACGGTGGAGAGGTCGAGCTCCATGTACTCGCTGAAGACGGGCTCGGCGCTGGCGTCGTGCCAGAGCTTCTGCGTCTTGGCGTATGCCTCGACGAGGGCGATCTGCTCGGCGTCGCGGCCGGTCAGGCGCATGTAGTCGAGCGTGACGTCGTCGATCGGGAACATGGCGGCGGTGGAGCCGAACTCCGGGCTCATGTTGCCGATGGTGGCGCGGTTGGCCAGCGGCACGGAGGCGACGCCCTCGCCGTAGAACTCGACGAACTTGCCGACGACGCCGTGCTTGCGCAGCATGTCGGTGATCGTGAGCACGACGTCGGTCGCGGTGACGGCCGTGGGGATGGCGCCGGTGAGCTTGAAGCCGACGACCTTCGGGATGAGCATGGAGACGGGCTGGCCGAGCATGGCCGCCTCGGCCTCGATGCCGCCGACGCCCCAGCCGAGCACGCCGAGGCCGTTGACCATCGTCGTGTGCGAGTCGGTGCCGACACAGGAGTCGGGGTAGGCCTGCAGCACGCCGCCGACCTCGCGGGTCATGGTGACGCGGGCCAGGTACTCGATGTTGACCTGGTGCACGATGCCGGTTCCGGGCGGGACGACCTTGAAGTCCTCGAACGCGGTCTGGCCCCAGCGGAGGAACTGGTAGCGCTCGCCGTTGCGCTCGTACTCGATCTCGACGTTGCGCTCGAGCGCGTTCTCGGTGCCGAAGAGGTCGGCGATGACGGAGTGGTCGATGACCATCTCGGCCGGGGCGAGCGGGTTGATCTTGTTGGGGTCGCCACCGAGGGCGGCGACGGCCTCACGCATGGTGGCCAGGTCGACGATGCAGGGAACACCGGTGAAGTCCTGCATGATCACACGGGCGGGGGTGAACTGGATCTCGGTGTCCGGCTCGGACTCGGGGACCCAGGACCCCAGGGCCTCGATCTGCGACTTGCTGACGTTCGCGCCGTCCTCGGTGCGGAGGAGGTTCTCCAGAAGCACCTTGAGGCTGAACGGGAGCTTCTCGTAGCCGGCGACGGTGTCGACACGGAAAATCTCGTAGTCGGTCTCACCGACCCGGAGGGTGTCTTTTGCTCCAAAGCTATTTACTGCAGACACGTGGCCGTCTCCTTTGCTGGGCGCCGCCAAATGCGCGGCATATCTTCAATCTTCGCGGCCGCACTGCGCGTTCTGCCAGCAAGGTTAGCCTAAGTCGGCTCTACCGGTCAGGGCTGATTCGGCGGAAGATTTTATCTCGATGTCGAGATAACTCTAGCAGGAGGGACGGGTCGCTCAGGGGCGCCGCGCCGCGGCATCCGCGGGCTTGGCATAGATCGCCTTGACGATGAGCCAGGACAGGATCAGCAGCAGCGCATAGAGCGGGACGCCCATCAGCAGCTTGGTGATGGCGAGGCCCTCGACGTTGCCGGCGAAGTACAACGGCACCTGCACGAGCAGGCGCAGCGCGAACAGGCCGAACCAGCAGGCGGTGAGCAGCTGCATCGCCTGGAAGCGGCGCTTGTTCTCCCGCCAGGCCAGGCCGTCGCCCATCAGGTAGCCGACGGCGAGCCCGATCAGTGGCCAGCGCACCAGCATCGAGACGAGCAGCGCGATCGCGTAGACCGCGTTCGTGATGAGCCCGAGGACGAAGTTGTCCTCGCCGCGCCCCGTCCAGAGCGCGAGCGCAGCCGAGACGACGGCGCCGATCAGGCCGGCGACGGCCTGCATGACGGGCGTCTTGCCCACGATGCGGAGCGTCGTGAAGACGACGGCGAGGCCGACGGAGACGCCGAGCGCCCAGCTCAGCTCCTGGCTGAACGTGTAGATGATGAGGAACACCAGGCCGGGCAGGATCGTCTCGGCCAGGCCGCGGATGCCGCCGAGCGCCGCGAGCATGTCACGCGGCGAGAGCCGCTCGTCCTCGGCCAGCTTGCCGAGCCCCGCCTTGCGGGCGGCGTCGGCGAGCTGGCTGCCGAAACTGGCCACCGGCTCGAGCGGCTCGTGCTCACGAGGCTCGTCGCCGTGCTGGTCCTCTGGGGCAGCCACTGTCCCGCGGGTCAGACGTTGCTCGGGGCGTCGGATGCCGGCGAGGCGGGCATGCGCAGCGGGATCAGGTCGCGCGGAGGCATCGGCGTGGTGCCACGCACGACGACGATGCTGCGGAACAGCTCCTCGACGGCTGCGGCGGCGTCGGGGTTCACCGCCGCCTCACCCGCGATGACGCCGCGGAGGAACCAGCGCGGGCCGTCGACGCCGACGAAACGGGCGAGGCGCGTGCCGCCGGCCGTGCCGGAGCCGGCCGCGACAGGGATCTGGGCGAGCAGCTCGGGCCCGAACGTTCCCTCACGGAGGGTAGTCGTTCCGCCCTGACGCGCGATCTGCTCGGAGATCTGGCCGCGGATCTCGTGCCAGAGGCCGCTCGAGCGCGGTGCGGCGAACGGCTGCACCTGCAGGGTGGAGTTGGCGTAGTCGAGGCCGATCGCCACGACGCGCTTGCTCTCCTCCTCGATCTCGAGGCGGAGGTGCAGGCCCTCGCGCGGAAGGATCTTGACGCCGCCGAGGTCGACGTAGGGGCGAACGGGGTTCGCCTCGCTGTCGTCGAGCGGACCGTTCTCTGCGCGGTCCTCTGGTGCGGACTTGGGGTGCTCCACCGGCAGGTCGCCGATGTTCTCAACGTCGCTCACGCGATGCCTCCTGAAGTTGGGGTGCCACTGCCGATGGCGGCAGTGCCGGTCGATCCGAAGCCGCCTTCGCCGCGCGCGCTGCCCGGCAGCGTCTCGACGGGGATGAAGGTCGCCCGGGTCACGGGCATGATGATGAGCTGTGCGATGCGGTCGCCAGGGGCGATCTGGAAGGGCTCGCTCTGGTCGGTGTTGAGCAGAGCGACCTTGATCTCGCCGCGGTAGCCGGCGTCGACGGTGCCCGGGCTGTTCACGATCGTGATGCCGTGCTTGGCGGCCAGGCCGCTGCGCGGCACGACGAATGCGGCGAATCCGGCCGGGAGCGCGATCGACACGCCGGTGCCGACGAGGGCGCGCTCGCCCGGGGCGAGGGTCACCTCCTCGGCGGAGTGCAGGTCGGCT
>NZ_MPZN01000023.1 GCF_002936985.1 Microterricola pindariensis | reverse complement strand
CCAGCGCGTCACCACCGGCGGGACGTTCGGAGTGTGGGCCGACTACTTCGTCGCCCCCGCGTCGGCGCTCATCCCCGTCCCGGAGGCGCTTTCCGACGAGGCCGCCGCGCAACTCGTCTCCATGCCGTTCAGCGCGCTCAGCCTTCTGCACTCGCTTGATCTGCAGCCGGGCGACTGGCTCATCCAGAATGCCGCCAACGGCGCGGTGGGCCGCATGGTCGCCCAGCTCGGGGCGGCTCGCGGAATCAACGTCGTCGGCCTCGTTCGCCGCGCCGAGGGCGTCGAAGAGCTGCGCGCCCAGGGGATCGAGCAGGTCATCTCCACCGATTCTGAGCACTGGCGCACTGAGCTCGCCGCGCTCACGGAAGGTGCCGGCATCCGAGTGGGCATCGACTCCGTCGGCGGCGCCGCCGCGGGCGACGTCCTGTCCACGCTGGCGGCGAACGGCACCCTCGTCGTGTTCGGGGCCATGGCATCGCCGAAGCTCGAGCTCTCCTCCGGCGACGTCATCTTCAAGCAGATCACCGTCACGGGCTTCTGGGGCAGCGTGGTCAGCCGCGAGATGCCGGCAGAGCTCAAGGGACAGCTCTTCCAGGAGCTGATCGGGCGCGTGCTCGACGGCACCCTGACACTGCCCGTCGCCGCCACATTCGACTTCGGCGACATCACGGCGGCCGCCGCCGCCAGCGCCGAGCCCGGCCGGGTCGGCAAGGTGCTCCTGCGGGCGTAGCCGGCGCAGGCCGTTTGGCCCCACACCCGAGCAGGGGGTGGGGCCAAACGCGTTTCTGGATGCCGCCCAGGGGCGGCTGCGTGCAGGTGCCGCTCAGGGAACGGGCGCGGGCCTAGCCGAGCACGCCGTTGACACGACGGCGGATCCCGAGCTCGTTCTCATCGCGCAGCTCGGCCGCCAGTAGGTGTTGAGGGAGCCCTTGGAAGGCCACCGGCCGCAGGAAGCGAGTGATCGCCGCGGTGCCCACCGAGGTGGATGCCGAAGCGGTGGTGGCCGGGTATGGCCCGCCATGCTGCTGCGCGTAGGTCACCGAGACCCCCGTCGGCCACTGGTTCCAGAGGACCCGGCCGGCCTTCTTGGCCAGCAAACGGATCAACTCGGGCGCGATCTGGTCCTCGTCCTCCCCCACGATGGTTGCGGTGAGCTGGCCCTCCAGGACTCTGGCGACCTCGAGGAGCTGCGCTTCGTCGTCGTACTCGACGACCAGTGCCGCCGGCCCGAAGACCTCCGCCAGGAGGGCCTGCGGATCGTCCAACAGTGCGGCGATGTCGGTCGCCAAGAGGCTGGGGGCGGGCGGCCCGTCGGACGCATCGTCGCGCGCGCACAACACCCGCACCGCGGCATGGCTCCGCACGTCGGCGAGCGCGTCGAGGAAGCCGGACTGGATGCGCGCGTTGAGCAGCTTCGCCGCCGGCGGCAACGTGCTTCCCGCAAGACGGGACGCCAGGTCAGAGGCGCGAGGCACGAAGAGGATGCCCGGCTTCGTGCAGAACTGACCGGCACCGAGGGTGAAGGATCCCACGAACTCCTCCGCAATGCTCTCGCCCCTGGCCGAGGCGGCAGCGCGGGTGACGAAGACGGGATTGACGCTTCCGAGCTCCCCATAGAAGGGGATGGGCTCGGGGCGGGACTGGGCGAGGTCGAAGAGTGCGCGACCACCGGCGATGGACCCGGTGAATGCACCCGCCTTCACGAGCGGGTGCTGCAAGGCGAGCCGGCCGGCCTCGGTGCCGAAGATGACCGTGAAGACCCCCGCGGGGGCGCCGGCGCCGGCGAGGGCGTCGCCAACAATCTCGGCGGTGCGCCGGGAGAGACCCGGATGCCCGGAATGCGCCTTGAGAATCACCGAGGAGCCGGCGGCAAGCGCGGAGGCGGTGTCGCCTCCGGCAACGGAGAACGCAAACGGAAAGTTGCTGGCCGCGAAGACGACGACCGGGCCGACCGAGATCAGCGAGCGGCGCAGGTCGGGGCGCGGCGCGCCCATCGGCCAGGCGTCATCCGCGTGGTCGATGCGCACATCGAGGTAGCCGCCCTCCTCGAGCGTCTCGGCGAAGATCCGGAGCTGGAACGTCGTGCGTCGCAGCTCGCCGGCGAGTCGTCCCTCAGCGAGGTTCGTCTCGGCCATCGCGAGCGGGATGAGCTCGCCAGCGGCATCGTCAAGGGCGTCTGCGACAGCCCTGAGCACGCGACCTCGCTCGGTGGCACTCGTAGACGCCCAGACATCTGCCGCCCGGTCCGCCCCAATCGCGATCTGTTCGACGTCTCGGGCCGTGGTTGCGTCTGCCATGGTGTGTTCTCCTGCCGGCTGCTTCGGTGCGTATCCCGGCCCATGCTAGGTCGAAGCGTTCATGAGGCGCCAAGCCCAAAAACGCATTGGGTTATGCTGCGAAGGTATCGCCGGATCAACCACTGCGGCGAGCACTGACCCCAATGAAGAGGCCATGTTCACTTTTGACCAGCTCCGAAGCTTCATCGTGCTTGCCGATGAACTCCATTTCAGCCGCGCGGCCGAGCATCTCAACATGACGCAGCCGCCGCTCAGCCGGCAGATCCAGAAACTTGAGGGCGAACTGGGATTCTCGTTGTTCGACCGGAGCAAGAAGAGCGTGCGCCTGACCGCCGCCGGCGCGGCCTTCCGCGACGAGGCGGCGAAGATCCTGAGCATCGCCGAGGCATCCAGGAACACCGCCAGGCGCATCGCAGACGGGGAAGCCGGTGAGATCAAGATCGGCATCACCGCGACAGGGATCATGGGCCTGCTCGGCGACATTCTCGCCAACATCGACGCGGTGGCACCCGAACTGCGCGTCGACATTCACGAGATGGTGTCCCGGGATCAGATCGCCGCGGTGCTCCGAGGCTCCGTGGACATCGGGTTCGTGCGCGAAACGCCACCGTCACCCGATCTCGTTTCCACCCTCGTCCGGCGCGAAGCGCTCGTTGCCGCGATCGGCAGCAAACATCCACTCGCAGTCACGACCCGCCCCCTCTCGGTGGAGGAGCTGAGCGGAGAGAAGATCCTCACTTACTCGCCACACGAGGCACGGTACTTTCGCAGCCTCGTCGATACGGTGCTCGCGACGGTGAACACCGTGCCCAGCCAGGAGATCACGCAGGTGCACAGCATGCTGAGCCTGGTCGCCGCCAACAAGGGCATCGCTCTCGTTCCTGCGTCCGCCACGCGGCTGGGCATGTCAGGCATCGCCTACCGCAGCATCGCCGAGAACCGTGAGCCCATCGTGCACTTGCACGCCATCTGGCGGAGGGATAACACCAATCCTGCCCTCCGACCCACCCGAACCGCCTTGGAACGGCTCAGCTCCGCCGCACTCGTGTGAGCGCCGCACCCCAGCCATGCTGGAAAGGTATTGGAGCATTCAAAAGTGCTGTTGATGAGGCATGTTGTGATCCTTACGCTGAGACAACCGTCGGGAAGCCACTCCCCGACTCATCACCTCAAAACAAAGGATGACGTGACTTTGACTGCGTACAGCCCGGAAGACCTTGCGGCAAAAATAGGGAGCGGTCTCCTCTCCTTCCCGGTGACAGCTTTTGCCGATGACCTCAGCTTCGACGAGAAGCGATACCGCGAGCACGTCGCCTGGATGAGCAGCCACGATGTTGCCGGGCTGTTCGCCGCCGGAGGGACTGGCGAGTTCTTCTCGCTGACCAACGACGAGATTTCGCGCGTCGTCACCGCCGCCGTCGACGAGGCGTCCGAACGGGTCCCCGTCCTCGCACCGGCCGGCGGCTCGCTGCCGAACGCGATCGAGCAGGCCCGCATCGCCGAACAGGCCGGGGCCGCCGGGATCCTGTTGTTCCCGCCCTACCTCACGGAGGCGTCGCAGGATGGCCTGGCCGCGTACATCGAGGGCGTCTGCGCGAGCACCAGCCTGGGTGTCGTCGTGTACAGCCGCGCCAACATGTCACTGCAGGCCGACACCGTCGCCCGTGTCGCTGAGCGCAATCGGAACCTCATCGGTTTCAAGGACGGCGTCGGCAGCATCGACCAGATGACGAGGATCTACAGCCAACTCGGCGATCGCCTGATCTACATCGGCGGGCTTCCGACTGCCGAGACCTTCGCACTCCCCTACCTCGAGCTCGGCGTGACCACCTACTCGTCGGCCATGTTCAACTTCGTTCCCGAGTTCGCGCTGAGCTTTTACGCGGCCGTCCGCGCCCGCGACCACGACTTCGTCTTCGCCGGCCTGCGCGACTTCGTGCTGCCGTTCTTGGAGATCCGCGACCGCAAGCAGGGGTACGCGGTGTCGATCATCAAGGCGGGCCTCAACGTGACCGGTCGTGAGATCGGCCGCGTCCGCCCCCCGTTGACCGACCTCACTGAAGCAGAGAACGAGTCATTGCGCGCTCTCATCCAGCGGGTGCAGTAGCCGCACCCATCCTTCCCCGGCCTGGCCTGCCGCCCGCGTCATCCGACGCGCCCCCGGCAGGCCGGTCCGACGGACACCGACCCGGAAATGAGCACGCAGGTAATGGATCTCAACAACACAGTCTCGATACCCTCGCTGACGGCGACGAATCCGCTCGTGATCCTCAACAAGGTGAACAAGTTCTATGGTGAGAATCACGTGCTTCGCGACGTCAACACCATCGTCAATCGCGGAGAGATCGTTGCCCTCATCGGTCCGTCGGGCGCGGGCAAGTCGACCCTCTGCCGCGCCATCAACCGCCTGGAGACGATCAGCTCGGGCGACATCTTCATTGATGGCGTCGCATTGCCTGACGAGGGGCGCGAACTGGCGACGTTGCGCGCCGATGTCGGAATGGTGTTCCAATCCTTCAACTTGTTCGCGCACAAGACTGTGCTCGAGAACGTGATGCTCGGGCCGGTGATGGTGCGCCGGACCAAGAAGTCGGATGCCCGCGCGCTCGCGCTCGAACACCTGGACCGCGTGGGAGTCGCCGACCAAGCCGACAAGATGCCCAGCCAGCTCTCGGGCGGCCAACAGCAGCGCGTCGCCATCGCCCGTGCCCTCGCGATGGGCCCCAAGCTGATGCTCTTCGACGAGCCGACGAGCGCACTTGACCCTGAGATGGTCAGCGAAGTCCTCGACGTGATGCTCGCGCTCGCGAAGACCGGCATGACGATGGTCACCGTGACTCACGAAATGGGCTTTGCCCGCGAGGCCGCCGACCGCATCATCTTCATGGCGGACGGCCAGATCGTCGAAGAGGCCACTCCCACCGAGTTCTTCTCCGCCCCCAAAACCACGCGCGCCCGTGACTTTCTTCAGAAAGTGTTGGCCCGCTAGACCCCATCACCCCCAAGCCACACCCCCGAGGAGAAACCATGATCACAAAACGCCTATCCATCGCGATCGCCGGAGCCGCAATCGCTGGACTGATGCTGAGCGCGTGCGCATCGACCGCCGCGGCGCCCGAGGAGGATGCAGTCAAGGCCGACGCAGAGTCCCCCGTGGCGTCGAGCGTCACCATCGACGGCAGCCCCACCTTCGACGCGATGACGAAGAACGGGACCATTGTTCTCGGGGTCAAGGAAGACCAGCCGGGCTTTGGCGTGCGCGATTCTGCCACCGGGGATCGCTCCGGCTTCGACATCGAGCTAGCCACCTGGCTCGCCGCCGAGCTCGGCTTCGCCAAGGAGAGCATTGAGTTCGTCACGATCCCGAGCCAGAGCCGGGAGCAGTCGCTGAGCAACGGCGACGTGGACCTCATCGTCGGCATGTACACGATCTCCGACAAGCGCAAAGAGCTCGTCGATTTCGCCGGACCGTACATGACCACCGGTCAGAGCATCCTCGTGCGCAAGGACAACACCTCCATCGCGGGCGAGTCAGACCTCGCCGGGCACAAGGTGTGCTCGATCACCGGTTCCACACCGATCCAGTACATCAAGACGAACCACCCCGATGTCGAAACGGTCGAGTTCGACAACATGGCGCAGTGCGTCGATGCGCTGCTCAGCAACCAGGTCGATGCGGTGACCACCGATGAGGCCCTCCTCATCGGCTACGTCACGCTGGCCCCCGACGAGCTGAAGGTCGTGGGCAAGCCGTTCACGAACGAAGGCTTCGGCATCGGCATCGCCAAGGGCGACACCGCCCTGCGCCACTTCGTCAACAATCTGCTCGTCGAGAACCCCGATGTCTGGAAGGCGATCTACGACAAGACTCTGGGCACCTCGGGCGTCGAGCTCGAGCCGGCAGAGGTCGACAACTACTAGGTCGCCACAGACCACATGACGGGGAGAGGGCCGCGCCCCCGGCGGCTCTCTCCCTGCACGCTCAGCAGTTTACGGAACGGATTCCCCCCATGGATGTTCTCCTCAACAACCTCGACCTGTTTGTCCTGGGGTTCGCGAACACGGTGCTCATGTTTGCCGTCTCAGCGGTGTTCTCGCTACTGCTCGGCGTGGTCATCGGTGTGCTGCGAATCTCGCCCTCCTCGTCGATGCGAGCGGTCGGCACGACGTACGTCAACCTACTGAGGAACACGCCCCTCGCGCTGCTGATGATGTTCTTCGCGCTCGGGTACCCCAAGCTCGGCCTTCCGGCGCTGGACTACACGACTCTCGCGATCATCGCGCTCGTGCTCTACACCGCCAGCTATGTTGCCGAGGTCTTCCGTTCCGGAATCAACTCCATCCACGTTGGGCAGACCGAGGCGGCCCGTGCGATCGGCCTCACATTCGACCAGGTCATCACCGTCGTGCTCGTCCCGCAGGCTTTCCGCAACGTCGTGCCGCCACTGATCAGCGTCTTCATCGCCCTGCTCAAGAACACCACGGTCGCGAGCGGCTTCTCCGTCATGCAGGCCGGGGCAATTTCCGCCAACATGTCGGAGCGCGGCGAGAACCTCCTCGCCACCCTCTTGTGGGTGGCATTCTTCTTCTTCCTGCTCGTCATGGGCCTGGCTGCCGTGCAACGAAAGTTCGAAAGAAAGTGGGCGCAATCGTGAGCTACGCCACCCAAGACCTCTTCGACGTGCTCGGCCCCAAGGGACGACGCAAGAGCAACATCGCCGGATTCGTCACGATCACCGTCGTCGCGCTCATCCTCGGCTTCATTGTCGTTCAGCTCTACAAGTCGGGACAGTTCGCGGCGGCCAAGTGGGAACTCTTCACCTTCCCGCTCGTCCAACGCGAGATTCTGGAAACCACCGGGTCGACCCTCCGCGCCTTCGCCACCGGGGCGATTCTCGCCCTCATCCTCGGCGTGCTGCTCCTCCTGGGCCGGCTCTCACCGGCGCGGTGGGTCCGCACCTCCGTCACGTGGCTCACCGAGACGTTCCGCGCAATCCCGCTGCTCGTGCTGATGATGCTGATCTACTACGGGCTGCCGGTGCTGGGCGCCACCTTCGTCACACCATTCATCGCGGTGACGGTGGGGCTCGCCATCTACAACGGTTCTGTCTTTGCCGAGATCTTCCGGGCGGGCCTCAACTCGCTGCCCAAGGGCCAGTCGGAGGCCGGTGCCGCGATTGGGCTGCGCAAGGGGCAGGTGCTCGCCGTCATCCTGGCCCCGCAGGCGATCCGCAACATGCTGCCCGCAATTATCTCCCAGCTCGTCGTGGCCCTCAAAGACACTGCCCTCGGCTTCATGGTCACCTACCCCGAGCTGCTCTATCTGGCGAAGTTCTACGGAACCCAGATGCAGTACGGCAGCCCCATCATCCCCGCGGCCATGGTCATGGGCTCCATCTACGTCGCGCTCTGCCTCGCGCTCTCCTACGTGGCGGTGCGGGTGCAGAAGTGGTCGAGTTCATCCGGCACCCCGAAGAAAGTGAAGCGCAATGACTGATCTGACCGTGTCTCGACTCCTGGCTTCCGTGTCGGAGTCGGCACCCCAGGCAATCGACGCATTGGCCAAGCTGTACTCGAGCCAGGGGCGGCCCGTCATCGCATTCGGCGCCGGCGAGCCGGACTTCGACACCCCCGCCTTCATCACCGAGGCGGCCAAGCGGGCGATCGATGAGCCAAGGAACCACCACTACAGCGGCCCGACGGGGCTTCCGGAGCTTCGCGCCGCGATCGCCGAGTACACGAGCGAATACAGCGGAACATCCTTCTCCGCCGCCGACGTGGCAGTGGCCAATGGGGGCAAGCAGGCGATCTTCAACACCCTCTCGGCCGTGCTCAACCCCGGCGACGAAGTCATTCTCCCCGCGCCCTATTGGACGAGCTATCCCGAGCAGATCAAGCTCGCCGGCGGCATCACCGTGCCCGTCGAGACAGACTCGGAGTCTGGCTACAAGACCACCGTGGCCCAGCTGGAGCGCGCCAGGACGTCGCGCACCAAGTTGCTCATCTTCACCTCGCCGTCAAACCCCACCGGCTCCGTCTACACCGAGGACGAGATCCGAGCGATCGGCCGCTGGGTGACCGAGAATCGCATCTGGGTGATGTCCGATGAGATCTACCACGACTTCGTCTACGACGCGGCCTCCTTCACCTCGATTTCACGTTTCGTGCCGCGCGATCAGCTCATCATCGTGAACGGGCTGGCGAAGAGCCACGTGCTGACCGGTTGGCGCCTCGGCTGGGCGATCTCGACGCCCGCAGTCATCGAGGCGGTCAAGAACTTCCAGTCGCACACCACCGGGAACGTTTCGAACATCTCTCAGCGCGCCGCGCTCGCCGCTCTCGCCGATGACAGCGACTTTCCCGGGCAGATGCGTGCGGTCTTCAACCGGAGACGGCTGATCGCATACGACATCCTCCAGACCGTTCCCGGGTTCGTTGTCCCGAGACCGCTCGGCGCCTTCTACATCTTCCCGGATGTGCGCGCCGTGCTCGACGGAACATTGAAGCTCAACGGCGATCCGGTGACCAGCACCCTCCAGCTCTCGACCTTGCTGCTGGAGGAAGTCGACGTGGCAGTCGTTCC
Organism: Microterricola pindariensis; assembly: GCF_002936985.1. GTDB lineage: Bacteria > Actinomycetota > Actinomycetes > Actinomycetales > Microbacteriaceae > Microterricola > Microterricola pindariensis. Next base: position 43,761 of record NZ_MPZN01000023.1, on the reverse strand, counting down.
CGGCGAGGCCTTCGGCGCGCCTGGCCATTTGCGGTTCTCCTATGCACTCGATGACTCCCAGCTCGTCGAGGGCCTGGAGCGGATCAGGCACTTCCTGGCGCGCCACTTCTGAGCACTCTCAGACGCCGTTCCCGCTAGCGCACCGCCGAAATCCAGACCGCATGCCGGGATCCGGCGACACTCGACCCGCCTTCCGTAGCCGTCGTGACTCCTCGTCGGCCCCGAGGTGAGCGATTGAATCGAACGCTGCCGCTTCGGACTGTCCGAACGCGGACTTCAACTCTGCGATCGCCGCGGAGCCGCTGGCACCGGCCACCGAGCTGCCGCGTTGCCGAAGATCAGACCCAGCAGCAGAGCGCTGCCGCTTACGAACGCCGCCGTGCGGCGAGTGGTCGACTTCGCGAAGAAGCGGGTGCGGGCGGTTTCGGCATCTCTTGGGATGGGCAGTGCAGTGCGCGGCATGACTCTGCAGTTCTCGCTTTCGAGGCAAGAAACTCTCACCGCACTGCCAACAAACGCACTTCTCTCCCGCCCGTGGGGGGCTACTTGGAGGCAACCGCACGATCGTTCGGCAGCCCCCTCGAGCCTGCGGAGCGGGCTTCCTGCTGCGCTGGGCCAGTCAGGCCACTCACGCAAAAACCCCCGCCGAGGCGGGGGTTTTGTGAAGTGCGGAACCGGTGGGATTTGAACCCACGGTACCCTGTAAAGGGTACTCCACCTTAGCAGGGTGGTGCACTAGGCCGAACTATGCGACGGTTCCTCTGCGTGCTTGCCGAGGCGAACACACGACGACAATCATATCCGCTTTTTGGAGCGGTTTTGACCATCGCGGCTTCCGAACTACTGGTCGTCGAGCGTGCGGCCGTCGGAGCAGGTGTACTGACCGGCGCTTTGGCCCAGGATGTCGCTCGGCAGCACGGTCGCGCCGGGCGCAGCGGGGTCGGTCACGGCATCCGGAACAACCGCACCGTCCGCGTCGACGGCGCTGGCGTCGATCGTCGCGTTCGGGTCGACCGGAGCGTTCGGGTCGGGCAGGGTGCCGCCCGTCGCGCCGCCGAGCTGGATCGGCTGGTCGGTGGCGAGCGCCGCGAGCAGCGCGTCTGCGGCCTCCACGTTCGGCTCAACACCACCGTCGACGGAGCCGGTCGGGTACTGCACGAAGTTGATCTGCTCGAGCGGGATGTCCTTGAGGGCCATCGCGATGGCAACCATGTTGTCAACGTTCTGCAGCTGGGTGGAGAGCACCACGTTACTGAGGGCCGCCTTGGCCAGCGAGTAGAGCTTGGCGGGGTCGCTGAGCGTGTCTGCGCTCTTGATGGTGCGCATCAGCGAGGAGAGGAACACCTGCTGGTTGCCGATGCGGGTGAGGTCGCTGCCGTCGCCGACGCCGTGGCGGGTGCGCAGGAACTGCAGCGCGTCGACGCCCATCAGCGTGTGCTCGCCCGGGTCGAGGAAGATTCCCGTGTACTCGTCTTCGATGCGTGCGCCGACGCAGACCGGCACGCCACCGACGGCGTTGGACATGGCGATGACGCCACTGAACTGCACCTCGGCAGCGAAGCGGATGTCGAGGCCGGTGAGCTCTTCCACCGTGAGCACGGTGCAGGGCAGTCCGCCGTAGCTGAGCGTGGTGTTGATCTTCTGGTAGCTCATCGACGGGTAGGGGTTGTCCTCGTCCTCCGGGTCGGGGCAGGACGGGATCGGCACGTACATGTCGCGCGGGAAGCTCACCACGGTGGCGCTGGAGTGATCGGCGGACACGTGCAGGAGCATGGTGACGTCGTTGAGGTCACCGGTGTCGTCTTCGCCGAAGGCCGGGTCCTGGCCCTTGCGGCTGTCGCTGCCGACCAGGAGCAGGTTGAGCCCGCCCTCCCAGGCGCCGATCTTCGGGATCGAGACCGGGGTGTCGTCGCCGACCAGCTCGACGCCGGGCTTGACGCTCGCGGCGAGGTCGTACGCGGCGATGGCGGCGACGGATGCCCCGCTGACCATGAGCACGGCGAGAGCAGCGGCGAGGAACCGTGTGATGGTGGCGAATGGGTTCGACTTCTTCAGTCGACCGTGCCGGGCAATCGTCGGCGTTCTCATCGACCGGCGACTGCGGGGGCGCAACTCTTCGCTCACTGACTTCCCTTCATAAAGTGCCCGAAGCACACAGTGCGGAGGGCGTGGGATTCGAACCCACGAGACATTTCTGCCCACCAGTTTTCAAGACTGGCTCCATCGGCCGCTCGGACAGCCCTCCCGAACACTTCCATCATCCTCGTTCGCGAACGACGACTGAAAGAAACGAACAAGGCCCGATTCTAGCTGAACGCAGGATTTCTAGGATGCCAGTCGATCCTGCGCGCACACTGGATCCCGGCACCTGTACCGCCAGTTCCCGGCTTTTTCGCAGCAACTGCGCAGCGGCGCGCGCTCAGTTTCCGGCGGCGAACGCCTGCAGAACGGTGGCGAGGCCGTCGGCCTCGATGCTGCCGGTGACCTCACTCGCGGCGTCCCGGACTTCCTCCGGCGCCTGGCCCATCGCGACGGCCCGCCCCTCGGCCCTGGCCCACTCGAACATGTCGATGTCGTTGCGCCCGTCGCCGGCGACCAGCAGCTGGGAGCGCGGGATGCCGAGCGCTTCGCGCACCCGCTCCAGGGCGGTGGCCTTGTTCACGCCCTCCGGCGCGATGTCCAACCAGGCCGTCCAACCCACCGAGTAGGTCACCTGGTGCAGGCCCATGCCCGCGACGATGCTGAGGAATTCCTCGAGGTCGTGGTCGGGCGAGAGCACGACGACGCGGGTCGCCGGCGAATCGCTCAGCTCGTCGAACTCGACCTTGCGCGCCTTCTCGAGGTTCCAGTCGAGCATGCCGTCGGTGTAGAAGCGGTAGCCCTCGGCATCCTCGACCATGAACCGGCCCTCCGGCAGGTGGTCGCGGATGCGGTCGAGCACGGGCTTCGGGTCGAAGGTCTCAACGTGCGCCCGGCGGTAGCCGTGCGGCGCGGCGGCGTCGCGCTGCATGATCAGGGCGCCGTTCGCGCAGACCACGTACTCCGGCGTGAGGCCGATCTTCTCCATCAGCTGCCAGCAGCTCTCCCAGCTGCGCCCCGTGGCGAGGGTGACCTCGTGGCCGGCCGCCTGGGTGGCCCCGATGGCGTCGCGGACGGCATCCGTCAGCGTCTCGTCTTCGTGCAGAATCGTTCCGTCGACGTCGAGGGCAACGAGCCACCGGGGGGAAGTCATCGCTGGAGCGGCTCCATCTTCTCGAGGCCGCCGAGGTAGGGCCGCAGCGCCTCCGGGACGATGACCGAGCCGTCGGCCTGCTGGTGCGTCTCGAGGATGGCGACGATCCAGCGCGTGGTGGCCAGCGTGCCGTTCAGGGTGGCGACCGGGGTGGTCTTGCCCGAGTCGGTGCGGTAGCGGATGTCGAGGCGGCGCGCCTGGTAGGTGGTGCAGTTGCTCGTGCTGGTCAGCTCGCGGTAGGCGCCCTGGGTGGGAACCCAGGCCTCGATGTCGAACTTGCGGGCCGCGCTGGAGCCGAGGTCGCCGGCGGCGACGTCGATGACGCGGTAGCTGAGGCCGAGGGCCTGCAGCATGTCCTCCTGCAGGGCGACGAGGCGGTCGTGCTCGGCCTCGGCGTTCTCGGGCAGCACGTAGGCGAACATCTCCAGCTTGTTGAACTGGTGCACGCGGATGATGCCGCGGGTGTCCTTGCCGCCCGAGCCGGCCTCGCGGCGGTAGCAGGTGGACCAGCCGGCGTAACGGAGCGGCTCGGCCGACAGGTCGAGGATCTCGTCGGAGTGGTAGCCGGCGAGGGCGACCTCGCTGGTGCCGGTCAGGTAGAGGTCGTCGGCGGGCAGGTAGTAGATCTCGTCGGAGTGCTCGCCGAGGAACCCGGTGCCGTCCATGATCTCGGGGCGCACCAGCGTGGGCGTGATGAGCGGGGTGAACCCGGCGGAGAGCGCCCGGTCCAGCGCCATGTTCATCAGCGCGATCTCGAGGCGGGCGCCGATGCCCTTGAGGAAGTAGAAGCGGGCGCCGCTGACCTTGGCCCCGCGGGCCATGTCGATGGCGCCGAGCAGCTCGCCGAGCTCCAGGTGGTCGCGCGGCTCGAAGTCGAACGCCGGGGTGTCGCCGTGGGTGCGCAGCGTGACGAAGTTGTCCTCACCGCCGGCCGGGACGCCGTCGATGATGGGGTTGCCGATGGCGCGGATCGCCGTGGTGAAGCGCGCCTCGGCCTCGCCGGCGGCGGCGCTGGCGGCCTTGACCCGCGCGGAGAGCTCCTGCACCTCGGCGAGCAGCGCCTTCTTCTCCTCCGGAGCGGCGCGGCCGACCTTCTTGCTGAAGACGTTCTGCTCGCTGCGGAGCTGCTCGAACAGCGCGATTGCGGCGCGGCGCTCGGAATCGGCGGCGAGCGCCTCATCGACCAGCTCGACAGAATCACCGCGTGCCTCCTGTGAGGCCTTGATGAGATCGGGGTTTTCGCGCAGCAGTACGGGATCAATCACCGGGTCAGTCTACCAATCGCCTCACCCGCCAGTGCCGCGCCGGGGCGGGCGCGCCCCGCCAGCTCCGGGCCCGCGCGCCCCAATGCCGTAGCTTTGTGTCGTGCCCACCCTGAGTAGTCCGGATGCCGCGGCTCCCGTCGCCGCCGCCAAGCCGCGCGCCGCGATCGTCTTCAACCCGAGCAAGAGCGGCGTGGACGAGCTGAAGAAGGCGGTGCGCCAGGCCGAGAAACGGCACGGCTGGGCGGCATCCGTCTGGCTGGAGACCGAAGCCGACGACCCGGGCCGGAGCATGGCCGAGCGCGCTGTGGCCATGCGGCTGCCGCTGGTGATCGCCGCCGGCGGCGACGGCACGGTGCGCTCGGTGGCCGAGGGCATGCGCGGAACCGGCACCGCCATGGGCATCGTGCCCGCCGGCACCGGCAACCTGCTCGCGCGCAACCTCGAGATTCCCGTGAACGACGTTCCGGCCGCGCTCGACATCGCCTTCACCGGCGCCGAGCGGCCCATCGACGCCCTGCTGGTCGACGTGACCCGGCCGGACTCCAGCACCGAGCAGCACGTCTCGCTCGTGATGAGCGGGGTGGGCATCGACGCCGCGATGATCTCCAACACCGACCCGGCGCTGAAGAAGCGCGTCGGCTGGCTGGCCTACATCGATGCGGGACTGCGAATTCTGCCCATGTCCAAGCCCTTCCACCTGCACTATCGCATGGAGGGCAGACACTCCCACCGGGTGCGGGTCGCCACCGTGCTGGTGGCCAACCTCGGCATGCTGCCGGGCAACATCGAGCTGATCCCGGATGCCGAGCTGGACGACGGCTTCCTCGACGTCGCCGTGCTGCAGCCGAAGAACGCCTGGGGCTGGCTGATGATCTGGCGCCGGGTGGCCTGGGAGAACCGGGTGCTGCGCAAGACCTCGGTCGGCCGGCAGTTCCTCGACCTGACCGGCGGCGACAAGCGCAGCGAGATGGTCTACCTGCGCGGCACGGCCATCGAGCTGCGCGTCGAAGACGGCGCGCAGGAGCTGGAGATCGACGGCGACGAGTTCGGCGTCGCGACGGCCGTCGGCTTCAAGACGGATGCCGGCGCGCTGCTGTTGCGGGTGCCGCGCGCGCAGTAACCGGCGGGCTAACCCTCCGCAGTCGGGTCGAGCAGCCCGGCCAGCCACTGGCGGGCCTCGACGAAGATCGCGTCGTCGTAGCGGGACGTGAACTCGATGGCCTGCTTGTCCGCGCGCGGGTAGGAGCCCAGGAAGAGCACGTTCGGGCTGAACCGGCGCAGGCCGAGCAGCGCGTCGGCCATCCGCTCGTCGCTGATGTGGCCGTCGGCGTCGATGATGAAGCGGTAGCGGCCGAGGGCGTCGCCGATCGGCCGGGATTCGATCAGGCTGAGGTTCACGCCGCGGGTCGAGAACTGCTCGAGCATGCCGAGCAGCGAGCCGGAGACGTCGTCCGGCAGCTCGACGATGAGGCTGGTCTTGTCGGCGCCGGTGGGCGCGGGGAGGACGCGGCTGCGGCTGACCAGCACGAAGCGGGTGACGGCGTTGTTGTTGTCGCCGATGTTGTCGGCCAGCACGTCGAGCGGGTAGTGCTCGGTGATGCCGATCGGGGCGATCGCGGCATCCGCGAGGCTGCCGTGCAGCAGGGTCGCGGCGGCGGCCACGTTGCTGGACGCCGGGATGTGGCCGTGGCCGGGCAGCGCCTGGTTCAGCCAGGTGCCGCACTGGGCGTAGGCGACGGGGTGCGCGTTGATGGTGCGCACGTCGGCCAGCGCGGTGCCGGGCCGGGCGACCAGCTCGAAGCGCACCGGCACCAGGTACTCGCCGATGATGCGCAGGCCGGGCATGTTCGCCAGGGCGTCCTGGGTGGCGGAGACGCCGCCCTCGACGGAGTTCTCCATGGCGATCATCGCCGCGGTGCTGCGCCCGGAGACGACGTCGGCGAGCGCCTCTCCGACATTGTTCACGGCGTGCCAGGTCTTGCCCGCGGCATCCGGAACCTGCTTCAGCGCCGCCTCGGTAAAGGTGCCTGCCGGGCCCAGATAGCTGTAACTGACCTCGGTCGGCTGGGTGTGGAGTGCAGGCATGGCTCACAGCCTAATGCGGTGGGCGGCAGGGGGCGCGGCCCGCGTCACTCCCGAGGCGACTGCTGCGGGCGGGATCGGGCGTGGCCGGCAGCGCCGCTCGGTGCCAGACTGGAGCCATGACTGATCGCGCAGGAACCCCGGCCCAGGCATCCGACCTCATCGACGTACACGCCCTGGTGCGCGCCTACTACGAGTTGAAGCCGGATGCCGCCGACGCCGCGCAGCGGGTGGCCTTCGGCACGAGCGGCCACCGCGGCAGCTCGCTGAAGACCTCCTTCAATGACGACCACATCGCCGCCACCACGCAGGCGATCGTCGAGTACCGCACCGCACAGGGTGTGACCGGCCCGCTGTTCATCGGCGCGGACACCCACGCGCTGAGCGCCCCGGCCATGACCACGGCACTCGAGGTGCTGGTCGGCAACAAGGTGCGCGTGCTGGTGGACGAATTCGACGACTACGTGCCGACGCCGGCCCTCTCCCACGCCATCCTGCGCTGGAACAACAACCCGGCCACGCGGGCCGAGGGCGAGGCCGACGGCATCGTCGTGACGCCGAGCCACAACCCGCCGAGCGACGGCGGCTTCAAGTACAACCCGCCGCACGGCGGGCCGGCAGACTCCGACGCGACCGGCTGGATCGCCAAGCGCGCCAACGAGCTGATCGCCGGCGGGCTGCGTGAGGTGCTGCGGGCCGAGCCGAGCGCCGTGGAGCAGTACGACTTCCGCAGCCGCTACGTCGAGGACCTCGAGAACATCATCGACATGGCGGCGATCAAGCGCAGCGGCATCCACATCGGCGCCGACCCACTCGGCGGCGCGTCCGTCGGCTACTGGGGCGCGATCCGCGACCACTACGGGCTGAACCTGACCGTCGTGAACCCGGCCGTCGACCCGCAGTGGGGCTTCATGACGCTGGACTGGGACGGCAAGATCCGGATGGACCCGTCCAGCCCCTCGGCGATGGCCTCCGTGCTCGCCCACCAGCACGACTACGACATCCTTACCGGCAACGACGCCGACGCCGACCGGCACGGCATCGTCACGCCCGACGGCGGGCTGATGAACCCGAACCACTTCCTCGCGGTCGCGATCGACTACCTGTACACGCACCGCAGCGGCTGGCGGGCGGACGCCGCGATCGGCAAGACCCTCGTCTCCTCCAGCATGATCGACCGGGTGGCCGCGGCGCTCGGCCGCCGGCTCTGGGAGGTGCCGGTCGGCTTCAAGTGGTTCGTGCCCGGCCTCGTCGACGGCTCGGTCGGCTTCGGTGGCGAGGAGAGCGCCGGCGCCTCGTTCCTGCGCTTCGACGGCACCGTCTGGACCACCGACAAGGACGGCATCCTGCTCTGCCTGCTCGCCGCCGAGATTCGCGCGGTCACCGGCAAGTCGCCGTCGGAGCTCTACGCCGGCCTCGTCGCCAAGCACGGCGACCCCGTCTACGAGCGGGTGGATGCCGCGGCGACCCCCGCCCAGAAGCTGGCGCTCGGCCGGCTCGACGGCGACGCCATCACGGCCACGACGCTGGCGGGCGAGCCGATCACGGCGACGCTCTCGCGAGCGCCCGGCAACGATGCGGCGATCGGCGGCGTGAAGGTGGTCAGCGAGAACGCCTGGTTCGCGGCCCGGCCCAGCGGCACCGAGGACGTCTACAAGATCTACGCGGAGTCGTTCCTCGGCGAGGACCACCTGCGCCAGGTGCAGGCGGAGGCCCGGCTCATCGTCGACGCCGCGCTCGGATAGCGGCCGCGCGTCACGTGCGCGTGTAGCCGGTCAGCGGATGGGCGCCCCGAAATCACGTGTTGAAACGATTTTTCGGGTGGCTGCTGGCGCCGTATCCGCTGACTGGCTGCGGGCAGGCGGATGCCGGGGCGGGCCGGCGCCGGAGCGGGCGTTCGCGCTAGGGAATGCTCCAGTAGTAGACGCTGGCGCCGGGGTGGATCTCGGTGATCGCCTCGTCGACGGAGCGGAAGTCGGTGTCATCCGTGTGCCCGCCGTAGAAGATCTGGATGTCGTCGCCGGAGCCCTCGATGGCGGTCACGACGGCCGTGTGGTCGCGGTCGCCCGAGTTGTCCCAGTCGAACTGGGCGACGTCGCCGAGCTTGACCTCTGAGCGCTGCTCGTCGCTGAGCGCCGTGGCCCGGCCGGATTCGTCGAGGTAGTTCATGAATGCCGTGGAGCTCACCCAGGCCGGGGTGTAGTCGAAGTCCATCCCGGTGCCCTCCGTCCACCACTCCTCGTCCATCTCCCACCCGCGCTCGACGAGCGACTGGCTGGTGAAGTTCACGCAGTCGTTGTCGTCGAGCACGCCGTACTCGGCGGTGTTGTAGCTGTCCCAGTGCGCGTGCACGTAGTCCAGCTGCGCCTGCACCTCGGGCGCGGCGTCGACCCCGTCGGCACGCTCCTGCGACGGCTCGGCCGAGTGCAGCCTGGCGGAGCCGGCATCCGAGGCCGCCTCCCCGAGGCCGGGCAGGATCGCGACCCCGGCGACGATCGTGCCGGTGAGCAGCGCGAGCAGGGCGGTGGGGAGGAACCAGCGGGGACGGGGCATGTGAGCTTCCTTCAGGTCGAGCGCTCTAGTTCAGCACATGATTCTTGGAAGGCACCCGGCGCACACCGGATTCCGCGGGCGGCGTCCCTAGCTCAGGCTCCAGTACGAGACGGAGCCGCCGCCGGCGATGGCCTGGTCGACGTTCCAGTAGTCGGAGTCCTTGCTGTGCCCGGCCACGTAGATGGTGACGCCGTCCGCGGTCTTGTCGACCCGGGTGACGGTGGAGGTGTGGTCCCGGTCGCCGGAGTTGTCCCAGTCGAACTGCGCGATGTCGCCGACCTTGACGGATGCCCGCTGGTCATCGCCCAGCGCGATTCCGCGCTCGGGGTGCGCGGCCATGTAGTTGTGGAACGCCGTGGAGCTGACCCAGGTGGCGGAGCCGCCGGCTGCGCCGTAGTTCCACTCGCCGTCCATCTCCCAGCCGCGGGCGAGGAGGCCCTGGCTGGTGAAGTTCACGCAGTCGTTGCCGTTGATGGCGATGTACGCGGGGTTGTAGTTGGCCCAGTACTGCAGCACGTAGTCGGTCTGCGCGGTGACGCGGGGGTCGGGCAGGTACTCGAAGCTCAGCAGCGCGGGGGCGGCGGCCGCTGCGGCGGGGAGCGCGGGCAGGACGACGCCCGGCTTCAGCACGAGGGAGCGCAGCTCGGCGCTGCCGTACTCGGCGGCGGGGCGGCCGAAGGCGGCGGGGGCGGCAACGGGCACGGTGGGGTCGGCGGCCTGCGCGGCGGCGGCCTTCTTCGCGGCGTCCTTCTCGGCGGCCTGCGCTGCGGCCTCGGCCTCGAGGGCGACGGGGTCGGCGGTGGGCACGGCCGCGCCGGCGCCGTCGAAGAGCTCGACGGAGACGGTGCCGGTGGCGAGCTCGGCGGCCACGGGCACCTGGTAGCTGAGCGCGGTCGGGGTGGCTTCGACGACGACGGCGGGCACGCCGCCGACCTGCACTGCGCTGACCTGGTTCAGCTCCTCGCCGGCGACGGTGACGACGGTGCCACCGGTGACGGGTCCGGATGCCACGGCCGGCGTGGCGAGCGCGACGGGCACCTTGACGGGCTCCTGGATGGGCGTCACGGTGTTGGCCGGGGCCGCGCGCCGGGTCGTGTCGGGCTTCGCAAAGGCATCCGCCGCACTCGCGGTCTGGGCGCCGGTGGGGGCCGTTCCGAGGCCGACGACGAGGAGGCCGCACGCGACGGCCGCGAGGCCGGCAGCGCCGCCGGCGAGGTTCCGGCGGTGGCCGGGAAGAGTGAGGAGCATGGGGATACGGTGACGCATAAATCCGTTCTGATCAGCCAATGGGGACCATCAACCAGAACAAGCCCAGATGTCAGAGATCTGTGCAGATGCTGCACAGAAGGTGAGAAATGAGGGTTTCTCACCCCCGAAAGGGGGGGTGTATCGATCGGTTTTGTCCCCCGGAATGAGCCTCAGCCGACGCGTCGGGCGCGCAGCGCGAACAGCACCAGCGGCACCAGGACGAGCAGGGCGAGGGCGTTCAAGGCGGGGAACCCGCCCCAGGCCAGGATCACGCCGGAGAGCGCCGCCGAGCTCGCAGCGGCCAGGTTCATGGCGGCATCCGTCGCGCCCTGCAGCGGCACGCGCACCTCGCGGTCGACGGCCTGGGTGAGCTGCGCCGAGCCGCCGATCATGCCGGCCGACCAGCCGAGCCCGAGCAGGCCGAGCGCGATCGGCACGGCGATCATGTTGTCGGAGGGCACGGTGATGCCGATGAGCGCGGCCACCGTGAACAGGGCGACGGCCAGGGCGATGACTCGTTCGGAGCCCCAGCGGTCCGCCATCCAGCCCATCAGCGGGCTGGCCCCGTACATGCCGAAGATGTGGATGCTGATCACGAGCGATTGCAGGCCGAGCGAGAGGCCGTGCTCGTGCATGCTGACCGGGGTCATCACCATGACGCCCACCATGACGGTGTGCGAGCAGACGATCGAGAGCACGCCGACGGCGGCGCGCGGCTGGCGCATGGCGATGCGGAGGGCGGCCAGCGTGCGCACGGCCGGCCGTGCGGGCTGCGCCGACTGCTGCGGGTTGCCTGCATCGCCGGCGGATGCCGCGGGGCCTTGCTCGGCGGCATCCGCTGCCAGCGCCCCGGCCGGCGGGGTGCGCAGCAGCAGGGCGGCGAGCAGGGAGGCAGCGGCGAAGGCCACGGCCGAGAAGAGGAAGGGGCCGGCCAGCGGCTCCACCCCGAGCGCGGTGCCGACCTGGGCGCCGATCGTGGAGAGGTTCGGGCCGGCGACCGAGCCGATCGTGGTCGCCCAGAGCACCAGCGACATGGAGCGCGCCTCGTAACCGGGCGCGGCGACCTCGGTCGCGGCGAAGCGCGCCTGCAGGCCGGCGGCACTGGCGGCCCCGAACGCCCCGAGGCCGAGGAAGAGCAGCGGCAGGATGCCGGATGCCGCCGCGGCCAGCACGAACACGGCGCCGAGGACGGCGAGGGCGTAGCCGCTGGCGAGGGCCCAGTGCCGCCCGACGCGGGTGGCCAGGCGCGCCATCGGGATCGCGACGAGGCCGGCCCCCAGCACGCTGGCGGTCTGCGCCAGCCCGGCAAGGGTGACGGCGCCAGTGAGCTCGCGGGCCAGCACCCCGCCGACGGCGATCCCCGAGGCGACGCCGACGCCGGCGAGCAGCTGGTTGACGATCAGGATCGTGAGCGGCACCCAGCCGTGCGTGCGGCTCAACCGGGCCGGGCGGTGCGGGCCGCCGGAGAGACCGGGCGCCGTTGCGGCCGCCCGGGAACCGGAGTTCTGGCCTGGCCGCTGCTCGGACCGCCCGGTGTTCGCGCTCACGGAATCCCCTCGTCAGCGGGGCCGGCGGCATCCGCGCCCCTCAGTCTGCTGCATTGCCGCCGCGTTGTGGAGGAGCCGGGCGACACGCCGCGGGAACGAGTCGCGCCGCGGGGCGCCGGGGCGCCGGTCTACGGGTAGGCGGGGGCGGCGGGCAGGCCGAAGAACTCCTCGAGCGTGGTGAAGCCGGTGTTGTGCATCTCGGTGGAGAGCTCCACGCCGATGTAGCGGAAGTGCCACGGCTCGAAGTCGTAGCCGGTCACCGCGGTCTTGTCGGCCGGGTAGCGCAGCAAATAGCCGAAGCGCCAGGCGTTGTCGCGGAGCCAGACGCCCTCGGCCGTGTCGGTGAAGCAGGTGGCCAGCGAGCACACGCCCGAGGTGGCCCCGATGTCCATGGTGAGCCCGGTCTGGTGCTCGCTGTAGCCGGGGCGCGCAGTGAGGTTGTCGTCGCCGGCATAGAGCTCGACCTGCGTGGTGTAGCTGCGGTAGGCGCTGTTCGAGGCCAACGAGAGCCCCGCCTCGGATGTCGCGGCGGCGAACATCGTGACGATGGCGTCCGAGGCCTCCTGGCGCATGAGCGGGTCCCACGTGTGCGCAACCGGCACGGTCACGAGGTCGGCGGGCGCGTAGTCGGCGGGGTTGAGCGGGCGCAGCTTGTTGACCACGAGCCAGATGCTGTTGGGGTCGTCGATCGAGCGCGCGGACTTGTCGAAGCTCGGAACGAGCACCGGGGGCGCGGTGACGTCGGGCGACGGGCGCGCCGGCTCGCTCGGCGTCGGGTCCGGCGTCGCGGTCGGCGTTCCGCTCGGTTCGTTCGAGGCCTGCGCGTCACGGTCTGCGCCGGCCGCCGCGCCGATGGCGATGGCCCCGGCGATCACACCGGCGAGAACGGCCGCGGCGATCGTACGCCGCAGCCGCACCTGGCGGGAGAGCCGGCGACGGGGGCGTTGCAGTTCAGACACACCCCCGAGCGTACTCGGCATGGCTGGGCATTCCGCGCGGCCCCGGCGCGGCCGGACTCCGGCGCCCTGAAAAATTCAAGAGAGCGCTCTCTTGACAAAGTCCACTTGCCTTCCCTAGCATCGGCTGAGCAGTCGTGAGAGCGCTCTCTTGCCTTGCAGTGAGAGCGCTCTCTAGCAACAACCACAACAAAACACCCACCCACACACCACGCACAAAGGAGTGACCGTGAAGCTCTCACGACGCACAACTGCTGTTGCCACCGTCGCCGGCGCAGCAGCATTCGCACTACTGGCCACAGGATGCGCCTCCGGCGGAGGAACCTCGCCGGAATCATCCGACAGCCCGGTCGAACTGACCATCACCACGTTCGGCACCTTCGGGTACGACGAGCTGTACAAGCAGTACGAGGCGGAGAACGAGAACGTCACGATCACTGCGACCAACATCGACACCGGCGGCAACGCCCGCACCGACACCTTCACGAAGATCGCGGCGGGCTCCGGCCTCTCCGACATCGTCGCGCTGGAGGAGGGCTGGCTCGGCTCGATCATGGAGGTCTCCGACCAGTTCGTCGACCTGGCCGACTACGGCATCAACGACCGCAAGGCGGACTGGGTCGACTGGAAGCTCGCCCAAGCCACCGACCCCAGCGGCCGCATCATCGGCTACGGCACCGACATCGGCCCGCAGGGCCTCTGCTACAACGGCGCGCTGTTCGAGGCGGCCGGCCTGCCGAGCGACCGCGAGGCCGTTGCCGAGCTGCTCGGCGGCGACGACGCCAGCTGGGAAGACTTCTTCGCCACCGGCAACGCCTACAAGGCCGCAACGGGCAAGGCCTGGTACGACCAGTCCGGGTTCGTCTGGAACTCGATGGTCAACCAGCTCGACGAGGGCTACTACACCGCCGACGGCGAACTGAACGTCGAGGGCAACACCGAGCTGCAGGAGCGCTGGGCGCTCCTCGCCGGCGCTGCCGCGGACGGCCTCTCCGCCGCCCAGGCCCAGTGGGACTGGAACGGCGGCAAGTCGTTCGTTGACGGCACCTTCGCCACCTTCGTCTGCCCCGGCTGGATGCTCGGTGTCGTGCAGGGCCAGACCGAGGCCGGCGGCGGCGACGCCACGACCGGCTGGGACTTCGCCGACGTGTTCCCCGGCGGCGCAGCCAACTGGGGTGGCGCGTTCCTCGCCGTTCCCGAGACCAGCGAGCACAAGACAGAGGCGGCCAAGCTCGCCTCCTGGCTGACCGAGGCCAAGCAGCAGCTCGGACAGTTCGCGGCGGCCGGCGCCTTCCCGAGCGTCGCTGCAGCCCAGGACGAGCTCGCCAGCAACCCGACGCCGAACGAGTTCTTCAACGACGCACCCGTCGGCACGATCCTGGCCGCACGCGCCCAGGGTGTCGTCGCCCAGTTCAAGGGCCCGGATGACTCGATCATCCAGGAGAACGTCTTCGGACCGGTCACCCAGAAGCTGGACAGCGGCGCAGCCAACGCCGAGACCGGCTGGGCAGAGGCCGTGACGCTGTTGAACGAGCTCATCGACTAAGAGCGGCAGCACAACTCCGGGGTCCCCGAGCAACACCGTGTCGGGGACCCCACCCTGTCAACCCGCACCACCACCGCTTCACCTCTTCGAAATCGGACACACGATGACCTCCACCCTCAACCGGCCACCGGCCGGGAGCGCCCAGGCCCCGGCCGACGGGCCGGCGCCGCGCAAGGCCGCGCCCTGGCGCCGGCGGATGAGCGCCCTCGACAGCAAGGCCTCGCCGTACCTCTACATCTCGCCCTTCTTCGTGTTGTTCGGCATCGTCGGCCTCTTCCCCCTGCTGTACACCGCAGTGGTATCGATGCACGACTGGGACCTGCTGAAGGGCCAGGGCGACTTCGTCGGCATCCAGAACTTCGTCACGATCCTCGGCGACCGCTTCTTCTGGAACTCCATCTTCAACACGGTGAGCATCTTCCTGCTCTCGGCGATCCCGCAGATCTTCGTCGCCCTCGCCCTCGCCGCCGTGCTCGACCAGAACCTCCGTGCGAAGACCTTCTGGCGGATGAGCGTGCTGCTGCCGTACGTCGTCACACCGGTGGCGGTGACGCTGATCTTCTCCAGCGTGTTCAACGAGCAGTCCGGGCTCGTCAACAACATCCTCGGCGTCTTCGGCCTCGACCCGGTCGCCTGGAAGCACGACGTCTTCGCCAGCCACATCGCCATCGCCAGCATGGTGAACTGGCGCTGGACCGGCTACAACGCGCTCATCCTGCTCGCCGCGATGCAGGCGGTGCCGCGCGACATCTACGAGTCGGCCGCCATCGACGGCGCCGGCCCGATCCGCCGCTTCTTCTCCCTCACCATCCCCAGCATCCGCCCCACCCTCGTCTTCGTCGTCATCACGGCGACCATCGGCGGCCTGCAGATCTTCACCGAGCCGAAGCTGTTCGACGTCTCCAGCGCGGGCGGCATCGGCGGCGCCGACCGGCAGTTCCAGACCACGGTGCTCTACCTCTGGGAGATGGCGTTCTTCCGCCAGAACCTCGGCAAGGCCTCGGCCATCGCCTTCCTGCTCTTCATCCTCATCGTGCTGATCGGCCTGCTGAACTTCTTCCTCTCGCAGCGGATCGCCAGCGCCGAGCAGCGCAGCAACGACAAGCGCACGGCCCGCGCGCTCAAGAACTACCGAGGAGGTCGGTCATGACCAGCACACTCACCGAGGCCGCCCCGGCCGCGTCAGGCGAGCCCGCTGCGCAGCCGCAGGCACCCGCCCGCAAGCGCCTGCGGCTGCGCCGTGGCGCCGGCGACCGCCCCGGCTTCCTCGTCTACGGCCTGCTCACCGCCTTCATGCTCGGCACCGCGTACCCGCTGTGGTGGTCGTTCGTGGTCGCCAGCGGCACGAACGCCACCCGCGGCGAGACGCTCCCGCTCATCCCGGGCGGCAACTTCCTCGCCAACGCCGCCACCGTGCTCGACGCCATCCCGTTCTGGAAGGCGCTCGGCAACAGCATCATCATCTCGCTCGTCATCACCGTCTCCGTCGTGGTGTTCTCCACGCTGGCCGGCTACGCCTTCGCCAAGCTCCGCTTCCGCGGCCGCGACGGCCTGATGATCTTCGTGATCGCCACCATGGCCATCCCGACCCAGCTCGGCATCATCCCGTTGTTCATGGTGATGCGCCAGCTCGGCTGGACGGGCGAGCTCGGCGCCGTGATCGTGCCGACCCTGGTGACGGCGTTCGGCGTGTTCTTCATGCGCCAGTACCTGGTCGACGTCATCCCGGACGAGCTGATCGAGGCCGCCCGGGTGGACGGCGCCGGACAGTTCCGCACCTTCCTCACGGTGGCGGTGCCCGCTGCCCGGCCGGCGATGGCCATCCTCGCCCTGTTCACGTTCATGACGGCCTGGACGGACTACCTCTGGCCGCTCATCGTGCTGAACCCGGGAAACCCGACCTTGCAGACAGCCCTCGGTCAGTTGCAGTCTGGCTACTACATCGATTACTCGATCGTGCTCACCGGCGCGGTCATGGCCACCATTCCATTGCTTGTGCTGTTCATCGTGGCGGGCAAGCAACTCATCTCAGGAATCATGCAAGGAGCCGTGAAGGGCTGATGACTACCCATTTCCCCCCGACGTTCATCTGGGGCTCGGCCACCGCCGCCGCCCAGATCGAGGGCGCAGGCCACGAAGACGGCAAGCTCGACTCCATCTGGGACGCCTTCGCGCGCGTGCCCGGCGCCGTCGCCAACGGCGACACCCCCGAGGTGGCCGTCGACCACTACCACCGCTACCCCGGCGACGTGGCGATCATGAAGCAGATCGGCCTGGACTCCTACCGCTTCTCCACCAGCTGGGCCCGCGTGGTGCCCGACGGACACACGGTGAACCAGAAGGGGCTCGACTTCTACTCGCGTCTCGTCGACGAGCTGCAGGATGCCGGCATCCTGCCCTGGCTCACCCTCTACCACTGGGATCTGCCGCAGGCCCTCGAGGAGAAGGGCGGCTGGGCCAACCGCGACACCGCCCACCGCTTCGCCGACTACGCCGAGGCCGTCCACGGCGCGCTCGGCGACCGGGTGAGCAACTGGACCACCTTCAACGAGCCGTTCTGCTCGGCGATCCTCGGCTACGGGGCCGGGGTGCACGCCCCCGGGCGGCGCGACCCGCGCGCCACGGTGGCCGCGATCCACCACCAGCACCTCGCGCACGGCCTCGCCGTGAACCGCCTGCGCGCCCTGTCGGACGAGCCGCTGCAGATCGGCATCACGCTCAACCTCTCCAACGCGATCCCGCTGGATGCCGCCGACCCCGTCGACCTCGAGGCGGCGCGGCGTTTCGACCTGCTGCAGAACCGCGTCTTCCTGGAGCCGATCGTGACCGGCGCCTACCCGGAGGATGCCTACACCGACCTCGAGCAGTTCGGCATCCGGGACGTCATTCAGGACGGCGACCTCGAGATCATCGGCACCCCGATCGACTTCCTCGGCGTGAACCACTACCACGACGACCAGGTGAGCGGCCACCCGGACGACACCGGGACGGACGGGCACTCGGGCGCGACCGACCGGCAGATCAGCTCGCCGTGGATCGGCTCGGAGTACATCACCTTCCCCAGCCGCGGGCTGCCGCGCACCGCCATGGACTGGGAGGTGAACCCCGCCGGGCTGACGAAGCTGCTCGTGCGCCTGGGCGCCGAGCACCCGCAGTTGCCGCCGCTCTACGTCACCGAGAACGGCGCGGCCTACGAGGACGTCGTCGAGGCGGACGGCAGCGTCAACGACGTGCAGCGCACCCGCTTCATCGCCGACCACATCGACGCCATCGGCGCCGCGATCGAGCAGGGCGCAGATGTGCGCGGCTACTTCGTCTGGTCGCTGCTCGACAACTTCGAGTGGTCGTGGGGCTACGATAAGCGCTTCGGCATCGTGCGGGTGGACTACGACACCCAGCTGCGCACGATCAAGAACAGCGGGCACGCCTACGCCGAGCGCATCGCGCGCGAGAAAGCCCGGAGCGGGGCGGGCGCGAAATCCGCCCAGCATGCCGCGGCCGAGTCGCAGTAGGGTGGATTCCTCAGCACAGACGGGGAATCGCGTGAACAGCCCAGGCACCAGTAATACCCCCGTTCCCACGCTGGAAATGGTGGCCGCACAGGCGGGCGTCTCGCGCGCCACCGTCTCGCGGGTCGTGAACGGTTCCCCCACCGTGACCCCCGAGATCGTCGAGTCGGTCAACCGGGCCATCGCCGAACTCAACTATGTGCCCAACCGGGCGGCCCGGATGCTGGCCAGCCGGCGCACCCAGGTGATCGCGCTGATCGTGCCCGAGTCGTCGGCGAAGATCTTCGCCGACCCCTTCTTCGCGCAGCTGGTGCAGGGCGTCGCCCTGCACCTGGCCGACACCGAGTACATGCTCAACATGCTCATCGAGTCGGAGGCGAACTCGGGCAAGACCCGGCGCTACCTGCTCGGCGGCAATGTGGACGGCGCGCTCGTTGTCTCGCACCACACCGGCGACCACTCCTACGCGCAGTTGAACGGCACCCTCCCCGTTGTCTACGGCGGGCGGCCGCTGGTGCCGGAGGACAACGAGCCGTACTTCGTCGACGTCGACAACCGGGGCGGCGCCGCGGCTGCCACGGAGCACCTCATCGGCACCGGCCGCCGCCGCATCGCGACGATCGCCGGCCCGCAGGACATGCCGCCCGGCTTCGACCGCCTGGACGGCTGGCGCGGGGTGATGCGGGCGAACGGCCTCGACGACTCCCTCGTCGCGCAGGGCGACTTCACGGTGGCGTCGGGTGCCGAGGCGATGCGCGGGCTGCTCGAGCGGGAGCCGGGCATCGACGCCGTGTTCGCGGCGAACGACCAGATGGCCGTCGGCGCGTACCAGGCGCTGGCCGAGTCTGGGCGTCAGGTGCCGGGCGATGTGGCGGTGATCGGCTTCGACGACAACTCCTTCGCCGAGACGGCGTCCCCGGCGCTCACCACCGTGAGCCAGCCGGCCGTCGGCATGGGCCAGGCGATGGCCGAGCTGCTCGTGCAGATCATCGAGGGCCGCCCGCACCAGGATCACCTGGTGCTGCCGACCACGCTCGTGCGGCGCGCCTCGGCCTAGCCGGTCGGCGGCCTGGCCGGTCGTCTGCCTAGCCGGTCGGCGGAGACGGCGCGCGACACGCCGGAGTCTCGTCCGTTTCGGGGCCCACTGGGGTGCCGTCTCCGCTGACTGGGTGTGCGGCGGCAGCGGCAGCGGCAGCGGCAGCGGCAGCAGCAGCAGCAGCAGCAGCAGCAGCCCGCTCTACTCGAAGGTGACGGCCTCGTTCGCGGCGAACCGCACCCGCATGGTGTCGATGGCCGCCTGGTTCTGGTCGACCAGTACGAAGTTGCGCCCGAGCGCGGCGGCGACCGCCCCGGTGGTGCCGCTGCCGGCGAAGAAGTCCAGCACGGTGTCGCCCTCGCGGGAGGACGCCTGGATGATGCGGCGCAGGATGCCGGCCGGCTTCTGCGTCGGGTAGCCGGTCTTCTCCCGCCCGGTCGGCGAGACGATGGTGTGCCACCAGACGTCGGTGGGCAGCTTGCCGCGCTCCGCCTTCTCGGGCGTGACGAGGCCCGGCGCCATGTACGGCTCCCGGTCGACGCTCGTGGAGTCGAAGTAGTAGGCGGCCGGGTTCTTCACGTAGACGAGGATCGTGTCGTGCTTGGTCGGCCAGCGACTCTTCGACTTGGCGCCGTAGTCGTAGGCCCAGATGATCTCGTTGAGGAAGCTCTCCCGGCCGAACAGCGCGTCCAGCAGCACCTTGGCGTAGTGCGCCTCGCGGTAGTCCAGGTGCAGGTAGAGCGTGCCGTCATCCGCCAGCAGGCGCCAGGCCTCGATGAGGCGCGGCTCCAGGAACAGCCAGTAGTCCTCGAAGCGGTCGTCGTAGCGCATCAGGTCGCCGCGGATGCGCTCGTACAGCTGCCCCTTGAACCCACTGACGGTTCCGGCCGCGTGCGCGCCGTCGGGGTCGGGCTCGCTGCGCACGCTGGTCATGGTCTGCCGGGTCTGCGAGCGGCCCGTGTTGAACGGCGGGTCGAGGTAGATCAGGGTGAAGGAGCCGTCGGCGAAACCCGGCAACACGGTGAGGTTGTCGGCGTGGATGACGCGGCCGGTGGGCGCGGGCTGCGGTTCGACCTCGGGCCCCGCCGCATCGGCAGGGATTTCGGACGCAGCAGATTCGGGCACCCGCCCAGTCTAGGCAACCGGCAGGGCCCTGCCCCGGCGCCGCTCGCCGAGCTCGGTCGAGGCCACGATGTAGGCCAGCACCGCGACGGTGCAGTAGACGACGGATGCCGCGGGCAGCAGAGTCGCGGCGACGCCGAGCAGCGCGGTGAGGGCCAGCGCCGGCACCGCCCAGCGCAGCACCCCGCGCACGGGGCGGCCGAAGCGCAGCGACACCACGGCGTTGCAGAGGTAGAACACGGCGATGCCTCCCCACAGCGACACGGCGGAGGCGAGCGGTAGCGGGTCTGCCGGGTGCAGGATCGCGGCGCTGATCGCCCCGGAGATCGCGGTGACCCCGGCGACGATGAGGAACGGCAGGAACGCGGCGGTGTCGCGGATCGCCCGGTAGTCGCCGGCGGCGTGCAGGGCCTCGAGCCCGTCGCGCATCGCGTCGGTTCCGTAGAGGAAGAACGACCAGGCCAGGAGCGCGATCGCGGCGAGCGCCGCCGCCGCGGTGAGGCCGGACTCCAGCGTCCACGTCGCGCTCAGCACGCCGACGATCGAGAGCACCGACTCGCCGAAGACGATGACGACGAGCAGGCCGAAACGCTCGGCGAGGTGCTCGACGTTCAGGCGCTCGAGCACCCGGTCCGACCAGCGCGCCCCCGTCGCGATGAGGAGCACGACCTCGAGCAGGATCGCGGCCGCCCAGAGCACGAAGTTCCACGGGGCGGGCAGCCAGATCGAGACAAACCAGAGCAGCGCGGTCAGGCCGTTGTAGGCGAGCAGCCGCAGCCGGGATGCCGTGCCGCTGCCCCAGGACTGCCAGCTCCACAGGCCGAGCAGGATCAGCCGGAGCGCCGCGTTGCCGGCCGCGAACAACCAGGCCCGCTCCCCCGTCGCCTCGGGGGCGGCGACGGCGATCGCCCCGATCGCGAACATCGCGGCGAGCATCACGCCGGCCAGCTGGCGCCGAGTGAGCCACGGCATCACGTTGACGGCGAAGGTCAGGTTCACCCACGACCACCACACCGAGGCGAACAGCGCGAGGAAGGTGAGCAGGCCCGCGATGCTCGGATGCTCGTGCAGGCCGTGCGCCAGCTGGCCGACGAGCGCCACGAAGATCAGGTCGAAGAACAGCTCCATCCAGTGCGCGCGGGACGGGTCGCGGTCAGACGCCCAGACCCGCGCCGGCGTCGGCTCAGCACTCACGGGCACCTCCTTCGCGAACGCGACAGTACTCCGAATCGGGGTTGCCCGCGATGGGTGGGGCCCTCTCGCCGGGCGGATGCCGCGGCATCCGCCCGCCGGTGCGCAGCCGGGCACCTGCACAGTTTTCTCCGGCGGCGGCTTGCTACTCTGGCGGCGCCCTACCCCGCCCGCACGCTTCGTGCGCAACCCTGAGGAGACTCTCTGTGAACTGCCCCCTCGACAGCACCCCGCTCGTGATGAGCGAGCGCTCCGGCATCGAGATCGACTACTGCCCGCAGTGCCGCGGCGTCTGGCTCGACCGCGGCGAGCTCGACAAGATCATCGAGCGCTCCTTCGGCGCACAGCCGGCCGCGCAGCAGGCGCCCGTGCAGCAGGCGCCGGCACAGCAGGCCTACCCGGCCCAGCAGCAGGGCTACCCCGCACAGCAGCAGGGATTCAACCCGCGCGACCTCTTCGGCGGCCAGAGCAGCACGGATGCCTACGGGCGCAAGCGCAAGAAGGAGAGCTGGCTGAGCGAGCTCTTCGACTAAGCCCCGGTGCCTGGCGGGGGCAGCGGCCCCGGCCCGCTAGGGGACGCGGTTGAGCCAGGCCTCGGTGCCGAACTTGCTCGCGACGAGCTCCTCGGCGGCGGCGTACTCCGCCTCGGTGAGCTCGCCCGGCGTGGCGCCGTAGAGCCCGGCGAAGGTCTCCTTCATGCGCTCGATGATCTCGGCGCGGGAGAGTCCGGTCTGGCTGCGCAGCGGGTCGACCCGCTTGGCGGCGCTGGCGATGCCCTTGTCGCTGATCTTCTCGCGGCCGATGCGCAGCACCTGCGTCATGACGTCGCCGTCCATGTCGTAGCTCATGGTGACGTGGTGCAGCACGCCGCCGTTGCCGAGCCGCTTCTGCGCGGCGCCGCCGATCTTGCCCGTGGGGCTGGTGATGTCGTTGAGCGGCTGGTACGTCGCATCGATGCCGAGCGACTGCAGCGCCTGCAGCACCCACGCGTCGAGGAAGGCGTAGGAGTCGGCGAAGCTCATGCCGCCGACGAGGGAGGCCGGCACGTAGAGCGAGTAGGTGATGATGGCGCCCTTCTCCATCATCATCGCGCCGCCGCCGGAGATGCGCCGCACCACCTGGTAGCCGTGGGCGGCCGCGCCCTCCGGGTCGACCTCGTTCTTCAGCGACTGGAAGCTGCCGATGACGACGGCGGACTCGTCCCACTCCCAGATGCGCAGCAGCGGGCCGCGCGCGCCGTCGCCGACCTCGGTGGCGAGCACCTCGTCCAGGGCGAGGTGCATGGCCGGGGAGACGGCCCGGTCGTGCACGATCTGCCAGTCGTAGTCGTGCCAGGTGGTGGCGGCCGACAGCGCCCGGCGGATGGCCACGGCGACGCCCTCGGCCGAGAAGCCGAGCAGCACGGCATCCGCGGGCAGCGCCTGCTTCACGGCCGCGGCGTAGGCGGCGGCATCGGCGTTGGCCGACATGCCCTCGATCGCGGCGTTGACGGCGTCGAGCGCCTCGTCCGGCTCGAGGAAGAAGTCGCCGGCGAGGCGGAACCCGCTGATCGCGCCGTCCACGACCTCGAAGTCGACGACGACGAGCTTGCCGCCAGGAACCTTGTATTCACCATGCACGGCTTCAGCCTACGGCTGCAGACGCCGTGAGCGGCAGTCTCCCGCGGCGCTCGCGGCCCCCGATAAGTCTCGCGGCCCTCGCTATACCGAGGGCCGCGAGACATTTCGAGGGCCGCGACAGGGTTTCACGCGGCGGCCTCGCCGCGGGCTAGGGGCGCTCCGGCATCCGCTGGTCGAGCCAGCCGATCGTGTCGGCCATGACCTCGGCGCGGTTGATCTCGTTGAAGACCTCGTGCCGGGCGCCGGGGTAGACGATGAGGGTCACATCGCTCAGGCCGGAGCGGTGGCGGTAGGTCTCGACCAGCTTGAGCGCGCTCTTCTCGGCGCCGAGGGAGTCGTCGCTGCCGACCTGGACGAGCAGCGGCAGCTCCGGGGGCAGGTTGCGGGCGGGGCGGCCGAGCAGGCGCAGCGCGTCGAGCGGGCCGAACAGTTTGATGATCGGCTTCGTCGTGGTGAGCGGGTCGGAGATGAATGCGGAGTGCACGGCGGGGTCGCGGCTCAGCCACTCCACGCCGGTGTTGCCGAGGTGCTTGTGACGGCGGTTCAGGTCGCCGCTCTCCATCGAGCCGACCATCCGGTAGGCCGTGCCGGTCAGGATGACGGCGGCGTAGTCGTCGGCGTGCTCGTTCACGATGATCTGCGCCATGAGCGATCCCCAGGAGTGGCCGAGCAGCACCAACGGCAGGCCGGGGTGGTCGGCGCGCGCCTCGGCGGCGATGATTCCGCTGAACTGGTGCACGGCCTTGATCGTGGCCCTCAGCCCGCCGGGGCCGAGCCGGCCCATGCGGTCGAGATCGCCGCCGTGCTGCTCGAAGCCGGTGCGGCCGTGGCCACGGTGGTCGTCGGCGTAGACCGAGTAGCCGGCCTTGTTCAGCTCCCCGACCAGCTCGAGGTAGCGCAGCGCGTGCTCGCCGACGCCGTGCGCCAGCTGGATGACCGCGCGGGGATTCTCGACCGGCCAGGAGTAGTAGTGGATGCGCACCCCATGCGCGTCGGTGAAGGTGCGGCTCGGGATCTCGACGTCGGTGCTCGGCGTTGGCATGCCGCCATTCTGGCAGCCGCAGGCACTCTGGCGATAGATGAACGGATGCCAGTCGCACACATGCTGCCGCACCAGCATCGCCTGCGGTTCCCGAGGTTGCCTTGGAGTGGGCTGCCGCCTCTCGCGACGCTACGCGTCACGCATCCGCATTTACTTAGCAATGCTAATGAGCTATGCTAACTATTCGTGGCCAAGACGATTGCGGAGCAGAGCTCAGATGTTCGAATGGCCACGCTTCGGCTCGCCAGGCGACTGCGGGCCGAGAAGGCCGACGACGACCTCAGCGATGGCCAGTTCTCCGTGCTCGCGGCCCTGTACGTGCACGGGCCGCACACGCTCGGGGCCCTCGCCGAGCGCGAGCACATCTCGCCGCCGTCAATGAACCGCACCGTCAACTGCCTCGAGGGCCTGGGCTACCTCAGCCGCGAGGCCGACGAGGCCGACCGTCGCAAGGTGAACATCAGCCTCACCGAGGCCGGCACCACCACCGTCGACGAAACAGTCAAGAAACGCGACCGCTGGCTCACCCGCCAAATGCGCGAGCTCAGCAGCGACGAGCGGGCCACCCTGGCATCCGCCGCCGAGATCCTCAGGAGATTAGCCACCCAGTGAGTGCCATGTTCCGCTCCCTCTCGAATTACAACTACCGCGTCTGGTTCATTGGCGCGCTGGTCTCCAACGTGGGTGCGTGGATGCAGGCGACGACGCAGAACTGGGTCGTGCTCACCGACCTCACCGACAACGACGCGGTCGCCGTCGGCGCCACCATGGCGCTCCAGTTCGGGCCGCAGCTCCTGCTCGTTCCGATCACCGGGCTGATCGCCGACCGCTTCGACCGGCGCACGATCCTGTTCTTCACCCAGTCGGCACTGATGGCGCTCGGCATCGGGCTCGGCCTGCTGCTGCTGCTCGGTCACGCCGAGCTCTGGCACCTCTACGTCTTCGCCCTGCTGCTCGGCATCGTGAACGCCATCGACGGGCCCGCCCGCCAGACCTTCGTCAGCGACCTGGTCAGCGAGCACAACATGGCCAACGCGGTCGCCCTCAACTCCGCCTCCTTCAACGCGGCCCGCATGATCGGCCCGGCCCTCGCCGGCTTCCTGATCGTGCTGATCGGCTCCGGCTGGGTGTTCATCGCCAACGCCGCAACCTTCATCGCCGTGCTCATCGCGCTGGCCATGCTCAACTCCTCGAGGCTGCGCCGGATGCCGCGGGCGCCGCGGACCCGCGGCCAGTTCGTGGAGGGGTTCCGCTACGTGGCGAAGCGCCCCGACCTCATCGTCGTGTTCGTGATCGTCTTCCTCGTCGGCGCCTTCGCCATGAACTTCCCGATCGTCTCCTCCACCATGGCGGTGGAGTTCGGGCGCGGGGCCGGCGAGTACGGCCTGCTCTCCTCGATCCTCGCGATCGGATCGCTCTCGGGCGCCCTCCTCGCCGCCCGGCGCGAGAAGGCACGCTTCGGCGTGATCATCGTGGCCGTCGGCGGCCTCGGCGTCGCCTCGCTCCTCTCGGCGCTGATGCCCTCGTTCTGGACGTTCGCGTTCTCCCTGATCTTCATCGGCTTCTCGGCCGTGACCATGCTCACCACCGCGAACGGCTTCGTGCAGACCACCACAGAGCCGGCCGTGCGCGGCCGCGTGATGGCGCTCTACATGGCCATCCTGATGGGCGGCACCCCCATCGGCGCCCCCATCGTCGGCTGGGTCGCCAACGCGATGGGCCCCCGCTGGGCGCTGATCGTGGCGGCCGTCGCCGGCGTGATCGGCTTCGCGATCGGCGTCGGCTGGCTCGTCGTCGCCCGCGAGCTGCGGCTGCGGCCGCATCCGCAGGCCCGCTGGCGCCTCGTGCTCACGCACAGCGCCCGCCCGCTGAGCGCCGTGCTCGAGGCCGAGGCCCTCGACGGGCGCATCGGTGGAGTGCGGATGCCGGTGCCCACCACGACTATGCCAATCGCCGTGGTCAGCGAGAACCGGGTGACGCCCGAGCAGTTCTCTGAGCAGGTCGCGCTCACCTCGCCGATCCCGGTGCCGCGCTACCGCAGCGACGACCTGGACGACATGGCCGAGCTGGACGATTTGGCCGAGCTGGACGATCTGGCCGCACGGGCCGAGCTCGACGAGCGGGGCGGCCGCGGCAGGGGCGCCGCCACCCGCTAGCGGGCGGCGCTACGCTCGAACCATGAGCACCCCTGAGACCGCCGCAGCCACGCCCGCCCTCGTCGTCAGCCTGCCCGGCACGGCGCTCCGCACCGCCCTCGGGCCGGTTCCGGACGGCGTGCAGCTGGTCGAGTGGGACATGACCGGGCCCGCCCCACTGCCGCACATCGACATCGCGGTGCCGCCGTACATGGGCGCGACGCCGCTGCTCGCGAACCTCGCCGGCACCACGACGCGGCTCGTGCAGAGCCAGTCGATCGGCTATGACGGCGTCGCCGACGTGCTGCCGCCCGGGCACGTTTTCGCCAACGCGACATCGGTGCACGAGACGTCCACCGCCGAGCTGACGCTGGCCATGATCTTGGCGTCGCAGCGCGGCATCCCCGACTTCGTGCGGGCCGCGGCCGAGGGCCGCTGGGCGCCCGCCCGGCACGCCAGCCTCGCCGATCGCACCGTCCTGATCGTGGGCTACGGCGGCGTCGGCCAGGCCATCGAGGCCAGGCTGGCCCCGTTCGAGGTGAACGTGGTGCGCGTCGCGTCCACCGCCCGCGAGGGTGCGACCGGCCACATCCACGGCATCGACGAGCTGGCCGCGCTGCTGCCGCAGGCCGACATCGTGGTGGTCGGTGTTCCGCTCAGCGACGCGACGCACCACCTCGTCGACGACGCCTTCCTCACGGCGATGCCCGACGGCGCACTGCTGGTGAACATCGCCCGTGGGCCGGTCGCCGACACCGCCGCACTGCTGGCCCACGCCAGCTCCGGCCGCCTGCGCCTGGCCCTGGACGTGACCGACCCCGAGCCGTTGCCCGCCGGGCATCCGCTGTTCGCACTGCCCAACGTGCTGATCACCCCGCACGTCGGCGGCGCCTCGACGGCGATGATGCCGCGGATGGGACGGCTGTTGGCCGACCAGATCGCGCGGATGCTGCAGGGCGACGCCCCGCGCAACGTCGTCGTGCGGAGCTAGACCGCGCTGTGCGGCGGCGCGGTTAGTCGGCGGTGCCCGTCGAGGCGCGCACCACGAGCTCCGGCTGGAACACGATCTGCTCGTGCTCGAAGTCCGGGCCGCCCGCTGCCTCGCGCAGCAACAGCTCGACGGCGGTCGAGCCGATCAGCACGCTGGGCTGGCGAATCGAGCTGAGCGGCACAACCGCGGTCGCGGCGAAATCGATGTCGTCGTAGCCGATCAGCGCGATGTCCTGGGGCACGCGGATGTCTCCGAGCATGGTCAGCGCCTGCAGCACGCCCAGGGCGAGCAGGTCGTTGGCGGCGAAGACCGCCTCCGGCCGGGCGTAGGCGGCGCGCTCGCGCAACGCCTCGCCGACGGCGCGCCCGTGCAGAACGGTCAGGCCCTCGCCGTCGATCACCTCGAGGCTTGCGCCGTACACCTCTTCGACCGCCTTCTGGGCGCCGAGCAGGCGATCGGCGACCTGGCGGATGCCGTGCGGGCCGCCCACGAAGGCGATGCGGCGGCGGCCGAGGTCCAGCAGGTGCCGCACGGCCAGGTAGCCGCCGGCCACGTCGTCGACCGAGACGGAGGAGAACTCCCCCGCGGGATCCTGGCGGTCGACCAGGACGGTCGGGATGCCGCGCTCGCGCAGCGCGGCCAGCCGGCCGAGGTCGTCGCCGAGCGGCGAGATGAGCACGCCGTGCACGCGTTGCTCCTGGAACAGCGCGATGTGGGCGGCCTCGCGCTCCGGCTTCTCGTCGCTGTTGCCGAGGAGCACCGAGAGGGAGCCCTCGGCCGCCTTGTCCTCCGCGCCGCGGGCGACGTCGGTGAAGAACGGGTTGCGCACGTCGAGCACGATCAGGCCGATGCTGTGGCTCTGCCCGGCGCGCAACTGCCTGGCCGCCTCGTTGCGCACGAAGCCGAGCTCGGCGACGGCCCGCTGCACGCGTTCAACGGTCGCCGGCGCCACCTTCTCCGGCCGGTTCAGCACATTGGACACGGTTCCCACAGAAACCCC
Organism: Microterricola pindariensis; assembly: GCF_002936985.1. GTDB lineage: Bacteria > Actinomycetota > Actinomycetes > Actinomycetales > Microbacteriaceae > Microterricola > Microterricola pindariensis. Next base: position 15,687 of record NZ_MPZN01000023.1, on the reverse strand, counting down.
CGCCAGCGATGCCACATCGCGCACACTCACGCTCACTCGCGGATCTCCCTGTCTGTCTGGACTTCTCCCGAAAGCCTAAGCCACGGATGTCGGATTGCCGGCGTGGTTGAAACGAATCAGTCGCGCGCCGCGCGCCGCGGTTGACGAGCCGGGCGGCGCGGGGCTACGCTTTCACCATGGCGATTGAAACGATTCATGAAGCGGCAGTCGGCCCAGCGCGCCATCCACACACCACCGAGACCGAGAAGTGACAGACATGACGACATTCGCCTCCATCGCCAGCCAGCTCGAGGGCCAGGCCATCGAGCTGCCCTCGTGGGCGTTCGGCAACTCCGGCACCCGCTTCAAGGTGTTCGCCACTCCCGGAACGCCGCGCACCATCCAGGAGAAGCTCGCCGACGCCGCCCAGGTGCACGGCGTGACCGGCCTCGCGCCGAAGGTCGCGCTGCACATCCCGTGGGACAAGGTCGACGACTACAGCGCGCTGCGCGAGTTCGCCGCCGACCTCGGCGTCGCCCTCGGCACGATCAACTCGAACACGTTCCAGGATGACGTCTACAAGTTCGGCAGCCTCACCCACACGGATGCCGGCATCCGCCAGCAGGCGATCGACCACCACTTCGAGTGCATCGACATCATGCACGCCACCGGCTCGCAGGACCTGAAGATCTGGCTCGCCGACGGCACCAACTACCCCGGCCAGGGCGACATGCGCGGCCGCCAGGACCGCCTCGCCGACTCGCTGGCGCAGATCTACGCCCGCCTCGGTTCGGAGCAGCGCCTCGTGCTCGAGTACAAGTTCTTCGAGCCGGCGTTCTACCACACCGATGTCCCCGACTGGGGAACGAGCTACGCCCAGGTCGCCGCCCTCGGCGACAAGGCCATGGTCTGCCTCGACACCGGCCACCACGCGCCGGGCACGAACATCGAGTTCATCGTCATGCAGCTGCTGCGCCTCGGCAAGCTCGGCTCCTTCGACTTCAACTCGCGCTTCTACGCCGATGACGACCTGATCGTCGGCGCGGCCGACCCGTTCCAGCTGTTCCGCATCATGGTCGAGGTCGTCCGCGGCGGCGGCTACGGCCCGGACAGCCCCGTCGCCTTCATGCTCGACCAGTGCCACAACGTCGAGGACAAGATCCCCGGCCAGATCCGCTCCGTGCTGAACGTGCAGGAGATGACGGCCCGCGCGCTGCTCATCGACCGCGAGGCACTGGATGCCGCGCAGAGCGCGGGCGACGTGCTCGGCGCCAACGGAATCCTCATGGACGCCTTCTACACCGACGTGCGCGGCGACCTCGCCGCGTGGCGCGAGGGACGTGGCCTGCCCGCAGACCCGATGGCCGCCTATGCGGCATCCGGCTACCAGACCCAGATCGCCGCGGAGCGCGTGGGCGGCACCCAGTCCAGCTGGGGCGCCTAACCCCCTCAGCAGCACAGAGCGAAGGGCCGGATCTCGTGTGAGACCCGGCCCTCCGCCCTGTTCGCGCAGTCTTGTCAGCGCTGGCGGCCCGCCAAAGCGGCACGGCGCTCACGGAAGTCAGGGCGGTCGAAGTAGTGGGCGGTGGTCTCCGCGCTCAGCGGGGCGACGCCTCCGGCGAGTCTCGCGCCCAGCCGCACCCTGGCGCTCTTCACCGCCATCATCGAGATGGCCTCGACACCGGCAGCCGAGTCCGAGATCGCCACGATTCCGTGGTTGCCGAGCAGCACAAGCGACGGCGTCTCGCCGTGCTCCTGAACGTGGCTGTCGAGGTGCTCCAGAAAGACGCGGCCGAGCACGATGCCCGGCTCGGCGTACGGTACGTAGAGGCTGCGGCCGAGAATCATGAATTCCTCGGAGTAGACCGGGTCGACGAAGGCCGTCTCGGCCTCGGCGCTCGCAAGCAGCGCAACCACGTCGGTCGGGTGGGTGTGCGCCACGAACTTCGCCGGCACGAATGCACGCACGGCGACGTGCACGAGCGACTCGATCGACGCCCGCACGGTTCCCCCGTCGGCCGTGGTCGCGGTGAGCGCCGCGGTCAGCGCTTCCTGACCCGCAGCCGGGTCACGCAGAATCTGGAGCAGCGGCTCCAGGTCGACGGTGACGAAATCGTCGCGAGTGGCATCAGCCATCGATGAGCCAGAAGCCTTCACGCTGATCGTCCTGTCGCTGACGAGCTCACTCGTGTTGCCCTCGGCGAGTATCACCAGGTCGCGCGCGGGTTCCCCGAGGCGTCTCGTCAGTGCAACCAGCTCGTCGCTGACGGAGTCTGCGTGCATTCGTGCGGTCATGTTTTTGGTCCCTTCGTGGCCTTCTTCGGAAAATCGGTGGATTAGGACGCCGAATGCCCGCGTCGTTGCGGCGTCACCGCGGCTCGTAGCGCACCGGTTCGTTGGTACGGCGAACGAGATCGCGCAACTCGTCGAGGTCGCCAGCGATGTGTCCCATGGTGCGCGCCTGCACCAGAATGTTGCCGAGCGCGGTCGCCTCCACGGGTCCGGCCAGCACCGGCAGCCCGGCACGGTCGGCGGTGCGCTGGCACAGCAGCTCGTTCTGGCATCCGCCGCCGACGATGTGGATGCGTTGCACCGCCACACCGCCGAGGCTTCCGGCGCGCTGCGCGGCGTCGGCGAAAGCACAGGCGAGCGACTCGATGATGCACCGTGTCATCTCTGCGAGGTTCTGCGGCGGGGTAAGCCCGCGTTCGATGCACCATCCGGTGATTCGGGCGGGCATGTCGCCCGGGGGCAGGAAGCGTGCGTCGTTCACGTCGAAGACCGGCAGATCCACTGAGACGGCGGCCGCAGCCGCCAACAGGCTCTGCAACTCGACGGTCTCGCCGTGCCGCTCCCACTGTCGCACCGCCTCGGTGAGAATCCACAGGCCCATCACGTTGTGCATCAACAGGTAGCGCCCGTCGACTCCCGCCTCGTTGGTGAAGCCCGCCAGCCGCGCCTCCTCAGAGAGCACCGGATGCGACCGCTCGACGCCCACCAAGCCCCAGGTTCCACAGGAGATGAAGGCGGCCGACTCCGACTCCATCGGCACGGCGACCACGGCCGAGGCCGTGTCGTGAGAGCCAACGGCGACGACCTCGACGCGGCCGGCCGCGCCGACCGCGCGGGCGACGTCTGCCCGCAACGGTCCGACCGCGGTGCCCGCATCGACGAGCGCGGGAAGCAGCGCCATGGGGATGCCGGCCGCCGCGACGAGCTCCGCGTTCCACTCCCGCGAATGGGCGTCCAGCAGTCCAGTTGTCGACGCCATCGTCCTCTCCGCGATACGCGCGCCACTCAACCAATACGTGAAGAGATCCGGCATCAAAAGCGCCGAATCTGCCCACTCCACCACCTGATCTTCCGCCTCAGCGGCAAATTGATAGATCGTGTTGATGGGGAGAATCTGGATGCCGGCCCGCCGGTATTGCTCCGCCTCGGGCATACGGGCGTTGACCCCTGCCACCACGGCGTTCGTGCGCTCATCCCGATAGTGCGTGGGATTGGCCAGCAGCCGACCGCCACGAAAGAGCCCGTAGTCCACTCCCCAGGTGTCTGTGGCCACCGACGTGAGGTCGGGCACCTCACGGATTGCCGCAGCCACCCCGTCGAGCGCGTCTTGCCAGAGCGCCAGGACGTCCCAATGCAAGCGCCCGCCGACGGCGACCGGGCGGTTCGCAAATCGCGCGAAGGTCTGCATTCTCAGCTGATCTTTGCTGACCTCGCCAACGATGACGCGCCCGCTCGTGGCGCCGAAATCGAGTGCGGCAACACGGCCGAACGCGTTCATCGTTGTGAACTCACTCGCTCTCGCGGGCGAGCCAGGAGATCAGCTGCTGCCACATCGGCTCGTAGCCGACCCAGGCGAGAAACTCCTTCGGTAGCCAGTGCGGGGCCATGTCACTCAAGAACGCGGCCGTGCGGCCAGAGCCCTCAGAGTCGACAACGAGCAGGGGGTGCGCGCCGACGGTCGCCAGCACCTCGGCACCTTCACGCGCTTCGACCCGGTGATAGCCCAGGATGGCGGGCCAGTTCTCGTCGAGTCCCCGGGTGATCGGGTGCGAACCGACGATGCTCGCGATAGAGCCCTGCGGGGTCTCTTCGCGGTCGTCGCCAGCCTCCATCTCGACCGGGAGAACCGCGGCAAGCGCGGTGTTTCGGTAGTTGGCCTTGGCTTCGATGCCCATGAAGCTGAGGTAGCCGCCGACCATGAGCAGGGAACCGCCGGCGCGGGTCCACTCGGCGAGAATCTCGAGCCTGTTCGGCATGGCCCGACCCTCTGAAAATACCTGCGGGGGAATCAGCAGGGTGTTGGCGCCGATGTCGCTGAGCACGACAACGTCAAACTCGCGAAGCTCAGCGAGGGTGGTGGGAAATTTCGCCGCCGCAACGTGGTTGGGCTGGAACACCACAGAGTGCCCGGCGTGCTCGAGCGCAGTTATGAAGTCGGCCGCCCCCTCTTCGTAGGCCGTGGTTGTGAACGAGTCGAACCCCTTGGTGTGAACCGAGGTCGTCGACCACGACTCCCCCGCCAATAGCACGCGTGCCATGAGGCGCTCCCTTCTGAACGTCTGAACTGGGTTGAACTAATGAACTGTCTGTCTTTGCTGAATTACGACGCGAGCGCGCTAATACGCGAGCCCGCTGGGCTCCGGCCCCATCGTCACCGTGGGCTTGTCAACGAGCTCGAAGCCGTTGGCCTTGTACGCCTCGTAGTCGAAGTTCTCGCACTCGTCGAAGCCGAGTTGGTGGTATTCGGCAAAGCCTCGCCAGTTCTCGTAGCCGTCGCCGAATGAGGACTCGAGAAAAGCGTCGGCCATTGCCATGGCGAGGCGCGGAGCCGTGTAGAAGGCGCCCATCGCCAGCACATTGCAGTTGTTCGCGGTCGAGGCGCGCAGCGCCGCAGGCACAGTCTCGGCCACGGCGGCGTGCACGTGCGGGCATTTGCTGGCGGCGACATGGATGCCCATGCCGGTGCCGCAGAAGGCGAGGGCCTTCTCAAACTCGGCTTCGGCGATTTTCGCCCCCACCATGAAACCGGCCCGCTGGTACATCGGCGCGTCGTCGAGTGTTGGCGTCAAGTCGGTGACGCTCCATCCGCGCGCCTGCAGGTGAGTCTTGACCGCTTCCTTCAGCGGAAACCCGGCGAAGTCGGCGCTCACCACGACGTGGCGATCCTTGGTCATTTTCATGAGGTTGTCCCTTTCCAGCGGAAGAGTCGAGCGAGATGGTCACGTTTGTCCCACTGGTTGACAACGATGACCAGAAGGAGCACGCCACCCCATATGAGTGGGCGGTAGAAGTTGCTGATGTGGGGGAAGGTGTTCAGCAGCGAGGAGAGCACCTGCAGCACGACAACGGCGAGGATCACTCCGGCGAGACGCCCCGATCCGCCATTGGGGTTCACACCACCGAGCACGACGATGAGGATCGCCAGCAGCGTGTAGGTCGAACCGTAATCCGCCTTCGCCGAGTTGTAGTTGCCGAGCATCACCAGACCGGCCACCGAGGCGAGAAGTCCGGAGATCATGTAGGTGCGGATGGTGAGGCTCGTCGTCTTGAGCCCACTGAACTCTGCCGCGGTCTCATTCGATCCCAGCATGTAGAGCTTCGTGCCGAATGCGGTCTTGTACATCAGCACTCCGATGACCGCGGTGGCGACGATGAAGATGATCAGCGGCATGGGGATGACGCCGAACAGCCGACTCGCCATAACCTCGCCATATTCCGGCGGTAGGCCACTTGTGGGCTTTCCTCCGCTGATGATCACGGCGATGCCGGTGAAGAGCTCGAAGGTGCCGAGAGTCACGAGGATCGCCGGGATCTTCACCTTCGCCACCAGGAAACCGTTGAAGGCGCCGGCAAGCGCCCCGACCAGCAGCGAGAAGAAGATCGCTGCCATCAGGGCGAGGTAGCCCTCCGGGCTGTCTGAGCCGGTAGGCGCGATCGACAGCATCAGGGTGGCGCTGCCGATGGCGGTCATGTTCGCGATGCCTACGACCGACAGATCGATGCCGCCGATGATCATGGTGAGCATGACGCCGAGTGCCATCAGCCCGAACTCCGGAAACTGGACGGCCATGGACTGCCAGGTGGCGAGCCGGAAGAAGTTCTCCGTTCTGACGAGCGCGAAGAACAGCAGAAGCACGACGAGAATCGAAGCAAGGCGCGTAACGTGCTGGTCGCGGAAGAGCCGGACTCGCGAACGCGATGTCGTTATTGCAGTCATTGCAGTCTCTTTCTCAGATCAGTGCGGTTTTGCGCTTGCGGGCTCGGGTGAGCTGGAGGGCCGAGATTCCGGTTCCGACGATGATCAGAACGCCCAAGGCGAATCCCTGCCAGAAGGTGGGGACGCCGACGAGGATCATGCTGTTCTGCACGATCACGATGAGCAGCGTTCCCAACATGGCGCCCGTCAGAGTGCCCGTGCCGCCCGTGATGGCGGTACCGCCCAGAACGACGGCGGCGATCACCATCAGCTCCATACCGAGAAGGTTGGTCGGGTGCATCTGGTCCATCATGCTCGTGCGCACGAGGCCGGCGATGCTGGCGATCACACCCACGATGACGTAGAGCCAGAACTTCATCCTGCGCACGTTGAAGCCTGCGCGGGATGCCGCACTCTCGTCTCCGCCGAGTGCGTAGATTCCGCGGCCGAACGTGGTGTACCGCAGCATGACGAACGCGGCCACGACCACCCCGACGAGCAGGAGGAACGACATGGGCATGTTCGAGGTGAGACCAGAGTCGGGGTTGGTCGCCACGAACAGCGTCGCCCGCCCGAACTCGCTCATGGCCGGCGGAATGTTCGGGATCTGCACGGAGCCGAGTGCCCCCTGCATGATGCCGGAGAACACGCTCGCTGTGCCCAACGTGATGATCAGGACCGGCACGGCGAAGCGGGAGGCGAACCATCCGTTCAAGGAGCCGAGCACTGCTCCGATCGCCATGACGATCAGGAACGGGAGCCAGAGGTCGCCCTCATAACCCGCATCGACGAGGATGCGGGTTGTCGCGTAGACCGCCAGCGAGGCGAGCGCCGGAAAAGACACGTCGATGCCGCCGGAGACCAGCACCATGAACGCGCCGACGGCGAAGATACCCGGCACGACCATCGCGTTCGCGATGTCGACGAGATTGTTGGCTGTGAAGAACTGGCCGCTCCTGGCCTGAATCACGATGGCAAGCACGACGATGACGAGGAACAGGTAGAACTCGTTTGATCGCACGAGTTTCTGGGGAAGTGCGCGCATCTCAGCTGATCCCTTCGAGGGTTTGCACGTCTTTCGACATCAGGGCGGCCAGCTCGAGTTCCGAGGTCTGCGTGGGGTCGAGCTCGCTCACGATGCGGCCAGCGTTCATCACCAGAACGCGATTGCAGTTCTGAATGACCTCGGGGATGTCGTCAGAGATCACGATCACCGCGAGCCCCTCCGCGGCCAGCTCTCGCAGAACACGGTGAATGTCGTGTTTGGACCCGATGTCCACGCCCACCGTTGGTCCGTTGAGAATCAACACTCGGGGCTTGGTCGCCAGCCATTTGGCGAGCACGATGCGCTGTTGATTGCCGCCAGAGAGGGTGCTCACCGCGTTCTGGGCATCCGGGGTGGCGATGCGCAGATCGGTGATCCATCGCTGTGCCTCGGCATCTGCCTTGTCTTGCTCCAACACACCCAGCGAGGAGACAAAGGAGTCGATCTCACTGATCACGATGTTGGAACCGATCGAGCGCTCGAGAAACAGCCCCTCGGTCAGACGGTCTTCCGGCACATAGCCGATTCCGTGAGAAATCGCCGTGCGCACGCTGTCCAACACGACCGCTTTGCCGTCGATGCGGATCTCCCCGGAGTCGCTCTTGAGCGAGCCGAAGAGCGCCAGCGCCAATTCCGTGCGCCCGGATCCGAGCAACCCGGTGATTCCGAGAATCTCGCCCGGCCGCAACGACAGACTCACGTCCGAGAATGCACCGTGCGCCGAGAGCCGGGACGTTTCGAGAATCGGCTGGGTTGCTCTGATCTGCGGTGTGAACCGCGCGTCATCGAACTCACGCCCCGTCATGAAGAAGGAGAACTTCTTGTGATCGAGTTCTTCGGGAAGGCAGGTGATCACATGCTTGCCGTTCCGAATGATGGTGAAGCGCTCGCTGATCTCGAAGACCTCCTCGAGTTTGTGGCTCACGAAGAGGGTGGCGATGCCGCGAGATTTCAGGTCGAGGATGATGCCGAACAGAGCGTCGACCTCACGCTTGGTCAGCGCCGTCGTCGGCTCGTCCATGATGATCAGTCGGGCGTTGCTCATCAACGCCCTGGCGATCGCCACCAGCTGCTTCTGCGCAACTGAGAGCTGACCCACCTTCGCGTCCAGATCGATCTTGACGTTGATCTTCGCGATCGCCTCTGTGGCGATCCGCCGCATCCGTCGCCAGTTGACGAACGTTCGATGCTCGGCGAGCTCCGCCGTGAGAGCGAGGTTCTCCATCACCGTGAGGTTGGGGAAGACGGAGAAGTCCTGATAGATGACCTGCACTCCGTTGGAGATCGCCTCCATCGGCGTGAGCTTGGAGAACTCCTTCCCATTGAGCTCGATCGTGCCTTCATCGGCCGCGTGCACGCCCGAGATCACCTTGATGAGCGTGGATTTCCCGCTCCCGTTCTCCCCCGCAAGACAGTGAATTTCACCCGGAGCGATCTCCAACGAAATGGTGTCCAGCGCCTGCACGCCGGCAAAGGCCTTGCTGACGCCACGTACCGCGATGACGTTGTCCACCATCGGCGCATCCTTTCAATATGGTGCATGTGGCGGCCCGGGCAGAGCGGTCGAACGCTCTGCACCGGGCCGCGTGAGGTGCTGTGGTTTAGAAGCCGAACTCGTCGACGTTGTCCTTGTTGATGACGACCCACCCGTTGCCCTCGAGCACCTTGTCGCTGCCCTTGGCGAACTTCATGTCCTCATAGCCCTTGACACCGAGGTTGACGCCATCGACGATCTCTTCGCCGTTCAGGATCAACGTGGCGAGCGAGGCCAGCGCATAGCCGGCATCCGCCGGGTCCCAGAGCGTGAGGGACTTGACGAGACCCTTCTGCAGGATTCCCTTGTTGGCGGCGGGCATTCCCGTGCCGCTGACGAACACCTTGCCGGTGAGACCGAGTTCCTCGATGGCGCGAGCGACACCGGGAGCGTCGAATGACGACGTACCGACGATGCCCTTGATCTCGGGGTACTTCTTCAGAAGCTCCTTGGCCGACTGGTAGGCGACCTCGCCGTCATCCTGTGACTCGACGCGCGGCTCCGCAGCGAGGAGGGTCATGTTGGGGTAGGCCTCCGCCTGCTTCGCAACTGCGCCATCGGCCCACTCGTTGTGCGACGCGTTCGTGACGTGGCCGACCATCGTCGTGTAGACGCCCTCTTCACCCATCGCCTCGGCGAGGTTGTCCATGATGAACCCGCCGTAGTCGGTGTTGTTGAAGGCCTCGATGTCGTACATCGTGTTCTCCTGGCTGGCGCCCTCGTGGGTGACCACCACGATGCCGGCATCGAGTGCCTGCTTGAGAACCGTCTCCAGCGCGCCCGGGTCAACAGGAACCACGCCGATCGCATCGACGCCCTGCGCGATCAGGTCCTGAATCACCTGGGCCTGCATGGTGGCGTCGGTCTCGGCCGGGCCCTTCTGGTAGACGTCGAGGCCGGTGTCGGCGGCATACTGCTTGACACCGTCCTCCATGCGAACGAACCAGGGGTTCGTGGAGTCCTTGGGAACGATGGCGATCGTGTAGTCGCCATCGCCCGCGGCACCCGCTTCTGGAGCGGCGGTGCCGCCGGCGGCGCAGCCAACCAAGCCGAGGCTGAGCACTGCGGCGAGGCCGAGTGTCAGGCCGGAAAAGCGTCGTTGCTTCATGTTGTTCTCCTCGATGTCACTGCAGGGTGCGACGACGAAGGGCCTGAAGGCATCAGTGATCCCGCGCCGGTGCGTGATGTGTAGGGTATTTGAATCGCTTCATTTTCTGAAGCGCTTCAAAAGTACACGCAGCGCACCCGGTCTGCAACTTATTCGCCGTCGGCAGGCTCACACTCGCCGCCTCGGCGGTGAGCAGTCGGGAGTTGATAGTGTGAGCGCTCAGCTTGCTGCCGATTGCAAGGAGAACCAGTCTCGATGAGCAAAGCCGCAGACTCGTCAGCTCGTGCCTCCGTCAAGATTCGCGACGTGGCAGCGTTCGCGGATGTCTCGACGGGAACGGTTTCCAACACGATCAACCACCCCGAACGAGTGCACCCGCGCACTCGCTTGCTGGTGGAACAGGCCATTCGGGAGCTCGGCTTTGTGCCGAACCAGCAGGCGCGCGTGCTCACAGGAGCCGTGAGCAATGTGATCGGGTTGGTCGTGCTCGATGTCGAGAGCCCGTTCTATATGGGAGCAGCCCACGCTGTTGAACGCTCGGTCCGGGATTCGGGGCTCGTCGTCATGCTCTGCAACTCGGAGGGTGAGATCGTTCGAGAGTCTGCGCTGCTCTCCATGCTCGCTGCGCAGCACGTGCGCGGTGTACTGCTCGCGCCGGCCACGCCGGAGGAGCACGCCGATCGCTACGTGAATCTTCCACAGGACCTGCCGGTCGTGCTCCTCGACTTCGACGGTGGCGCGACGCACTGCTCGGTGTCTGTCGACAACGTCGCCGGAGGCGCTCTGGCAGTGCGCCACCTGCTCGATCTCGGGCATCAGCGGATCGCGTATGTGGGTGGGTCACTCAGCCTCCGCCAATTCGCGCAACGTGCGGCCGGGGCCCGTCAGGCGATGGCTGACGCCGGACTGGACCCCGAGGAGATGCTCACAGAAGTCAGCGTTTCGGGCCTCGGCATCCGCGACGGCCAGCGAGCCGTCGAACTCCTCCTGGAGGGGACGCTTCCCGAGGCGATCTTCTGCGGAAATGACATGCTCGCCTTCGGCGTGTACCGCGGACTGGTGAATGCCGGCCTGCGTGTGCCGGAAGATGTTGCACTTGTCGGTTATGACGACATCGACTTCGCGAAAAACTGGGTCGTGCCGCTGACCTCGATTCGCCAACCCATTGACGACCTCGGCCATCAGGCCGCACAGCTCCTGCTCGACCACTCCTCGCGCGATTCCAGCCACGTGCACCGTCAGGTCATACTGAAGCCCGAACTCGTGGTGCGCCGTTCGACTGATCGACGTGTCGAGCCTCGCAGGCCCGGAAGCGCCGGCGGCACGGTCAAACGCTGACACTTCGGCGGCAGTCCTCGCCCAGAGTGGCAATCGCGCGCATGCGCGGGTGCATCGAGGCCGGCTGACCGCCGGATTGGTCGTTTGTGTGTGTTGTAACATGAACGGTCACGACGCGAAGGAGTCCAGATGGCCACCAGCGGAACAGTGGGGGCAGAACAGCGCCGTCTGGCACTCGTCAGCCGTCTGCAACGTGACGGCGCACTCCAGATCGAGGAGGCAGCCACCGAGCTCGGCGTCTCTGCGATGACCGTACGTCGCGACCTCGACGACCTCGGGGCGGAAGGCCTGCTGCGCCGGGTGCGCGGTGGGGCCGTGGCGATCACCGGCCCCCGGCCGTTCAGCGAGCGCCGCACGGTACGCAGCCGGGCGAAACAGCTCATCGCCGAGAAGGCACTCGCCCTGATTCCCCGCAGCGGGGCGATCGCCCTTGATGCCTCGACGACGGCCGGAACGATCGGGGCCTCGATCGGCGAGCGCTCCGGTCTCACCGTCGCCACGAACTCCTACGAAAACTTCCGCACCATGCGAGGCATGCCGGGCGTCGAGCCGATTCTCGTCGGCGGCGCTCTTGAGGCGGCCACCGACAGTTTCGTCGGGCTCGTCGCGTGCCAGGCCGCGGCCTCCATGTTCTACCAGCGCTTCTTCACCTCGGCCTCCGCCCTGGATGCGGCACTCGGCACCTCGGAGGTCTCGTTGCCCGAGAGCCAGATCAAGAAGGCCTTCGCCGGCGTCTCTCGTGAGCTCATTCTCTGCATCGACTCCTCGAAGCTCGGCGATCGCTCTCTCGCCCTCTGCTTCACCCTTGCCGACTTCGCTGTGATGATCACGGAGCTCGACCCCGGAGACGCCCGCCTCGATGAGTACCGCGACCTGGTCGAGCTGCGCTGAACCGCTTGCGCCTCAAGTGACTTGTTGTTAGATTTCACAGATACTAACATTTGAGTTTGAGCAAAGGATTCCGCACGTGAGCACCCCAGCAGACCTCATCGCGCGGTCGAACCGCCTCGGCGCCGACCCCAAGAACACCAACTACGCGGGCGGCAACACCAGCGCCAAGGGCATCGAGACCGACCCCGTCACCGGTGAGCCGGTCGAGCTGATGTGGGTGAAGGGCTCCGGCGGCGACCTCGGCACGCTCACCGAGTCCGGCCTCGCCGTGCTCCGCGTCGACCGGCTGCGCGCCCTCGAGGGCGTCTACGCCGGGCTCGACCGCGAGGACGAGATGGTGGCCGCGTTCGACTTCACGCTGCACGGCAAGGGCGGCGCCGCCCCCTCGATCGACACCGCCATGCACGGCCTCGTCGACGCCGCCCACGTCGACCACCTGCACCCCGACTCCGGCATCGCGATCGCGACGGCCGCCGACGGCGAGGCGCTGACCTCGACCATCTTCGGCGACAAGGTCGTCTGGGTGCCGTGGCGCCGCCCCGGCTTCCAGCTGGGCCTCGACATCGCCGCCATCAAGGCCCAGAGCCCGGATGCGATCGGCTGCATCCTGGGCGGCCACGGCATCACCGCGTGGGGCGACACCAGCGACGAGGCCGAGGCCAACTCACTCTGGATCATCGACACCGCAGCCGCCTACATCGCCGAGAAGAGCAGGGCAGAGCCCTTCGGCCCGGCACTGGAGGGCTACGACGCCCTGAGCGAGGCCGAGCGCCTCGCCAAGGCCGCCGCGCTCGCGCCCGTCATCCGCGGCCTGGCCTCGACCGACAAGCCCATGGTCGGCCACTTCACCCACAGCGCGGAGGTGCTGGACTTCCTGGCCTCCAGCGAGCACCCGCGCCTGGCCGCGCTCGGCACCAGCTGCCCCGACCACTTTCTGCGCACCAAGGTCAAGCCGATGGTGCTCGACCTGCCCTCCGGCGCCTCGGTCGAGGACTCGATCGCCCGCCTCGAGGAGCTGCACACCGAGTACCGCGCCGACTACCAGGCCTACTACGACCGCAACGCCGTCGCCGACAGCCCCGCGATCCGCGGCGCAGACCCGCTCATCGTGCTGGTGCCCGGCGTCGGCATGTTCAGCTTCGGCGCCAACAAGCAGACCGCCCGGGTCGCCGGCGAGTTCTACGTGAACGCCATCAACGTGATGCGCGGCGCCGAGGGCATCTCCAGCTACGCCCCGATCGACGAGGCCGAGAAGTTCCGCATCGAGTACTGGGCCCTCGAAGAGGCCAAGCTGGCGCGGATGCCGAAGCCGAAGCCCCTCGCCAGCCGCATCGCGCTCGTCACCGGCGCCGCCTCCGGCATCGGCAAGGCCATCGCCGTGCGCCTGGCCGCCGAGGGCGCCTGCGTCGTCATCGCCGACCTCGACCTGGCCAAGGCACAGGCCGCAGCGGCCGAGCTGGGCAGCACCGACGTCGCCATCGGCGTCGCCGCCGACGTTTCGAACGAGGCAGCCGTCCAGGCCGCGATCGACGCGGCCGTGCTGGCCTTCGGCGGGCTCGACCTGGTCGTGAACAACGCCGGCCTCTCGCTCTCGCGCCCCCTGCTGGAGACCACCGAGGCCGACTGGGACCTGCAGCACAACGTGATGGCCAAGGGCTCCTTCCTCGTCTCGAAGAACGCCGCCCGGGTGCTGATCGCGCAGAAGCTGGGCGGCGACATCATCTACATCTCTTCGAAGAACTCGGTCTTCGCCGGCCCGAACAACGTCGCCTACTCGGCCACCAAGGCCGACCAGGCCCACCAGGTGCGCCTGCTGGCGGCCGAGCTCGGCGAGCACGGCATCAAGGTCAACGGCATCAACCCCGACGGCGTCGTGCGCGGCTCCGGCATCTTCGCCTCGGGTTGGGGCGCGAACCGCGCCGCAACCTACGGAATCGAGGAGGAGGACCTGGGCAAGTTCTACGCCCAGCGCACCATCCTCAAGCGCGAGGTCGTGCCGGAGAACGTCGCGAACGCGGTGTTCGTGCTGTGCTCGAGTGACCTCTCGCACACGACCGGCCTGCACATTCCCGTTGACGCGGGCGTTGCGGCCGCGTTCCTGCGCTAGCCTGCGCCCACACCGATTGTCCCGGCCGCCGGGCGCCCCGACACGGGCGCCCGGCGGCCGGGATCGCTGAGCGAACCACGAATCAAGGAGTACCCCAGAATGGCCAACGGAACAGTCGCCGCCGTCGACCTCGGCGCCACCAGCGGCCGGGTCATGCTCGGCCATGTCGGCCCGAACGAGCTCCGGCTCGAGGCGGTCAACCGTTTCGCGAATACCCCGGTGCAGACGCCGGGCGGGCTGCACTGGGACGCGCTCGGGCTGTACCAGTCCGTTCTGGAGGGGCTGGCCCAGGCGGGCCGCCTGCAGCCGGGACTGGCCGGCATCGGCATCGACTCTTGGGCGGTCGACTACGGCCTGCTGCGCGGCGACCGGCTGCTCGGCACCCCATTCCACTACCGCGACTCCCGCACCGCCGCCGGTGTGGCCGCCGTGCACGAGCGCGTGCCGTTCGCCGAGCTCTACGCCGAGAACGGCCTGCAGTTCCTGCCGTTCAACACTCTTTACCAGCTCGAGGCCGAGCACGCCGACGGCCTGCTCGAGCTGGCCGACCGAGCCCTGCTCGTGCCCGACCTGATCGCGTTCTGGCTGAGCGGGGCGCAACGGGCAGAGAGCACCAACGCCTCGACGACGGGACTGCTCACGCTGGGCAGCGAGCCACGTTGGAACGATTCACTGATTGAGCGGCTCGGGCTCCCGCGCAGGCTCTTCGCCCCGCTGGTGCAGCCGGGCGAGCGCATCGGCACACTGTTGCCGCAGGTGGCGTCGGCGACCGGTCTGCCCGCGTCGACGCCGGTCATCGCGGTCGGCTCGCACGACACGGCATCCGCGGTGGTGGCCGTTCCCATGACCGACCCGGATGCCGCGTACATCTCATGCGGCACCTGGGGCCTGGTCGGCGTCGAGCTGGAGCGGCCGGTGCTCACAGAGGCCAGCCGGGCCGCCAACTTCACCAATGAGGGCGGCGTCGACGGCCGGGTGCGCTTCCTGCACAACGTCATGGGCACCTGGCTGCTCAGCGAGTCGGTGCGCAGCTGGCAGCAGGACGACCCGAGCGTCGAGCTGCTGCCGCTCGTCGCCGCCGCCGAGGCGGTCACCGGCCCCGTCGCCGTCTTCGACGCGAACGACCCGCGCTTCATGGAGCCCGGTGACATGCCCGCCCGCATCGCCGCCTGGTGCACCGAGCACGGCCAGCCCGTTCCGGCCAGCCGGGCCGAGTACGTGCGCAGCATCATCGAGAGCCTGGCGGAGGCATTCGCGCGCGCCGTGAGGGCGGCATCCGAGCTCTCGGGCAAGACGGTGCGCACGATCCACATCGTGGGCGGCGGCTCGCAGAACGCGCTGCTCTGCCAGCTCACTGCCGACCATGCCGGAGTGCCGGTGCAGGCGGGGCCGGTCGAGGCCACCGCGCTCGGCAACGTGCTCGTGCAGGCACGTGCGGCCGGGCTCGTCTCCGGCGACCTCGAGTCGCTGCGTGCCT